>JAHCII010000012.1 GCA_026129305.1 Anaerolineales bacterium
CATCAGCGCCAGCAGGGCGCCCCAAACAACTTTGCGGGATCTCAGCATTTTCATCGTCTTCAGGTTCTCCTTCTAAGGATAAAACGAACAGCGCCACAGAGTATCACGTCCGGAAACAAGCTGCAATCGAGTTTGCCCTTGACGTTGCTCTCTATCCGCTTTACGCTTTCCGGCATGCCCATCCAAGTGCTGCCCGATGAGTTGGCTTCCCAGATCGCTGCTGGCGAAGTGGTGGAGCGGCCGGCTTCGGTCGTCAAAGAACTGCTGGAAAACGCCCTGGACGCGGGCGCCAGCCAGATCAGCATTCGGGTTCTGGGCGCCGGGCAGGAACTGATCGAGGTCAGCGACGATGGCCGCGGCATCCCGGCGGATGAATTGCCGCTGGCCTTGCAGCGCCATGCCACCAGCAAACTCAGCCGCGTGGAGGATTTGGCTGCCATCCGTACCCTGGGCTTTCGCGGCGAGGCGTTGGCAGCCCTGGGTTCGGTCGGACGGCTGACGCTGATCTCCCGCCCCAGCGACAGCGCCGGCGGCGCACAAGTGCAAGCCGACGGCGGCCGCCTGGGCCAATTGCAGGCCACGCCTGCCGCGCCAGGCACAGTAGTGCAGCTGGCGGACCTGTTCTTCAATACGCCCGCCCGGCGCAAGTTCCTCAAAAGTGAACCCACTGAGCGGCGCCACATCAGCACCCTGGTGGCTTGCTATGCATTGGCTTACCCCCAGGTGCGTTTCTCGCTGGAGATGGAGGGTCGTCCCACCCTGCACACCAGCGGCAACGGCGACCGGCGCGAGGTGCTTTCCGTGCTCTACGATGCCCACATGGCCCGCCGCATGCTGCAAGTGGACGCGCCACCGGGAGCCATTCAAGTTGAAGGGTTTATCAGCCCCTTGGATGTCACTCGGTCCAATCGTTCGGAGATGACTTTTTTCGTCAATGGCCGCTGGGTGCATGACCCGGCGCTCTCCAGCGCTGTGCTGCAAGCTTATCGCGGCATGCTGATGGTGGGACGCTTCCCGCTGGTGGTGCTCTTCCTCCAATTGCCGCCGGAGATGGTGGATGTGAACGTACACCCCACCAAGGCTGAAGTGCGCTTTGCCGACCGCGATGCGGTCTTCAGCGCCCTACAGCGTGCTGTGCGCCGCGCCCTGCTGGCCTACTCACCGCTGCCCACCCTGGAACCGGTGCAGGCTGGCCTGGCCTGGCGGCCGTTGCCGGTCCAGCCGGAACCGCTGATGGAAGAGCCGGTCTCCTTGGGTTTGGCAACCCCGGAGGACGACGAAACGCCGCCGCAGGCACAGCCCGCCCTGCCGGGCAGCGGCGTGCCCTTGTTGCGCCTGGTGGGCCAGGTCGGCGCCGCTTACTTGGTGGCCGAAGGGCCGGATGGCCTTTATTTGGTGGACCAGCACGCCGCCCATGAGCGCGTGCTTTTCGAACGCTTCCAGGCGCAGCGGGCCCAGATCGCCTCGCAGACTTTGCTCGAGCCGGCCACAGTGCAACTGAGCCCGGCCCAGGCCCAGCTGCTGGAGCCGCAGTTAAATGTGCTCTCGGGCCTCGGTTTCGAGGTCGAGCCCTTCGGCCCGCAAACCTACCGGGTGCGCGCCATTCCGGCCCTGCTGCTGGGCAGCGACCCGGAAGCCGCCCTGCGTGCGGTGGTTGAGGACTTTGAGGAAGATGAAACCCCGCTGGAAAGAGAGATCGAAGCGCGCTTGATCGCGCGGATTTGCAAGCGCGCCGCCGTTAAGGCCGGGCAATCACTCTCCCCCGAAGAGCAGCGCCAATTGTTGTTGGATTTGGAAGCCTGCCAGGCACCGCGTACCTGTCCGCACGGGCGCCCGACCATGATTCATCTGGCGATCGACATGCTCGAGCGCCAGTTTGGGCGGCGCGGCGTACGCTAGTTGAGCGGCACGCCTTGAGTGAGCAGCTTGGCCAGCTTGTCGGCTTGCTGGCTGGTGAAGCTGGCACCCTCCAGGCTGACCATCGGCTGGTGGGTGCGGGCGGCTTGGTAAGCCAGTTCTGGGGCGGGGGTAAAGACTGCTTCCAGTTCGATCCCCAGTTCTTTTTGCGCCTCGTTGGCGTTCATCATCATTTCGGTGCGTACCCGGCTCATCAAAACGCCCAAGATGCGCGACTTGGAGATGCCCAGATCCAGCAGGTCTTGCAGCAGCGCTTTGGTCTGCGGCATGGTGTGCACATCCGGCTCTACGACCAACAGGACCCGGTTGCAAAGCTGCACGGCGCGCTGAATGCCGAGGGGCATGCCTACACCCAGGTCCAGCACGGTGTGGGCGGCCAGCTTGGGCAGCTGGCTGACCACCGCCTCCAACTGGGCATGGGCGTTGACCAGGCTGGCGTCGCTGGGGCGGTTGGAAGCCAGCAGCAGTTTAAGGCCGGATTTGTAGGCCACCAGGGCTTGTTCGACCCGGTTGGCAGTGATCATTGAAGGTTCTATGCGCAGCAGGTCGTTCATGCCCTGGGCGTTGGTGTAGCCCAACCAGGCGCTGATGTCGCCATGGCCCGGGCGCATTTCTGCCACGATGACGCCCTGCTCGCTGTATTGTTGGTGCAAGGTGGCGCCGAGGTTGATGCTGAGGCTGGAGACGCCCTGGCCGCCCTTGGCCGCAATCACACCATACATTTGGCCGCGGCCGCTGTCGAAGTGGGCCGGCGGCGGGCTGTCGCCCGGGCTGTTGTGCAGCGGCCCAGGCGCGGCCGGGCTGGGTGGGCCGCCCGTGCTCTGCTTGAGTAGGCTGCGCACACGGGCCACCAGCTCGGCCGGGTGCGTCGGCTTGGTCAAATATTCGTTGGCGCCAGCTTCCAGGCCGGCGACCTTATCGTCTACCTGGGCTTTGGCGGTAAATAGAATGATGGGGGTCTTTGCCGTGCGCGGTTCCTGGCGCAGGCGACGGGTGACTTCATAGCCGTTGATGCCAGGCATCATCACATCCAGCAGGATCAGATCTGGGGCATCGATTGCGGCGCGTTCCAAGGCTTCCACGCCATCTTTGGCAGGAATGATCTGGTAGCCCTGTTTTTCCAGGGTGGTGCCCACCAAACGCAGGGTATCCAGGTCATCGTCCACGACCAGGATCTTGTAAACCGCTTGTTCAGAACTCATAGATTTTGCTGTGCGTATTTTAACCTGCCTAAGTATACAGGCGGCCGCGGGATTTTGCCCACAGCTATAATTTGAGCTATGTGGTTGCCACAGGTTCTACAAAGCCTCACCGACCACGGCGTTGGCCCCGCCGACCGGCTGCTTTTGGGCTTTTCTGGCGGGTTGGACAGCCTGGCCCTGCTGCACGCCTTGCGGGCCGCAGACCGGCCTGTGCTGGCCGCCCATCTGGACCACGGCCTGCGCACCAATTCGACACAGCATGCCCGCCAGGCCGGGGAGCTGGCCCGCAGCCTGGGTGCTGGCTTCATCGCCCGCCGGGAGGATGTGGGCGCATACGCTGCAGAGCACAAGCTCTCCATCGAAGAAGCGGCCCGAAAACGGCGCTACGCTTTTTTGTTTGAGGCGGCCGCCTCTGAAGACGCGACGGCTGTGCTGAGCGCCCACCAAGCCGACGACCAGGCTGAAACCGTACTGATGCACTTGCTGCGCGGAGCCGGGCCGGCCGGCCTGCGCGGCATGCAGCCCCGCTGGCTGCCCAACCCCTGGAGCGATACGATCCCCTTGCTGCGCCCTTTGCTGGGCGTGCCACGTGCCGAATTGGAAGTCTATTGCCTGGCTCATGATCTGGCCCCCATTGAAGACGAATCGAATGCGGACACGCGCTTCTTCCGCAACCGCGTGCGCCATGAACTGTTGCCCCCTCTGGAGGCGGCGGCCCCTGGGGCCGCCCGGCGTCTAACCCAGACCGCCGACCTGCTGGCCGCCGAACAAGCTCTGCTGGAAGCGCTCGGCGACGCGGCCTGGCAGCGCAGCCTGAAGGCGCGTGGCACACAGTACCTGTGCCTGAGTCGTGCCGCATTGCGCGGCGAGCCGCTGGCGCTGCAGCGCAGCCTGCTGCGTCGCGCCTGGAGCGAACTGGGCGCGCCGGGTGAGCTAAGCTTTGAGACGGTGCAGGCCAGCCTGGCGTTAGCCACCGGCCCCAGCCCGGTGGGCCGGCTGGACTGGCCGGGCGCCTTGCAGCTTTGGCTGGAAGGCGACGCGCTTTGGCTGGCGGCTCCTGGGATCGAGCTGCCCCTGGAGTGGCCGCAAGCTGAGGTACAACCGCAGCCACTGCCGGTGCCCGCCGCGCTGGACTTGCCCGGCGGCTGGCGCCTGCAGGCCAGTTTCACCGCAGTTGCGCCGGCAGGCTGGGTCGCTGCGGACGGCTTGCAAGCCTGGCTGGACGCGGATGCTTTACCGGGTCCGCTGAGTGTGCGTCGCCCACAGCCCGGCGACCGTTTTCAGCCGCTGGGATTGGAGGGCAGCCATCAAAAGCTTTCGGACTTCTTCATCAACGCCAAGCTGCCCCAGCGGGCACGGGCAGGCTGGCCGCTGGTTTGCAGCGGCGAAACAATCGTGTGGGTGGCCGGCTACCGCCCGGCTCACCCAGTGCGTTTGCAGGCCGCCAGCCAACGGGTGCTACACTTGCAGCTGACACATTCCATGCCATAAAAGGTCGCTCATGCATATTGTGATCCATTCCTCCAAGGCCATGCGGACGGACCCGCAGGCTGGTCTGCGCCAACCCCAACTCATCGCCCAGGCGCAGGAACTGGACCGCCACCTGAAAGACCTGCCCGCCCGGCAGCTGGCGGCGATGATGAAACTGTCGCCGGCGCTGGCGGAGAAGACCCAGGCATTGATCGCTGACTGGCATGCCGACCCCGGTGCACAAACGGCGGCGATCGACGCCTTTATTGGCGATATCTACAGCGGCATGCAAGCCCCGACGCTGGATGCCAGAGAACGGGCCTATGCGGACGAGCATCTGCACATCCTCTCCGGCCTGTATGGCGCCCTGCGCCCTCTGGATGGCATCACCCCCTACCGGCTGGAGATGGGCTATAAGTTACCCGGCTTGGCCGTCAAGACCTTGTATGCCTATTGGGGTGAGCGCATCGCGGTTCTGCTGCCCGCGGCTGGCCCGTTGGTGAACCTGGCGGCCGCCGAATATTTTGATGCGGTCGGCAAATATGTCGATATGGAACGCGTGATAGCCCCCAAGTTCCTGACCGTAAGCCCCAAGACCGGCCAGCCCAGCTTTGTGGTGGTGCATGCCAAAATTGCGCGGGGTGCCTTTGCCCGCTGGCTGATCACCCGCCAGGTGGCGGACGCCCAAGGTTTGCAAGACTTTGCCGAGATCGGCTACCGCTTCCGGCCGGAGCTGAGCACCCCGGCGGAACCCGTATTTGTCTGCGAGGAGTTTGGCGGCACTGGGCTCAGCATCCGCATGCAGGACAAGGACTAGCCGCTAAAGCAGGCTGAGCTGCTCATGGCCGCGCAGCTGGTGCAGTTTCATGCCCAGCTCGCGCCACTGGATCTCAGACACCCCCAATTTTTGACGAATTTTGTTCTCTTCGATGCCGGCGCGCAGGTCATTCAACGCGCAGGTCCAACGGCACATGAGGAAAGACAGTTGCGCGTCCAACCCGGCGGCTTCGCCCAGGTCTTGCAGTAAATATTCCAGGCGGCGCGGCGACCAGGGAAACAGACGCTCGCTGAGGTCGTATTGGCTGCGGTATTCCTGATAGGCTTCGACCCAATCGGCGGCCAGAGCGATCTTGCGTTCTTTGTAGCGGTCGTTGGGATTGGCGTAGCGTACGAAGACCAGCGGGCCGCTGGCCGCCTCCAGGTCAATGTGATTGGTGGTCAGCGCCAGGGTTTCGCCTTTCTTGATGCCAGTGCTGAGCAAGAGCGAGAGCAGTACATAGCTGCGCGCATCCGGCTTGCGGCCACGGCGCAGGCGCCCGGCGGCCTTGAGCACCTGGGCCTGCTGCTCCTCGGTCAGCACGCCCGGCAGCGGACTGAGCACGGATTTCTGCACCACGGCTTCGGCCGGGTCGGCCTGGATCACACCAGCGGCTTGCAGCCAGCGAAAGAAGGCTTTGAGCGAAGTGATGCGGCGGGCGAAGGTCTTGGGGCTGCAGGGTACGCCGCGCTCGGTTTGCATCCATTCCAGGAAGTTGTCCAAATCTTTGGTGCTGATGCCGCCCAGGCCCTGGTCAGCCGGCAGCCAGGTGGCCAGCAGGCGCAGGTCTGCGGTGAAGGCCTTGACCGTGTGAGTGGAAGAGCCCTGGTCCTGCAGATAGAGCGCCCAGGCGGCGATGGCCGGCGGCAGCGGACTGCGGGCGCTGAGCGATTCGGCGTTGCGTATAGTCATGCTTGCGAGTGTAGAGGGGGTGGCTGCGATTGTCAAATGCTTTTGCGGGCCGGTTGTCAAAAAGATATATTAACGCGCTAGGGGGCGGGGTTTTTGGCCGATTAATATATCTTTTGGCGGCGAATGGTTGGCTTGCAGGCGGATTGTCGCACGCGGGAATGCACCGCGGGAGAATGCGGGCAGGATGTCAAGCCCTCTTTGCAGACCTGAGATTGGTGGGGTCCCTCAAAACGCTTACGCCGTTCAGGATGACGTGTGTAGAGGGATGCTTCGCTGCGCTGAGGATGGGGGAGCTGGATGTTGAGGCTAATTGCTGCTGGCGGAGGCCACGTTGAGCGACTGGCGCATGATGCTGAGCACTTTGGCGCGGTCGGGCAGCAGTACGGCGGCGCCGGTGGAAGTGCGGAAGCTGCTGACATCCTCCGGTCCGACGGCGTAGTGGCCGGAGTGGCCACCGCCGGCGCCGAGCTTGGCGGCCAGGGGCAGCAGCGGCAGGATGTGGCTGAGGCTGATATCCGTGGTGACGCTCTGTCGGTATTGATCGTAGATCTGCGGGGCGCGGCCGATGGCATCAATGCTGATCATGCGGTAGAAGATGGCCTGCAGCACTTCCTGCTCGCGGCGGGTGCGGTCAAAGTCGCTGCTGGTGGCGCGTGAGCGCACATACCAGAGGGCGGTCTCGCCGTCCATAAAGACGGACCCGGCCGGCACCGAATAGATGCCGTGGCCGTCACGCTGGTCGCTGAGCCCACGGGCCGACTGCACGGTGATGCCGCCCAAAGTGTCGACGATGGACCTGAAACCCCAGAAGGTGGCCAGCACATAATGGTCCGGGCGCACGCCAAAGTTGTATTCCATCGTGTCGGCCATCATGTCGAAGCCGCCGCGCACGAAGGCGGCATTAATGCGGTCCATCTTCCAGCCCGGCACATAGACATACAGGTCGCGTGGGAACGAGGTCAGGTTGACCAACTCACCCGCCGGGTTGAGGGTGGCCAGCAAGATCACGTCAGTACGAAACCCGCCGTCATTGGGTCGTTGGTCAGAACCAAGCAGCAGGATATTGACCTGCCCTTCCGGCTGGATGAAACGGCCCACCGGATCCGGCAAGGCAATGTCGGACTGAGCCGTGGGGGCGGGGTAGTCTTCAAAAGGGATGGGAATCAGATCACGCGTGTCCAGCGTGGGGCTGGTTTCAGGTCCGGCGGGCTGGCCGGCAAAGTTGGGCAGAAAGGGCGTAGCAGTCGGCGTGGCCTGGGGACCCAGCGGATTCATGCCCGGGGCGCAGGCGGCCAAAAGCAGACAGAGCAAAATGCTGGCAAAGAGACGCGTCTTCATCATCGGGGTACGATGCAATAATCGGGCCACTTAAATAACCATAACGTATCGACAGGGAAAATGGTTCCCTGCGAGTTAAGCGTTTGCTTGGGGGTTGAGTGGCAGCAGAATACTAAAAGTGGCGCCTACACCGCTTTCAGTTTCGACCCAAATGCGGCCGCCCAGGGCCTGGGTCAGCGTTTCGGCGATGGTGAGGCCCACACCGGTGTCGCCCACGCCGGGGATTACCGGGTTGCTGGCGCGGTAGACGCGCGAGAAGACGCGCGGCAGTTCCTCTTCAGGGATGCCGCCGCCGCTGTCGCTGACCTGGAGCAGGGCAAAGTCGCCCAGTTCCACCTGGCTGTCTACCAGGGCGCGCAGGGTGATCTCTCCGCCGCTGGGCGTGGCGGCATCGGCGTTTTGCAGCAGGTGGTAGAGGATCTGCTGCAGCGCGTCGCGGTCTGTGTTCAGCTCGGGCAATTGCTCCGGCAGGTCCACGCGCAGGGCGATTTGTTTTTCCTGCAGGCGGGGGCGCATCTGGCTAATGGCGTCGTCGATCACGCTGCCCAGTTCGACCGGCTTGCGCTGGGTGCTGGAGCCGCCTTCATCCAGCTCGGCAATGTGGATCAGGTTGTCGATCAGTGTGTTCATGCGCTCAGTGGAGTGGCGCACGCGCTCGAGGAACTTGCGCTGCAGCGCCCCGAGGATGCCCACTGATTCGCCCAGCAGCAGGTCGGTGTAGCCAACCACTGAGGAGAGCGGCTGGCGCAGCTCCTGGGCGATCGAAGCAATGACCTCCATCTGCTTGGCGTTGATCGGCTGCGCGGGCAGCATGGTGATTTGCTGCGCGTGGGCCAGTTCCTCATGCAGCGCGGCGATCTCTTGCAGGGCGAGGCGCAGTTCTTCGCGGGCCTGGCGGGTTTCGGGCGTGTCGTCGCTTTGCGCTTCGAAGGTGGATGGGTTGGCGGCCAGCGACTGTTTCAGGGCTTCGTTCTCTTGCTGCAGGGCGGCCACCAGCTGATTGCTGTGCAGCGCCTGGGCATCTTCTTGCACGCCCTCGTTTTGCAGTTCGTCAATATGGGTCAGCAGGCGCTGCACGTCCTGGCGGTAGCGCTCATTCTCATGGCTAAGGTTTTCCAGTTGGCTCAGCAGACTTTCGACCTCTTCACTAGCAGGAGCGGGCAGCAGCTCCGCCGCAGGGCTGGCGGCCCGCAGACCGTGGTGCTGCAGGCTTTCGGCCAGGCGGTCAGCCAGTTCACCGGCGTCATTTTGCAGAGCGCGCTCATCTTCAGGTTGCCAAGTGTTGGTCAGGTTCAGAAGTAGGGCGGTCCAGGGCTTGGCGTCCAGCAGGCCAGCCAGCGGTTGCGCCATGAGAAAGGCTGGGAAGGACAGGCGCAGCGCCTGGGAGAGGGCGGTGAGTTCTTCTGAATCCGTGTCTACAGACAGGGTGAGAGGCTTGCTGCTTAGCAGGGCGTCGGTTAGCAACGGCATCTCCACCAACGGCAGATCGGCAGGTAGGGTAGCCTGGTCGCGTAGTAAGTTGTAGCCGCTAACCAGCTCCAGGTAGCTGTCTTCGGTGTTGGTCTGGGCGAAGACGCATAAATCCGCTTTGTAGGCTTCGGCCACCTGTTTGGCGAGGTCTTCCAGGTTGAGCGGGGCTGCCGCGAGGCTTGCAGGCTCTTCGGGGACGGAGGGCAGCTCAAACCCTTCTGGGATGTATTCCTCGATCTCGGGAGCAGGCTCCAGCACCAGGCCTTGCGGGGCTGGGGTTGCTGCCGGGGCAGGCAAGCGGCTGAGCGCCAAGAGGCTGAGCAGGTGCGCCGCCTGGGTAATGAAAGGCATATTGCCGAATGGTTCGGCCAGCAGCATGTGCAATACCTGACCTAGGGTGAGCAGCACGACAATGCCCAGCCCGGCGCGCTTTTCCTGGCGCCAGACCAGGGCGGCTGCCAAGGCCAGCGCCAGCAGGCTGGCGGCGCTCCAGATATAGTCGAGGTCCGAGTAATTGAATCGGGCGCCCTCCGGCACGTTCATCCAACTGGCCAGTATGCCGCCCGCCACGGCGAGGGCCGCCAGCAGGCCCACGGCCAGCCAGCGTGACCGCGGTTGCCTGGCCCACAACCAGGCCAGTGCCACCAGGCTGATCAGCTGCACGCCGCGTTCCAGCGCCGGCAAGGCCCAGGCCGCGGTGGGCTCACCCCACCAGGCGACTGCTGATAAGGCGGCCTGCAGCAAGCGCAGAGCCATCAGCCAGCCGAAGACGCGGCCGGCCCCGGCGGAGAAAACCTGTTCCCGGTGGCTTTGCAGCCACAGGCTGCTGCCGGAGAGTAACAGAAGCGCCAGCAATACGTAGACTGTGCTGGCTAAGGGGCTTTCCAGGAAGGCGGCGATGCTGGGCCAGGAGAATTCCATCGCTTCAAATTATAGACCAGGTATCTTGCGGCACAGGCGACGCGGGCCGGGCAGTTTGCCAGGACATGTTGACAGGCGTCACATTCCGGTTAGAATATCGCCTCCAGCCGAAGTGGCGGAACTGGCAGACGCGCTACGTTCAGGGCGTAGTGAGCGAAAGCTCGTGTGGGTTCGACTCCCACCTTCGGCACACAGCGGGCGCATTTTGCGCCCGTTTTTGTTTCCAGCTGGCCTGCAGCTTGCACCTGCTTGTGCAGCAAGGTAGACTTCTGTCGTGGAAAAGATGGTCAAGTTCGTGCAGCGCTTTCCGCTGGTTGTAGGCGCCATGCTGCTGGTGTTCGTGCTGCTGGCCTTTACCCAGCGCGTTTCAGAGTACCTAAGGCTGAGCGAGCAGTTGGAGAACCAGCAGGCGCGCCTGACCGAGCTGGCTGCCACGCAAACCAGCCTGGAAGACCAGATCGCCTATGCCACCTCCCAAGCCGCGGTGGAGGAGTGGGCCCGCGAGGATGCACGCTGGTCACGCGACGGCGACTTTGTGGTGATTCCCATCGCGCCGGTGGACGCTACGCCGGAGGCGATGGTGCAGTTCCAGGCCACCCCGGCTGTTTCCAGCCCCTGGGATGCCTGGATGAACTGGCTTTTTTACCCAGGCCCTTGACGCAGCCCAGGGGGACGTGATAATATCTTTCCCTGCCGCGGGGTGGAGCAGTGGCAGCTCGTCGGGCTCATAACCCGAAGGTCGCAGGTTCGAGTCCTGCCCCCGCTACTCGAAAAAACAGCCAGCCCTCATGCGCTGGCTGTTTTTGCACATATGTCAGGTAGTGCTGTTTCTCAAGGTGATTCAATGCAGCTCGATTCTTTCTTCGCCCATCCTGCTTATCGGATTGCAGCCTTTGTGCTCAAACGCAGCCTCACGGTGGGACTCACCGTATTTTTCGGCATATGCCTGACTGTGATTGTTGCCAATACTAACGGAGTGCTTGAGGCCAACCTGGCCCGGCAGATCGAACTGCAGGCCACGCGTGAGTTCCGCGCCCAGACATTCTCTCAAGACCGGGTGGAGTTGCAGGTGATCGAAGCTCGCCTGCTGGACGAAGCGGGCTTTAATGACCCGTATTTAGTACGCCAGGTGCGCTTGGCTGTTCGAGCGCTAACCCTTGACTGGGGTGAGATCACCTACCGCCAGTTGCGCGCCCAACTGCCCGTGAGTGGCCAGGCGACCTCGGTCAACGCGATCGTGAAGCAGGCCCTACCCAATACGCTGCTGCTGGTGGGTCTTTCAAACCTGATCGTATTTTTTGTTGGTCTGCCACTGGCCTTGCGCTTATCGCGCCAGCCCGGCTCCAGGCTGGACCGCGTAATCTCTTTCCTGGCGCCACTGTCTACATTTCCCAGTTGGGTGATCGGCCTGCTGCTGGTGCTAATCTTTGCTGTGCAATTGCGTTGGCTGCCTGCCTCCGGCATGGGGCGGGTGGTGCCCGGGGCTGACGAGTGGCAATTGTTTGTCTCGAACCTGCGCTACTTTGTGCTGCCAGTCAGCGCGGTTGTGATCAACCTGTTCTTCCAGTTCGTATATACCTGGCGCTCTTACTTGCTTTCCTTTGCTCAAGAGGATTATGTGGAACTGGCCAGGGCGCGCGGCTTGCCCAACAAAGTGTTGGAAAGAACGCACATTCTGCGCCCCTCGCTGGCTTTCATTATCACCAGCTTCATGCTGTCCGTGGTGGGCTTCTGGCAGATGGCGATAGCACTCGAAGTGGTCTTCGAGTGGCCGGGCATCGGCTTACTCTATGTGGATTCGCTGCCTAACTTCTGGGGCGAATCGATGTTCCCCGGGGACATGGTGATCACTGTGGCTCTGGTGACCGTGTTTGCCTATTTGCTGGGCGTCACTGTCGTGCTGCTGGAAGTGTTCTATGCCCTGGTGGACCCGCGGGTTCGAGTGGATGAACCGCTGCGTTTGCGCCTGGCGCGCCCGCGGCAATCCTCAGTGCCGGTAGAGGTGCGCCGAGCGGGCCAACCCAAACGCACTTTGGGGTGGGTCGCGCTCTGGCAGGGTTTCCAGCGTTGGGGTCGAGAATTGCCCCGCCAGTTGAGCAGCATGAGCAAGCAGGTTTGGTCGGTTGTGGTGCAGTTCCGCGAATTTCCTGCCGCACTGGTGGGGCTGGTGATGATTGTTTTCCTGGTGGCAGGCTCACTGTATGCGGCGGTGGCCCTGCCGCTGAATAAGATCGGCCTGGAATGGTACAGCAACTCTGTAACGGGCCGCACTTATCGTCCCAAGGCGGCCATGCCCACTTGGGCCAATTGGCTGGGCGGTGGCAAGCCATATCTCTCCAGCATCCTGCTGGACAGCCAGGAGGAAGGCCCAGGTGTAACCAAAACTTTAGACACAGACGCCGACGGCAACCGCATCGTCAAGATCGTGTACGAGTTTGACTTCAGTTACCGCCAGATGCCTGAAGAGATCTTCCTGTATTTTGAGTCGCAATACACCAGCAAGCGCCCTTTTATTTTATGGACCTGGTCCACGCCTGATGGACGTGAATTGGACCTGGTGGCCCTGGGTGATCCCGGTTATCTAAAGGTGCCGCTTACCGACAAGGTCTTCACCGGCCCCAGCGCGGCGCGGCGGGCCAGCGCCATTTACCCCAACCTGGATAACCTGAAGCCGGAACAGTTGGCTTTGTATTATTTGTTCACTGATCCGGAGAGTGCTAACGCGGCCCCAGTAAATGGCCCCTACCGCTTGGAGATCGAGGCGCGCTTATTTGAGCCGGAAGCGGACCTGAACGCACAGCTGGTCCTGCTGGGACAAGTGTATGGCGCAGGGGGCACCGATGGTTATCGCCGTGATCTGTTGGTTCCGCTGGTGTGGGGCATGCCATTTGCGCTGCTGTTTGGTCTGGGCGCGGCCATCTTTTCGGTGTTTGTTGCGCTCTTCTTGGGCGCTGCGGCCGTTTGGTATGGGGGGTGGATCGATTGGTTTGTTCAGCGTCTTTCGGATCTGAATATGGTCTTACCCGTGTTGGCGATTGGCGTGCTCTTCTATTCTTTTTATGGATTGAGCATCTGGTCTGTGCTGTTTGTGATCGTGTTGTTCAGCTCGTTTGGCAGCCCTGTCAAAACGTTCCGTTCGGCTTTTTTGCAGCTTAAGCAGGCCGGCTACATCGAGGCGGCGCGCACTTATGGCGCGTCGGATGGGCGCATTATCTTTCGGTACATGATCCCGAAGATCATGCCGCTGCTGATCCCGCAGCTGATCTATCTGATCCCGACGTTCGTTTTTCTCGAAGCCACTCTGGGGATGTTCAACATCCGCATGGTCTACCCTACCTGGGGCCGCATCATCTATGAAGCTTTGAATTCCGGGCTACTGTATGGGTCACGCTTCTGGGTGCTGCAGCCACTGGCTCTGGTCTTTCTGACTGGCATGGCTTTTTCGATGGTGGGCTTTGCCTTGGACAAGATCCTGAACCCGAAAGTCGGGTCCAATCTGGGCCATTAAGCCTGCTCGTAAGCCTGCTTTAGCCAGTTTTGTACTTCGGCGTCGAAATCTGCGGCGCTGCCTAGGCGCACTTTGTGCGTACACATGCCTCCCCAGGCTTCCAGACGACCGGTGGGCGGCACGCCCTTAAGGATCAAGCCCAAGTCAATACGGTCCTTGGCGCTGACCTGCACCAGGCCGAACTGCTTGCTGCGGCGGAGGCTGGCATAGGTCTTCTTGGGCGAGACGACCACATCATTACCCAACGCCTGGCTGGTTTGAATGATCAGTTCGTACAAAGGTTTCATCGCCGCTTTCGGGCCGCTGAAGTAAGCTGCCACCAGGTCCTCGTCGGCACTTGGGCCGCCTTGGGCCTGCTGGCGGTAGAGGATGGCGATGGTGTTGGCAAAGCCGTGGCTGACGCCATGTTCACCCTTGAGCAATTTCATGATCTCGCCGTGCGCCTCAAGCCTTTTCGATTGAATCAAGGCGAACCACTCTTGCAGGCTCTTGCCAGTCTTGTCAGGCATATTGTTGACCATGCTTTGGATTTGTTCTTCAGGTGAAGTAGCCATGCTGCCTCCGTAGATATGGTGTGATTGTAGAGTAAAGGTATGGGTGAGTATTGTAAAAAATTCACCGGTGTGCATTCATACGGACTTAATGCGACTCTGTTACATTGATTGCGTTTAATCCTTTATTGATTGGAGAACTAATACATGCGTACTATTGTTAAAGTTGTACTCGGCTTGGCGGCCGCGGCTTTGGTGGCGATGGCGGCTTTGGGGGTTTGGCTGCTGGGTCCGACTGCGGCTCCCAGCGGTGAGATCACCGCCATCCCGATTGAAGCAACCCTGCCGCAGGCGGAAGTGATACAGCCCACCGAAGCGGAAAGCAGTTCTGGGGAGCCTGCTGCTGCAGTCGGGGGAGCGATGACCTTTGAGCTGGTGCAGGCAGAGACCGAAGCCCGCTTTTTGATCGACGAGATCCTGAGTGGGTCACCCAAGACCGTGATCGGAGTGGCCAGCCAGGTGGCGGGCCAGATCCTGATCGACCCGGCCAACCCAGCCGCGACCCAAATGGGGCCGGTGACGGTCAACGCACGCACCTTTGCTACCGATAACGGCAACCGCAACCGCGCCATTCAGAATGCCATCCTGCAGACCGGCGCCTTTGAGTTCGTCACTTTCACTCCCAAGCAGTTGCTTGGCTTGCCGGCGGGTGCCGCCGTGGGTGATACCTTCACTTTCCAGGTGGTGGGCGACCTGCAGATCAAAGACCAGGTCAGCGAAGTGATCTTTGATGTGACCGTTCGCGTGGAATCTGAGACGCGCCTGAGCGGCCAGGCCCGCACTACAGTCGCCCGCGAGCAGTTCGGACTGGGGCTGATCCAGACACCGCCGCAGGTGGCCTCGGTATCGCCGCAGGTGATTCTGGAACTGGACTTTGTGGCTGAGGCTCAATAGGATCTCTGCACTTGGAGGACGCACGGCTGTGCACCCTCACAAGACGAAGGTTGAAAAAGCGCTGGCAGAAGCCGGCGCTTTTTTTATTGAACAGGAACTTCCATCAGCGGGCGTTTTTCCGGCTGTGGAGGAGCGACGACCAGGGTGGAGAGCACCTCCAGCAAGCGGCTTCGCCAGCCGTCTCGCTCCAGGCCTGCCAGCCAGACGACATGTTTGCTGGTGCGCACCCCGGCGCCGAGGTTGGGGTAGCGCTTGGGCGGGTCTTTAGGCGCGGGCAGGGGGTAGCGCAGAGCCAATTGCTTGTTCTCGACGCTGATGGAGATGACCCCAGCCTGTTCGGCCAGCACGCGCACTTTGAGTTGGTAGAGCAGGTTCTGCACTTCCTCCGGCAGTTTGCCAAAGCGATCAGTAAATTCCTCTTCCAGCGCTTCGATCTCGTTCAGGTCGTGAATGTCTGCCAGGCGGCGGTAGAGTTTCAAGCGCATGGCCTTGTCCTCTACATAGGCGGCGGGGATGCCGACTTCGAGGGGCAGATCTACATTGATGATGGGATGATATAGGCTGATCTGCGCCGCGCCAGCGCCGGTAGGCAGCTTGCCGCTGCGTTTGAGGTCCATGACGGCTTTGGAGAGCAGGCGTGTGTAGAGATGGAAACCGACCGCGGCGATCAGGCCATGCTGGCGGTTGCCGAGCAGGTCGCCGGTACCGCGGATCTCCATGTCGCGCATGGCCACCGAAAAGCCGGCGCCCAGATGCGTGTTCTCGGCAATCGTATCGAGGCGTTGGCGGCCTTCTTGCGTAGTGGCGCGCTGGCCGTGGCGGAAGAAATAGGCGTAGGCGCGCTGGGCGCCGCGGCCCACCCGGCCGCGCAGCTGGTAGAGCTGGGCCAGCCCGAAGGTGTCGGCCCGGTCCACGATGAGCGTGTTGGCGTTGGGGATATCCAAGCCAGACTCGATGATGGTGGTGGTCAGCAAGACGTCCACCTCTCCGCGGGTGAAGGCCGCCATGCGCTCGGCCAGTTCGTGCTCCGGCAGCTGCCCGTGCGCTACGGCAATGCGCAGGTCTGGCAGCAGTTTGGTGAGCTGGCGGCGCATGCCTTCAATGGTCTGCACGCGGTTGTGCACGAAGAAGGCCTGCCCGCCGCGGTCGAGCTCTCGCAAGATCGCCCGGCGCACCAATTGTTCTGAGTAGGGTCCGACATGGGTGACCACCGGCAGACGTTCTTCTGGAGGGGTGCTGATGGTGGAGATGTCACGCACGCCGGTGAGCGACATGTATAGGGTGCGCGGGATGGGCGTGGCGGTCATGGTCAGCACGTCCACTTCAGTGCGCATCTTCTTTAGATATTCCTTGTGGGTCACGCCAAAGCGCTGCTCTTCGTCAATGATCAGCAGGCCCAGGTCTTTGAACTGCACATCTTTCTGCACCAGGCGGTGGGTGCCAATGACGATATCCACCTGCCCGGCGGCCAGCCTGCGCAGCGTATCCGCCTGCTCGCTGCTGGTGCGGAAACGGGAGAGCATGTCCACCGTAACCGGGAAGGCGGCCAGACGCTGGTGGAAAGTTTCGTAGTGCTGCTGGGCCAGCACAGTCGTAGGCACCAGCATGGCGACCTGCTTGCCATCCGCCACGGCTTTGAAGGCCGCGCGTAAGGCGACTTCGGTCTTGCCGTAGCCGGCATCGCCGCAGACCAGGCGGTCCATCGGGCGGCTGCTTTCCATGTCGCGCTTGACCTCTTCCAGCACGCGCAGTTGATCCTCGGTTTCTACATAGGGGAAGCTGGCTTCCAACTCGCGCTGCCAGGCGCTGTCCGGGCCGAAGGCGTGCCCCTGGGCCATCTCGCGGCGGGCGTAGAGTTCCAGCAGGTCTTCGGCGATGGCTTCCACCGCCCGGCGCACGCGCGCCTTGGAGCTGCGCCATTCTGTGCCGCCCAGGCGGCTGAGCAGCGGGGCTTCGCCGCGGCCGCCCACATAGCGGGTCAGCCGGTCGGCTTGGTGCACAGGTACGTAGAGCTGATCGCCGCCGGCGTATTCCACGCGCAGGAACTCGCGGGCGACGCCTTCGATCTTGGCTTCCACCAAGCCTTTGAAGATGCCAATGCCATGATCAATGTGCACGACCCACTCGTCGTTTTGCAGGTCGACATAGGGCGCTTCGGGGGCTTCACGCTCCGGGCGCGGCTGGCGACGGGGTTGCGGGCGGCCCCAGCCGAAAATCTCGCCATCAGTCAGCAGGTGCACTGCAGGCTCCCTGGGCTGCTGCAAGCTCCAGCCGTCGCCCAGGGTGCCGTCGGTGAAGATGGGCTGGTTTACGCGCCGGCTGGCGAAGCTGCGCTCCAGCCAGAGGTCGTGCAGACGGGGCGCCTGGCGCGAGACGAGATGCACTTGATCCCCGTTGTCCAGCAGGCGTTCGATGTGGTCGATGGCCAGCTTGAGTTGTCCGCCAAAGCGCGGCCCGGGCCGAAACAGGCTGGCCAGTCCCTCGGCCTCTTCCAGTGATTCGGCCGGCCCCAGCTCCAGCAAAGGCCGGTCGGACAGCTGGTCACGAATTTCGTCCAGGGTCAGGTAAGGCAGGGCGTGGGCTTCGGTCAGTAGGTCGGTGAGCAAATTCTCCTGGCGCAGGCTGAGCGCCTGGGTTTCCAGGTCGCTGATTTGCTCCTGCAGGGCTTCCATGTCATCCACCAGCACCAGGGTGTTCGCGGGCAGGTAGTCCAACAGGCTGGCGGTTTCGGCGTGCAGCAGAGGGATATGAAATTCGTTGAGGTCTTTAGCCTCCAGACCGATTTCGGCCTGACGATCGAGAAGATACTCGCGGGCTGGGCTGATCTGGGCCAGTTCAACCTCTTCCACCGTGCGCTGACTGCCTGGTTCAAAGCGGCGCAGACTGTCGACTTCATCGCCAAAGAATTCCAGCCGAATGGGCAGCGGGTCTTGCATGGCCCACAGGTCCAGAATGCCGCCGCGGCGGGCGAACTGACCGGGGGCGGTGACGCTGCTGGCGTTCTCATAACCGCTGCGCACCAGTCGCTCTGCCAGGACCAACGGGTCCTGGCGGCTGCCATGCTGCAAGTTGAGGCTGGCAGCCAGAAAGTCGGACTTGGGCAGGGTGCGCGCCATGAGGGCGCGACCGCTGGCAAGGATAAAGGGCGGGGGCAGGTCTGGATTGGGCAAGGCGAGACCGGCCAGCACGGCCAGGCGCTCACGGCGGGCCGTCTCACTCCAGGCGGCGTTCTCGTAGAACAGCGAGCTGGGCTCGGCAAAATACTGGCGCATGAGCTGCGGCGCCCAGAGGCCGAGCTCTTCCAGGTAAGTCAGCGCCCGGTCACGGCGCTGGGTGAGCAGCAGAGCGGGGCGGCGGCTGACCATGGCTAGGGCAGCTGCCAGCGGCAGGCGCGCGGCGCGGATCAGCCCGAGCTTGCTAGCCCGGTCTGGGTGCGCCGCCAGTTCCTGGAAGGCGGGCAGCTGTTGGATGGTGGTCAGCAAAGGTTCCATAGGCTCAGGAATTAGTAATTAGGGATTAGGAAGAGGTCCCGGTCACTAATCACTTTCATGGGCGTTGTACTTGTTCATGGCGCTGACGATACCGTCACTGACGAAGCTCAGGCCGGCTTCGGCGGCACGCTGCAGCACAAAGGGCAGTTCTTCGCGTTCCTGCCGGGAGAAGTCTTGCAATACGTGGTCGGGCGTACGCATGCGGCCCTTGGGCCGGCCCACGCCCACCCGTAGGCGCGCAAAATCCTGGCCGCCGAGGTTCTCGATGATCGACTTCATGCCCTTTTGCCCGGCGGAACCGCCTTCGGCGCGCAGGCGCAGGCTGCCAAAGGGCAAATCGACGTCGTCATAGATCACCAGCAGTTTTTCCAGCGGCGCCTTGTAAAAGCGCAGCAGCCCGCGCACAGCACTGCCGGAGCGGTTCATGTAAGTGCGCGGCTTGGCCAGCACCAGGCGTTCTTCGCCGTGGCGGGCGCTGGCCACCAGCGCCTCGGACTGCATGCGGCTGAAGATGGCTTCCAGCTGACGGGCCATCTCGTCCACGGCCAAGAAACCGGCGTTGTGCCGGTTCAGCGTGTATTCAGGCCCGGGGTTGCCCAGGCCGACGATGACGAAAGGCGGATTGTCGTTGATTTCCTTCTTTTTACGCCGAAACATGTTTCTCCGAGTAGTTAAATGCATAAAGGTTTTTAAAAGCCCTACGCCACCGCCGCGGGTGCGGGGGTGGTTGAGCGGCAATTTTAACACCGTATAATTGGGATGCGCTATAAGAGGGAGAATGATGGACGACCTCAGCAACATTCGCAATTTGATAGCACATAATAAGCGAGCAGAGGCCTTGCAGGCTTTGAATACCTACTTGGTTCGTAATCCGCGTCAAGAGGAAGCCTGGCTGCTGACTGAAGGCTTGCTGAATACCAAGGCTGAGAAAGAGCGCTTGCTGCGTAAAGGGCTTGAATTCCTGCCAAATAGCTCGAAACTAAGATCCCAATTGGGCGAAATTCACGGGGACATACCTACCTTAGGCGTCGCCGCAGAACCGGCGGTTTTTGCAGTAAAAGAGACAGAAATTGCTGTCAATGCACAGAACAGGATAACGCCAGTCAAGATTGTTGATATCGCCATTCCTTTTTGGTCGATGGTCAACCAAATCGTGGCTTTTTACTTCGCCAGTATAGTGGCTGGCGTTGTAGTATTTGCGATTGGGGTTTTCCTTTTGTTGGGGCTGCTATTTGTTTCCGGAATCTTTGGTGTTAGATAAAAAGACGCCGCACGAAGTGCGGCGTCTCTTTTTACAGGCGGTTTCGGCTTAGACCGTGCCTTCTTCCCAGGAGTTGAGATACTTCTCCTGCTCGGGAGTGAGCACGTCGATGTGGATGCCCATGGCTTCGAGCTTGATGCGGGCGATCTCTTTGTCGATGTCTTCCGACACGGAGTAGACCTTGTTCTCCAGCTTGTCGGCGTTGCGGGCCATGTATTCGGCGGCCAGGGCCTGATTGGCGAAGGACATGTCCATCACGCTGGCTGGGTGGCCTTCGGCTGAGGCCAGGTTGATGAGGCGGCCTTCGCCCAAGATATGGATCTGGCGGCCATCCTTCAGCTGGTATTGGTCCACGAAAGGACGCACCAGACGCTTGTCCGTGGCCATCTTCTCCAGCGCGTCGATATTGATCTCCACATTGAAGTGGCCGGAGTTGGAGACGATAGCGCCGTCTTTCATGGCTTCGAAATGGTGCTTGTCGAGCACATTGATGTCTCCGGTGACGGTGCAGAAAATGTCGCCGATCTTGACCGCTTCAACCATGGGCATCACGCGGAAGCCGCTCATGACGGCTTCCAGAGCCAGCATGGGGTTGACCTCGGTCACGATCACGTTGGCGCCCATGCCGCGCGCCCGGTCGGCCAGGCCGCGGCCGCACCAACCGTAGCCGGCCACGACGAAGGTCTTGCCCGCCAGCAGCACATTGGTGGCGCGGATGATGCCGTCGATGGTGGACTGGCCGGTGCCGTAGCGGTTGTCGAAGAAGTGCTTGGTCATGGCGTCGTTGACGGCGATGACGGGGAACTCCAGCGCGCCGTCGGCGGCCATGGCCTTAAGGCGAATGACGCCGGTGGTGGTCTCTTCAGTGCCACCTACGATGGTCTCAAGCAGCTCGCGGCGGTTCTTGTGCAGCTCGCTGACCAGGTCGGCGCCGTCATCCATGGTCAGGTGCGGCTTGTGGTCCAGGGCGGCGCCGATGTGGCTGTAATAGGTGGCGTTGTCCTCGCCCTTGATGGCGAAGACCGGGATTTCGTCGTGGGCGACCAGGGAGGCGGCCACGTCGTCTTGGGTGGAGAGCGGGTTGGAAGCCACCAGCACCACGTCGGCGCCACCGGCCTGCAGCACGCGGGCCAGGTTGCCGGTTTCGGCGGTGACATGCAGGCAGGCGGAGAGGCGCAGCCCCTTGAGCGGCTTCTCTTTTTCGAAGCGCTCCATGATGGTGCGCAGCACCGGCATTTCGCGCTCGGCCCAGTTAATGCGCCGGCGGCCGCCTTCGGCCAAGCCAGCGTCTTTGATATCGAACTTTTCCATGATTTGCTCCATTCCTTATAACGTGCGGATCAATGACTGGGGATCAGCGCATGTAACGCGCTGGCGTCTTTATAAAACTCTTCGTAGCGGGACAGGAACTGCTGCGGGGTGAAGTGGTGGGCCTGTGGCCCTTCGTTTTCCAGGCAGTAGGTGGCGGCCAGGGAGCCGATCTGGGCGCAGATGTCCCAATCCAAGCCCATGCGGTATCCGGTCAGGAAACCGCCGCGGAAGGCATCGCCGCCGCCGGTGGGGTCTACAATCTGCTCGGTGGGGAAAGCCTCGACCGGTTTTTCTTCACCGTCCACATACACCAGGGCGCCCTTTGGACCCATGGTGATGGCCATGAACTTGAGGTGCGAGAGGATCTCATCGGTAGACATCTTGGTCTTGTCCTTGATCAGCTCAAACTCGTACTCATTGGCGAACAAGGCGTGTGCACTCTCCACGCCGGCGCGCAGCACGTCGCCTTCGAAGCGGATGATCTGCTGGCTGGGGTCGTAGATGTAGGGGATATTGAGCGCCTTGCATTCGTCGATGTAGCGCTGCATGGCGCCGGGCTCATTGGGGGAGACGATCACCATTTCCGGGCGCGGCCCTTGCAGTTCGTGCAAGGAGAGCTCACCGGCATGGGCCATGGCGCCGGGGTAGAAGCTGGCCACCTGGGCGTTGGAGCGGTCTGTGGTGGCGAAGAACGAGGCGGTGTAGGTGCCTGGCACCACCTGGATGTTGGCGGTGTCCACGCCGTGCTCCTGAAGGAAGGCGCGGTAGTCGGCAAAGTCTTCGCCCACCGTGGCCAGTACGCGCGGCCGCCCGCCCAACAGCGCTAAGGTATAGGCGATGTTGGGGGCGATGCCGCCGCGGCGGCGCACCAAGCTCTCCACCAGGAAGGAGAGGCTGATCTTTTCGAGATGTTCTGGGAGTAGGTGCTCTTTGAAATGACCAGGAAAGGTCATCAGGTAGTCGTAGGCGACTGAACCCGTAACAAGAATATCCATCAAGTTTTTCTCTCGCCACACTAAAAGACGCTCTCGGCGAGAGCGTCCTCCCGTTCTGACGGGTTGCGAAGCGAGGCGAAGTGTACTATATGCCCAACAGAATGTCAAAATGGGCAAGAGCGCGGGCAAGCCACTATAATGAACCTATGGACTTGCAAAGCTTGGGTACGCTGGCCGGGGCACTTTCCGTATGGGGTGCGGCTTTCCTGTTGGCCCTGTGGGCCAGCCTGGTGTATTGGACCTGGAGAGACGCCCAAGCGCGCATCAGCCAGCCGCTGCGTCGAACGCTGGCGGTTCTGATCCCAGTGGTCTTGTTCATCCCCGGCGTGCTGATCTATCTGATCGTACGCCCGGCGCGCACCATGGAAGAAGAGTATTTGTTGACCTTGGAGGAAGAAGCCCTGCTGAGGGCGGTGGAGCAGAACGAGGAGTAGCCCTGCATCAAGGCTGCGCTTGACCGATATGGTAGACTAAACCAACCGAGTGATGGCTGAAACGCGCGCGACTGAAATGATACATCGCCTGCGAGAGCTGCAAGCCGCAGCTCCCGACATCCTCGGCTCGGCGGTGGTCACCGCCGACGGCCTGTCGCTGGCCTCGGCCTTGCCGGCCGAAGTCAGTGAAGAGCGCATTGCGGCCATGTCTGCCGCCATGCTGAGCCTGGGCGAACGCATCTCTGTAGAATTGCAACGCGGCGAATTCGAGGAAGTCTACATCCGCGGCGACCAGGGTCTGGTGCTGCTGACCGCCGTGGGCCGCGACGCAGTGCTGGCGGCGCTTTCCCGCAACGAATCCAAGCTGGGCATCATCTTTCTGGAAATGCGCCGCGCCGCGGCGGATCTGCTTGCCTATGTGTCGTAGAGTGCATCGTTCCAGCCTGCCATCTGATCTGCGCCTCGGGGAGGGGTCCCTATCAACACCCCTCCCCGATGTCTTTTAACTCCCCTGCCATGAGAACAAGTGGAGAGCACAATGACTGTTAAATATATTTTTATTACCGGCGGCGTGGTCAGTTCGGTGGGCAAGGGCGTCACTTGCGCGGCGATCGGCCGCCTGCTCAAAGAGCGCGGCCTGAAGGTGGCCATCCAGAAGCTGGATCCTTACATTAACGTGGACCCGGGCACGATGAGCCCTTACCAACACGGTGAAGTCTTCGTCTTGGATGATGGGGCCGAGACGGACCTGGACCTGGGCCATTACGAGCGCTTCGTGGACGAGAACCTGAGCCGGGTGTGCAACGTGACCACCGGCCAGGTCTACGCCGATGTGATTGCCAAAGAGCGGCGGGGCGATTATCTGGGCGGCACGATTCAGGTCATCCCGCACATCACCAACGAGATCAAGCGCCGGATTGGCCTGGTGCCCAAGGAGACCGGGGCCGAAGTGGTGCTGGTGGAGGTGGGCGGCACGGTGGGCGACATCGAGTCGCTGCCTTTTATTGAATCGCTGCGCCAGATGCGCAGCGAAGCCGGGCGCGAGAATACCTTCTACATCCACACCACCTGGCTGCCGCATATTTCGGCCACTGATGAGCTGAAGACCAAGCCGACCCAGCATTCCGTGCGGGAGCTGCGCGCCCTGGGCATTTCGCCCAACATGATCGTGGCGCGCGCCGACCGCGAGATCCCTGCCGAGTTGGCCAACAAAATCGCCCAGTTCTGCGATGTGGACCCGCAGGCAGTGGTGCCGATGCCGACCACAGATGTGATGTACGAAGTGCCGCTGCTGCTGGAGCAGCAGGGCGCGGGCGACTATATTGTGAAAAGCCTGGGCCTTAAGCCGCGCCGCAAGCCCGACCTGTCCCAGTGGCGAGAGATCGTGACGCAGGCGCGGGCCAGCAAGCCGGTGGTGCGCGTGGCGCTGGTGGGCAAATACGTCGAGCTGCACGATGCTTACATGAGCGTACGCGAGTCGCTCTACCACGCTGGCCTGGCGGTGGGCGTGCAGGTGGAGATCGACTGGGTTAATTCCGTGGAACTGGAAAAGGGCAATGGCTGGGAGGAAGTGCGCGCCGCCGATGGCGTGCTGGTGCCTGGCGGCTTTGGCAACCGCGGTATTGAGGGCAAGATTCAGGCCGCCCAGCATGCGCGCGAGCAAGGCGTGCCGTATTTCGGCCTGTGTCTGGGCATGCAAGTTATGGCGATTGAGTTCGCCCGCAACGCCTTGGGCCACGCGGGGGCCAATTCCACCGAGTTCGACCCGAAGACCGCCTACCCGGTGATCGACCTGATGCCCGACCAGCGCGACCTGGCCGACAAAGGCGCCACTATGCGGCTGGGGGTATACCCCTGCCAGCTACAGCCCGGCAGCCTAGCGGCGCGCGCCTATGTGGCCGAGACGGTTAGCGAGCGCCACCGCCACCGCTTCGAGTTCAACAATGCTGCGCGGGGCGACTTTGAAGGGCGCGGTGTGCGCTTCTCCGGTGTCTCGCCGGACAACCGCCTGGTCGAGATTATGGAGCTGGCCGAGCATCCCTTTATGCTGGGCACTCAGTTCCACCCCGAGTTCCTCTCGCGGCCGACGCGGCCGCACCCCCTGTTCATCGCCTTTTTACAAGCCGTGGCCGACAAGGCCGGCGTGCTTGCCGAGAGCATCCCCATGAAAGCGGAGATTAACTAAGATGACTTCCACCAAGATCCAATTCATTCATGCCCGCCAGATCCTGGATTCGCGCGGCAACCCGACCGTTGAAGTGGACGTACGCCTGGAAGGCGGCGCTTTTGGCCGGGCGGCGGTGCCGTCCGGTGCCTCCACGGGTATCCACGAAGCGCTGGAGCTGCGCGATGGCGACAAGAGCCGCTATGTGGGCAAAGGCGTCTCCAAAGCGGTGGCTAACGTGAACGGGGCGATCGCCGATGGGTTGAAGGGCGCCGATGCGGCCGACCAGGCTGCGCTGGATGCAGCCCTGCTGGCGCTGGACGGCACGCCGAACAAGGCGTCCCTGGGCGCCAATGCCGTGCTGGGCGTGAGCCTGGCGGCGGCCAAAGCGGCCGCGGCGGCCGCCGGCCAGCCGCTGTACCGCTGGCTGGGCGGCGAGCAGGCGGTGCTGCTGCCGGCGCCGATGCTGAATATATTGAACGGCGGGGCGCACACCGGCTGGCAGTCTACCGACTTTCAGGAGTTCATGGTGATGCCGCTGGGCGCGCCCAGCTTCAGCGAAGGCTTGCGCTGGGGTGTGGAGGTCTATCACACACTGCGCGGCGTGCTAAAGGAAAAGGGCTTCAGCACGTTGGTGGGCGACGAGGGCGGCTACGCCCCGGCGCTGGGCAGCAACGAAGAAGCCATCGAGCTGATCTTGCAGGCGATCGAGAAGGCCGGCTACCAGCCCGGCGAGCAGATCAGCGTCGCCCTGGACCCGGCGACCAGCGAGCTGTTTGATGAAGACAAGGGTGACTACCACCTGCGCAAAGAAGGCCGCCGCCTGAGCAGCGCCGAGATGGTCGGCTTTTGGACCGAGTGGACGCAGAAATACCCGATTGTTTCGATCGAAGACGGCTTGGCCCAGGAAGACTGGGACGGTTGGAAGACGTTGACCGCCGCCGCCGGTGACAATGTGCAGCTGGTGGGCGACGACCTGCTGGTGACCAATCCCAGCTTTGTTCGTCGGGCGATCGAGGAGCAAGCCTGCAACGCGCTGCTGGTCAAGGTAAACCAGATCGGCAGCCTGAGCGAGACCATCGAGGCGGTCAAGCTGTGTCAGGGTGCCGGCTGGGGCACGGTGAGTTCACACCGCTCCGGCGAGACCGAAGACAGCACCATCGCTGACCTGGCGGTGGCGCTGCGCATGGGCCAGATCAAGACCGGCGCGCCGGCCCGCTCCGACCGCACGGCCAAGTTCAACCAACTGTTGCGCATCGAAGAACAGCTGGGCGACCGGGCACAATACGCGGGGTGGAGTGCGTTGGGGAAATAGGCTAGTTGGGGACCCATGAAAGTTCGGGATGTCATTCGACTGATTGAAGAAGACGGCTGGTTTCTGGTTGCAACAAAAGGCAGCCATCGCCAGTACAAACATCCCGCCAAAGTTGGTCGTGTAACCATTGCTGGTCACTCAAGTTTGGACTTGGCAAAGGGCACTTTGAGCAGTATCTTTAAGCAGGCGCAACTCAAGAAACCTGGAAGAAAGGCATAGTCATGGCTCGTTATTTGATTGTGATTGAAAAAACGAATAAAAACTATTCCGCCTATTCTCCAGACCTTGATGGTTGCGTTGCAGCTGGACAAACCCGTGAAGAAACTGTTAAGAACATGCAAGAGGCTATAGAGTTTCATTTGGCGGGTATGGAAGAAGATGGACTTCCATTGCCAGAAGGTAGTGCCAGCGCAGAGTACGTGGCTGTATAGTCCAAAATCAAGACGGGTATCGGGTGTAAGATAGCCCCGTGACCCAAATCCTCGCCATCATCGTCCCCGTGTTCGCCGTGGTAGCCGTCGGCTACCTGGCAGCCCGCTGGGGCTGGTTGTCCGCGGTGGACAACAGCGGCATCTCCAAGTTCGTCTTCGTCTTGGCGCTGCCGTTGCTGCTTTTCGACTCGCTGGCGAACTTAGAGTCGCCCGGCGTCTTCCGTTGGCAGTTCCTGCTGTCCTTCTTTGCCGGGTCTTTCATCGTCTACGCGCTGGGGTATTTCCTCAGCAAATGGCTGTTTGGCGCCGCCCCCAAAGAGCAGGCCGTCTTCGGCCTGGGGGGCGCGTATTCCAATATGGTGCTGATCGGCCTGCCGGTGGTCTCGGCGGCCTTTGGCGAAGCCGGGCTGCTGCCGATGCTGATCCTGATCTCGCTGCACAGCGTGCTACTGTTCAGCGTCTTTCTGCTGCTGGCCGAGCGCGGCGACCCGGGCGACTGGGTCCGCCAGCTGCGCCTCTCTGCCCGCCAGCTGATGACCAACCCGCTGATCCTGGGCCTGCTGGCCGGTGTGCTGGCCCGGGCGCTGAGGCTGGGGTTGCCCGGCCCGCTGGCCGAGGCGGTGCACATCATCGGCCAGGCGGCGCTGCCCTGCTCGCTGATCGTGCTGGGCGCCTCGCTGCGCGAATACAAGCTGGGCGGCGAACTGGGCAAGGCCTGGGCCATCGTAGCGCTCAAGCTGCTCGCTCAGCCGCTGATCGTCTGGGCGCTGGCCTTTCACATCTTCCATCTGGAGCCGCTGTGGGCGGCCGTGGCGGTGATCGCTGCGGCGCTGCCGGTGGGGGTCAACGCTTATATTATGGCCGAGCAGTACCAGGTTGGCCGGGCGACCATCTCGACCGCTATCCTAGTCTCGACGCTGCTCTCGGTGGTGACGCAGTCGCTGCTACTTTCCATTTTGCTGTAATGGTAATTATATACTTGACAAATGCATGCCATTCTGCTATCCTTGACATGAAAGTTGAGGTATGGCATGGCGAAAGAGAAACTAAAAGCATTTGGCGATATGACCGAGAACGAGGCCCGCGAGTTTCTAGAGAACTTGCGCTGGCCCAACGGCCCTGTTTGCCCGCATTGCGGCCATGATGTAGCTCACAAGCTAAGTGGCAAGGTGGGGAGCAAGAAGCCCGTACGCCCCGGCGTGTACGCCTGCGCCCAATGCCGCAAGCAGTTCACAGTTACAGTCGGCACTATCTTTGAAAGCTCCCGCATCCCCTTGCGTAAGTGGCTCATGGCCTTCTACCTGATGAACGCCAGCAAGAAGGGCATCAGCGCTCACCAGCTTCACCGCATGTTAGGCATTACTTACAAAACGGCTTGGTTCATGTGCCATCGCATCCGCGAGTCAATGCGCAAAGAGCCAGTAAGCAGCCTGCTTGAAGGAGTTGTTGAGGCTGACGAAACTTACATCGGCGGCAAGGAATCCAACAAGCATCTAAGCAAGCGAAGCGGCAAGCGTGGCCGGAGTACAGATAGCAAGACCCCTGTTTTTGCTCTAGTTGAGCGCGGCGGGGAATTGCGCGCTGGCAAGGTTGCTAATGTTGGCTCAGCCACTTTGCCAAACATCATTCGCCGCCATGTACACCCCGACGCAACTCTTATGACTGACAGCTTCAATGCCTACGCTTCTGCCAATGAGCATGTACTTTTCCATGAAGCCGTAGATCACTCTCGCAAAGAATATGTGCGCGGTAATGTCCATGTGAACACGCTCGAAGGTTGGTTCTCGCTCTTGAAGCGCGGCATCAATGGCACATTCCACCATGTAAGCGAAAAGCACCTTGACCGCTACATTGACGAATTTGTGCATCGATACAATTGGCGCGAAATGGATGATGTACAGCGCACCATCAAGGCCCTAAAGGGTGCGCCAGGTAAGCGACTGTATTACAAAGAACCAAAGCAAAATCTTGACGGCTGAATCCGCATCTGCTAAACTGCAAATGCTCCCGCCGAGATTCGAACTCGGATTAACGCAGATTCCAGGTCTGTTGCCTTTACCAAATTAGGCTACGGGAGCAAAGTGGGCCTCGGCTGGCATCCTTGTCGGCGAGGCCCGCGCTCTTTAACCGCCCAACCAGCTAACTAAGAGGGCGGAGTACTACTTTGTTGCGGGGGCATGACAAATTTATAAGGGAAAACCACCCTAAAAGGAAGAACAAGCGTGCTACCAAAAATGTTACTTTCTGTTACTTTTTGTTACCATATTCCGCCATGTATTCAGAGTTTTTCCGGCGGACATAGCCATACGCATAGCGTGTTTTATCAGCAATATATCTGAGTGAAACTCGTTGGTTTGATCTATTTCTATAATCAAACCAATCATCCAAATTGGAGGTTGTGGGTTCGCCAATCGGCTGGATTGTCTGACTAATAATCCACCCTTCAGTTTGGAGCTTTGCATGAACGTTATCCCAAAAATGCTTGAACAAAGGAATTGAATAATCAAAGTTCAATATCAGCTTTGAGTGCCTGTTAGGCAATGCCTGCGCAGTAATCCAGCCAAATCGTCTTTCTAGAATCGGGTCGTTTCCACTCCAAAAGCGCAAGTACACTATGCTTGAATTGGAATCAGGTACAACCTCAATTTCCGTTGAAACCACTCGCTTTAGAGTTTTTGGCGCAAATTTAGAAAGGTGCGCGGGCATACCCAACAAGAATGGGTCGGCTGGCTTTTCTTCTTGGTCTTTGGCGGCGACTGTATAGCAGGTGTATTCTAAGCGTTCATCAGGAAGACCAACATAAGCCTCAATGAATAATCCTTTAACGAATGCGTAGAACTGAAATGGAGTACCATTGAAAATTACTGTGGGTCGTTTATTGCTCAAGACAAAAAACCGCCTGCGATTTGACACGGGCGGTTCTAGGTGCTATGCTAGATTTACCGCGCGAGCCACCGCGCTGGAATATTGCGGGAGCGCAGCAACGCTACCCGCATTTTCTTTCTAATTATATGATTAGGGCAAAGATGAGTCGAGTCGAAAAGCCAGATAAAAAAACTACCAACGAAAAGCCAGTCTCGCTTCACGGGGTGGACTTCAAAGAGCTAATGCGTGCCTTCTTGAAGGTGAAACCCAAAGCCGAAAAGAAGCCAAAGAAGAAGGCTAGCAAGTAGAGCGGTAAGAATATGGAAAAATGGGATTACACGATTGCTATCGCAAACAATGAGCAATGGTCAATGGACACCAGGATAACCATCGTCAATGGTTTTGAATTTCCTAAAAATGAGCGGCCTTTGCTTTATGACTTTATCAGGCTACAGGGCAATGAGGGATGGGAGTTAATTGGATTTTATAAATCAACAGCAATCTTCAAGCGCCCTTTCCCTTATTAGATAACTTTTCGGGGAAATATTAGAGACTTACCTTTATGCGTTTGCGAAGTACATAATCACCGCTGTAATCCTCCGCTTGACAGATTAGCGCACATGTTCTACTATTGCCTCGATATATAGAACAAACGTTTCTTTTTGATGGAGGCTGAACATGGCAAAAGTGAAGGTACACGATAGCGCGAACGGCTCTCTCGAACCTGGCGACGAACGCGGCAAGACCCTGCAGCGCACCCTGGATGACATCATGAAGCGTTACGGCGAAGGCGCCATCATGCGCTTGGGCGAAGCCCACGGCATGGCCGTCGAGGCCGTGCCGACCGGCTCGCTCTCGCTGGACATCGCTCTGGGCGTCGGTGGCATCCCGCGCGGCCGCGTGACCGAGATCTACGGCCCGGAATCTTCGGGCAAGACCACCATTTGCCAGCATATCGTGGCGGAGGTGCAGAAGCGCGGCGGCACGGCGGCTTTCATTGATATGGAGCACGCCCTCGACCCGAAATACGCGGCGCGCTGCGGTGTGGACGTGGACAAGCTGCTGGTTTCCCAGCCGGACACGGGCGAGCAAGCCCTGGAGATCGCCGAGGCACTGGTGCGTTCTGGCGCGGTGGACCTGGTGGTGGTTGACTCGGTGGCGGCCCTGGTGCCGCGTTCCGAGATCGAAGGCGACATGGGCGACGCCACCATGGGCATGCAGGCCCGCCTGATGTCGCAGGCGCTGCGCAAGCTGTCCGGCGCCATCAAGCAGACCAACACCTCGGTGGTCTTCACCAACCAGCTGCGCCAGAAGATCGGCGTCATGTTCGGTAATCCCGAGACGACCACCGGTGGCATGGCGCTCAAGTTCTACGCCTCGGTGCGCATGGACGTGCGCCGCATCCAGTCGATCAAGGTGGGGCAGGACGTGGTCGGCAACCGCACCCGGGTGCGCGTGGTCAAGAACAAAGTGGCCCCGCCGTTCCAGACCGCCGAGTTCGACATTATGTACAACGAAGGCATTTCCAAGTCCGGCGACCTGCTGGACCTGGGGGTGGCCTGTGAAGTGATTGACAAGCGCGGCTCTTTCTACAGCTACAACGAAGAACGCCTGGGCCAGGGCCGCGAGAGCGCCAAGGACTTCCTGCGCGACAACCCGGCACTGGCGGAAAGCATCGAAGCACAGGTGCGTGAGAAGGTGCTGCAGGCGCCGGTTTCCATGGAGATCATGGACGAGGATGGCTTGGAGGCTGAACCATTGGATGAAATGGAAGCGGTGGAAGCCTGATCACTAAAGGACGGCATTCGCCGTCCTTTTTCTTTTATCCCCTGCTGAACAGCTAGTATACTGACCTCATGCGCGCCTCCCCCCTCCGCCAATGGCTGGCTGTCGCCGGCCTGGTATTGCTGCTGGCCGCCTGCACCCGCAGCGCGCTGCCGGCGGACCAGGGGCTGTTCATCCCGCCCACCCTGGCGGGTGAGGGCGCCCCGCTGATCCTGGAGACGCACACCCCGCTGCCGCCTTCGCCGACGGCGCCCTGTGACAATGGCCTGGTCTTCTTGCAAGACCTGAATATCCCGGACGGCACGCACATGCTCGCCGGCCAAACCTTCGAGAAGAGCTGGCAGGTGCGCAATGATGGCAGCTGCCCCTGGGTGCGCGGCTATACGGTGCGGCTGGTCGGGGACGTGGCCATGGGCGCCATTGACCGGCAAGCCCTGCCGGAAGTGCCGCCTGGGGAGACTGCCGCCATCACGATCCAGTTCCAAGCCCCGCAGCTGCCCGGCACGTACCGCAGCGCCTGGAAGGCTTTTGATCTGGGTGGCCAGGAATTTGGCGTGCAGATCTATGTGGAGATCATTGTTCAGTAATGCTGCCGCCCAGCAACCCCACTGCGATCAAATTTCAAGAGCTGCTGAGACGACTTGACCTTTCAGGTCAAGTCGTCGAATTCAGCCAGACGACCCGCACCGCAGCCGACGCCGCGGCGGCGATCGGCTGCGAAGTCGGCCAGATCGTCAAGTCGCTGATCTTTCGGGTGGCCCCAGACGGGGAGGCGGTGCTGGCCTTCACCAGCGGCGCCAACCGCGTGGACGAGGCCAAACTGCGCGCCGCGGTGGGCGGCGAACTGGCCAAGGCCGACGCCGACTTCGTGCGCCAGGTGACGGGCTACGCCATTGGCGGCGTGGCGCCTTTCGGCTACGCCCACCCGGCGCATACCTATATTGATGAAGCGCTGTTTCAATACGATCAGATCTGGGCCGCGGCAGGCACGCCCAATGCGGTCTTCCCACTGACCGCCACCGAACTGCAGCAGCACACGAGCGGCCAGCGGCTGCGGGTGGCTTAGTCGTCTAAGGTGTGTTTCCTGGCTGCGCGACTGGCGGCAGATCAAAGCTGAAACCATCGTTCCCGCTGAATTGGAAATACGTTACCGCGCCCGGCCTGATCTCCACTTCAGCGCGTTTCCAGACGCCGAAATGCGGGATGGCGATCTCATAACGGCCTGGGGGCAGCTCACCCAGCACGAAGTTCTCATTGTAATAACCGTCCGGCAGCAGCCGAGTTTGGGTGGCATAGGTGTAGGCGTTGACGCGCCGGCGATCCGCCAGGTTGCGCACCTCAACCAGCCTGTTCATCAGCGGAAAGTCGCGTGTGTCGGTGATGCGGCCGACCAGCACGCCGTAGCCATCGGTGGGGGCGATCCACAACTCTGGGTTGTGTGTGAAATACACGCTGTTTTCCCCCAGGCGTACTTCAAAATGCAAGTGCGGACCGCTGGACTGCCCGGTATTGCCGGAGAGGCCGATGACCTGTCCGGCGACCACTTGGTCGCCAAGCGCCACGCGGGTTTCACGCAAATGGGCATAGATGGTGTACAGCGGTTGTCCCTGATGACCGAAGCTGTGGCGGATGGCCACAGAGATACCATAGGGGTCTTCAAGGTAGCTGGGTGATCGATAGAAGAGCCCGTAATCTGCCCAGACCACTTCACCGGCCCCTGCCGCCAGGACGGGTGTGCCCGCATTCAGACTGACATCCAACCCGAGGTGTGGCAGGCTATTGTCGCCCGTCTCTTGAAATACGCCATAGCGCTGGCTGGGGGGCAGGTTGCGCTGGATCAGCGGCCAGTGCAGATAAAAGTGGTCATAGGGGCCCATGGCAATGGGCGCGCTCAGGGACGTGGCCGAGCTCACTGGCACTGCGGTTGGCTGCAGCTGTTCAGCGGAGAGTGGGAAAGGCGCCAGGGTGGTCTCCGGGTAGCCCGGCCACGGCGTGGGGCTGGCGGCCGGGGAGGGAGTCCAGGCTGCGGTGGCTGAGGCAGCCTGAGTGTCTGAAATAAGCGGGAGGGCCACAGTTGTGCTGCTGGGCAACCCAGCTTGGCTCTGGCAGGCTGCCAAAGCCAGGCCGGCGCAGCCCAGCGCCAGCCAGCCCAGCGGTTTCATGGCGACATGCTGGCCAGCAGGCCGGCCAGCTCGTCTGCTGCGTAGAGCTGCAGCATGGCTGCTTCCCAGCTAAGCCCTTGGCGATATGTGAACTGGCTGAACAGCGTACCCGGGTAATAGTGTTGCCAGTTGTCCAAAGCCGCCGGGCGTTCGAAACCGTGGGCGGCGGCCAGGGCAGTAAAGTCGATCCAATAGCCTTGCGGGATTTCATTGGCTGGTTGGCCCAAAGTGAAATCCCAGGGATGTGCCAGCAGGGGCTGCCCCAGCCCGCCATCTTGGCGGGCGGTGCGCAGGTAAACGCGCCAATAGGTCTGGCCGGCATAGTTCTCGCGCAGCACCGCCATCCAGCCGGCCGGCTGCAGGGCGGCATGCAGCTCAAAGGCGCGCCCGGTGTACAGCCAGTCTTGCCCGCGGCCGGGCGGCAGCAGGCCGCTGAGCGGCACAAAGGCATTGTCCAGGCTGGAGAGGGCATCCCAGCCCAGCAGTTGGGCCGTGCGCTGGCGCAGCAGGTCAAAGGCCGGCCCTGCTGCTGAGCTCAGCTGCGCACTGGGCGCCAGCACACCATCCAGCGCGCTCAGCTCGGCGCCGGGGTTGGCCGGCGCACTGGCCGCCGCTGGAGCCATCCGCTGTGCTTCGGCTTGCAGGGCTGTGCCTAGGGCGGCCGGCCCCCAGGCCAGCCCATCCAGCGGGCCGGGCAGCGGTTGCGGGGCCAGCGCCAGACCGCCATTGAGGTCGTAGCCCGTCAGGTAGCTGCGCTGGGCATCTCGCAATTCCGCCAGCACGGCTTCACCCGAGGGGCTCCATTGCGGGTTGTGGCCGGCACCAAGCCGGCGTACTGTGCCGGGGTTGGCCATGTCGAGCACATAGACGGTCCAGGTCAAATCTTCCTGTTCCGACCAAGCCAACCAGCGGCCGTCTGGCGACCAGGCCGGGACGGCTTGCGCCCGCGGGCTGGCAGCTATCCTCTGGAAGCGCTGCGCCCCGCTTTGCTCCAAATCCAGCAGCCAGAGCTGTGCCAGACCACTGCGGGCGGAGACGAACGCAATCTGCTGCTCGCCTGGCCGCCAGGCAGGCTCAAAGTCTGCGGCCGCATGGTTGCTTAGCGGTACGGGGTCGACCGATGCGTCCAGCGGCCGCATGAAGATCTCCAGATTGCCGCCCAGGTCGTGCTCGTAGGCCAGCCAATCGCCCCCAGGCGACCAGCTGGGGTTGCCGTCATGGGCCGCATCATCACTCAGGCGGCTGGTTTGCCCGCTGCTCAACTCCATCACATAAAGATCCCAGTTGCCGCTGCGGTTGGAGGTGAAGGCCAGTTGGCCCCCGCCAGGGCTGGCGGCTGGCTGCGCATCATCCCAGTCGCCGGCGGACAAGCCGGAGAGCTGGGCGGTCCCGGGCTGATACCAGGCGAGCTGCTGATACCCCGCGGCGTTGAGGCCGAGCAGGATACTGCCCTGCGCCAATCCACCCAGACTGCTTGGTGTGGCTGTGGGCAGTATGGCCGGCGCTTCTGTTGGGATGATGGCGCTGAGGCTGGGCTCGGGTGTGGGGCTGGCTGCCTGCGCCAAATTGCTTTGGGCCAGGGCGGGCCAAGCCATAGCCAGCAGAAGGAAGCCACTGCCGGCCAGAATGGCGAAAGAGAAATGGCGCAGGCCGGTGCGCGGGGGAGCGAGGTCAGACTTTCTGCTCATGTGCGGGAAGGAGTTTGGAGCGGGCGATGGAACTTGGGTGGATTGCCTCAGTCCCTGGCTCCAGTCGGTACCTCAAATTCGATTTGACGCCGGTCCACTACGTAGCGGGCGCGCTGCAAAATCTCGCCGGAAGAGGATGTTTCGCCTTCCTGCAGGGCATTGCCCTCTACGTCTGCATAGAAGACCTGCATCTGTAAACGGTATTGGCCGCCCGGCTGGGCTTCTCGCAAGTGCATGGTGAATTCCATTTCGGTGTCAATTGCTTCGACCACGCTGAGGTTGGAGACTGGCTGGTGGGCGGAGTTCAGGATATCGATTTCAAGATTGGGGCGTTTTTGGAAGGGGGTCAACGAAAATTTGACGTTCACCCGCCCGCCGTCGGGGCGTGGCTGGGCGGCCAGTTGGCGAATGCGCACTTCATCCGGAGGCAGCGGGGCTTCGTCCAGGCTGGTAAAGAAGATGTCCGACATACCAGCGATTATAGCTTGAGCCCACGATTGGCTGGTGCAAATAGAGAAGCCGCCCGATATCGGGCGGCTTCTCTTTTTTTGCTAGCCTCCAAGTACGTAGCCGTAGACAAACAGCTCGTAGCCGTCGATCTCTCCTTCGGCAATCTCTGCCGGGCCAACGCTGACCTCGAAGAAGATGCTGTCGTCCGTCTCGGCGCAGATCCAGGCCGCGGAGACGGCGATGATATTCCCACTCGGGTCGAACAAAGCGGCCAGCAACTCATGGGCATCGCCGTGCATTTCGCCAACCTGCTTCACCTCTATCCCCAGGTCAAAGACCGAGTCGGGCACGCTGTGGCACGAACCGGGCACTTGGCTGGCGCTGACGATCTCAAAGTCCTGCGCGTACAGCACGGTGTTGGGGCCGGCCGGCAGCTCGAGGAAGACGGCCTCATAGCCTTCCCATTCAAGGTCGGCTGGGAATGTGACAATGAAGGGCGCCTGCCCACCGGCTTCCAGCACGGGCAGCTCGCGCGAACCGGCGTCCACGGTCTGGCTGGCGGCGTTCAGCAGGCTGACCGTCACCATCACGTCGTACAGGTCGCTGGCGCCATTGTTTTGCGCCATCCCGAACATCACCAGCGTGTCTCCGTTGACGTACCAGTTGATGTCGGCCAGGACCATGCCTTGCGCGCCTTCCAACGGCGGCACGTGTGGCGGGGTGGGCGGCTGCTCATCGACCTGCGTGGCGGTCGCCTCGGCGGGTTGTGGCGCTGCCGCGCCGCCGCAGGCTGCCAGCAGCAGGCACAGGCCACACAGAGCAAATAAGGATTTCTTGATCATCTCATTGATACCTATGTTCGCTGAATTAGTTGGTACTATAGCCTGTCTTAACTACTACTGCACGTCTTTGCACCAATGGGTTAGATCGCGCCCCAGCAATCGGCTAACTTGCTCCACGTCCGGGAGCAGTTCTTCTTGAAGTTGCATGTGTAAGGATGTACTCATAGGCGGGCGGTGTTCCTTTACCGTGTTAAAGCGCTTTATCATTGGACGGAGTCGGCTGCGTATACCGGATGGCAGTAGTCTTTGGGCGATGTTTGATGCCCATATGGGAGGTTTGCGAGTAAGATTGCGCAGAGAAGCGTTACGTAATCGCTTGTTTGCGTTGACAACCCGGTGTTCGATTTGAAAATATGGATTTACATCCAAAAATTTTAAAGCTGACATATACATCTTTTTGGGATGCAACTTCAGATCATCGTAAATAATGATATGAAGTTGCTCAGAGCCGAACACTTTTAGGTAGCGCTGTAGGTTGGGCGCATAACGAGCGTTATCTCGGTAAAAGAGCTTTTGCCTCATGGTGTTTAAGGGTGGAATGCGTTGCCCCATTTTACGCTCCGGTTCAGCTTTCAGCGCTGTTTCAAAATCATCTATATCTTCTTCACCCGTGTAAAACAATTGATAATAGTGTGAGTACATCCGCTCGACCGGATTGCGCAGCATGATAATTATCCTTGCGTCTGGTGAGAAGGTTTTGATTTCTTCTGGAGCCATCTGGGAATAAAAATACCACACAGACTTTTCACCAACTCGCGGCTCGCCATTCCAATCCGAGAAATACCTGAGATACCACTCCAAGGTTTTCTTCTTACGGGAGCGCGACATGAGGTCAGAGCCGAAATAAAGCAACTCTCGGTCTGGCATAAAGATCTCTGGGTGTGACGACAGGTATTCCCTAAGCGCTGTAGTTCCGCACTTGGGCGCGCCGACAATAAAAAAATCGGGCTTTCTAACTGGCATGAGGTCTCGTATGTGTTTGTAAAAATATACTCTAAAATCTCGGCGATTGTATTCGGCATATATATCCATTAATGACGTGGATTACAATGTTCGCGGAGGACACATGCCCGACCATTTTGAGACCCTCGCCATCCATGCCGGCCAACCTGCAGACCCGCAAACCGGGGCGGTGATGACGCCGATCTACCAGACCTCCACTTATGCCCAGCCGCGCGTGGGCGAGCACAAAGGCTACGAATACTCCCGCACTGGCAACCCGACGCGCACAGCGCTGCAGGACTGCCTGGCAGCTCTGGAAGGGGCGGCCCACGGCTTGGCGTTTGGGTCTGGCTTGGCCGCTACAGACACCATCATTCGTACCCTTTCCCCGGGTGATGAAGTCTTGGTGGGTGGTGATGTATATGGCGGCACCTTCCGCCTGTTCGATAAGGAATATCGCCGTTATGGGTTGGAATTCCGCTATATGGATGCGACCGACCCGGCTGCAGTGGATGCTGCGCTGAGTGCGAAGACGCGCATGGTCTGGTTGGAAACGCCGACCAACCCCTATCTGCGCCTGGCGGATTTGGCTGCCATCGCAGAGCTGCTCAAGCAGCGCCCCAATGCGCCTTTGCTGGTGGTGGACAATACCTTCGCTTCTCCCTATCTGCAGCAGCCCCTCAAACTAGGCGCCGATATTGTGCTGCACTCTGCTACCAAGTATCTGGGCGGCCACTCCGACTCGGTCTTGGGCTTGATCGCTTTGAATGACCAAGCCCTGGCGCAACGCCTGGCATTCTTGCAGAACGCGGCTGGCGCCGTGCCCGGGCCGATGGACTGTTTCCTGATCTTGCGCGGCCTGAAGACGCTGCACTTGCGCATGGACCGCCATGCGGCCAATGCGCAAGCCGTGGCGGCCTTTTTGGCCGACCATCCCAAGGTCAGCCAGTTGTACTATCCCTTCCACAGCTCTCACCCACAGCAAGCGCTGGCGCGCCGCCAGATGCGTAATGGCGGAGGCATGGTTTCGTTTGAGATAGCAGGCGGTGAAGCCGCCGCCCGCAAAGTGGTGGAGCGCACGCGCATTTTTACATTGGCTGAGTCGCTGGGCGGGGTCGAATCGCTGATCGAAGTACCGGCGGCGATGACCCACTTGTCTACGGCTGGTTCTCCGCTGGAGGTCAGCCCCAGCTTGGTGCGCCTGTCTGTCGGCGTAGAGTATGTGGACGACCTGATTGCGGATCTGGAGCAGGCGCTGAGCTAACCCCAGGAGGTTGTGATGCCCCGAAAAGAGAAGAAGGACAAGAGTCAAGACGCGCTGGATGCCGCTTCTGAGGGCATGGGCTACGCCATCGGCGGTTTGGAAACCAGCTCGGCGGAGTTCACTGATTTTCTTGGCAAGGTCATCCAGGAATTCAAAGAGGAATCGACTGGGGCCACGCTGCGTGAAGCGGCCCGCATCGTGATCGAGCGCGAAGGTTTGCAGCAATACGCGGATCGTGTCGAATCGATCCACATTTTTCTTAAAGCATTCCTCGGGGGCAAGAATACCGATTGGAGCGCCTTGGAAGAAGAAGATACCCAGCGGCGTTTACGCGACGACAAGACCTTGGGCGGCACGCCGGGATAAACGGAGGTCGTGCCACCCCCTCCTATTCTGGCCCTGTAAAGGTCGCCGCAGTGACCGGTACTACACGCTAAGCGGATGATCACTCGTCATAGAGCACAGTCGGCTCGGCGTAGTAGCGCACGCCTTTGCGTGCAATCCGCTCGCTGATCCAACGCTCCAGAGCAGCGTTCTTGGTCTCGATCGGCCGGTCAGCGGAGAGCTCGTCCAGCGGATAGTTGACGCGCAGGCCGCGCGGCGAAATCGTAAAGCGCGTGATGCCCGGCGGCAGCAAGATGCCGGCAGCGCACAGTTCCAAAACTTCCCCCGGTGTATAGGGCGGGTAGACCACAATGGCGGTCAACTCTGCGTATTTGTCGCCCAACTGCGAGACCTGCTGGGCGGTGGTGCGGTCCAGAGTGGCTTTGCCCATGTAGGCCCGGGCCACCTCCACCAGGCGGCGGGAACGCCCAGCCAGGTCGTCCGGCTGGCTGCGCACGATGTGCGCTTTGCCGTCTGGCGTCTGCACCCACACCAGCGTTTTTATCGGCCAGCGCGACTGCGGGCGGCGCACAGTGGGGTCTATCTGCTGCATGCGGGTGTCTTCGATGCCGCCCAGCGTTTTCAAAAATTCGGCAGCATCCCAACCCCAGAGGACATGGTTCCACGTGTGCAGGTCCAGGCCTGGGTCGTCTGGGGCGACCACCTGGGCCAGGATGTGCGGCAAGCCCATTTGGCGGAAGGCGGTGCTGCGGTTGGCGCCGTCCAGCACCATGTAACGCCCTGTGCCGTCGGCCAGGGGTGTGACGATGGGCGGGTTGCGCAGCACGCCGCTGGCGCGTAAGCGCTCCACCAATGGCTTGGCGCGCTGGTCGTCATGCCACTCGTGTGGCGTGAGCGATGCAGTGGGCAGGATTTGCAGTTGGGGCAGGTTGTGCGCCATAGCGCGTCCCCTAGCGCTGGATGAAGTCCAGCACGTCGATCTTGGTTAGAATGCCGATCGGCTTGCCGCCGTCAGTGACCAGGATGGCGCCATGCGCCAGCAGCTCGCTCATCGCATCCCCCAGCACCATCTCGGCGGAGAGGCTGGGCGGAGCGGGCTGCAACAGGCTTTCGATGGGCTGCTCGCCAGGACGCTCGTTCTTGCCATCCAGCAGGAAGGTCAGCAGGTCGCCCTCCCGCACCAGGCCAGCTACATCTTCTTCCGCATTAAGTACGGGCAACTGCGAAATGCCATAGTCCTTCATCTGGGCAACGACCGCGCTGATGGTGTCTTGTGCAGAAGCGGCGATGAGCTGTGAAATATTCTTGGCGGCCAGCGCTTCGCGCAGAGAGGCTTCGCTCCACTCGGATTCGAGAAAGCCATTCTCGCGCATCCACTTGTCATCGAAGAACTTGGAAAGGTAGCGCGAGCCGGAGTCTGGCAGCAGCACCACAGCCAGGCTGCCCGCCTCCAGCCCGGCGCAGTAGCGCATGGCGCCGGCCAGCGCCGAACCGGCGGAGCCGCCGGCAAAGATACCTTCTTCTGCCACCAGGCGCCGTGCCCAGGTGAAAGATTCTTTGTCGTTGACGCGCACGATGGCGTCCAACTGGGAGAGGTCACTGGTGGAAGGCAGGAAATCTTCCCCTATGCCCTCGACCTTGTAGGTGATGGCTTCGACGCCCTCCGGGATCTGGCCGTGGTTCTCCCAGATCTCTTTGAGGATCGAGCCTTCCACATCGACACCTACGATGCGTACCTTGGGGTTCTGCTCTTTCAAATATTTGCCCACGCCGCTATACGTACCGCCGGTGCCCATGCCGATGATCACATCAGTGACCTTGCCACCGGTCTGTTCCCAAATTTCGGGGCCGGTGGTCTCATAATGGCTGCGCGGGTTGTCCGGGTTGTGGTATTGATTGGCCAGGATGGCGTTGGGGGTCTCTTTGGCCAGGCGTTCAGCCACGCGGTAATACGAACGCGGGTCTTCGGGCGCTACCGCCGTGGGGGTGATGACCACTTTGGCGCCAAAGGCGCGCAGCAACTGGATCTTCTCCTGGCTCATCTTGTCCGGCATGACGAAGACCGACTTGTAGCCGCGGATGGCGCACACAATCGCCAAGCCCACGCCGGTATTGCCCGAGGTAGCCTCCACGACTGTGCCACCCGGCTTAAGCAGCCCCTGCTGCTCCGCCGAATCGATGATGGTGACGCCAATGCGGTCTTTGACCGAGCCGCCGGGGTTAATGAACTCCACTTTGGCATACAGCGGCACAGGCAATTGCCTTGCCAGTTTGCTCAGGCGCACCAGCGGCGTATTGCCGATAGCGCCCATGATGCTGTTGTATACGCGTAATTCTTTGGATTCAGGCAGCCCTTGAGGTGTCATGCGAGTAGTTTACCGCGGTTGACCCTGTCTAATTGCAGTTGTTTCTCAAGTGTTCTTCATAGGTGACGGCGAATACGTGCCAGCCGGAGCCGTCGCAGGCGGCCTGAAAGAAATAGTAGGACGATTGCGGCGGTTGGGCCACGGCTTGCAGGGCTGCTAGGCTGGGCGCGGCAATCGGGCCGGGCAGCTGTTCGTGGCGATAGCTGTTGTAGGGCGAATCCAGCCCCAGGTCGCTAAAGGTCAGCGGGCGCGGCCACCAGCCGCCGCGGGCCGCGTCGTAACCGACCGCATATTGCACGGTGGGGTCGGCTTCCAACTTCATGCCGGCCTGCACGCGGTTGGCGAATACCGCCGCGATGGCCGGGATTTCCTCAGCGATCACGGCTTCGCGCTGCACGATCGAGGCGAGGATGAAGGCCTGGTGCTCGCTGAGGCCCTGCGCGGCGAAGTTCTGACGCAGGGCCGCGCCAAGCATTTGCTGGTAGCCCTGTTCAAGCAACAGTTCCAGCGTTTGCAGTGCATCATATTCGCGCGGGATCTCGTAGCTGCCCGGTAGTAAATAGCCTTCCAGGCTGCTGCCGCCGGGCAGACCGGTGGGCAGCGGCAGGCTGGCGGGCGGCGTCCAAGCCGCCCGCAGAAAGTCTTCAGGGCTGAAGGCCACCCCGGCGCTGGGCAGGCTGGCGGCGATCTCCTCCAGCCGCCAGCCGGGCAGGATCACCAGCGTGACCGACCCCGGCGTGGGGTCGAGCAGGGCGGCGGCCAGCTCTGGGGCGTTCATTGCGGGGCTGAGCTGGTAGCTGCCCGCTTGCAGCTGAGTGTCCAGCCCTGTGTAGACCAGATAGCTTGAGAACAAGCCCGCTTCGCGCACCAGTCCGGCGTCTTGCAGGCGATTGACCAACTGAAGGGTGGGTTCGCCCAGGGCGATGTCAAACCGCACCGGCTGGGCGCCTGGATCCACAGGGCGCAGCAGGGCCTCGGCTCGCCAACCCAGTTCCAAGCCCAGGCGTGTGCGCTGCAGGCTGCTCAGCCCGGCCGCCGGCGGGCCGAAGTGGTTTTCGGCTCGGGCAATCAGACCGTTGAAGGCAAAGAAACCTACAAAGGCCAGCACGGCCAGCAGGCCCAGCATCACCAGGCAGGACAGCGAGCGGGTCATGCTATTCCGCCTGCCTTTCATCCAAATATCCCTGCAAAATAACCGCCGCCGCCTCAGCGTCCACTGGTTTTTGTTTTTTCTTGCGGCTGAATTCCATCTCCTGGCGCACGCGCAGCGCCTTTTGAGTCGTGAAGCTCTCCTCCACCAGGTCGACGTCCAGCCCGGTCAGGCCGCGCAGCCGCTCCGCCATGCGGGCGGCTTTGCGCCCGCTGCGGGTGGGGCGGCCGTGCTCATTGAGCGCCAGGCCGACCACGATGCGCTCCACCTCGTACTCCGCGGCGATGGCCGCCACGCGCTCGGCGTCCTTGTCGCGGGCAATGTGCTGGATGATCTGCAAGGGCCGCGCCAGCGTGCCGCTGGGGTCGCTGATCGCCAGCCCAATGCGCACTTCCCCAGGGTCTACGGCTAAAACCTTCATCGCCGACAAGTTAACCACAAAGACACAAGGAGCACAAAGCGAAACGAATGCCGGGTATTGCTGACCTTGGCAAGATAAAATTGCCCCACTGCAAAGGAGCTTCTTTGATGACCATTTCTGCTGAAGTTTGTATCCCCAATATCAACACTGCCGAGAGGCGCAAGCGCCTGACCTTTGGCGTCTTCGCCTTTATCGCCGCCCTGGTGCTGCTATGGCTGTTCGTCTCCAATGATCTACATCCCGCCTGGCGTCTCTTGCTCTTCATGCCCTTCGCCGGGGCCGCTTCGGGCTTCTTCCAGTGGAAGGACCAAACCTGCGTGGGTTTTGCCGCACAGAATGCCCGCAAGATTGGCGAAACGCTGGAAAAGATCCAAGATGCTGGTGAATTGGCGCAGGTCAAACAACAAGCGCAACGTGTGCAGTTAAAAGCGGCTTTGGCCGGTGCGCTGCTCACCGTTTTGACGTTATTGCTACCTTCTATGGGATAAAAGGAACAATCTGATGAAAGTTGGTTCCTTGGGCTAACCTGCGATATCAGCAAGTATCTGTTTGAGTTTCTCTTTTAACTGTGATAATTCTTTCTGAAGGATTTGCCACACAATCTGTAGCTTAACCTGGTCGTATCCATGCACGATGACGTTGCGGGTTCCAATAATCGAAGACCAAGGCACTTGAGGATGCCTTTCCTGAAACTCTGTTGAGACCCGATTTGCAGCCTCGCCCATGATGATTAGGTTATACATGACCCCATCTTGAGTCTTGTGGTCCGCAATGAATTGTTCGTAAGTGGAAATGGCATAACTTTCGATAGCCTCAATGGCGGCTACCATATCGGCAATTCTCTGTTGATTTTTCACAGAGGTATCGCCTGCCCTTGGATAGCTTTCACGAATTCTTCATCGGTCTCTTTGTTCAAAGCAAAAGTAGGCACTACGTCTACAGGCGTGCCTAGGAGATTTTGGACTTCGTATTGAAAGCCACCAATCCCCAATACGGAGGCATTGGCGTCCATTTCGATAAGCAAGTCAACATCGCTGGTTGCTGAAGCGTCCCCGCGGGCAACAGAGCCGAAGATATAGACTTGCTTAATGCCGTGCTTTTTCGCGATCTCCAGCAATTGCCGCTTGAACTGTTTGATTTTAGTGAGTTGCATCATCGTCTCTGTATTCAATTATATGCAATCCAGTGCCAAGTGAATACATCTCGCGAGCCGCAGGTGGAAATTAGCTGCCTAACTTCTCTTTCAGCCAGGCTTCTGCCTGCCCTAAAGCTTCTGTAATTTTCCCGTTATCGTCGCCGCCGGCCTGGGCCAGGTCTGGCTTGCCGCCGCCGCTGCCGCCCAGCGGCGCAGCGGCCAGCTTGACCAGCTCGCCAGCGTGCAGGCCGCGACCCACCAGGTCCTTGGTGATCGCCGCGATCAGCGTGGCGCGGCCGTCGGCCAGCCCGGCCAGCAGGGCGACCCCACTGGGGTACTGCTGGCGGAAGCGGTCGGCCAGGCCACGCAGCGCCTCAGCGTCCGCCTCCGGTACCACGGCGGTGAGCAGCGGCACGCCGGCTACCTGCGGCACGTTGGCCAACACGTCTTGCAGGCCTTCCTGGGCGCGGGCCAGCTTGTACTCGGAAATTTCCTTGTCCATGCGGTTGAGCTCAGACTGCAGCGCCAGCGCCTTTTCGGGCAGCTCTTCCGGCGTGGTCTTGAGCGTGCGCGCCGCGGCGCTCAGCGCCGCGTGGTGCTTCTCGGCCAGGGCATACGCCGCCCGGCCGGTGACCGCCTCAATGCGGCGGATACCGGCCGCGGCGCTGCCCTCGCTGATCAGCAGGAACAGGCCTACATCGCCGGTTTGGTTGAGGTGCGTGCCGCCGCACAGCTCGTAGGAGAAGGGCTGGCCCTCACCAATGGCCACAGTGCGCACCTCGGCGCCGTATTTCTCGCCAAACAAGGCCATGGCGCCTTCGGCCTTGGCCTCATCCAGCGACTTGTACTCGATCACGACCGGATAGTTGTCCAGCGCCCAATGATTGACCTTGGCCTGAATTTCGGCCAGCTCTTCTTTGGTCAGGGCCTGGGGATGGGTGAAGTCGAAGCGCAGCCGGTCTGGGGCCACCAGCGAACCCGCCTGGCGAGCATGTTCACCCAGCACCTGGTGCAGGGCGGCGTGCAGCAGGTGGGTGGCGGTGTGGTTGCGCATGATGTCCTGGCGGCGGGCACGGTCCACTCTGGCGGTCGCCGCGTCGCCCACCTTGGGGCTGCCTTCGACGACCTCGCCAACATGCACCACCGCCCCGGCCGCGGGTTGCTGCGTATCGGTGACGCGGATGCGCCAGCCCGCCTCGTTAGCGGAAGCGATGATACCGGTGTCGCTGATCTGGCCGCCGGAGGCCACATAGAAGGGCGTCGCGGGCAGTAGCACGCCAACCGTGTCGCCCGGCCCGGCTTGCGGCACGGGCTGACCGTCGCGCATCAGCGCCAGCACTTCGACCTCCGCTTCCAGCGGCCCATAAGGGTCGTAAGCCACGCCGCTTTTGCCCAGCTTGCCGGCGCTTTGCAATTCTTTGAGCACTTCGGCGTAGGCGCCGGCTTGTTCGCCGCCCAAGGCGCCCATGGCCTGGCCGCCGCCGGAGGCCAGGCGATGGGTTTCCATGGCGTCCTGGAAGCCCGGTTCGTCTACGTCCAGGCCGCGTTCGCGCACGATGTCGCGGGTGATCTCGAAGGGCAGGCCGTAGGTGGCGTACAACTCAAAGGCGGCCGCACCGGAGAGAGTCTTTTTGCCCTTGAGGCCGGCCAGTAACTCTTCCAAATGGGCCAGGCCGCTTTCCAGCGTCTGGGCAAAGCGCTCTTCTTCGCGGGTCAGGTTATCCAGGATGGCCTTACGGTTCTTCTCCAGCTCCGGGTACGCCTCACCGTACTGCTCGATGATCGCTTCGGCCAGCGGGGCCAGGAAAGGCCCCTGCAGGCCGAGCTTGCCGCCAAAGCGGGCGGCGCGGCGGATGATCATGCGCGCCACGTAGTTGCGGCCCACATTGCCGGGCACCACGCCGTCGGCGATCAGGAAGGCCGCCGCGCGGCTGTGGTCGGCGATGACGCGGTAGGGGGTGTAGTTGGCGTCACGCTCGGCATCGCTGTGTCCGGTGAGCTGCTGCAACTTGGCGATGATCGGCGTGAACAGGTCGGTGCGGTAATTCGAATCGACGTCTTGCAGCACGGAGACGATGCGCTCCAACCCCATGCCGGTGTCCACGTGCATGGCGGGCAGCGGGTCCAGCTGGGTGGGGCTGGTGCGGTTGTATTGGATGAACACCAGGTTCCAGATCTCGACGAAGCGCGGGCCGTCAAAATCCACCTGGCCGTCCGACAGGTAGGTCAGCTCGCCCTTGCTGGGACCAAGGTCGATGTGGATCTCGCTGTTGGGGCCGCAGGGGCCGGTGTCGGCCATTTCCCAGAAATTGTCCTTGCGGCCGTAATACATCAGGTGGCCGGGGTCAAAGCCGGGTTGGGCCAGCCAAGCCTGGGCGGCTTCGTCGTCGGTGGGGATATCGCCCTGGTCGTCACGGAAGACGGTGGTGTACAAGCGCTCCGGCGGCAGGCCCCATTCCTGTGTCAGCAACTCCCAGGCCCAGGCGATGGCTTCTTTCTTATAGTAGTCGCCAAAGGACCAGTTGCCCAGCATTTCAAAGAAGGTGTGGTGCGTATCGTCTGTGCCGACATCTTCCAGGTCGTTGTGTTTGCCGGCCACGCGCAGGCATTTCTGTGAATTGGCGGCGCGTACATAAGGCCGCTGGTCGGTGCCCAGGAAAACATCTTTGAACTGCACCATGCCCGAATTGGTGAAGAGCAGGGTGGCGTCCCCGCCCGGCACCAGAGAGGAGGAGGGCACAAAGCTGTGCCCATACTTCTTGATAAAGAAATCAATGAATGATTGCCGGATTTGGTTGGCAGTGGTTGGTGTTGGCATAGGCGCAATTATAGTGGACTGCGCCGCCAGCCGGGGCGCAGCCTGCTGCCCCCTTGCCAGGTCAGGTGGCGTTCAGGAAATTCAGCAGTGCCTCACGCTCGGCGTGGGTCAGTTCGTGGCCGCCCGGGTGCGAGAACTCCTGCACCGTGGCGCCGGCGGCCCCCAGAGCAGCGATGACCGCCGCGGCGGCGCCTGGTGGCATCATACTGTCTTGCAGACCGTGGGTCACCAGGTAATGCCCGCCGCTGAGGTCCACCTGCGGCGGGTCGAAGGGCAGCATGCAGTGCAGCAGGGCTGCCCGGCGCAGCAGGTTGGGGTAGCGCAGCAGCGCCGCCAGCAGCATGTTGGCCCCGTTGGAGTAGCCGGCAAAGGCCGCCTGCTCCGGATTTAGCCCATGCTTCTCGTTCCAGGCCGCCAGGAAGGCGGCCAGCTTCTCGGTCTCGACGCGGATGCTTTCCTGGTCGAAGACGCCCATCGCTTGGCGGGCGAAGAAGCGCGGCATGCCGCCTTCCTGCACGTTGCCGCGCAGGCCAACCAAGTTGTATTGCTCGGCCAGCGGTTCCACCAGCGGCAGCAGATCGCGCTCGTTGCCGCCTGTGCCGTGCAGCAGGAACAAAGTGCGTGTGCGCCCATTGTCCACGTGCACGTGGGTGAAGTAACTCAGCGCGGCGCCGTCCATTACTGCTTGACCGTTACGGGAGTGAGTCCGGCTTCGATTTGCTCGCGGTGCGGTTCCAGGAAAGGCGGCAGCGCCAGGCGCTCGCCCAGGGTGGCGGCGTCTTCGTCGGCGGTGAAGCCGGGACCTGACGTGGCGATCTCGAACAGTACGCCAGCCGGGGTGCGGAAATACACCGATTTGAAATAGTAGCGGTCAATCACTTCGGTGGGCTGCAGGCCCAGGCGGCGCACCTGTTCACGCAGTTCATTTTGCGCACTGTCATCCTCGGCGGTGAAGGCGATGTGATGCACCGTGCCAGAGGCGTTGCGTCCGGGGCCGGCGTCCGGGTCCACCTGCAATTCCAAGTAGGCGCTGCGCTGCACGCCTGGCTGCACGTAGAGGTTGAGATCGCCCTCTTCGGCCATCTGCTCATAGCCGAAAGATTGGATCAGGATCGGTTCGATCAGGCTCTTGTCATTGACCAGCATGCGGGCCGAATGGAAGTGACGGATGGCCTGCTCCACGCCGATCTGGCTGGTGGTCCAGACCTGGGATGTGTCGGCAGGCAAATCGTCCACGCCCACCAGCTCGAGCTGCTGGTTGTCGGGGTCATAGAAGACCAGGCGCTCCCAGCCGAACTGATCGACCAGCGGCTCCTGCGTCACGCCCAGCGTCTCGAAGCGCGCCTGCCAGAAAGATAGGCTGGCGGCAGGCACCGCCAGCGAAGTGGTGGTCACCTGGCCGGCCCCGCGGTTGCCCGTGGCCACCCGCGGGAAAGTGAAGAAGGTCAGGTCCATGCCCGGTCCGCCGGTTTGGTCGCCGAAGAAGAGATGGTAGGCGGAGACGTCGTCCTGATTGACGGTCTTCTTGACCAGGCGCAGGCCGAGGGTTTGCGTATAAAAATCCACCAGGCGTTGTGGGTCGGAACCGATGGCGGTGATGTGGTGGATGCCTTGGGCAGTAGTCATGGCGTGCTCGCTTTCAGTGCTGGAATACTATGTAGATGGAGGCGAGCCGACGGCTCTTACATCAGAGCTATGTTAGCAAATTTTTCCACGGTCGCCCGGATGTCATTGCGAGGAAGTGAAGCGGCTATGCCGCTGAACGACGAAGCAATCTCCACCTAGTGTACTAATCAGCGCAGAGATTGCTTCGTCTGCTGCGGGTTGCATTTTCAAGCAACCCGCAGCAATCCTCGAAATGACGGTCACTTCACGCCAACCAGGCGCCTTCCAACTGCAGCAGCCTGATCTTGCGTTGGCTGCTCATCTCCCCGCCGTAGCCGCCCAGGCTGCCGTCCGAGGCGATCACGCGGTGGCAGGGCACCACGATCGGGATCGGGTTGCGGCGCAGGGCTTGGCCTACGGCTCGGGATGCTAAAGGCATCCCGAGCCGTTTGGCGATCTGCGCGTAGGTGGTCACCTGGCCGCGCGGCACGCGGCGGGCCTCCTCCAGCACACGCTGTTGGAAGTCGGTCAGCGTGCTGAGGTCTACATCCAATGAAAGCTGTGTGCTGTCCTGCGCCAAGTAGGCCGAGAGCTTGTCTTTGATGTCCGCCAGAGCGGTCGCGGAACGCTGGGCTGCTTGCCCCGGGCGGATTTTGTGCAGATAGGCCAGCAGATCCGCTTCCGTGCCGCCGTATTCCACGGCCAGCAGCCCTTGAGGGCCAACGGCCAGCCACAGCGGCCCCAGCGGGCTGTCCTCCAGCCGGTCATAGTGGATGGGCTGCAGCGCGCTTTGCAAGGCGCGCAGGGCGGCCTGGGCCGCGGCGGGCGGCGGACCGGCCTGGTACAGGCCGTCCAGTGCCTGGCTCAATCCATCCGGCGCGGCGGCGCCAGCTTCGACCCAGTCAGTGTAGGGGTTAGTCATTCGTTCTCCTTGAACCATTGGCGCAGCTTTTTGAGCGCCTGATAGACGTTGGCGCGGGCCGCGGCCTGGTTGCAGCCCAGCGCGGCGGCCACCTCGGCGTAGTCCAGCTCCTGGTATTTACGCAGCATCAGGGCAGCTTGCTGGCGGGCTGGCAGGCTGCGCACGGCACGGCGCAGCTGCGCCAGCTGGTGGCGCTGGGCCACGGCGGCCTCCACGCCCAGGCCACCGGCGGCCAGCGGTTCGCGCAGCTCAACTTCGCGGGCGGCCAGGCGCGCCGCGCGCGCCAGGCGGCTGTAGGCGGTGTTGGTGGCGATTTTGTACAGCCAGGCGCGTAGGAAGCTGGCGTCTTCCACTTGTGGATAGGCGCGCAGGGCGCGCAAAAAGGTATCTTGCAGGCAGTCCTGTGCCTCGGCCTCGTCGCCCAGCATGCGCCAGAGATAAGCGTGCAGCTCTCGGCCGTGCGCTTCAACCAGTTCGGCGAAATCGGGTTTGTCCATCACTACCTATAACCATCATAACTGCCGCTTTGTGAAATCTTGCTCACGTATAATCCCTTATCCCACCGTGCTAGAGGAAACATGAATATCGCCGCCATTAAAGACATCTACGAATACAACTACTGGGCCAACAAGCTGCTGCTCTCCAAAGCGGAGGGACTCAGCGCCGAGCAGTTCAGCCAGGCAACCTCGTTCAGTTGGCGCAGCCTGCGCGGCACGCTGGCGCACATTCTGGACGGCGAACACGGCTGGCGGGTGATCTTTCAGCAGGGCGTGGCCAAATTTGATGTGCTGGTGGGTGCGCAGTTCGCCGATGCGGGCGCCATGCGGGAGCGCTGGCTGGAGGACGAAGCCGAGATGTGGGCTTACCTCAAGGGCGTGAGCAATGCGGACTTGCAGGAGACGATCACTTTTGACGACAGCGGCTGGACTGTTAAGCGTACGCTGTGGCACTGCCTCTGGCATGTGGTCAACCACGGCATGCAACACCGTAGCGAGTGCGCCGCCATGCTGACCGACTTCGGCCAATCGCCCGGAGACATCGACTTCACCGTGTTCCTCTACCAACGCGACGGCTGAACGGCATGGCAGGCTATAATGCCCGCCTATGTCCCCGCGCTTCCTGGCCTTTAGCGTCTTCTCCGCCGGCATGACCACCCTGGCGGTGGAATTCACCGCCTCCCGCTTGCTGGGCAATGTCTTTGGCACCAGCAACCTGGTGTGGGCCAGCATCATCGGCCTGATGCTCATCTACCTCACTATCGGCTATTCGGTTGGCGGCCGCTGGGCCGACCGCTCGCCCAACTTCGATCTCTTCTACCGCATCATCCTTTGGGGTGCATTCACCTCTGGCCTGGCGGCGCTGGTAGCCCGCCCGGTGCTGCGCCTGGCAGCCGACGCCTTCGACCATCTGCAGCTCGCCGTGCTGGCCGGCTCCTTCGCCTCGGTGCTGATCTTGTTCATCGTGCCGATCAGCCTGCTGGGCATGGTTTCGCCCTTCGCCATCCGCCTGGCGCTGGGTGACAAGGCCAAGGCCGGCCAGACCGCCGGCCGGCTCTACGCTATTTCCACGCTCGGCTCCTTCGTAGGCACCTTCCTGCCAGTGTTGGTCTTTATCCCCCTCATCGGCAGCACCTACACCTTCCTGTTGTTCAGCTTTTTCCTAATGGCCGTGGCCCTGGCTGGCCTGTGGGCGGCGGGCGGCCCGCGCGCCGCGGTCCGTTGGGCCTGGCTGCCGCTGCTCCTCGCCGCGCTGGCCGCCGTGTGGGCCGGCGGCGCCTTCAAGAACACGCCCGGCCAGGTCTACGAGGCCGAGTCGGCCTACAACTACATCCAGGTGCTCGAGTTTGACGGCGTGCGCTACCTGCGCCTCAACGAGGGCCAGGGCGTGCACTCGGTCTATCATCCTGAACAGCTGGACTTCCGCGGCACCTGGGAGCAGTTCCTCGCCGCGCCCTTCTTCAACCCCGGCGCGACGCCCGGCGGGGTGGGGCGCATCGCCGTGGTGGGCCTGGCGGCCGGCACTGCGGCCCGCCAGGCCAGCGCCGTCTTCGGGCCGCTGCCCATCGACGGCTATGAAATTGACCCCAAGCTGATCGAAGTGGGGCGCCAACTCTTTGGCATGAGCATGCCAAACTTGAACGCCATTGCCGTTGATGGGCGCCTAGGGCTGCGCAACAGTCCCCACAGCTACGACCTGATCCAGGTGGATGCCTATCGCCCGCCCTACATCCCGCCGCACCTGACCACGGTGGAATTCTTTAGCTTGTGCCGCGCAAAGCTCAGCGAGCAGGGGGTGCTGACCATCAACGTCGGCCGCACACCCAGCGACCGCCGGCTGGTGGACGCGCTGGTCGCTACGCTCAACCAAGTCTTCGCCAGTGTGCATGTGATGGACGTGCCCAACAGCTTCAATTCCATTGTCTACGCCACGGTGCAGCCTACCAGTTTCGACGACCTGCAAACCAACTATATCCGGCTGCACGGCGAACCCGGCGTGCACCCACTGCTGCTGACTGTGATCGAGCGCGCCCTGGTCAATCGCCAGCAAACGCCCACTGGCGGCCTGGTGCTGACCGATGAGCGCGCCCCGGTGGAGTGGATCGTCAACAGTATGGTACTTAACTTTTTTGTTTCGGATGGGGTGGAGGACTTGCAATAATGCGTAAGATTTTCTTGGGGCTGGTTTCACTGGTCGTGCCGGTCTTTTTGCTGCTCACCGCGCTGCGCTTGCTGCTGACTCCCACCTTCGTGGTCTTGGAGTACAGTCTGCCCGGCTTCCCGGCCGACAGCTACGGCATGCCCGCCGCCGACCGCCAGCGCTACGCGCTCTCGGCGCTGGACTACCTGGTGAATGAAGAAGGCATCGAGTTCCTCGGCGAGCAGACCTTCCCCGATGGCGCGCCGCTATACAATGAGCGCGAGCTACGCCACATGCACGATGTGAAGGTGCTGACCCGGACGGTGCTGAATGTGTGGGCCGGGATCACGCTGGCTTCGGTGGCGCTCTTTTTGTTGGCCCGGCGCGGCGGCTGGAGCGCGGAGTTGCGCGGCGCCATCCAGCAGGGCGGGCGGCTGGCCCTGCTGCTGATCGCTGCCGTCCTGATCCTGGTGGTGCTCAGTTTCGACGCCATCTTTGTCGGTTTTCACCGCATCTTCTTTGAGGGCGACACCTGGCTCTTCCAGTACACCGATACGCTGATTCGCCTGTTCCCCATGCGTTTCTGGCAGGATGTCTTCATCGCCGCCGGCCTGCTGACCGCGCTGGGCGGTTTGCTGCTGGGTTGGCTATGGCCCAGGCTGAACGCCAAAGGGTAAGGCGGCACTTCAGCCCTTTGCTTCACAACTCGAACTTGCCATAAGCAGGCGGTATACGCTGGAAGAGGGGGGGCGGTTGCAACCGCCCCTCCGCGTGTCTGCTCCCCGTAGGGGCCGGTCTCAGACCGGCCCGAAGGCCGCTGATTTTAGAGCTAAGTGGGCGGGTCACAGACCCACCCCTACATTGATTGCTGGGCGGATCGAGGAGCAGGCTAACCAACCAGCCCGAGAATGTAAGGCGCAATATTGCTGAACAAGAAATGAATAAAGGCCAGATTGTTGAGGCTGAGCAAGCCCAACAGACCGACCAGAGCGACGGTCACAGGCCAGTGGTGCGCCCAGCGCTGCAATCCAAGCGCCACAAAAAAGAACAGGGCGTAATTCCAATCGACGGCGTACAAGAAGGGTTCATACCCGTAGACCATATGGAAGATGTAATTGAACATCACACAACCCAAAAATGCCAGGGCATAGCGGTTGCTCAACGAAAGCTTCTCCTGACGCAGGCTGAGGGCAAGCCCGGCCACTGAACTGAGCAATAACGCCGTCCAGAGCGGTGCGGCCACTTTCCCCAACCCGGTCAAACGAGCAGAATTCGGCCCCAGCATAAAATTGAACTTGGGGAATTCACCGCGCTCATCCTTCTCTTGCGTCAGCAGGAAAGGTTGCGGCGCCACCGCACTGAACAGGAACACATCCCGGCTGACGATGTTAGCGCGGGCGGCAAACTCTTCTGGGGTGCTGCCCAGTTGGAGATGTTGCGTCTCTCCGCCAATTTTCTCAGGCACAAAATACAGGGCCGAATCTGGGTATATGGCGGCGTGTGCCAGGTTTAGGCCGGCGCTGATGACCAGCACGGCCAATGCGAACAGAGCCACCCGTTTAATGCGCATGTCCGCCAAAAAGAAGCCAAGCATGACCTGCACCAAGTTTGAGATGGTCACCCCAAATACGGCCACTGCGTTGAGCAGCAGCCAATGAACAGCCGCGCCGCGCTGCAACAGCACATAGAAAAGCACCAGCAGGAAAGCCGAAGCCATGTAGCTTTCCATCAAGGGCGAAAAGACCAGGTTGGCGGTGGAAATGCCAAACAGGCTGGCGATCAGGACCGCATAGGTTGGACGCTGCGTCAGACGGGTGATCAAGATCCACGCCAGGTAGATCTGCGTGCCGCCCAGCAACCCCAGCAGGAACTTCATGGCTTGATAGGTGTCTGTGCCGAGTAGGAAAGCCATCAGGAAGGTGATCGGGCGCAGAACAAAGAAGGCCAGCGGGTGTACGGCGCGCATTTCCATCGTATAGCCATACGGATGGGCGGCACGCAATTGCCATTGGTGACTGTCGGCCGCAAAGAACACATTGTTTAGGTTGAAGTCCATGCGGTTGACCACATTGGCCAACACAAAATACAAGACAAAGAACAAGGCTGCCATCAACAGCCCTTGCCAGTGGCTTTCCAGCCAGCCGCGTGCATTCTGAAAAGCGGCTGGCCAGTGTTTCTTTCCATAGACCTGGAGGAAGATCAAGCTGGCCAAGCCCATCGCGCTGGCCAAGGCAAACAGTGGCAGGCTGTTTGCCGGCAAAAGCAGCCGGTTGAGGGGCAGCAATCCTTCAAAGGACAGGCCAATTTCGATCACGCGCCAGGTGAAGCGCCCAACCAGGCCCAGCGCCAACCACGTCGGCCAGTCTTCCCTTAACTTCGGCGCTCGCCAGTGTTTGAGGGCCAGGTCCAGACCTTGGGTGACTATCCAGCCGATCAGGCTGATAACCAGCCAGGCTTGCAGAACTAGCTGGACAGGGTTGGGGGGCAGGGCGGCAAAGAAAGCGCTCAGAAAATAGGCAGGCAGAAGCGCCAACAGCCAAGCCAGGGCCGCGAGAAAAAATCCTTTGGAACTCATTGACCCCCCAAAATTCTAAGCTCCAAATTTCTCCAACCGCCCGGCGTGCGCCAGGGCCAGCGGCATGATGTCGGTGGCCGGGATGGTGCCCAGGCCGCCCAAGCCGCAGGCGCGCTCGCCGAACTGGGTCTGCGCGTCCGGCAGCGCGTTCTGCGCCGACCACAGCAACAGCGGCACCGGGTGCCAGGAATGCGCCCGCATTGGCACCGGGGTGGAGTGGTCGCCGGTGACCAGCAGTACGTCCGGCTTGAGCTCCAGCAAAGCCGGCAGCGCCGCATCCACACTCTCGATCACCTTGAGCTTGCCTTCGTAGTTGCCGTCTTCGCCCATGCTGTCGGTTTTCTTGATGTGAATGAAGAAGAAGTCGTAGTCGCCCCACACGTTTTGGGCGGCGGCAAATTCGTCCGCCGGGCTTTCGCCAGAGAACTTGATCACGTCCATGCCCACCAGTTGGGAAACGCCCTTGTACATCGGATAGACCGCTACGCAGGCGCCGCGCAGGCCGTAGGCCTCAGCGTACTGCGGCAGGCGCGGGTCCCCGCCGAAGCCGCGCAAGGTGATGCCGTTGGCCTTGGGCTGGTTCGCCAGCGCCTGGTGGGCGGCGGCGATCCAGGTGTTGACCAGCTCGGCGGTCTTCTGCGAACCCTGGCTGCGCGCCGCGGCGGGCAGTGGCGGCTGGCCAGTGACCTGCGGGTCGGTGTCCTCAATATCGCCCTGCAAACCGGCGCCGCGCAGCACCAGGGCAAAGCGGTATTCCTTCACCAGCTGCACTTCGGCGGTCATGCCGGGGACTTGGACGCCCTGCAGCAACTCGATGATAGGGGCGGCTTCCTCGCTGGAAATGCGCCCGGCGCGCCGGTCTATGATGCTGCCCGCCGCGTCCAACGTGCAGAAATTGCCGCGCACGGCCACATCACCGGCGCCGACCTGCATGCCAATCCCCAGCGCTTCCATCACGCCGCGGCCGACCAAGTAGGTCAGCGGGTCATAGCCGAACATGGCCAGGTGCGCCGGGCCGGAACCGGGGGTCACCCCCTGGCGCACCGGAGTGGTGCGCCCCAGGGCGCCCCCGGCCGCCAGGCGGTCCAGATGGGGGGTATGGGCGGCTTCCAGCGGCGTCAGCCCGCCGGGCTCGGCGGGGATGTCTCCCAGCCCGTCCATCACCAGCAAGACGATCTTGCTGGGCACGTCTTTGCGCAACAGAGGGATCAGGTGTTCAGCAGGCATGGGTATCCTTTTGGCTAAAGTAAAGAGCAACGCCATCGGCGTTGCTCTTATTGTACCTAGAGCGGGCCTTGCGGGTTAGCGAATGGCCTTTTCCGTGTTGTTGTCGAACAGGTGGATATTGTCTGAGTTGAAGATGACCTGCACCTTGTCGCCGTACTTGTACTCAGCGCGCGGGTCCACCCGGGCCACGTAGTTGGCGTTGCCGGACTTGATGTAGGTCACGATCTCGTTGCCCATCAGCTCGACCACTTCCACCTTACCCTCCACCTTGGCCGGGGTAATGCCGGCCGGGGTGAACTTGGTGTGGTGAATGTCCTCGGGGCGGATGCCCAGAGTGACAGACTGGCCGACATAGCCTTCGTAGGCCTTGGTGGACTTCTTGGGTACATCGACCTTGAAAGCCCCAGCATCCACCACCAGCTTGCCACTGCCCTTGACCAACTTGGCATCGAAGAAGTTCATGGCGGGCGAGCCGATGAAGCCGGCCACGAATTTGTTGGCCGGGTAGTCGTACAGGTTGTGCGGGGTGTCGATCTGCTGCAGCACACCCTGGCTCATCACGGCGATGCGGGTGGCCATGGTCATGGCTTCCACCTGGTCGTGGGTCACATAGATGAAGGTGGTCGCCAGGTCCTTGTGCAGCTTGCTCAGCTCGGCGCGGGTTTGCACGCGCAGTTTGGCGTCCAGGTTCGAGAGTGGCTCATCCAGCAGGAAGACGTTGGGCTCGCGCACGATCGCGCGGCCGACGGCCACACGCTGGCGCTGCCCGCCGGAGAGCTGGCGCGGTTTGCGCTGCAGCAGGGCTTCGATGCCTAAGATGCTGGCGGCTTTGTCCACCCGGCGCTTGATCTCGGCCTTTTCCATTTTTCGGAGGCGCAGACCAAAGGCCATGTTGTCAAAGACGCTCATGTGGGGGTAAAGGGCGTAAGATTGGAAGACCATGGCGATGTCGCGGTCCTTGGGCGCCAGGTCATTCACCACCCGGTCGCCGATGCGGATCTCGCCTGCGGTGATGTCTTCCAGCCCGGCCAAAAGGCGCAGGGCTGTGGTTTTGCCGCAGCCCGAGGGACCGACCAAAACCAAAAACTCTTTGTCCTCAATATGGATATTGAGGTCGTTGACCGCCAGTACGTCGCCGTACTTCTTGGTCACGTGATCATATGTTACGCTTGCCATTGTTCTGAACCTCCAGTTCTCGAATGTATGGTAGGCCAATTATAAGATGAAATGCAGTGCGACACACGCTCATTCCAAGTGACAGGAGAGATTGAAATGGAGAAATCCGCCACACTAGGCAAGCGTTACCAGTACAGTCTTTGGCGGCGCTTGGCGGTGATTCCTGCAGTGTTCGTGTCCATCGTCGCTGCGTTGATTCTGTTTCAGGCCGAAGTGCCTTGGATTGTGTTTTTGGTGCTGCCGCTTTTTGTCGCGGCTATTATCTTGCCAAGCATGATGGTCTCGTACAGCATTACGCTCTATCCTGAAGAAATTCAAGTAGGTTACTTTAGGAAGCAACAGGTATTACGTTGGGACGCAGTCGGGGGTTCTAACTCAATTGCTCTTAGCAGCGCTACGTACACTCTGCACGATCATACCCAACGCGTCAAAGTGCTGATCGATTCTGAAGTGGCTGATTTTCCAATGGTGAATGAGTACATTCGTGAATACTTGCCTCAACTCTGGAATGATTATCATGAGAAGACTTTTTCAATAGACAAAAACCTGATGGCTATTTCTTTTACGATGTTCGCAATCGCATTGGCTTGTGTTCTCTGGGGGTTTTTGGAGGACACCTTCACTGGGCTTCTCCTGAGTGTATTGCTCATCTTCATCTTTCTTCAATTCATTCTTCCTTTGTTGCGCGCGTATCAAAGTATCGTTATTCTTGGCGGCACTTTGCAGTTGCAGCCTGTGCTAGGCTCCACAAAGACAGTTTCTGTGGAGGATATCAAGTTCATATCTTTGCAGCGTGAGCGTTTTCGTTCGCGTCTCCACAGAGGCGTTGAATATTCAGTAATATTGACATTGAATAGTGGCCGGAAGTTCAGGATTCCCTATATGCAAGACGGGTCCGCTGTGTTGGTCAATAGGCTGCGCAATTGGTGGCTGGCGCAAAGCCTGCCAGGCGCCCATCGTTGACCGCGTACCCTAGCTGTTAGAATTTCTGCATGCTTTCCCCCAATGGACAGGACGAGCGCATCAGCCCGGTGCGCCAGCAATATCTGGAGATCAAGCGCCAGTATCCGGGAGCGATCCTGTTCTTCCGCCTGGGGGACTTCTACGAAACCTTCGATGCTGACGCTGAAGTGGTGGCGCGTGACCTGGACATTGTGCTGACCTCACGCAACGTGGCCAAAGGACACCGCGTGCCGATGGCCGGTATCCCGCACCACGCGGCCGAAAATTACCTGGCCCGCCTGATCGAGAAAGGTCACCACGTAGCCATCTGCGAGCAAGTGGGCACGGAGCCGGTGAAGGGTCTGATGCCGCGTGAAGTGGTGCGCATCGTCACTCCCGGCACCGTGGTGGAACCGGGCCTGCTGCCCGGCGACGCCAACAATTACCTGGCCGCCCTGGTGCAGGCCGAGGGCCGCGCCGGGCTGGCCTTCGCCGATGTGACCACCGGCGAGTTCAGCGTCACCGAGCTGGATGGCCCGGCGGCCCTGCGCGCCGAACTGCTGCGCCTGGCCCCGGCCGAGCTGCTGCACGGTGAGGGCGACCCGCCGCCCGATATTGACTTGCATGCCAGCCCCTGGACGGCTTGGCGCTTTGAGCCCGGCCGCTGCCGCGAGGCCCTGCTGGCCCATTTCAAGACCGCCAGCCTCAAGGCTTACGGGCTGGAAACGCGCCCGCTGGCCCTGCAGGCCGCCGGGGCGCTGCTGCAATATTTGGGTGAGACCCAGCCCGCCGCGCTGAACCTGCTTAGCGGCTTGCACGCCTACAGCTTGGACGAGTTCATGACCCTGGATGGCGAAGCCCGGCGCACTCTGGAACTGACCGAGGCCTTGCGCGGCGGACCGCGCGGCTCGCTGCTGGACGTGCTGGATGTCTGCGTCACGCCCATGGGCCGCCGGCTGCTGCGCCAGTGGGTCAGCAAACCGCTGCTGGACCTGAATGCCATCCACCTGCGCCAAGCCGGCGTGGCCCAGTTGCATGCCGAGGGCTTGCCCCGCGCCGAACTGCGCGGCGCGTTGCGCCCACTGGGCGACCTGGAGCGCCTGGCCAACCGCGTACTGGGTGGCAGCGCCCAGCCGCGCGACCTGGCTGCCATCCGCGAGACGCTGGCGGCGCTGCCGGACCTGATCGGCCAGCTGGGCGGGCTGTCAGCCGCCGCTCCGGGTTTGCTAGGCGAGCTTTCGCCTTGCGCTCCGGCGCTGGAGCTGCTGGATGCAGCCCTGGCCGAAGAGCCGCCCGCCGTCCTGGGCCACATGGGCGTCATTCGGCAGGGCTATTCCAGTGAACTGGATGAGGTGATGGCCTCCACGCAAAAGGCGCGCGATTGGATCGCCAACCTGGAAGCCGCCGAGCGGGGGCGCACGGGGATCAAGAGCCTCAAGGTCGGCTACAACAAAGTGCACGGCTATTACATTGAAGTCACCAAGGCCAAGGATGATGGCAACCTGCCGGCCGAATACATCCGCAAGCAAACCCTGGTCAACGCCGAGCGCTACATCACGCCTGAGATGAAGGACGTGGAAGCCCAGGTGCTCAACGCCGAGGAGCGCATCCTGGAGGTCGAGACGCGTCTGTTCCGAGAGCTCTGCGGCAAGCTGGCGGGAGGCGCCGCCGAAATGCTGGCTGCCGCCCGGGCGCTGGCCGCCGCAGACTGCCTGGCGGCCCTGGCTGAAGTGGCCGCGCTGAACGGCTACACCCGCCCTGAACTGCTAGCCGACACGACCCTGGACATCCGCGACGGTCGTCACCCGGTGGTGGAGCGCTTGTTGCCCGGCCAGGCGCGCTTCGTGCCCAACGATACGCTGTTCGAGGATGGGGAGCGCGTGCGTCTGATCACCGGGCCGAACATGAGCGGCAAGTCCACCTATTTGCGCCAGGTGGCCCTGATCGTGCTGATGGCCCAGATGGGCGGCTTCGTGCCCGCGGCCGGTGCCCGTATCGGGCTGGTGGACCGCATCTTCACCCGCATCGGCGCGCAGGATGAGATCCACGCCGGTCAGTCGACCTTCATGGTGGAGATGGTCGAGACGGCCAATATTCTGCACCATGCCAGCCCGCGCAGCCTGCTGATTCTGGACGAGATTGGGCGCGGTACCAGCACCTACGACGGCTTGTCCATCGCCTGGGCGGTGATCGAGCACATCCACAATGCACCCAAACTGGGCGCCCGCACCCTATTTGCCACTCATTACCACGAGCTGGTGCAGCTGGCCGCCGAGCTGCCCGGCGTGCGCAACTACAACGTGGCGGTCAGTGAGGAGGGTGAGCAAGTCGTCTTCCTGCACAAGATCGTGCCGGGTGGGGCCGACCGTTCCTATGGCATCCACGTCGGCCAACTGGCTGGGCTGCCGCGCCCCGTGCTGGAACGAGCGCAGCAGATCCTGGCTGAGTTGGAGGCTGGCTCGCGTCAGGCGCCTACCGGCAGCCCGCCGCCAGCGACGCAGCCGCCGCTGTTCCCCGCCCACAGCCCGCTGCTCGATGAACTGCGCGCCCTGGACGTGGAAGGCATGTCGCCCGTTGAGGCGCTCAACATACTCTGGGAGTGGAAGAAGCAGTTCGGGGAATAGGGTTAGCTGTTAGCGCAAAGCTTATAGCATTTAGCTGTGCTTGCTAGACGACCTACAGGCCGGTTCGAAATTCTGGTTTGGCCTTCAGCAAGCTAATGCAAGTAGCCTAGTTAAGCTTTTGTTTATCACGTGGCTATTACGCCAAGCCCCGCTTCGTCTTTTCATCTTTATGAAACCGCAAATACTCTTCAATACAATCCCGCCAGTCTAATTCATATTCCACTAGTACATCTTTGATTGCTAAATAGATGGCCTCAATTTCTTCTTCGGAGAATACGAAATTTGGATTGCGAAATAGATCTGAGTTACGTGCATCCTCCACTTTGGATGCGCGGAACGGTTTTTCAAGTTCTGCCTGGCAAAAAACCTTAAATCGCTTTTGATCGAATTCCAAGTTGGCAAATTGGAAGATGTCAGCAGCATATTCACTGTCATTGGAAAATCGTTCTAGCTCAAGTATTTTGAATTTCTCGGCTCCGTAGTATCGGTATTGGTCCATTGCCATTCCATAGATGTTCGCCCACACATCAGCAGCGCCAATATAAGTCCTATCTCGGCTAAAAGAGGGTGCCCGCAGAGGATAAGGTCGGTTCTCGTTTCTGTTGCCTCCTTCAACTTGATAGATAGCATGAATAGTCTTAAGCGGATTGCGGATCAAAATCAAATTCCGAGATTCGATACCCTGTTTTTCCAGTTCTTGTTCAATAACGGGTGTAGCTGCTGTAAGCAAATGTGCCGTATGCACTACGTATCCGGGTTTCTTCTGTTCTTTGCCTAGAAGACTGCTTAGCATTCGGCGCCAAGCTGGCCTGTTTTCTTCTCGTTCGAGCAAACCAGCTATAGTGCGAACATAAGGTGCTGCAAACCGGGATTCGAATCGGAAGTAATGGTCTGGATCTTCTTTCCACATATCCCCGAGCATGTGAAGATAGAGCATAAGAGCCATACGCGGCTCTCCAGCATACAATTCTTCGTGAAAAGAAATGTATCCCTGGTTGTTGAATACTGCTGAAAGAAACTTTGTGCCTGTACGTCCAGTGCTAAGAGTGCGGACAAGAATTTTATTCATGGTTGGTTGCCATTTTGAGCAAGTGGTCCTTTACATCAGGATAATCTTTGAATAAAAGGTCAACTTTTCGCCTGTAGTGTTCTTTAAGCGTGGGTTCATGTTTGTAGGGGCGTCTTAATTGATACATTTTCATGCTGTCTTTTACCCAACGTTGATCGTCAGATAGGCCAAGGAATTTGGCCAATTCGTTCAATACGGATTCCTTAAGATCGTCCTGGAAATAAAAGAAAAAATGATCCGGATGGCGTTGAGCCAGATCCAAAAAATCTCTGATTTCTCCTAAAATCAATTCCACCAATGAAGGTAGATCATTTTCTTTCAGTTGTGGATAAAATTTCGGCATCATTCCGGTGCGAACAATCGAAACACTGCAATCCAACGGGTTGCGAATTGGGTGCAAAAACCTAAGCGTTTTGTTTTTCTTTACCAGTTTACCCAGATCTACGCTTTTTTCGCGGATGACACGATTGATCCTCTCTGATTCTTTCCAAGCCAGGCACTTGACGTTCTGCTTCAGTAGCCTGAAACCGTAGCGTGCTGTGTAGAGCCTCCTCATTTGCGGACGCTCTGCAAAGGCGTGGGCCAGAAGGATGGAACCTCCATATCCACCG
>JAHCII010000013.1 GCA_026129305.1 Anaerolineales bacterium
CCAAGAGGCGTAGGCGGGTTTCAAACTCGCCAGATTACGCTAGTGCAGTGGGTTCATGGCCCAGGCAAAATCGACCACCCGCAGCCGCGCCTCCCCCGCCGCCCAGTACAGGTGGGCGATGTAGCTGCCGCCGCGCAGCGTGGAAGGGCTGCGCCCCTCGGTGACGATGATATGGCTGGCGGGCAGGCGGGCAAAGTACTGCGTCCGGCTGTGCTCATGCCGGCCCAGGGTCGGGTCGGCCGGAGTCCAGCCGGTTCCCGGTGCATAGAACTCGGCCCAGGCGTGCTCCAACGGTTCACCCTCGCCCGCGCCATAGCGCAGGCCTTCAAAATAGCGGGCTGGGATGCCCGCCGCCCGGCTCAGCGCCACGAACAGCGAGGCATACTCGGTGCAGTCAGACCCCATCTCGCCCAGGGCCGCCTGGGCGCCCCAGTTGCCGGCGTTAAAGGTGTACAGCAGATTCTCGCCGACATAATCGTAAAAGGCGCGGGCTTGCTCGCAGGCTGTGGCCTTCCCGGCCGCCAGTTCTGCCGACAGGGCCTGGATCTGTGGATTTTTGGCCTCGATGTGCAGTTCAGCGCGGGTATTCTCGCTGGGCAGCTCCCCCTGGCAGGCGCCCAGCTCAAACGCCACCCGCCGCACTTCGACCTCGTACTCCAGGCGTACTTCAATGCGCTCGCCGGGCTGAATATGGCTGAAGTCGAACTCGGCGTACAGATTGCCATACTCGTCGCGCACCAGGTCATATTCGCCCGGGGCGATCGCCACGGAGTGCACTTGCTGGTACGGCGGACGGGTTTGGATCAGCGCCACCCACAAATTCTGTTTGCTGGGCTCGCCCGGCCCGTCGTTCACCACCGCCATTTGCTGGCTGACCCGGAAACGCACACTCTCGCCCAACCGCACGCTGGGCATTTCCCCAGGCGGGTCCACCGCATTCAGTGCCGCCAGCAGGGCCGCATCCGGCTGCGGCTGGACCGTGGGCGCCGCTGTGGTCGCGGGCGGCGCGGCGGCTGGCCCGCAGGCAACCAGCGTCAGCACGGCCAGCAAGGCAAACCAGAGGGCGCAGCGCTTGGTGAGCATGCCGAGATTATAAATGTTGGCCTCAATATCTAAGCTTTATACGTGCCAGCCGCCAACGCCGCGAAAGAACAACTCCCTCATCCTGAGCAGAATAGCGGCTGCGCTGCAGCCGCTATTCGTCGCCATGGACCCTCCAGTGCCCAAGCTGCCCTTATGAATACATCTCCCTTGACAACCCCTGCCGATCCACCAGCCATCCCTGGCCCCATGCTTTAATTCGGCCTGTACTGGGTCACAGGCGATTCTTGTCAAGGTTAAGTTGTATTAAAACCCCCCGCCCCAAAGCATTAATATATCTTTTGTCCTCAACGCCTTGACAGAGCTTGCTATATTAGACCATACGTTCTATCATCAAGGCGTGGACACCTTCGCCAAACTCAGCCTGGCTTCGCAAGATATGGGCATCGAGATCGAGAGCACCCGCGAGCAGGACTGCGCGCCGGTGGTCAATGGCAGGTCCCTGCCGCCCATCCCCATCACCCAGGTCGCCCTGCCCGGCGGCCGCAAGATGAACGTGCTCAAGACCATGCTGACCACCGCCTGCGAACGCAACTGCAACTACTGTCCCTTCCGCGCCGGGCGCAAGATGCGCCGCACCACCATCAAACCGGAAGAGATGGCGCACACCTTCCTCTCGGTCTACAAGACCGGCGCGGTGGAAGGGTTGTTCCTCAGTTCCGGCATCATCAAGGGCGGCGTGGCCACCCAGGACCGTCTGCTGGACACGGTTGACATCGTGCGCAACAAGCTCGGTTACCGGGGTTACATCCATCTCAAGATCATGCCCGGATCCGAGAAGGATCAACTGCGCCGCGCCATGCAGTTGGCCGACCGCGTCTCGGTCAACCTGGAGGCGGCCAATCCCAGCCGCATGCCCGCCCTGGCGCCGATGAAGAAGTTCGCCGAGGAACTGCTGGCCCCCCTGCAGTGGGCCGAGGAGATCCGCCAGAACGAAGCGCCGAGCAGCACCTGGAATGGGCGTTGGGCCAGCACGGTCACCCAGTTCGTGGTCGGCGCCTCCGGCGAGAGTGACGTGGAACTGGTCGCCATTTCCGAATACCTGTACGCCAAGCTCAAGCTCAAACGCACCTACTACTCAGCCTTCACGCCGGTGCTGGACACGCCTTTGGAGAACCACCCAGCCGAAAACCCCTGGCGTGAGCACCGCCTCTATCAGGCCTCCTTCCTGCTGCGTGATTATGGCTTCAGCATGGAAGAGCTGCCCTTCGCCCAGAACGGCCGCCTGCCGCTCAACCAAGACCCCAAGACGGCCTGGGCAGAGCAGACCCTGCTGGGCCAGCCCATCGAGCTCAACACCGCCGACAAGCAGCAACTGCTGATGGTGCCGGGCATCGGCCCCAAAGGCGCCATGAGCATCCTGCTGGCCCGCCGTGGGCGCAAACTGCGCTCGCTGGACGATCTGCGCGCCCTGGGCATTGTCGCCCAGCGCGCCGCGCCGTACATCCTGCTGGATGGCAAACTGCCCGCCTACCAAATGCGCCTGCTGGAACCGGCCGAGCCGCCCGTGCCGCTGCGCCCGCATTTTCCCGGCTGAGCCAGTGCGAGGCGGGCGGGTTTCGCAAACCAGCAAATCAAGGGATAATGGCCGCGTCATGCTGCAAACCATCATCGCCCTGCTCCGAGACAATCCCCTGCTGCTGCTTTTCGCCATCGCCGCCCTCGGTTGGGCCTTGGGGCAGGTTTCCCTGGGCGGCATCCGCCTGGGCGTGGCCGCCGTGCTTTTTGTCGGCCTCGGCTTCGGGGCGCTCAGCCCGGAGCTGCGCCTGCCTGAAGCGGTCTATACCCTTGGGCTGGTCATCTTCGTCTACGCCCTCGGCCTCAGCAGCGCCCAAAGCTTCTTTGCCGCCCTGCGTCACAAGGGCCTGCGCGACAATGCCCTCATCCTGCTCTGCCTGCTGGCGGCCGCCGGGCTGGTTGTGCTGGCCGCCGGGCCGCTCGGGCTCTCCGCCGGCAGCGCGGCCGGCCTCTTCTCCGGGGCGCTGACCAACACCCCCGCCCTGGCCAGCGCCCTGGAATTCATCAATCTTAACCCGCCGGCCGGCAGCGCCCTGCAAACCCTGCTGGCTGAACCGGTGGTGGCCTATTCCATCGCCTACCCGCTGGGCGTGCTGGGCATGATCCTGGCAGTCTACACGGCCCAGCGTATCTGGCGCATCGATTACCGCGCCGAAGCCCTGCGCGCCGGCGACCTGGCCGGCGCCGATGTCGAGCTGGACAATCTCACCATCCGCGTCACTCGTCCCGCCGCGCTGGGCAAACCCCTGGTGGAACTGGTCAAGCAGCAGAACTGGAACGTGGTCTTTGGCCGCATCCAGAAAGGCACACAGCTCCAGCTGGCCGAGAAGGATAGCCAGCTGGAGCTGGGCAACCAGATCACCGTGGTTGGCACGCCCGCCCAGCTGCAGCCGGTAATCGCCTTCCTTGGCGAGCGCAGCCCGGCCAGCCTGGAGCTGGACCGCCGCGAGATGGATTTCCGGCGCATCTTCGTCTCCAACCCGCAGGTGGTCGGCCGCAAGCTGAGCCAGCTTAATCTGCCGGAGCAATTCGGCGCGCTGATCACGCGCATTCGCCGCGGCGATATTCAACTGATCCCCACGGGCAACACCGTGTTGGAATTGGGCGACCGCGTGCGCGTGCTGACCCACCGCGAGCACATGGCCGCCGTCAGCAGGTATTTGGGCGACTCGTACCGCGCTGTCAGCGAAGTAGATGTGCTGACCCTCAGTCTGGGCATCGCCCTGGGTATGCTGCTGGGCATGCTGCCCTTCCCGCTGCCGGGCGGCCTGACCCTGCGCCTGGGCATGGCCGGCGGCCCGCTGATCCTGGCCCTCATTCTCGGCAACCTGGCCCGCACCGGCCCGCTGGTCTGGACCATCCCTTACAGCACCAGCGTCACCCTGCGCCAGTTCGGCCTGGTGCTCTTTCTGGCGGGCGTAGGCTCCCGCGCCGGTTACGACTTCGTCACCACCCTGGCCAGCGGCGAAGGCCTGGTCTTGCTGGCCGCCGGCCTGGGCATTACGCTCTTCACCGGCTGGCTGGTGCTGTGGACCGGCTATCGCCTGCTCAAGATCCCGATGGGTTTGCTGACCGGCATGCTCTCCGGCTTGCAAACCCAGCCCGCCCTGCTCAGCTTCGTCTCCGAGCAAAGCGGGGATGAACTGCCCAACATCGGCTACGCCGCTGTGTATCCCGTCGCCAGCATCGCCAAGATCATCCTGGCCCAGCTGGTATTGGCCTGGCTGAGTTAGCCGCCAGTTTCAGCTAAAATACCGCATCGCCACAGAGGAGCCGCCTTGTTGCCTAAGTTCAATACCGGTTTTTGGGTGCTGGTGTCCACCATTTTGGGTTCCTGCATGTCTTATATTGACGCCACGGTGATCTATATCGCCCTGCCGGTGGTGCAGCAAGACCTCAACGCCACGGTCGTGCAGGCGCAGTGGATCGTGGAGGCCTATGTGCTGTTCCAAGCCGCCCTGATCCTGGTGGGCGGCACGCTGGGCGACCGCTTGGGCCGCCGCCGCGTCTTTGCCGTGGGCGTGGTCATCTTCTCGATCGCTTCGGCGCTGTGCGGCCTGGCTGCTACGCCAGGCTTCCTGATCGGCGCCCGCATTCTGCAGGCGCTGGGCGGTGCTCTGCTTGGCCCTTCCAGCTTGGCGATCATCACCGCCTACTTCGACGACGAGCGTCGCGGCGCCGCCTTTGGCGCCTGGTCCGGCGCCTCAGCCATCGCCCTGGCGCTGGGGCCAGCCATCGGCGGCCTGATCGTGCAGTATGCCAGTTGGCACTGGTTGTTCTTCATTAACGTCCCGGTCGGCCTCCTGACCGTGCTGGTGCTGTTCTGGAAAGTGCCTGAAAGCCGCGACGAAAAAGCCCCCAGCACGCTGGACTGGCGCGGCGCCAGCCTGGCCACCCTGGGCTTGGGTATGTTTGTCTTCGGTTTCATCGAATCGGCCAATTACGGCCTGGGCAGCCCGATCGTGCTGGGCAGCATTTTCCTGGGTGCAGCCGTCTTCGCCCTGTTCATCTACACCCAACGCATCACCGAAAACCCGCTGCTGCCGCTTTCGCTTTTCAAATCGCGCACCTTTAGCGGGGCGAACCTGATCACACTGCTAATGTACTGCGCCGTCTCGGGCGTCATCTTTTTCCTGCCCTTCAACCTGATCCAAATTCAGGGCTACGACATCGTCATGGCCGGGCTGGGCTTCCTGCCCTTCCCGCTCATCGTCGGCGCCCTCTCCGGTTGGGCCGGCGGCCTGGTGGCCCGCTACGGCAGCAAACTGCCGTTGACCATCGGCCCGTTGGTGGTTGCTGCCGGGCTGGTGCTGTTTGGCCAGGCCGGCCTGGGCGGCTCTTTCTGGACGACTTTCTTCCCAGCCGTGATCGTGCTGGCCTTCGGCATGACCCTGGTCATCGCCCCGCTGACCACTACGGTGATGGGCGCGGCGCCCAAGCGGCTGTCCGGCACGGCTTCCGGCATCAACACCGCCGTCAACAGCACCGCCAACGTGCTGGCAGTGGCCATCCTCGGCGTGGTGGCGCTCAATGTTTTCATTGGCTCGGTAGAGCGCCGCCTGGACCCGGCCCAGTTCACGCCCCAGGCACTCTCTGAGATCCACGCCGAAACCAAGAACCTGGCCAATGCCAGCGCCCCGGCCAGCCTGCCGCCCGCCCAGCGCCAGCAAATCGACTCGGTCTATGATCAGGCCTTTGTGGACGCTTTCCAAATTGTGATGTACGTCTGCGCCGGGCTGGTCGCCACCGCTTCGTTGGTCGCCCAGATCTTTGTAGACGGCAAGCCCAAACACGCGCGGACCACTGAGGCCATGCCAAGGATGCACTGATATGCCCGGACGAATTACCCTGACCAAAACTGCCGAGGAACTGGCCACAGCCTTCGCTTGGCTGCAAGTGCCGCCAGAGCTGCGCCCGCGTTACAACATCGCCCCCACCCAACCCATCGCCGTGGTGCTCAACGACGGCCAGAACAAAGTGGATTTCCTCAGTTGGGGCATGATCCCCTCCTTCACCAAGGTCAAGATGACCAGCTACCTGCTCAATGCCCGCGCCGAGGGCATTGAGCGCAAGCCGTCATTCCGCTCGCCTTTCAAGCGGCGGCGCTGCCTGGTGCTGGCAGACGGCTACTACGAATGGGTCAAGCTACCGCGCAAGAAGGAGAAGATCCCCTATTGGGTACACATGAAAGACAAGCGCCCCTTCGCCTTTGCCGGCTTGTGGGACAGCTGGACCTCGATGGACGGCTCTGAAGTGAACACCTGCTGCTTCATCACCTGCGAACCCAACGAGCTCGTGGCCCAGATCCATCACCGCATGGGCGTCATCCTCGACGAAGACGACTATGCCACATGGCTGCAGCCGGACGAAGCCGACCCTCAGGATTTGCTGCCGCTGCTGCGCCCCTACCCATCCGAAAAGATGGCTTATTACCAGGTAAGCACTGTGGTTAGCAACGCCCGCAACGATGTGCCGGATTGCATCGTTCCCGTAGATACTTAAAACGTAAGGAGAACAAGATGACGGAAACCCGCCCCTATAAACCCAGCTGGGTAGATGCCACTATTGACTGGGTCAGCTCGCTCAAAATCCCACCGGTAGTCTTTTATGTCCTTCTCTATATGGTGAGTGTGTTTCTTATCAACCTGACGCTTTGGTTGGAAGGCTATCAGGATTGGTGGGTCTGGCACAACTACGTCTTCTTTGATGTCATCTGGCTGCCCCTGGCCCTGGGCTACATTCACTTTATGGAGCGCGTGGCCCGCCGCTCCATTGAGGATATTCGGCCGGCGCTGGGGTTATCAGCCAACGAGTTCGATGCTATCCGCTATCGTTTTGTCACTCTGCCATTCTGGCCGGTTCTGATTATCACCCTGCTGGGGCTAGGCGTGGGGTTGTATTTCTCGTTCCAATCGCGCTCCGTTGATATGGCCAGCACCATCCTTTGGTCCCTGATCTCCAGCCAAGGCTATACCTTCCTGCCGCTCTGGCTCTATGTCGCCTACCGCCACGTATCGCAAATTGACAGCTTGTACAAACGGGTTACCAAGCTCAACCTGTTCAATCTTCAGCCTTTGTATGGTCTGGCACGCGTGGCCATGGTCGTAGGCATTTTTCTGATCCTGGTGGTCAACATCAACTTCTTTAATGAGACGTATTACGGGTCCATCACCCAAACCCCTGAAACCACTTATCTGATCACCGTCGGCGGCATCGCGGCGGCGGTTGCAGTCTTTGTGATCCCGGTGCTGGGCATTCATCGCAAGATCGAAAAAGACAAAAACACGCTGTTGGCGGAGAATGCTGAGCAGATCAACGGTTTGCGCAACGAGATCCAAAAAGACATGGAAGGCCGCAACTTCAAGAATATTGACGGTCTGGAAAAGGGCCTGAGCGCTTTGCTGAAAGTGCGCGAAAGCGTGGGCGCCATCCCCACCTGGCCCTGGAGCCCGGGCACCCTGCGCAGCTTTGCCTCCGCCATCATGCTGCCGCTGATCGTCTGGCTGTTGCAGCGGGTGCTGACGCCGCTTGTGGCATTGCCTTAGCCTGCTTCAGATGAGCGATTGGCTCGCTGGGCGTTAGCCAATCCATGTTATAAATCCGGTTTAGGAGGAGCAAATGCCCGCTTTTCGCCCCTACCAACCCAGTTGGGTCAATACGCTGCTGGAATGGATAAACAAACTCCCCTTTCACCCATTCCTTTTCTATTTGGGGCTTTACCTGGCCAGTGTGCTTATTACGCACGCTACACTTTGGACGGATGGCAGCGCCGCGCCTGGCCAATGGCTTTCCACTGTCTTTTTTGATATGATCTGGGTGCCCTTTGGGCTGGGCGCACTCCACTTTATACAAAACGCCGCCACTACGTCAGTAGACGAAATACGACCCGTTCTGGAAACCAGTAAGGCTGAGTTTGAAGCGCTCAAATACCGCTTTCTAACATACCCTTTTTGGCCTGTCCTCGTCCTCAGTTTAGCCGGTTTTACCTTGGGGGTCTTTCTAGGTAGCGGAGAATTGCCATTAGCAACAACCAACCTCAGCAAAACAGCCTGGGGCATCATGGCGGGCGCGGGCTATACTTTCTTGCCTCTATTCTTTTTTGCAGCCTGGCGGTATATTCGTCAGATCATTAAGATATATTCTCATGTGGGCATGCTCAACCTGTTTGACCTCCAGCCCTTCTACGGGCTGGCCCGGGTTGCCATGGTGATTGCCGGTTTTTTGGTGCTTCTCGCCAACATGAATTATGTTTGGGAAGTCCTCCTGGGTTTGGCCACCATGACGGCTGAAAACGCCGTACTTCTCTCAATTCTCACTCTCAGCGTCGCCCTGGTGGCAGCTCTGGTGCCGCTCTGGGGCATCCACAACAAGATTGAAGCCGAGAAACAGGCCCAACTGGCCATCAATGCCAGGGAAATTAAAAAACTGCATCAGCTTCTACACACGGGCCTGAGCAAAAAGACATCTGCGGAAATAGACAAACTGCAGAGCGGGCTCAGCGCGCTCTACGCCGCCCGCGCCAGCGTCACAGACGTGCCCGCCTGGCCCTGGCGGCCCGGCGCATTCCGCAATTTTGCCTCGGCGATCTTCCTGCCGCTGCTACTCCTGGTGCTGGAGCGCTTGATCTCGCGGTTCTTCTAATCCCCGGCTAGCCCAACTTCTTGAGCTGCTCCTCCAAGCTGGTCGCCGTGGCCTGGTAGTCGGCCAGCTTGGCACGCTCCTTGTCCACCACGGCGGCCGGGGCCTTGCTGGCGAAGTCGCTGCCAAGCAGCCCTTCCAGGCGAGCGATCTGCTCGCGGGTCACGGCCAGTTCGCGCTCCAGGCGGGCGCGCTCTTCGGCCGGGTCCAGCAGCCCGGCCAGCGGCAGGTAGATCTGCACCGGCCCCACCACCAAGGCTACGGCCTCACCCAGCGCGGCGTCGGTCGCCTCTCTGATGCGCAGCTGCGCCGGATCCAACCCGGCCAGCTGCGCCAGTTCGGCAGACAGCGCTTCAAGTGTGCCGCGGCTCTCAGCGTCTTGCGAAACGAAATGCGCCGCGATCTTCACCGCCGGCTTGATCTGCTTCTCAGCCCGCTGGTTGCGGATGGCGCGCACCACATTCTGGAAGACCTCGAAGTCACGCAATGCCTCATCCTCCCAGCCTATGCTCGGCAACGGCGTGGGCCAGGCGGCTACAGCCAGCCCTTCGCTCCACTCACCGAATTCGGGCTGCAATCGCTGCGAATGCCCCTGGGCCGCAGCCTTCAAATGGCTCCACAGCTCCTCGCTGACGAAGGGGATATAAGGGTGCAGCAGGCGCAGGCAAATATCCAGAATACGGGTCAGCAGGTCAGCGGTGTAAAAGGCCCGGTCGCCGCCCTTCTCGATCTGCCGTTTGGCGATCTCAATGTACCAATCAGCAAAATCGTTCCAGAAGAATTCATACAGCTGGCGGCCGGCTTCACCGTATTGATGCGTGGCGAACAAGCGCTCAAAATTCTCGATGATCTGCTTGCAGCGCGCCCAGATCCAGCCATCCGCCAGTGTCCAATCCGGCGAGCCCTGCGGCTCAGCTGGGGCATTGGGGATGATGCCCAGCGCAAAGCGGGTGGCATTCCACAGCTTGTTGATGAAGTTGCGATTGGCGCCGACTTTGTCTAGGCTCAGGTTGACATCCTGTCCAGGCGTGGAACCTACCAGCAACGTGAAGCGCAGGGCGTCTGTGCCATACTCATCCATCACTTCCAACGGATCGACCACATTGCCCAGGGTCTTGCTCATCTTGCGGCCCTGCTCGTCGCGCACCAGGCCGTGCAAGTACACGGTATCAAAGGGCACTTCACCGGTGAACTCCAGCCCCATCATGATCATGCGCGCCACCCAGAAGAAGAGGATGTCGTAACCCGTCTCCAGGGTCGAGGTGGGATAGAAATATTTGAAGTCCGGCGTCTCTTCCGGCCAGCCCAGGGTGGAGAAGGGCCACAACCCGGAGGAGAACCAAGTGTCTAGCACGTCTGGGTCTTGCTCCAGGGCCACGTCTTCACCGAACTGGACGCGGGCCTGCGCCAGGGCGTCTTCTTCGCTGCGGGCACAGAACATGCTGCCGTCCGGGCCATACCAAACCGGGATGCGGTGCCCCCACCATAGCTGGCGGCTGATGCACCAGTCTTGGATGTTGCTCATCCAGTTGCGATAGACCTTGGTGAAGTGCTCCGGCACGATCTGGATGCGACCGTTCTCCACCGCGGCCAGCGCCGGCTCTGCCAGCGGTTGAATTTTCACAAACCACTGCGTGGAGATCATCGGCTCGATGATCTCGCCGCCGCGCTGCGAGCGCGGCACGCGCTGCATGTGCTTCTCGGTCTTGATTGTCAGGCCGGCAGCTTGCATATCCGCCCAGATCTGCTTGCGCGCCGCAAAGCGATCCAGCCCGGCATAGTTGCCGCCGGTCTCAGTCACCTTGGCAGCCTCATCCAGCACCGAGAGCACGGGCAGGTGGTGGCGGGCGCCGATTTCGTAGTCGTTGGCGTCGTGGCCTGGAGTGATTTTCAGCGCGCCGGTGCCGAACTGGCGGTCCACGTAGTCGTCGGCGATCACAGGAATCTCGCGGTCCAACATCGGCACCAACGCCGTGGCCCCCACCAGATGCTTGTAGCGCTCATCCTCCGGGTGTACCGCCACGGCCGTGTCGGCCAATATGGTCTCCGGCCGGGTGGTGGCCACCGGGATGAACTCGTCGCTGCCCTGGATGCGGTACTTGAAGAAGTAGAGCGTGCCCTCTTCTTCGCTGTATTCCACTTCCAGGTCGGACACCGCCGTACGCAGCCCCGGCGACCAATTGATCAGGCGCGGGCCGCGGTAGATCAGACCTTTCTCGTACAGGCGTACAAAGGCTTCGCGCACTGCAGTGGACAAGCCTTCGTCCAGGGTAAAACGCTCGCGCGACCAGTCGCAGGAGGCGCCCAGACGGCGGATCTGCTGCGAGATGATGGCGTGGTACTTCTCTTTCCAGGCCCAGGTGCGTTTCAGAAATTCTTCGCGGCCCAGCTCTTCCCGCGTCACTTCTTCGGTGCGCAGCAAATCTTCTTCCACCTTGAGCTGCGTGGCGATGCCGGCGTGGTCGCTGCCCGGCACCCACAAGGCCGGCACGCCGCGCATGCGTTGGTGGCGGATCATCAGATCTTCCATGGCCACGAACATGGCATGGCCCAGGTGCAACTCGCCGGTTACATTGGGCGGCGGGATGGAGATCACAAAAGGCTTTTGGGTCGCATCAAAGCCTTCCTTACCCGGGTCGTTAACCGGTTGAAAGAAGCCTTGCTCTTCCCACCAGGCATAAATGCGCTGCTCGGTGGATTTGAAGTCATAGGTTTTGGGGAGGGTGTTGTCGTTCATAAAGTCTCCAAATCAGTAACTGGTAATTACCATTTGCCAATTACCAATCTCTATTCTCCAATCTCGCTTTTAAACACAAAAACCCTTCCTCGTGAGGACGGAAGGGCGTTCCGCGGTACCACCTCGCTTCAGCCATTGGCTGCGCTCAAATGCTGTAACGGGCTAACCCGCACCGGTCTACTAAGCCTACAGCTGTTCTGCGGTGTGCAATTCAGGCGACTTCGGCGTTCGGCGACCTCTGGGGGCTCTCAGTCTGTGGCCGTTCCTTCTCTGTGAGCGCCAACCCGCGTACTACTCCTGAAGCAGGCTATGCAATTGTAAGGCTGATTATAGTGCTGCAGGCCGCGCTTGTCAAATTCACGCGGCAGAGTGCCAAAAATCGACATATATTGTGCAATGCTTCACATTTCTTGACTTCTGACAAGCCTGTGTGCTATTCTTCACGCTCTATGCAACACGAACGCATTGCCGAAAACGTCTATTTCTTCCAAAGCAGCCTGTATGCGCAAGTCACCGCCGGTGTGGTCGCCGGCCCGGACATGGCCGTGGTGATCGACACCCTGGCGCTGCCGGAAGAAACCTTGCAGCTGCGGCGGTTCATCGACCGAGAGTTGCGCGTCCCCGTCCGTTACGTGATCAACACCCATTACCATGCCGACCACAGCTGGGGCAATTGTTTCTTTCCCGAAGCACAGATCATCGCCCACCAGCGCTGCTACGACATGCTCAAGACCCGCGGCATTCCTTCACTGGAAGCCGAGAAACGCGAGAACAGCAGTCTGCGCGACGTGGAGATCGTGCTGCCGCATTTCAGCCTCGAAACGGGAGAGATGACCCTGCAGGTGGGCAAGAAGGCCCTCAACATCTTCCCCCTCCCCGGCCACAGCGCTGACTCCATCGCAGTATTGGTCGAAGAGGACCGCATCCTTTTCAGCGGCGACACGTTTATGGCGGTGCCGACCCTGATGGACGGCGATATCGACGATACGATTGCCTCGCTAAAGAAGATCCCCAAGATGAGCTTGGAGAATCTGGTGCCCGGCCACGGCGAGATCGTGTTGCGCGGCGAGATCGAGGGTGCGGTCAAGTCCAACATCAATTACCTGACCGAAATCCGCAAGGTGGTGCGCAAGGCCGCCCGCCGCCGCTATCCGCTCGATTTGCTGGAGACGGTCCAAATCGAGGACTGCGGCAAGAGCCGCGTGCTGATCGCTGGCCTGGCAGAGCAATTGCACCGCAGCAACCTGATCGCCCTCTTCCGCCAGGAGTACGGCAAGAACCCCGAAGGTTCTGAACTGGTCTACGAGACACGCTAACAAAAGACCCGCTGTGAGCGGGTCTTTTGTTATTCGCTAGTTGCCACCGGCTTTGCCCTCGGCCTTCTTGAGGTGGCGCACACGGAAGCCGTGCAGGCGTTCGTTGCCCTCCATCAGACGTTTGATGTTGGGCCGTAAAGCCCAAGCCACCAGCGCCAGCGATGCCAGGCCATAGACCACATATTCCCAAGGCGAGGCCCCCAAGTAAGCACGCACCGCAAAAATGATCGTGGCCAGCACGCTGATGCTCAACGTGGTCATCGAGGCATAACCGACAAAGTAGAAGACCGCAAAAGCCAATGGCAGAATAATGTATAGGGCCGGGAACCACAGTCCCATAGCCCCACCACCGGCCGTCGCCCCGCCGGCCCCGCCGCCAAATTTCAGAGCACCTTCCTCGCGACGCATCAGGAAGATCGAATAATTGTGTCCCAGGATGACCGCCAGCGGTGTGATTACATGCAGCCAAAAGTTTTCGGGCGCCACAGCAACCGCCAGACGCACAGCATAATAGCTCTTGAGAATATCCAAGGCGCCAGTCAGGATGCCGACCCACTTGCCTGCCGCTCGCATGGCGTTGGTTCCGCCGGTTCGCCCACTCTGCACCTGGCGGATGTCTTCACCGGTGCGCAGCTTAACCAAAATAAAGCCAAAGGGGATCGAACCAAGTAAATAGCCAAACAAAACTACGCCGAGGCTAATCAGCAAATTCATACAAATGCCTCCTGGGTGGGCAAAACAGTGTAATTTAGAAACACGAAGCCTTTAGGGAAGTTACTCGCCTTGCAACTGCAATTCTAATTCGATTTCGGCCCCGCTGTCCAACAAAAACGCCCGGCAAACCCACTCTTCGCCAACCAGGCTCCAGATCAAGTGCGCCACGCCTGGGTAATTGGCATTCAAAATATCCTGCTGGGACGGTCCAGCCGGCCCGTTGGGGTGCGAGTGATAAATGGCAAGCAGCTCTAGCCCCTTGGCTTCCATCGCCTGAAAAGCCGCCCACTGTTCCGTCGCATCCATGCGGAAGTGTGTAGGGCTGGCGAGTTCGTTGCGCACGGCATAGACCGCCTGGGGCTGGCCATCCCGCCCGGCCAACAAGCCACAAGCCTCCTGCGGAGACTCGGCAGCCACGTGCAGGCACATCCGCTGCCACAGGCGGCGCGAGAGGCGCAGCACCATCAGCGCACCAGCAGCGCTAGCGCCCAGAAAATGCCCAACGTGATCAGTCCCTCACGCGCCGGCGCCAGCCAGGGCTGCTCCAAGTTGAGCGCGCTGACAAAATGATTAAGCGCAAAGACCAGACCCAGCATTGCCAGGCCATACCCCAACGCAGAAAACGGCAGATAGTGCAAAGCGGCGGCTACCTGCACACACACGAAAGTCAGGCCAGCCATTTGCACGGGTCGCCAAACCTGCCCGGGCAGGAGCAACTGCAAACGAGAAAAAGCGGCAAAGGCGCCCAGCGCCACGGCGGGCAGGGCCAGGAACAAGCGCAGGCCCACCGCCCGCACGGTAATCGCCAGGATCAAGAACAACCCCAGCGTTAGGAAACGCAACACCACCCCCGCCAGCCAGTGATAACGATGCTCAGGTTGCGCGCTGGCAAATTCTCCCATGATGACGGCCAGGAGCAGCAGCGTGCACAGGGCCAGGGTGGCCCACCAATTCAGGTCAAAGGTCAGGTTGCCTAGCAGCAGGCTGAGCACCCAGGCCGTCATCGCCGGCAAGGTCCAATGCCGGAAACGCGAGGTGCGCGGCGCGCCGTCCTCAGACTGCAGCATCCAATCCACACCGGCCGCAGTGAGTCCGGCCACAAGCAGGGCCACGGCGCTGTTCACGCTCATCTGCAGGGGCAGGTAGATGCCAGCCAGCTCCACTGCCAGCACCTGGCCCGGCGCCTGAATAAAACGCGAGCCGGCATAGGCCAGCAGCGTGATCGCCATCACTGCGCTCAGTCGTTCGCCGTCAGGAAAGAGTCGAGCCTGCATGCTGGCGATTGTACTCCAGCCCTCCCACAGGTATACTGACCGCATGAGCGCACAGATGATCCAGTACCCCAGCAATGGACACCAAACGCCCGGCTACCTGGCCCTGCCCAGCGGCCCCGGTCCCTTCCCGGCGGTCGTCGCCATTCAGGAATGGTGGGGCCTGGTGGGTCACATCAAATCTGTGGCAGACCGCTTGGCCTCCGAGGGCTTCGTGGTCCTGGCGCCTGACCTGTATCACGGCCAGGTGGCCAGCGAGCCGGATGAAGCCCGCAAGCTGGCCATGGCGCTCAACCGCGCCCAGGCCATCCAAGAGATCCATGCCGCCGGCGCTTACCTGAACAGCCTGGAGTACACCACCGGCAAAGTCGGCCTGGTGGGCTGGTGCATGGGCGGCGGCCTGGCGCTCTCCACCGCCGCGGCCCACCCGGTGGACGCGGTGGTCTGCTTCTATGGCCGTCCGCTGGAAGCCGGCGAGGCGGCCCGCATCCGCACGCCGGTGCTGGGCCTCTACGGCGAAAATGACGGCGGCATTCCTGCCAGCATCGTCAACGACTTTGAGAAGCAACTCAGCGCCCAGGGTACACCGCACGCCATCCACATTTACGCCGGGGCAGACCATGCCTTTTTCAACGAAGATCGTCCAGAGGTCTATCACCCCGCCGCCGCGGCGGAAGCCTGGAAGCAAACCCTGGCCTGGTTCGAACAATATTTAGGTGGATGAGCCGCCAAAAGCAGGCCCTGGGCCGCTGGGGCGAACGACAAGCCGCAGACTATCTGGCCCAGCGCGGCTATCAGATCCTGGGCCGCAACCTGCACGGCACCTACGGCGAAATTGATCTACTGGCCCGCCATCAGGCCGCGCTGGTTTTTATTGAGGTGAAGACGCGCACCTCAGCCCGCTTCGGCCTGCCGGAAGAAGCCATCACTCCCGCCAAACAGCAGCATCTCATCCATAGCGCCGAAGAATATCTGCAAGCCCATCCTGAGCTGACCGGCGACTGGCGTATTGATGTCGTCTCCATCCTGCGCCAACCCGGGGGGCCTCCACAAATCCTGCATTTTGAAAATGCCGTCCAAGGATAAGCGCATCGCCCTCGTTGCCCTGGTGGGTCCCACCGCCGTGGGCAAAACCGAGGTCGCTCTGCAGCTCGCCGGGCGGCTGGATGCCGAAATCATTTCCGCCGATTCGCGGCTGCTCTACCGCGGCATGGATATTGGCACCGCCAAACCCAGCCCCGCCGAGCTGCGGCGGGCGCCGCACCATTTGATCAACGTGGCCGACCCCGATGAAACTTGGAGCCTGGCCCGTTTCCAGACCGCCGCTGCCGAAGCCATCACCGCCGTGGCCAGCCGCGGCAAGCTGCCGCTGCTGGTCGGTGGCACCGGCCAATACTTGCGCGCCATCGTCGAAGGTTGGACTCCCCCGGCCCTGCCGCCCCAACCCGCCCTGCGCGCCGCGCTGGAGGCCTGGGCGGCAGAGCTGGGGCCGGCCGGCCTGCACGCCCGCCTGGCCCGCCTGGATCCGGCAGCCGCCGCCCATATAGACGCCCGCAACCAGCGCCGCACCCTGCGCGCCCTGGAGGTGACCCTGGCCAGCGGGCGGCGCTTCTCCGCCCAACGCGGCCAGCGCAACTCGCCCTACCGTCTGCTGCAGATCGGCCTGACACGCCCGCGGGCGGAGCTGTATGAACGTATTGACCAGCGGGTGGAAGCCATGCTGGCCGCCGGCTGGCTGGCCGAAGTGCAAGCCCTGCTGGACAAGGGGTACAGCCCCAGCCTGCCCAGCCTATCGGCGATTGGCTATGCGCAGCTGGCTCAGCATCTGCAGGGGGAACTCAGCTTGGAGCAGGCCGTCGCCGACATCAAGCGTCGCACGCGTCTTTTCGTACGCCGCCAAGCGGCCTGGTTCCGCCCAGCCGACCCGCAGATCCATTGGTTTGAAATGAACGCGGGGCCACTCGAAGCGATCGAGGCTACAATTCGAGAATTCATCACAAAGGACGAAAAACATGGCCCACAAAGCAGCTTTCTTTGATGTAGATGGCACCCTGACCACTGAACGTGTGTGGAAGGGTATTTTGGAATACTTCAAGCAACATAACCAACGCCGCTTTCTGCAACGCTGGTTCTGGTACTACCACGCTCCGCACTACCTGCTGCACAAGGCCGGCCTGATCAGCCAAGGCCGCTTCCGCACCGCCTGGGCCGCCCACTTAGCTTGGTTCCTGCGCGGTTCCACAGCGGAGCAAGCCCAGGCCATCTGGGATTGGGTCACCAACGAATACCTAACGCCATTCTGGCGCGCCGACGCGCTGCAGCTGGTCAAAGACCACAAGGCCGCTGGTGACCTGGTCGTGCTGGTATCGGCCGGGCTGACCCCGTTGCAGGCCGACATCGCCCATCATGTGGGCGCCGACCTGGCCGTGGGCACCGACCCGGCTTTACGCAATGGTCGCTACACTGGCGGTCTGGCAGGCCCGGTGTGCATAGACGAACAGAAGGCGCTGCTGTCCAAAGCCGCCTTGGCGGCTGGCGGCCACCAGATCGACTATGCCGCCAGCACGGCCTACGCCGACAGCCGCACCGACCTGAACCTGCTGGAGATGGTCGGCAAGCCCGTCGCCTTCTATCCGGACGAACACCTCAAACCGATCGCCCAGCAACGCGGCTGGGCGATAGTGGAACAGGCCAGCGACCCGTCATCCTGAACAGCTTAGCTCGTTGCCCCGCAACGAGCAAGCGTCGTGAAGGATCCCCCAATCCCTGATCAACTCAGGCGCTTTCGGTCTAAGCGCCGCCGACTTTTGCGATTTGCAGTCATCCGGAAGACTTGGTTCTATGGATTCTTCGCTGGCCTAAGTTCGGCGCCCTGATAAAGATTTAATTACCTGCTCAGAATGACACAAGGGGGTTCTTTTATGTTCTTTGTGTCTTAGTGTCTTTGTGGTTAAGGGAACTAGCAGCTAGCCGCTAAACCGGCACCCCCACCTCGATCTGCCCATCCACCACGCGCACCGGGTAGGCAGGGATGTCCACCACGGCCGGCAAAGCCTTGACCTCGCCGTTGCGCACATCGAAGCGCGCCCCGTGCCGCGGGCAGATGACCTCATTGCCTTCCAGCTCGCCGTCGCCCAGGGGGCCGTTGTCGTGCGAGCAGATGTCGCCGATGGCGAAGAATTCCCCGGCAATATTGAAAACTAAAATGGAATAATCGTCGATCTCGACGAAAAGCCGTTGGCCGTTGGCCAACTCATCGGCTGCCCCTACAGCCACAAAGTCCACTTCCTTGGGGCCTAAATGGGTATAGGTGAACTCAGGCATGGACGATTTCTAGACCAGCCGCTATCGCTAAGAAGCGGCCAGTTCGTCCAAGGTCATCACATCGTCCAGGCCGTACACGCCGCCCTTCAGCACCTTCAGCGAGAGCAACGCACACTTCAGGCGCACTGGGCCCAAGTCAATGCCCAGCAACTCCAGCACATCCGCCTTGCCTAACTGGCGCACATCCTCCAGCTTCATGCCGGTGATCTTCTCCACCAGCAAGTCGGCCGAAGCCTGAGAGATGGAGCAGCCCTCGCCGCTGAACTTGGCTTCAGTGATCGTGTCGTTCTCGTCCACGCGCAGGTCAATGCGCACATGGTCACCGCACACCGGGTTGTCGTCCTGATAGGAATAGTCGTGCGGGTCCAGCTCGCCGCGGAAGCGCGGGTTCTGGTAGCGGTCAATAATTACTTCGCGGTACAGGTCGTCCATTATCCAAAAATTTCCTTCACTTTGTACAACGCCTCGATCAGTTGGTCAATCTCTTCCTTAGTATTGTACAAATAAAAACTGGCTCTTGTGGTCGAGGGGATGCCAAATTTGTTGTGCAGCGGCATGGCGCAGTGGTGGCCAGCGCGCGTCGCCACGCCGTGGCGGTTGAGGATCTCCGCCACGTCGTGCGGGTGCGCGCCCTCGAAGGTGAACGAGGCGTTGGAGCTCTTGTGCTCGATGCCCGGGCCGAAGACTTTCAGGCCCTGCACCTCTTCCAGCCGTTCCAGGGCGTAGGCGGTCAGCTCATGGTCATAGGCCGCCACGGCGTCCATGCCCACCGCCATCAAATAGTCCACCGCCGCGCCCAGGCCCACCACTTCGGCGATCGCCGGGGTGCCGGCTTCAAATTTCTGCGGGACTTCATTAGTGGTGAAGCTGCGCAGTTCGACACGCTTGATCATGTCGCCGCCGCCCATGAACGGCGGCATGGCATTCAGCAGGTCGAGTTTGCCATACAGCACGCCCAACCCCGTCGGCCCCAGCATCTTATGGCTCGAGAAAGCCAGGAAATCGACGTCCAGCGCCTGCACGTCCGTGGGCAGGTGCGGCACAGACTGCGCGCCGTCGATCATCGCCAGCGCGCTGGCTTCGTGCGCCAAGCGCACGATCTCGGCCGCTGGCGTGATGGTGCCCAGCACATTCGACATGGCCGTGAAGCTGACCAGCTTGGGTTTCTGCTCCAGCAGCGCCGGCAGGGCCGCCAGGTCCAGAATGCCTTCTTCGGTCACCGGGATGAATTCCAGGCGAATGCCTTTTTCAGCGGCCAGCATCTGCCACGGCACCAGGTTGGCATGGTGCTCCATCTCGGTCAGCAGCACCAGGTCGCCTTCCTTGAGGTTGGCGCGGCCCCAAGTCTGCGCCACCAGGTTCACCGATTCAGTGGCATTGCGCGTGAAGATGATCTCACGCGGCTTGGAGGCGTTGATAAATTTTGCTACCTTGGCGCGGGCGGCCTCGTACGCTTCTGTGGCCACCTCCCCCAGGGTGTATACCGCACGGTGGATGTTGGCGTTCTGGCTGCGATAATAGGTGTTCATCGCCTCGATCACCGCCAGGGGCTTCTGGCTGCTGGCCCCCGAATCCAGATAGGCCAGCTTTACACCAGGGCTGGCTTCCATGTGCAGGATGGGGAAGTCTGCCCGGATCTTATCTACGTCGAGTGGGCCGGCCTGGGGCGAGATCGTCATGCCTAGCTCCGCGGGCGGCGCTTGCCCTTGCGGGCAGCCCGGATCTGCGAGGAGTTGGGCGGGCACCATAGAACGTGGTCCGGCACCATCCAGCCGTCGGTCAGATACACCGGCTCAGTGAACTGCACGGCCACGATCTTGGGGTCCACCTGGACCACGACACCTTCCATCCAACCACGCACGCGTTCTTTCTTGTCATTTTCGTGGTCACAATACACTTCAACCCGGTCACCGACCTGATACAGATCATCACGGTCGGGAGCGGAGGTAAAACGCAGGTCTACCAAATTTGCCTCCAAATAGGAAAAATACCTAAAAACTATACTCTTATTTAAGCTTGTCCACAATAGCTTGCTGGAAGCGATCACGCACGCCCTCGAACGGGATGCGCTGCATGATCGGGTCAAAGAAGCCCTCCACGATCAGGCGGCGCGCTTCTTCCCGCGCAATGCCGCGACTCAGCAGATAGAACAACTCTTCGTCGCTGATCTTGCCCACGGTGGCGCCGTGCGTACAGCGCACATCATCGGCCAGGATCTCCAGACCAGGGATCGAGTCGGCTCGCGCTGTCTGGCTCAGCACCAAGTTGCGGTTGGCCTGGTAGCCGTCGGTCTGCTGGGCGCCGGGGGCGACGTAGATCATGCCCTGCCATACCGAGCGGCTCTGCTCCTCCAGCGCACCTTTGAAGAGCAGGTCGCTGGTGGTGTGCGCCGCCATGTGGTTCTGCTGGGTGTCATGGTCCAGGTGCTGTTCGCCGTCGGTGAAGTAGAAGCCCGACATGCGCGCCGAGCCGCCCTCACCCTCCAGGTTCATCTCGGAGAAATTCTTGGTCAGCTTGCTGCCCAGCGCCCCAAATATCCAGTCCAGGCGGGCGTCCTTTTGCAGCACGGCCCGCTCGTGGCTGAAGTTCCACACGTGTTCGCCCCAGGATTGTAGTTCCACAAAGCGCAGCTCGGCCCCGTTGCCCACATACAGCTCCACAATCCCGGAGTGCATGGTCTGCCCGTTCTCGGCCGGCGAAGCCGCCTCGTGCACATAGGTCACCGAAGCGCCGTCCTCCACCCACACCAACAGGTGCGAGAGATACGCCAAGTCTGTACCCGGGCCCCATAGCACGGAATGCAGCGGTTCTTGCACCTGCACGCCCTTAGGCACATACAGCAGCACGCCGCGGGCAGCGAGGGCAGCCGCCATCGCCGCGAACTTGCCTTCGTCCGGCTTCACCGCCCGGCCCAGCGCCTTCTGCAGCAGCTCAGGGTGTTGCTTGGCCGCCGTGGCAATATCGGTGAAGACCACACCCTGCTTGGCAATCGCTTCACTAAGTGTCACCTGGGTCTCGCCCGGCCCCATCACGATCTGGCCGCCGTGCCCCTCGCCCACCAGCGGCTTCAGCAGCCGCTCTGGGGGCTGAGGCAGCTGGGCTGCCGCTTTACCGGCGGGCAGGCTAAAGCTGCCGGCCTTCAGGCCGCGCAGGTCAGTGCGCCGCCAGGCTTCTTCGCTGGTCTGCGGCACATCCAGCTTCTGGAAGTGTTCCCAGGCGTTTTGCCGGTACTCATGCAAGAAAGCAGCTTCTGCCACGCCGTTGGGGATCATCTCGGCGGTGAAGGCAAAGTCACGGCTCGTGCTCTGCCCAGCAGAAGTACTGCGTTTAACAACGCGTTTCGGGCTATCAGTCATCGGTATCCTCAAACGACGGCTTTAGCCGATCGAGCCTTCCATCTGCAGTTGGATCAGGCGATTCATCTCGATGGCGTATTCCATCGGCAGTTCTTTGACCAGCGGCTCAATGAAACCGGAAACCACCATGGTGGCGGCTTCTTCCTCGCTCATGCCGCGGCTCATCAGATAGAAGAGCTGCTCTTCGCCGACCTTGGAGACCGAGGCCTCATGGCCAATGGTCACATCCTCCGCGTCAATTTCAATGTAGGGATAGGTGTCCGAGCGCGAGGCGTCGTCCAACAACAGCGCATCGCATACCACATTGGACTTGGAACCTTCCGCCCCGGGGTGCACCTTCAGCAGGCCGCGGTACGAAGCGCGCCCGCCGCTCTTGCTGATCGACTTGGAGGTGATCTTGCTGGTCGTGTTCGGCGCAAAGTGGATCACCTTGCCGCCGGTGTCCTGGTGCTGGTGGCCGGAAGCAAAGGCCATCGAGAGGATCTCGCCGTGCGCGCCCGGCTCCAGCAGATAGCAGGAGGGGTACTTCATGGTCAGCTTGCTGCCCAGGTTGGCGTCCACCCATTCCATGGTGGCATTGGCGTGCACATGGGCGCGCTGCGTCACCAGGTTGTACATGTTGTTCGACCAGTTCTGGATGGTGGTGTAACGGAAGCGAGCGTCCTTCTTGACCACGATCTCGATCACACCACTGTGGAACGAGTCGGTGGTGTAGACCGGCGCAGTGCAGCCTTCCACATAATGAGCCTCGGCGCCCTCTTCAACGATGATCAGCGTGCGCTCAAACTGGCCCTGGTCGGCCTGGTTCACGCGGAAGTAGGCCTGCAGCGGCATCTCGATCTTGACGCCCTTTGGCACATACACAAATGAGCCGCCCGACCAAACCGCCGAATTCAACGCGGAGAACTTGTTGTCCTCGATCGGGATGATGGTGCTGAAGTATTCGCGGAACAAGTCCTCATGGTCACGCAGGCCGTGCTCAATGCTCTTGAAGATCACGCCCTTCTCAGCCAAATGCTCCTGGATGTTGTGATAGACCATCTCAGATTCGTACTGGGCGCCTACGCCGGCCAGGAACTTCTGCTCGGCCTCGGGGATGCCCAGGCGCTCAAAGGTGCGCTTAATGTCGTCAGGCACTTCGTCCCAGCTCTTGCCTTCGCCCTCGGAGGGTTTGCTGTAGAAATAGATCTCGTCCAGATTCAGGTTGGCCAAATCGCCGCCCCAGGTCGGCATCGGGCGCGCCTCAAAGTGTTTCAGCGCCTTGAGACGGAAGTCCAGCATCCACTGCGGCTCTTCCTTCTTAGCGCTGATCATGCGCACCACGTCTTCGTTCAGGCCTTTGCCTGAACGATAGACCGGCTTGATCTCATCTACAAAGTTCCAGCGATATTCGTCAATGCCGGCCAACAGCTCAGCATCGTCTTTATGTCGTTCGATCGACTTTTCATCCAAAGCCATCACTCACCTCGCGCTGCGCTAAGCGGCCGCAGCTTCACCGTGCTTCTCGCGGATCCAGTCATAACCGTGCTCTTCCAGCTTCAGCGCCAGGTCCGGCCCGCCGGTCTCGGCAATGCGGCCGTCGAGCATGATGTGGATCACATCCGGTTTGACATAGTTCAAAATGCGTTGGTAATGCGTAATAATCAGCGCCCCAAAGTCCGGGCCGCGCAGGGCTTCCACTCCTTCAGCCACATTGCGCAGCGCATCAATATCCAGACCGGAGTCGGTCTCATCCAAGATCGCCATGTTCGGCATCAGCGTCGCCATCTGCAAGATCTCAGCGCGCTTTTTCTCGCCCCCGGAGAAGCCGTCGTTCAAATAACGCCCAGCGAAGCTGTGGTCCATCTTCAGCTTGTCCATCTTCTCTTTGAGCAGCGTGCGGAACTCCGGGATGGGAATGCCTTTGTATTCCGGGTCGGCCGCTTTGCGGTGCGCATTGACCGCCGAGCGCAGGAAATTCGCTACACTCACGCCGGGAATCGCCACCGGGTACTGGAAGGCCAGGAACACGCCCAAATGCGAGCGCTGGTCTGGCTCCAACTCCAAAATATTCTGGTCTTTGAAGATCACTTCGCCGCCAGTCACTTCATAATTGGGGTGGCCCATCAACGTGTAGGCCAGCGTGCTCTTGCCGCTGCCATTCGGGCCCATCAGCGCGTGCACCTTGCCCTGCTCCACCGTCAGGGTCAGTCCCTTCAGGATCTCTTTGTCGGCTACGTTGACGCGCAAATCGCGGATGACTAAGTCAGACATGAACTGCAGATTCTCCTTGACAAATGACTTTGCTGGTCGGGGGCTGACCGTATTTTTTGGACAACCCATCAGGCCATTAGCCTGGATTTTTCAACCTGGTTGTAATTACGGGAGATTATAGCAGGTTTGCTAAGAGTGTCAATATTTATGAACAAATTCTATAATATTCGCCTGCCGGCGCCTTGACAAAGCATGCCTCTTGACCGCTGTGGAGTGCTTTGATGTATGATGCAGATTATGCAGTGCCAGCAAGCTGCACGCTTCGCCAAGCCGCTTGTCAAGCGCGAAAAAACCAACACAACCAACACATTCGCCCCAACCAACCGGAACAAGACAACCTACACACATCCAGGAGCTAAAAATGACCGCAATTGAACCTCAGGAATTCGTTAACACCATCACCCAGCTGCTCGACGAAACCTTTGCTGTCCACCAAGGCATCTACCTCGACAAAAAGAATTCCCTGCTGGAGACGCTGGATACCGTCAGCGCCGCCGAAGCCTCGATCCCGGTCGGCGGCAAATGCGGCTCTCTGGCCGCCCAAGTGGCCCATGTCATCTTCTACATTGAATCTTTCGAGCGCTACGCGCTGCAAGGCGATCAGACCCCGCCGGACTGGAGCCAGGTCTGGCGCACAGTGGAAAAGGTGAGCGAAGAAGAATGGCAGGCCTACAAAGACCAGCTGCGCACGGCCTACGAGCGCATGCGCAGGCTGTTTGAGCGCAATCCTTTGTGGAATCAGGACACCATGGGCGGCGCACTGAGCATCGTGGTCCACTCTGCCTACCACCTGAGCGAGATCCGCCAGGCGTTGTGCGTGTTGCAGAAGTGAGCAAATAGAGTTCAGCCGTCTTTGAGGTGTTCATGTTCAACTGGCTACCCACCATCACCTATGCCTTGGTGGCGAACTTCACCCCCGGGCCCAACAACATCACCAGCGCCGCCATGGGCGTGCTGTATGGCTACCGGCGCTCGCTGCCCTTTCTGCTTGGCTGTGCGGCCGGCTTCTATCTGGTCTTGCTCGTCGCAGCGCTGGTGTCCGCCACGCTGCTCAGCGCCGTTCCCGGCATCGAGCCCGTGCTGCGCTACGTAGGCGCGCTCTACATCCTCTACCTGGCCTACAGCATTCTGAAGACCACCTATAAGTTTGAAGACGACCAGGCACAGCCGATGGGCTTCGTGCAAGGTTTCCTGTTCCAGATCGTCAACCCCAAAGTGCTGATCTACGCGCTGACCTTGTTCTCCACCTTCCTGGCCGGGTTCACCAAAGACATTCCGTTCTTATTGCTGATCCTGATCCCGCTCACGTTCAGCTGCTTTGCCGCCATCTCCACCTGGACCCTGTTCGGCACCCTGATCAAGAAATATCTGGCCTTCCCGCGCATTCGGCTGGGGGTGAACGTGGTCCTGGCCCTGATGCTGGTCTATTCCGCGGCCGATATGGTTGGCCTGGTTTAGCCGCCAATATTTATGAACAAATTCTATAATATTGACGCTCGCGGGGGCCGATGATATACTGCCGCTACCCATGAGCAGCACCCGCAATCTCGTTCTGGAACACCTGCGCAGCGCCCAGCGCTGCACGATCAATGACCTGGCCGAAGCGGTCAGCATTAATCCCGTCTCCGTGCGCCACCACATCAGCCGCATGCAGGCCCAGGGGTTGGTCGACTCGGCCGAGGAGCGTCACGGTGTCGGCCGCCCGCGCCGCCAATATTTCCTGACCCAGGCCGGCCGCGAGCACTTCCCCACCCACACCATTCGCTTCACCAACCACTTGCTGGCCGAGATCAAAGAACATCTCCCGGTCGAGGAATACAACCGCATCTTCGTGCGCATGGCCGAGTCGATCTCAGCCAAGTACGCCGACCAGGACCTGACCGACCTCAGCATTCCGCAACGTCTCAGCCTGCTGGAAGAGTGCCTGAACAACGAGGGCTTCCTGGCCCACGTGGAGCAGACCGCCGACGAGATCATTATTCGTGAGACGGGCTGCCCCTATTACCATGTCGGCCAAACCCACCGCGAGGTGTGCGGCATCGACAAAGCGCTTATCTCGCGCATCCTGGCCGTGGAACCCCGCCGCAGTTCCTGCCTGCTCAGTGGCGACAGCCATTGCACCTACGTGGTGCCGCTGGCCGCCGCCCAGCAAGCCATATCTGGATAAATTTTTAATGGAGTTAAGTGAATGAGCCCTGTAGCCTCCCAAGACCCCGCCAAGCAAGCCATCTGGGAAATTGAAAGCACCCACCCCCAGCTGTTGGAAGCCGTGGACGCCTCGCTACGCCAGGTGGTAGACCCCGAGATCGGCCTCAACGTGATCGAACTGGGCTTGGTGCGTAATGTGCAGATCAACGAAGACGAGAAGAAGGCCATGGTCACCATGATCATGACCACACCTTTCTGCCCCTACGCCCCGGCCCTGCTGGAGATGACCCGCCAAAAGGCTGCCGAGGCCATCGGCCACCACACCCAGATCCAAATGGGCACCGAGCTGTGGGACTTGACCTATATGGAAGAAGGCGCCGGCGCTGACTGGGGTTTGTTCTAAAAAAACAGGTTACAAATGAAAAGAACAGGGCGGAGAAAATCTTCAGAAACCATTGAAAAGGCCCTCATTGGGCCTTTTTTCGCTTGTCTTATCTTTGGCTACTTCCTTAGACCTCCGCTTTGGTTCTGGCTGCTGCCTATCGGATTGGCAATCGTGATGGTTGTGGCCCTCTGGCAGCGTGCCCGCCGTCATCAAAACCCAGTCATGGCCCAGGTGGATAAGATGAGCGGCCAGGAATTTGAGGATTTTGTGTCGGGCATGCTCAGGCGGCAGGGATACAAGGTTGAATCGGTCGGGGGTTACGAAGACATGGGCATTGACCTAATCGCCACCAACGCCAAAGGCATTCGCCACGCCGTTCAAGCCAAGTGTTGGAACGCCCGCGAAGTGGATATGAGCGCCGTGCGCGCGGCCGTGGCCGGGTGCCAGGTGCACAACTGCCACAAAGCGGTGGTCATCACCAACAATTACTTCACCCGGCGTGCGATAATGCTGGCCGAGAAAAATGATTGCAAACTGATCGACCGGGATGTGCTCGAAAAAGAACTCCGCAAATTGTCTGCGGCGTAGAATCAAAAGAACTGCCGCTGGCAGTTCTTTTTGGTCGGGGCGAGAGGATTCGAACCTCCGACCCCTTGCACCCCATGCAAGTGCGCTACCGGACTGCGCCACGCCCCGAACGGGCAGGATTATAGCCTAGTTTGGGCGAAAACACTCGTCATTGCGCCGTCTACTGAACAGCTGACTGCCTACAGTGTCATTCTTCGCAGCGCGCAAAGAGAAATCATGCGTGCTGAGTAACAGGCATATCATCAGCCAGCCTGCTCTTCTAACCCCCGCATCAAAAGCTCTTCGCAGGCGTTGCCAGCTCAGAGCGACACAGCACACCGGTTCAAGAAAATAATAACTCCGCTCCTCTTGACAATAGCACGTATGTTCTATATACTATGCCTATCCTAGAACGGAGGCAGAACATGTCACCCAAACACACCCATCGCAACCACCCCCAGACCGCCGCCGCACAACGCCTGCAAAGCGCCTTGGTCAACCTAGTCGCCCGGCCGGAAAGCCGCCAACCAGACCGCCGCCAGCAGCACACTTCGCAGGTCTCGCAACTGCTGCAGGCCTACCGCGAGCTGATGAAAACCCAGGCTGCCCAATAAAAAACAAAGAGGCCAGGCAAATGTCTGGCTTCTTTTGTATGCATTAACCCGCTCGGCTACTCCTCGCCGAACTTGATGCCTTGGGCCAGCGGCAGATCCCGGCCCCAGTTGATCGTGTTGGTTTGGCGGCGCATGTAGGCCCGCCAGGCGTCGCTGCCGCTCTCGCGGCCCCCGCCGGTCTCCTTCTCGCCGCCAAAGGCCCCGCCGATCTCGGCGCCGGAGGTGCCGATGTTGACGTTGGCGATACCGCAGTCGCTGCCCATCGCCGACAGAAAGCGCTCGGCAGTCTGCATACTGTCGGTGAAAATGGCACTGCTCAGGCCCTGCGGCACATCATTGTGAATGCGCAGCGCCTCATCAATGTCCTCATAGTCCAAAATGTACAGCAGCGGGGCAAAGGTCTCTTCCTTCACCACGCCGCTTTGCGCCGGCATGCGCACGATGGTCGGCTCCACGAAGTTGCCGGGGCCGTCCACTCGCTTGCCGCCGGTCAGCACCGTGCCGCCCTCAGCCTGCGCCTGCTGCAGCGCGGCTTCCATTTTCTCCACGGCTGTGTCAGTCACCAGCGGCCCCATCAAGGTGCCGTCTTCCAGCGGATCGCCGATCTGCACCTGGCCATACGCTTTCACCAGGCGGGCGGTCAACTCGCCCACCACGCTCTTGTGCGCCAAGATGCGCCGCGTGCTGGTGCAGCGCTGCCCTGCCGTGCCCACCGCGCCGAACAGAATGCCGCGCACCGCCAGGTCCAGGTTGGCGTCTTCGGCCACGATGATGGCGTTGTTGCCGCCCAGTTCCAGCAGGGTCTTGCCAAAGCGCCCTGCCACCGTCTGCGAGACGTGCCGGCCGACCTTGGTCGAGCCGGTGAACGAAACCAGCGGCAGGCGTGGGTCATTGATCATCAGCTCGCCGACCTCCTGGCCGGTGCCGATCACCAGGCTGAACACGCCGCTCAGACCATGGTCCGCCATCACCTGGTTGCATATATGCTGGGTGGCAATGGCGGTCAGCGGCGCCAGTTCAGACGGCTTCCAGATCACCGTGTCGCCGCACACACTGGCCAAGGTCGAGTTCCACGACCAGACCGCGATCGGGAAGTTGAAAGCCGTGATCACACCCACCGGCCCCAACGGATGCCACTGCTCGTACATACGGTGGCTGGCGCGCTCGCTGTGCATGGTCAGGCCGTATAGCTGGCGGCTCAGCCCCAGGGCGAACTCGCAGATGTCGATCATCTCCTGCACTTCGCCCAAACCCTCGGCGCGGATCTTGCCCATCTCCAGCGAGACCAGTTCGCCCAGCGGCTCTTTCAGCTGGCGCACGGCTTCGCCCAGATCACGCACCACCTGGCCGCGCTTCGGCGCCGGCACATTGCGCCAGCTCTCGAAGGCCGCCTGAGAGGCCGCCACCACCTGGTCATACGAGGCCGGAGTGGCCTGGATCACCTTGGCGATCGGCTCACCGGTGGCCGGGTTGTACGAGACCAGCTCGCTGCCCTTGGCATCCGTGATCCAATGATCGGCGCCAAAACTGGCGCCGGGGTTGACTTCCGCAATATTGAGTTTCTTGAGCAAAGCGTTCATGCATCTCTCCTGATAGATAAACTACACCAAAGTATATTGCACCACCGGCCCGTTAGCTTCGTCGCCACAAGACAGGTGCACTTGTCGTCCGATCTCACTGCGCTGCACGGTGACCACATGCGGCTGCCCTTGCTGGCTGAAATGCATCTTCCAACGGTCCAGTCCCTGCTCCTGGCTGTCCACAAAGGTCAGCCCCTCGTCCGCGGCCACGCTCAGCAGTCGCCGCAGCAGGATCTCGGCCGCCTGTTGCGGTTCACCAAAACGTGAGCGGCCGCGCAAATGCTCCAGCAGCAGTTCGCCGCGCCCGACAGCGGCCAGCAAGGCCCGCGCCGGCTCGGCCCCCAGCCTGCCGTAAGACAAGCCCTGCGGCATTTGCAACACATTGGCCGCGAAGCGGTGCCCGCCGTGATGCGTGCTCTCCCACACCTGCCCCGGGACCTCTGCCGCCAAGGTCTGATAGGCAACCAGGCCATGCACCGCGCAGCAGCGGTCGCGCAGGCCATTCGTGCACACCAGGAACAAAGTTTGCTTACTGCGCTGCGCATCAAGAGCCGGGTCTTGCTCAGCCAGCGCCGCCAGGTCCAGCGCCAGCAGATCGCGGTAGCTCTCCAGAGTGAACTCGTACAGGGCTGGCGGGTCTTCGGCGGCCAAAGCGGCGAAAAAAGCGATGCCCTGGCGCGCCTGCCGGTTCTTGATCAGCAACAAACGCGACTTGGGCACGGTGGCCAACATCGCATCCAAATGGATCTTCACGTCCTCAGGGATTGCACTCTCTTTGAGGGCGGACTTGCCCCACTTGCCGTTGTACTCCAGCAAGAACCACACATCCGCTCGCGGGGCGCTGCCCGCCAGGTCTTCTTGTGCCTCTTGCGATTCGATCGAACAAAAGAAATCGAGGGTTGTTTCAGCCATGCGGGCATTATAGTCCAGCGCACTCCGCCAACGGTTTGCGCCCACGCACTCTCGTATAATCAGACTATGCACCCCATCGCCTTCACCTATCCCGAAGGTCACCAGGCCCACCAACAGCCCGGCCACGCGGAGCGACCCGAACGTATTGAAGCCCTGCAAGCCGCGCTGCAGGCCGCCGGCTATTGGGCCCGCGGGCCGCTGGTGCCGCCCATCGAACTCGACTCAGCGGTGCTGACCGCCATTCACACCCCGCACCTGTTGGCCAGCCTGCCAGAATACGCCCAACACCAGCGCCCCTTCGATGAGGACACTTACCTCAACCCGGCCAGCTGGCCGCTGGCGCAGCGCACTGCCGGCGCGGCTGCCGGGCTGGCTGCGGCGGTCTGGCGGCGTGAGGCGGCGGGCGGCCTGGCCCTCACCCGTCCGCCCGGCCACCACGCCACCCCTGAGCGGGCGATGGGCTTCTGCATCCTCAACAACATCGCCCTGGCCGCCCAGCACCTATTGCAGCACGAGGGCGCCCAACGCCTGGCGATCATCGACCTGGACGTGCATCACGGCAACGGCACGCAAGATATCTTTTACGAGCGCGATGACGTGCTCTTCATCTCCAGCCACCAGGTGCCGCTCTACCCCGGCAGCGGCTCTCTGGACGAGCGCGGCCGTGGCCCGGGCGATGGCTACACCGTCAACCTGCCGCTGCCGCCCGGTTCCGGGGATGCGGCTTTCCGGGTCGCCTATGACGAGATCGTGCCCAGCCTGCTGGACCGCTTCCTACCTGAGATGCTGTTGGTCAGCCTGGGGCTGGACGCGCACTGGCGGGACCCGCTGGCGGAACTGCGCGTCAGCGCCGCGGGCTATGGGGCCGCGGTGCGCAGCCTGCAGCGCTGGGCCAGCCAGCACTGCGGCGGCCGTATCGCCCTGATCCTCGAGGGCGGCTATGACCTGGACGGTCTGGCGGCCAGTAGCCTGTGCGCGGTGCAAGCCCTGCTGGGCGAAGAGATCAGCGACCCGCTTGGTCCCGGCCCAGACCTCGAAAGCAATGACTGGCAGCCTGTCTTCGACCAGGTGCGCCGTCTCTGGAACCTATAGGAGGACCAGCAACATGGAACTCGCCATCATGATCGAAGGCCAGGACGGCCTGACCTGGGAGCGCTGGAAGCGCCTGGCGGCCGCCGCCGAAGACTTCGGCTTCGCCGGCCTCTACCGTTCCGACCATTACACCAATACCCGCCCGCCGGACAAGGACTCGCTGGAACTGTGGATCTCGCTCACTTATCTGGCCAGCCATACGCGGCGCATCGAATTCGGCCCACTGGTCTCGCCGTTCTCCTTTCGCCACCCCAGCATCACCGCCCGCATGGCTGCCGGAGTGGACGACCTCTCCGGCGGCCGCCTGCAGCTCGGCCTGGGGGCTGGCTGGCAGGAACGCGAGCACACCATGTTCGGTCTGGACCTGCTCGACCTGACTGAACGCATGCTGCGCTTTGAAGAGGGCTTGCAAGTGGTCACGTTGCTGTTCAGCAGCGATGTGCCCATCAATTACGCGGGCGAGTTCTACCAACTGAACCAGGCCATCCTGCTGCCACGCCCACTGCGACCGGGCGGGCCGGCGATCCTGGTGGGCGGCAACGGCATCCAGCGCACTCTGCGGCTGGCCGCCCAATACGCCGACGAATGGAACGGCGTCTTTCTGCCTGCCAACCAATACCGCCAGCGCTGTCAGGTGCTCGACGAATACCTGAGCGAGCACGGCCGCCAACCCGGCGACCTGCGCCGCAGCCTGATGACCAGCCTGCACTTGGGCGCCGCTCGCGCCAAGCAGCAAGCGGAGATGGCGGGCCGCAGCCAAGACGAGCTGCGCGCCCAGGGTCGTCTGCTGGGCGAACCCGCCCAAGTCGTCGAGCAGCTGGCGGCCTTCAAAGAAGCCGGCTGCCAGCGCGTCATGCTGCAGTGGCTGGACCAGGACGACATCGCCGGCCTCGAAACTGTCGCCAAGCAAGTGCTGCCTCAGGTCGCATGAAGGGAACAAAATGAACGTATCCGAAGCCATCCGCACCAAGCGCGCTGTGCGCGAGTTCCGCCAGGAAGCGCTCAAAGAATCCGATGTGCTGGCCATCCTCAACGCCGGCCGCCGCGCCCAAAGCTCCAAGAACCGCCAGAGCTGGCAGTTCCTGGCCATCCAGGACAAAGCCGCGCTCAAGAAAGTCTCCAAATACGGCATGTTCGCCGGGCATTTGGCAGGCGCCGCCCTGGGCGTGCTGATCCTCACACCCCCGCCGGAAGAATTCTACGGAGCGCTGTTTGACGCTGGACAAGCTGCAGCCTACATGCAGCTGGCCGCCTGGGAGCTGGGCGTCGCCTCCTGTCTGGCCACTCTGTACAAAGCCGATAAGGGCTACGACCTGCTGGGCATTCCCCGCGAATGGCAGATCCTGATGGCGATCTCCTTCGGCTATCCAGCAGAGAAACGCGGTCTCCATTTCCGCCCACTGGTGGGCGGCCGTAAAAAGCTGGATGAAGTCGTGCACTGGGAGAAGTGGTAGATTTTCACTGCGCCAGAAAACATGCCTCATGATATAGTGCGGCTTCGAGCTCGGACGCTTAAGCGCCCAACCCGAGGAGAACAGCATGCCGCGGCGCAGTCTAAAAAGACTCTATCAAGACGAATTTAACGATTATTCTCTCGCCAAGTTTCAACAAGACCTCTTGGCGGGTCTCACCGTGGCGGCAGTGGCTCTGCCGCTGGCGCTGGCCTTTGGCGTCGCCTCCGGCTCCACCGCCGCGGCTGGCCTGGTCACGGCCATCCTGGCCGGGCTGATGATTGGCGCGCTCTCCGGCGCGCCCTACCAGATCAGCGGACCTACCGGCGCCATGAGCGCGGTGCTGATCGTGCTGGTCGCCCGTTACGGGCTGGAAGGGATCTGGGTGGCCGGGCTGCTTTCCGGTCTGCTGCTCCTGCTGATCGGCCTGTTCAAGCTCGGTCGCTTCATCGCCTTTATCCCGGCCCCGGTGATTACCGGCTTCACGTCCGGCATCGCCCTAATCATTTTCATCGGCCAGATAGACAATTTCCTCGGCATCACCACTCCCGCCACAGAAACTGCGCTGCAAAAGCTGATCGGCTACACCCAGGTCAGTCTGGCTCCCGACTGGACTGCTCTTGCCCTGGGGCTGGTGGTGGTTGGCGCCATGCTGTTGCTGCCCAAGAGGATCAGCGCCCGCTTTCCCTCCTCCCTGCTCGGCATCATCCTGGCCACACTGATCGTCGTGCTGCTCAATCCAGACGTGGCCCAGATCGGCGAAATTCCGCAAACTTTGCTGCTGCAGGATCGCTTTAACCCACTGGCTTTTGACTGGAGCCGCCTGCCTGAATTCGTGGCCCCCACGTTGACCATCACCGCCCTCGGAGCCATCGAATCCTTGCTATGCGGCGCGGTGGCCTCCAACATGACCGGCATCCGCTTGCAGGCCAATCAGGAGCTGGTCGCCCAGGGCGTTGGCAATATGTTGATCCCCTTCTTCGGCGGCGTGCCCGCTACAGCCGCCATCGCTCGTTCCAGCGTCGGTATCAAGTCCGGCGGGCAAACCCGCCTGGTCAGCATCATCCACGCCATCGGCTTGCTGCTGTCCATGTTCCTGTTGGCGCCTATCATGGCGCGCATCCCGCTGGCGGCCCTGGCCGGAGTGCTGATGGTGACGGCCTGGCGCATGAATGAATGGTCCGCCATTCGCTTCATGTTCAACAAGCGCTTCAAAACAGACATGGCCGCCTTCGCCATTACCATGCTGGCCACCATCAGCCTGGACCTGACCCAGGCCATTCTGATCGGCACCTTTATGGTCGGAGCGATCTTCCTCAACCGCATCGCCCACCTCGAGGTCGAAGTTAGCCCAGTGGACCCGGGCAAGCTGCGCGCCCGCGGCCTGCAGCCGCGCACGGATTGCGAAGGCATGTATGTGGCCTTCATCACCGGCCCACTATTCTTCGCCGCCATGGGCAGTTTCAATGAAGCCTTGGCCGACCTCAACCCAGTGCGCACGCTTATTCTCTCGATGCGCGGCGTGCCCCTGGTGGACACGGCCGGAATCGAAGCCCTGCGCCAACTGCATGAGAAGTTGGGTGCCAAAGGCGGCCAGCTTATGTTTGCCGGGCTTAACCCAAGCGTGCGCGCCATGTTTGAGCGTGCTGGCTTGGTGGAAGAAGTAGGAGAAGAGAAGGTCTTTTGGAGCAGCGACCAAGCCATTTTGGCGGCTGAGTAGTCGCCGCCAAAAAGCTTTAGGCAGTCACCTCGCCGGCCGGCTCTTCAGCCAGGTGCACGTAAGCCCGGAAAATGTCGGTCTCGGTGATGATGCCCACCAGTGAGCCATCTTCCATTACAGGCAGCCCACCCACCTTGTGATGCAGCATAAGCTTGGCGGCTTCAGCCAGCCGGGTGTTTGGTGCCACGGTCAGCGGATCGCGCGTCATGATGTCTTGCATGGTCAGACGGGCGAGCAAGTAATTCAACTCAAAGATGCTCAGTGAGGTGGCATCCGAAGGGCTGGCCTCGCGCAGATCGCCCAGGGTCACAATCCCTACCAGACGGCCCTGCTCCAACACAGGCAAGCGACGCACATTGTATTCCTTCATCAGCGCATGGGCTTCAGGCAAAGTCTGGTCAGCGTTTATTGTCAGGACCGTTCGGGACATCCAATCCATTACCTTCTCGTTGATCATGTCAGCCTCCTTGGTTTTAGCTACCCTTATTTTCACCAGGAGGGCTGTTTCACAGCAGTGGCAAATGTCCTTGAAATATCTCGCCCCGGCGGGACGGGCTTACAAAAAAAGCCGCGCTGGGCAGCGCGGCTTTTTTTATGGTCAAAGATTTGCGGAAACGCCGCCCCAATCCTCCGGGGCCACATCAGCCACCGTTTGCGAGAATGTCCACTCGTGACCGCCGATATCCCTAGCGTGGTATTGGCGCTCTCCGTAGGAGAATTCGGCAGGCTCGGCCAAGATCTCAGCGCCCCGCCGCCGAGCGTTTTGATAATGGGCATCCAAGTCTTCGATGCGCACCATCACCGAGTGCCCTTGGCTTCCGCCGTTGCCTTGCGTCACAGCCATCGCGCCGTTTTCGCCAATATTCAACTGGGCACGGTGGTTACCCGCTTGCCAACGCAGGGTGAAACCAAAGACCTTGCACAACCAATCTACAGCTTCAGAGAGATCCGGGTAGCTCAGCACAGGGATAACTGTGCTGGCCGGCATCGACCGGTTGTTTGCGACCAACTACATCTCGCAGTGCGTGTCGTAAATGTCGGTCAGTGCATTCCACAGCGCGGTGGCCATCTGCTCGCAGGCCTCAGCCGCCTCAGCTTGCTCTTCCACCGAAAGGGTCGTCATGCGGGCCAACAGCTTTTCGGCCTCGTGTTCGTTATGGGAGTGCACTTCAAAGTACGGCTCCGCCGTGGCCGGCAGGCTGTAATGAGCGCGCAGGCCCTCCAGTTTACTCTTGGCGGTGGCGGGCTGCTGCACCTCAAAGGCATACAGCGCGCCCAGCGCCGTGGCCGGCTTGGCGAACAAGCGCTTGGCGGTGGCGATCAGTTCAGCGGTGGCGGGCAGCTTGGCCACACCCACGCGGGTTGCCAAGCCCGCGGCGAAAGCATCCCACAACTCAGCGTGCTCGTGCTCTTCTTGTGTGGTTTCGACATCGCCCTGCACTTCCCAACCCGCCGGAATATGGTGGATAAAGGCGCCATACTCGGCTGCATAGGTCTGCAAGGCTTCCACGGGAAGGTCGCCGGACTCCCACGCCTGATAGAAAGGATGGCTCAACAAGTTCCAAGCCTGAATGCGTTCATTGAGAGTTTTCTGAATGCTCATGGTTGCTCCTATTAAAAAGACGAATTGCGGATAGTGTACACCAAGTAGAGTCAGTTTAGGCGCTCCACCACATAATCAGCCAGCTGCAGCAGCGCGTCGCGCTCTGGGCGATCTGGCAAGCCCGCCAGCATATCCTTGGCGTCTTGCACCTGCTGCTTGGCTTCCCGATTGGCGAACTGCATGACTTCGCTGTGGCGGATGTCATCCACCAGCGCATCCAGCTCGGCTTCGGGCAGGCGCTGACCTGCTTGCAGCGTGGCCAGGCGCCCATCGTCTGGATTGGCTTCGAGCCAATACAAAGAAGGTAGCGTCACCAGGCCCAAACGCAGATCGCTGGCGGCAGGCTTACCCAAATCATCGGCATTGGAAGAAAAGTCCAAAATATCGTCCACCATCTGGAAGGCCATCCCGATACCGTGGCCGTAAGCCCGCAGCGGCTCCAGATGATGCCGGTGGCCTTCCACCAGAACGCTGGGCGCCTTGGCGGCCAGCTCAAACATCGAGGCCGTTTTGGCGTAAATGCGCTCCTGGTAAATATCGCGGTCAGTCAATGCGTTGCGCTGGAAGATCTGGGCGATCTCACCATTGACGATCGTGGACAGGGTTTGAGCGAAGAAGTGCATCACTTCCGGGGAGCCAACCTGGGCGCCCAAACCGGCTGACTGCGAAAAGAGAAAATCGCCGGTCAAGATCGTGGCAGGGGTGCTCAGGGTGGAGTTGATCGTCGGCTGGCCGCGGCGCAGTTTCGAGTCGTCAATCAAGTCATCGTGCACCAGCGTAGCCGTATGCAATAGTTCCACCGCGGCCGCCAGGCTGGTGCTGCGGTAATTATCCACTCCCAACATGCCACTGACCAACAACACCACCGTGGGCCGTACGCGTTTGCCGCCGGAGCCTAACAGCTGATCCAGCGCCTCTTTCAGAATCGGATGATAGCCGTCGCCCTGGGCGCGCATACGCGCTTCCACTTCTAGCAGCAGATCCTGAATTTGGGTTTGGAAAGTCAGCGTGGTCATGCATCCTCAAAACGGAAAAGTCGTTCGGCGTTCGCCGTCGTGGCTTGGGCCACTTGCTCAAAAGGCACTCCGCGCAGTTCGGCCAATTTCTCGGCCACCAGGCGCACTTGTGCCGGATGGTTGCGTTGGCCGCGCCGCGGGTGTGGAGAAAGGAATGGGCTGTCAGTTTCGACCAACAGCTTCTCCAAGGGCAGCTCGGCCGCCAGGGTTTGCAGCTCTATGGCCTTTTTGAAGGTCAAAGGGCCAGTCAGTCCCACAAAAAAGGCGGCGGCCACTGCCTTTTCCGCCATGTCCCGATCGCCAGAGAAGGAGTGCAAAACGCCCGGACGTTCTGCCAGCGGTGAACCCACTGCAGCCAGCCCAGCCTGCCATTCCAGCAAGATCGCCAAGACATCCTGGCTGGCTTCCCGGTTGTGAATGATCACCGGCAGCCCCAGCTCTGCGGCCAGCGCTAACTGCGCCTGCAGCACTTTGTGCTGCTGCGGCTTGGGGGCCTTATCCCAATAATAATCCAGGCCGATCTCGCCAATCGCCACAACCTTCGGGCGGCCCGCCAGCTCGGCCAAGCGGCCGGGGCTGCTTTCGTCCCAGCTCGCGCTGTCGTTGGGGTGAACACCTACCGCAGCGTACACCCCAGGTTGAGACGCAGCCAGCGCGGCCGTGGCCGCGCTGTTTTGCAAGTCCACCCCGGGGTTGAGTATCCTGGTCACGCCGGCCGCCTGCGCCGCTGCGATGACCGCTTCACGGTCATCGTCAAAGGCTTCGAAATCGAGATGGCAGTGCGTGTCGACCAGCACAGTTGTTAAGCCAACCCAGCGACCTTCAAGCCGTCTTGCAGAATGGCCTGAAGCTTGTCCTCATGGGTGGTTTCCGTGTACACACGCAGTTTGGGCTCGGTGCCAGAGAAGCGGATCAGCAGCCAACCGCCATCTTCCAGGTTGAACTTGAAGCCGTCCACAGTTTCAAGGCCGGTCACTCTCAGGCCGCCGATCGTCTCGGGATCGGCGTTGAGGATGGTCTCTTCGCGAGCGGCGCGGTCACCGCTAAAAAGGGTGTCGATGCGATCGTAATAGTGCGCGCCGACCTTCTCAAACAGCCATTCCACCAACTCGCTGGGCTTCTTGCCGGTCTTGACCATCAGATCCAGAAAATAGAGCCCGCCCAAAATGCCGTCACGCTCAGGCACGTTGCCGCGGAAAGCATAGCCGCCGGACTCTTCGCCGCCGATCAGCGCATTGGTCTCGGAGAATTTGGGGGCTACGAACTTGAAGCCCACACCAGTCTCATGCACCGGCACGTCATAGATCTTGCCCAGTTTGTTCAGCATGGTCGTGGTGGAGAGTGTCTTGACAATATCGCCGCGCTCGCCGCGCACTTCCAGCAGATAATAGGCCAGCAAGCCAAAAGCACGCAGCTGGTCAATAAACACGCCATTCTCATCCCCCAGACCCACGCGGTCAGCATCGCCATCGGTGATCAGCAGCACATCGGCATGGTTGTCCACGGTAGCCTTCAGACCCGCGTCGACATTCGGGCGGATCGGCTCGGGCCGCAGCATCTCAGGGAAGATCGGGTTGCGCTCGTTATGGATCTCGACGACGCGGGTCTTGCCACCTTCCAATAAGCGTGGGAACCAGCCGGCGCCGTTGCCCCACATGGCATCCACCATGACCGTCAGGCCGGCGTCTTTGATAGGCTGCAGATCAATTAGATCCTTGAGATGTTCAATGTAGGCAGGCGCTGCATCAAAGATGGTCACCAAGCCGGCGTCCAGCGCTTCCTGCAGCGGCATACGCTGCACACCATCTGCACCGTCCGGGATGGCCGCCTCGATTTGGGCCAGGCCTTCAGGGTCAATCGCCCCGCCGGTCTCGTCGCGCACCTTAAAGCCGTTGTCGGTGGGCGGGTTGTGCGAAGCGGTGATGTTGACTGCGCCGCCCGCCCTTAGGGAGACCACCGCATAAGAAATCACCGGAGTTGGCGTAGCTTCCTGCGTCAAGTAGACTCGTACCCCGTTGCCTGCCAATACCTCAGCCACGGCCGCGGCAAAATTCTCAGAGTGGAAGCGCTTGTCATGACCCACCACCACGCCCACCTCAGCCTTGCCCTGCTGCTTCATATATGAGGCAAAACCCTGGGCCGCCCGCTGCAAAGTGGCGAAGGTGTAATCCCGGGCGATCTCCCCTCGCCAACCGTCGGTTCCGAAAATGATGTCTTTGGCCATAATTTCCTTTTTGAGCGCGCAATACAATGTGATAATTAGTACAAAGCGATTATAACAGCAATCCCCACCCGACATTTTAAGGGGCGCGGACAGGCCTGATTATCTCATTTTCAGAGGCGGAACTCCGAGAAAAAGCCAGTTTAGTGAACGCGCTATAATCGCCAGCATGTCCGCCCGCCAATGGACCTACTTGGACCACGCCGCCACCACACCGCTGGATCCCCGCGTCCTGCAGGCTATGTTGCCCTACTTCAATGAAGACTATGGCAACCCCGCCTCGGTGCACAGCTATGGCCAGCGCGCCGAGGCCGCTGTAGAAGCAGCTCGGGCCAACCTTGCCGCGCAGCTGCATTGCGCTCCGCACGAGCTGGTCTTCACCTCCGGCGGCACCGAAAGCAACAACCTGGCCCTGCGCGGCGCAGCGCTGGCGGCCCGCCAGCAGCGCGGCGCCCGCCACCTGCTGGTCAGCCCGGTAGAGCACGACGCCGTCGCCAAAACGGCGCGCGCTTTGGCGGAGCAATTCGACTTTGAACTGGAATGGCTGCCAGTGGACGGCTTTGGGCGCGTCGACCCGGCGGATGTTGCCCGCCGCCTGCGTCCCGAAACGGCCCTGGTCTCCGTGATCCTGGGCAACAACGAGATCGGCAGCCTCAATCCGCTGGCCGAGATTGGGGCGATTTGCCGCGAACGCGGCATTCCGCTGCACAGTGATGCGGTGCAAGCGGCGGCTCACCTGCCCATCGATGCCGCCAGCCTGCAAGTCGATCTGCTCACGATCAGCGCCCACAAATTTTATGGACCCAAAGGCATCGGCGCCTTATATGTGCGCCAGGGTGCGCCGCTCCTGCCGCAGCAAATCGGCGGCAGCCATGAAGAAGGCCGTCGCGCCGGCACCCTCAACGTGCCGCTTATCGTTGGCATGGCCAAGGCTCTGGAACTGATCCAAAACGAGATGGAAGAACAAGGCCAGCGGCTGCGGTCGCTGCGAGATGAACTTATTCAGGGCGTACTTAACGCCATCCCTGACGCCCAGCTCACCGGGCACCCCAGAGAACGCCTGGCCAACCATGCCAGCTTCGTGTTCGAAGACGTGGACGGCAACGCCCTGCTGATGCTGCTGGATGATGCCGGTTTCGCCTGCTCTTCCGGCTCAGCCTGCAAGACCGCCAACCCGGAACCCAGCCAGGTGCTGCTGGCCCTGGGCCTCACACCGCAGTGGGCACTGGGTTCGCTGCGCGTTACGTTGGGCAAGGACAGTACGCCAGAGCAGGTGCAAGCCCTGCTGTCCGCGCTGCCGGCGCTGGTGGCTCGCGCTCGCCAGCTGGAGTTGGCATGAGCCAGGGCAAGGTCGTGGTCGCCATGAGCGGCGGGGTGGACAGCTCAGTGGTGGCCGCCCTGCTCCAGCAGCAGGGTTACCAGGTCAGCGGTATGATGCTGCGCCTGTGGTCTGAACCCGGACGCGAAGCCAGCAACCGCTGCTGCACGCCGGAATCGATGGCCATCGCCCGCCGGGTCGCCGGCCAGTTGGGCATCCCCTTTTATGCCGTCAACGCCCAGGAAAGCTTCCGAAACATCGTAGTGCAATCCTTTCTGGACGGCTATGCCGCCGGTGGCACGCCCAACCCCTGCCTGGCCTGCAACCGCCAGATCCGCTGGGAGTTCCTGCTGGAACGCGCCCTGGCGCTGGGCGCCGATTACCTGGCCACCGGCCACTATGTGCGACTGCAGCGCCAACCCGGACAGCCAGTGCGCCTGTTCGAGGCAAAAGACCAGCACAAAGACCAGTCCTATGTGCTGCATGTGCTCAACCAGGCCAAGCTCAAGCATGCCCTCTTTCCCTTGGGAGACATGACCAAAGGCAAAGTGCGCCAAATCGCAGCAGATCTTAACCTGCCGGCGGCCACATCCAAGGAAAGCCAAGATCTGTGCTTCCTGGCCGGCCAGGATTACCGAGATTTCCTAGAGCGCCACCAGCCGCAGCTGAGCCAACCCGGCCCGATCACTGACCGCGCCGGCCACAAGCTCGGCGAGCACACCGGCCTGGCCCACTACACCATCGGCCAGCGCAAGGGGCTGGGCATCCCGGCTGCCCAGCCTTTGTACGTGCTGGCCAAGGACACCGCCAACAACACGCTGGTGGTCGGCTTCGAGGATGAGCTTGGCGGCCGTAGCCTATTGACTGGCCCCGTGAACTGGCTGTCTGGCGCGGCGCCGCAAACACCCTTCGAAGCCGAAGTCAAGATACGGTACAGTGCCCGCAAAGCCGCAGGCTGGGTTACTCCCTTGCCAGACGGCGGTGCCCAAGTGGATTTTGCCCAGCCCCTGCGCGATATAACTCCGGGGCAGGCTGCGGTCTTTTATGTCAATGGGGAAGTGTTGGGTGGCGGTCTGATCGCCCAGCCATCCCCCCAATCCCATCCCGCCAACCCACTGGCCATTGCTGTCGAATGACGCTGCCTTCATTTCTCCTTGGGGCTACCTTGGCCACTCTGCTGGGCGCCGCCTTCCATCTCTGGCGCGGCGGCAGTCTGGGCCGCTTGCTGCTCTATCTGGGGTTGGCCTGGGGCGGCTTTTGGGTCGGTCACAGCCTGGCCGCCCAATTTGATCTTGGCCTTTTCCAGATCGGCCCACTCTATGCCGGCTTGGGCGTGCTGGGCGGGCTGGGCGCCTTGTTCTTGGGCTACTGGCTCTTCGTGATCCAGCCGGGCTATTAGCATGGCCGCCCGTCACAGCCATGCCCAGGCCGGTGACCTGGCCCATTTGCTCGGCCCGCGCGGCCAAACCATGACTGCCCAGCTCACTCCCGGTGGCCGCATCGAAACCATGCACGGCATCCTGACCCATGACGATCTGATCGGCCAGGAATGGGGTAGCCGTGTCTTCAGCCACTTGGGCAAGCACTTCATCCTCTTGCAGCCGGCGCTGGACGATGTTCTCCGCGATATAGAGCGCGTCACCCAAGTCGTCTACCCTAAAGACATCGGCTACATATTGCTCAGCCTCGGCATCGGCCCGGGCAGCCGTGTGCTCGAAGCTGGCACCGGCTCCGGCGCGCTGACCGCCGCTTTGGCCCATGCCGTGGGCGACCAGGGCCATGTCTTCAGCTATGAACGTCGCGCCGAGACCCAGGTGGCGGCCCGCAGGAACCTGGAACAGCTTGGCCTGGCCCAACGCGTCACCTTTCAAGTGAGCGACGCCGCCGACGGGTTTGACGAACAGGACCTGCAAGCCGTCTTCCTGGATCTGCCCAACCCGGAGGATTATCTCGCCCAGGTGCGCGCCGCCCTGCAGTCCGGCGGCTTCTTTGGCAGCCTGCTGCCCACCACCAACCAGGTCAGTCTGCTGATCACGGCGCTGAAACAGCATGATTTCGGCTTTCTGGAGGTCTCGGAGATCTTGCACCGCTATTACCAACCCATCGCCGCCCGCCTGCGACCCGTGGACAATATGACCGGCCACACTGGCTTCCTTATCTTCGCTCGCAAGCTGGTCACCGGCCAAAATGAGGCAGAGGACTGATGCGCAAACGCTACGAGCGTCCCGGCCCGTTTGGTCGCCCTCAGCAAGACAAAAAACCGCGCCGCATGCTGCCAGGGCGCGCCCTCAACCCGCGCATCCAGCGTGAGTTGCGCCACGCCAATCATCTGCTGACTCTGGGAGAACACCGCCGCGCCGCGGAAATCTTCGCTGACATCGCCGTCAAAGCCCATGATTTGGGCATCGTCTACCCGGCCCCGATGCTGCATTTGCAGGCCGCCCATGCCCTACTGTTCGTGGGTGATGGGGCGGCCTCTGTGGCTCAGGCCCGTCGTGGTCTGGAACTGCTCTCGGCCCAGGAGCGCGGGCCGCTGCTGCACAGCCAGGGCCAGCGTTATCTGCGGGATGCACACGAGAGCGAAGCCGCCCCTGAAGTTGTAAAAGAGCTTGCAGCTTGGCTGGCGCAGCAACCCGCTGGCGCTGCAGCCGCACCAACCCAGACCTGTCCGTACTGCGGAGCCAACGCCAGCTTAAGCCCGTTGCCGGTTCGCCGCGGCCAGGCCAGCCAATGCAGTTACTGCGCCAGCATCTTGGTGCTGCCCGATGCATAACCTCAGCGAAGACACCATCCGTCAGCGTCTGGCAGCGCGCGCCGCCGACCCGTATATCAGCCCCTATCGCGAGCTGCACGGCCAAACCGAGCCGCGTCCCGCCGCGGTGCTCATCCCGCTCCTGCGCCAAAATGACGAATGGCACCTGCTCTACATTTTGCGCGCCCAGGTGCAGGGTGATATGCACAGCGGCCAGGTGGCCTTCCCCGGCGGCCGCCTGGATCCAGATGAGACTCAACCCGAACAAGCAGCACTGCGCGAAGCCCAGGAAGAGGTTGGCCTGGAACCCAGCGGCGTGCGTTTGCTCGGCCACATGGAGGAATTCATCACGATCAGCAACTACCAGGTCACCCCGGTTGTGGGCGTGATCCCCTGGCCCTTTGAGCTGCAGCTGCAAGGCAGTGAGGTGCAGCGCGCTTTCACCATCCCGCTGGACTGGCTGGCGGACCCGGCCAACCGTGAAGAACGCCAGCGCATCGCGCCGGATGGGCACACACTCAACGTGGTCTACTTCACCGAATATGACCGTGAATTGCTGTGGGGGCTGACGGCCCGCATCACGCTGAATTTCCTTGACGCACTGGGGTTGTGAACAAAAAGAGCCCGCCTGATTGGCGGGCTCTTTTTCAGACTAACAGGCTTACTCTTCGGATTTCTCGGCTTCTGCGGCCGGGGCCAGACCTTCGCTCCTGCTGGTCTCTTCGACTGCTGGGGCAGCGCTCACCACGATCAGCTCATCCGGGTCGCTCAGAATTTCGACGTTTGCCGGGGCCACCAGGTCGCGCACGAAGATCGTGTCGCCGTATTCCGCCAGGGTGGACACATCCACCACAAAGTGATCCGGCAGGTCCTGGGGCAGGCTCTCTACTTCCACCGTTTCCAGGCCAGTCACCAGCATGCCATTTAGGTTGGTGACCACCGGAGCCTTGCCCTCCAGGATGATGCGCACTTCCGTCCGCACCTTGTCGGTGAGGGATACAGCCAGGAAATCCACATGGGTCAAGTCGCCCAGGATCTTGTCCATCTGGAAGTCACGCACCAATGCGCTGTACTTCTCGCCTTCCAGATCAATCGTGATCAAGCTGGAATAGCTGGCCTTGCGCAACACCTTGGCCAGGTCCAAGCGGTCCAGTGTGATCGCAATCGGCTTCTCTACGGTGCGCCCGTAGATGATCGCCGGCGTTTTGCCTTGAGTGCGCAGCTGGTTGACCTTCTTGCCTGTCAACGTGCGCCGAGTGGCCTTCACATAAAAATCTTCCATCAAAACCTTCCTTGGGGGACGCCTCTCACCGAGATCGGTTACCTTCGCCCCGACAGGTCCGGCACGGATGCCGGTTGCACACTAAGCTTCAAGGGCAATCACTGCCACCATCCGCCAAAAACGCCTCCAGCCGGAGACGTTTCGAGCCAAATTGTAGCTTCAAGCGCAACTTACGTCAATCCTTCTAGTGCTTGGCGCCGAAAGCAAGTTTAGGCATGCATCTTGCAACTAGGCATTGTGTCTGCGTTTTACAGGCAAACCTTTTGACAGGAGAATGACGATGTACGAAATCACCCAAACCGATACGCTGCTGGTCATGGGCGCCGCCATGTTCTTTCTGGGCATGTGCACGCTCACCATTGGTTTGTTCGTGCTGCTGACCCGCACCATGAACAAAGACATCAAGAACATCAGCAACACGGCCACCAAGATGGTCCAGAAGGGCATCGCCGAAGATGTTTCCGCGCTGGTTGGCAACGCCACCGCGCTGCTCGATACGGTCTCGACCCTGGTGCGCACCGCCGCTGGCGTAGGCATTTTCATGACTGCGCTGGGCCTGGGCATGATGGCCGCCGCCTACTGGGTCGTGCTGCAAGTCAACTGGGCCGGCTAAGCCGCGCTGGAACCGGAACGGCGCTCATGACCGCCTTCATCGCTGACATCAAAAAGCGCCTGCCGCAGGCAGATTGGCCTGTGGTGGTGGCCGCCCTGCGCAACAATGCCCAGATATGGGCAGAGCTGCAGGGCGCACTGGGCGCGGCCGCACTGGATGCGGCCGCTGGCGAGCGCAGCCGTTGGGCGCCCGCCTTCCTGGGGCTGTTGCAATTGGGTCACGCAGACCAGTTTGACCTACTGCGCGCCGACCCGATGCAGCCCGTCAGCGAGAAGCTGCGTTACCAAGCCGCGGCGGCCTATGAACAACTGGCCGCCGACCCGGCAGCTGCCAGCGCGCCAGACCTGCGCCAGGCCGCCCTGCTGGCCCTGGCCCTGCGCGAGCGCCGCCGCCTGCTAAATAGCTGGGAACAGCTGCCGCATGACCTGAGCATCGTCCCGGCAGACTACTGGCGGCTGCCTGCCGCCTGCTTGTTGGGCATCACGCCGCGCCCGCACGATTTGCTGGAAACGCTGTTGGCGCCCTCCCAGGCTGCCCTGCATCCCATCGGGTTGCATGCATTGGTCGCCAACCCCTACCCGCTGGATGTACAAGCAGCTCACCTGCTGGAGATCATCCAGGAGTATCCACTCACCCAATTGATCGACCTGCTACGCGCCTTGGCGCCCCACGCTCCCGGGCTGGCCCAACAAGCCGCCGAATTCATGCTGGACGATCTGGTGGCTGCAGGAGAGCGCAGCGACGATCTCAGCGAGATCCAGCGCCTGCTGCTGCAAGCCGAGGTCTACCAGATCGGCGGGCAAGCTGAGCGCGCTACTCCCCTGCTGCAAGCTGCCTGGGAAGCCTCACAGCAGCTACAAATGGATCTGGCCACCAAAGTGGCTGAAGCCAATGGCGAAGATGCCGAAATCCTGGCCTTCGTGCAGGTCAGCGCCCAGATGGCAGACCCCAAGATGCTGGCAGCGGCCAAGCAAGTCTCCCGCCGCCCGGCGGCCCTATTGTCTGCCGCCAAAGTCTCGCTAAAGTCCGGCGAGGAAGACGAAGCCAAGGAAATGGCTCTGGCTGCCCTACAAGCGGCTGGCAAAAAAGGCAGCACCGCCGAAGACATAGAAAAGGTGCGCCTATTGCACGAACTGGGCGAATTCTTCATTGGTATGGACCTGCGCCTTGAGGCCGAGTCAGCCGCCAAGGCTGCGCTGGAACTGCAGGGCAACGATGCTCAGAATGCGGCTCTGCTCAGTAAGCTGCTTTTCGAGAACGGTGACCCGGCAGAAGGACTGGCCCATGCCCAATTGGCCAGCGCCCTGGCCCCGGAAGACAGCGCCATCCGCCGCTTGCTGGCTGAGGCGCTGCAAGAAGACGCGCCCGAAGATGCACTAATTGAATGGAAAGCCGCGCTGGAGCATGCCGACCAACCTGCCTTCGAAGATTGGCTGGCCCTGGCCGCGGTTGCTTTGGCCGCCGGCCAACCGGCGGAAACGTTGGCCGCCAGCCAGCAAGCCTTAGCCCTGCGCCCGGGCAGCGGCCGCGCCCTGGCCTTGATGGGCCGCGCCCTGCTGACCGAAGGCGACGAAGACAGCGCGGCAGAGTACCTGCAGCGCGCTACGGAATTATCGCCCACCCAGTTGGATGCCTGGGTGGCGCTGGTGGAGCTGCAGCAAGCCAAGGGCGGCCATGAAGCCGCCCTGGCCAGCCTGACGACGGCTCTGCAATATTGCCCGGTGACTGCCGGGCTGCAAGCCAAACTGGCGGGCATCCATCTGGCCCTCGGCCAGCAGCAATCCGCACTGCAAGCCTTGCAGTTGGCCGCACAACTGGCGCAAGACGAGGCCGAAGGAGAACTGGCCCAAGAAATCGCCCTGCAACTCGCAGAGCTGTATTTGCAGCTTGACCAGCCCGAAGAGGCGCGCCTGTGCCTGCAGGCGGCCCACAATGTGTTTCCAGAAAATGCGCACATCGCCCGCCAGCTAGGCCGGCTGTGGTTGCAAGCCGGGGAGCACCAACTAGCCCTCTCTGCACTCAGTCTGGCGCAGGAGGCCTATCCGCAGGATGCGCAATTGCTGCTGGATCTGGCCCGCGCCCAGCTGGCGCTGGACTCCCAAATCCCCGCCGCCGAAAGCAGCCTGCGCGCCGCCCTGGCTCTGCCGGATGCACCCGCCGAAGCCGCTGGCCTGCTGGCCGAGGCGCTGGCCGCCCAGGGCCGCCAGACCGAAGCCATCGCCCAATACGATGCCGCCCAACAAACCGAACTGGGCAAGCAGGCTGATTGGCGCAAGCGCCTGCTGCTGGGCAAGGCCCAGACAGAGATGAAGCAGGGCGACGCCAAAGCTGCCATTGATACGCTGGAAATTTTGGACATCCACGAGCCTGGCGACTTGCAGGTTCTGCAGGCGTTGTGCGCTGCCAACCAGTTGGCAGGACGTCCTGAACAGGCCGCGCTGCTGGCCCAAAAGGTGTATTTGGGTCAACCCGAAGACGAAGAAACCATCCTGTGGTTTGCGGAACAGATGGATGCCTTGGGCAAAAGCGCTGAGGCCTGCCGGGCCTTGAGCAAGCAGGTGGTTGCCGGATCGCCCAGCCCGCGCCTGGCCTTTGGCCTGGGCAAACTGCAATGGAACGGCGCCACCCAAGCAATTGCTCTGTCCACCTTCAAGTCTATTTTGGACAATGGCGATAGCCAAGCCCTCAGCCAAACGGCTGAATTTCTGCGCCAAAACGGCCAAGCCAAAGAGAGCATTGCCTATTATCAAAAGGCCTTGAAACTGGAACCCCTCAATGCCGATTGGCTGTTTGGGCTCAGCCAGGCTTATTCCCAGGCAGAGCAGCCTGGCAAAGCACTTGGCGCCGTAGAAAAGGCCTTGGATATTGCCCCGGCCAAGCCGGCCTTGCTCTCCGCCAAGGCCGAGGTTTTGCTGCAACTGGACCGGCCCCAGGCCGCCTTGGAAGCGCTCAGCGCTGCGTTGGAACTGCGCCCGAGCGATGCCAGCTTATTGCACGCCAAGGCCCAACTGCTGCGCCAGCAGGCCGATTGGTTCGGCGCCCTCCAGGCCGCCGAAGCGGCCCTGCAGCACCATCCAGGCCAAGCCGAATATATCCAGAATGCGGCGGAATTGGCGGCACTCAACCTGTACAACCAGCGCGCTGCCGAAATTTTGGCAAACACGAACCTCAATGAGAGCGCAGATTTGCTCTACCTGCAAGCAGAGCTGCACCTGTCCGCTGGGATGGAAGTGGCTGCCACCGAGCAGTTGGCCATCCTGCACACCCTGGTGCCGCCCGACGGCGCCCGCCTGCTGGCCCTGCAAGTGCGTTTGGCTGCCGCGCGCGGTGACCTGAGCACGGCCCGCGCCGAGTTCGGCCAGGCTGGTCAGCCGATCCGCACGCCAGATGTCTTCGGCCTGTTGGGCCTGGCCGCCGCGGCAGAAAGCCTCAACGACTGGGATACCAGCATCGACCTGCACAACCGCCTGGTCAAAGAGCACCCGGGGCTGCCCGCGGCTCAATTTGGCTTGGGCCGTGCGCTGGTTTGTCAGGCTGAATGGCAGCAACTGTGTCGCGCAGCCGGCGCCACCCGCGGCCTAGCAGCGGCAACATTGAATGACGAAACCTACGGCGCCGCCAGCAAGGCGTTCCAAGCCGCCGGGCTGGCCAATAATGACCCGCGCATGCAGACCTACTTAGCGGGCTGGTCGCAACGTGCCGCGCTGCGCTTCGGCCAAGCCGTAGACCTGCAAGGACTGCCCGCCGAGTACCCGGCCAACGCCGGCGAAGCGGCCGCCCTGCTTTTTGCCCTGGGCGAGCAAAGCCACCAGGCCCAATACCTGCTGGAGTCCCATTGGGATACTCCTGAAGTCTTATTGCAACGCGCCCTGAGCCCCGATAGTGGCGACAGCTATGGTTTGCTGCAAGCTGCTGCCAGCCAAATGCCCCGTGTGGCGCCGGCACAAGCGCTGGCCGCCCAGCAAGCCTTTCAGGCTGGGGAGACCGAGCGCGCCTTGCACTATATCCAAGCTGCCCTGTCCCTGTGGCCAGAGCAGCCCGCCTGGCAGGCCCTGGCAGGCAAGCTTCAGCACAGCCAGGGCCGCCTGGCAGAAGCCAGCCAGCACTTCCAGCTGGCCGCAGAGCTGGAGCCGGAGCAAGCTGAATACTTCTTCTCCCTCGGGCTGGCCCAATCCGAAGCCAGGCTGCTGCCCGCGGCGATCGACAATCTGGAAAAAGCCGTGGAGCTGGCCCCAGACCAAGCCAGTTACCTGCTGACCCTGGCCCAGGCCAAGCGCCAGTCAGGCGATGCAGCCGCGGCCAAGTCCCTGGCTGAGCGCGCCCAGCAGGCCGCGCCGCAAGACCCCGCAGCCCTTATCCTGCAAGCCCAACTGACCCTGGAAAGTGACGACGCGCCGCGCGCCAAAAATATCATCCAAAAAGCTCTGGAGCTGGCGCCGCGAGATGCGGACGCTTTGCGCATCTTCGGTGAGACGCTGTATGCCTTAGGACAAAGCTCGGACGCTGTCGCGGTGTTAGAACGCGCCGCTCAGCATGCAGCGGATGAAGTACCACTGCTGCTGCGCCGCGCCCAACTGCTGGCCCAGCCCGAAGGGTTGCAGGCCCTGAAGCAGCTGGCCCAAAAGCACGCCAGCCGCGTCGAGGTGCAGTTCGCCCTTTCGCAAATGCTGGCCCTGATGGGCGACCTGCCAGCCGCGATCCAATCGGCGCAAAGCGCTCTCAAAGCCGCCGCCAGCAGTGCCAGCAATCTGTCAGCCTCGATCGAATTCCACCTGGGACAGCTGCTCAAGCAAGCGGGCAACCTGGATCAGGCGCTGCACCACCTGGATGAAGCTGCTCGCCTAGCCCCACAACTGTTCAATGCCCATATGGAGCGCGCCCGTGTCTTCCTGGCCCGCCGCCAACACACTGCCGCGCTGAAGGCCTTCGAACAGGCATCCAAAGCCGCTCCGCAGGCCGCTGCCCCGCATTATGAAGCCGCCTTGGCGCTGAAAGATGCCAAGGACTATCCCGCCGCCGAAGAAGCGCTGCGCCAAGCCGCTAACCTAGCCCCGCGTGACCGGGACATCCAACGCCAGCTGGCGGCAGTGATGGCCATGAACCTGGTGCAGCAACCGCAAACTATAGGAGCCGGCTAATGACCCACGAACTTCACCACGCCCTGAGCGCCGGCAAGCAAATCACCCGCAACGACCTGCTGCATCTGCTGCAGGCGGCTTTGGATGCGGGCGAACCCCGCTTCGTGCGCAGCCTGGCCCAGGACTGGCTGCAAAGCTATCCGCACGATCTGTTCATCGAGTTCATCGCGGCACAGGCCTATGTCAAAGAAGCCAAGCCGGAAAAGGCCCTGGCAGGGCTGATCCATTTGGTCGAGGTCGATCCCGAGTTCATCCAAGTGCAGGAACTGCTGGCCAGCATGGCCCGCCGCCTTAAACCCGAACTGGCCGAAGAGGCCCGCGCAACAGTCATGGTTTTGCGCGGGTTGGCAGAAGCTCCCGCGGATATCCAACCCTGGGCACAAGGCTTGATCGGTGCTCAGCAAGCGCTGGTCACGGGGGATCTGCAAGCTGCAGAAAAGCACATTCAGGGCGTCCTGCTCAACCAGCCGCCCTCGCCCCTGCCGGCTTTGCTGCACCTCAAGATCGCAGAGGCTCAGCAGCTCTCCTGGCAGGCACGCCACAACCTGGTGGAGCTGTACCGCGAGCGCTGGCCAAGCTGCCTGCAGTTCCGCCTGCTGGCTGCCGCCAACCGCATGGAGAGTGGCCTGGGAGACGAAGCCATCGACCTGCTGCACGGCTGCGCGGCGGAAGACATTAGCGGCCAGGTGCCGGCCCGGCTATGGGGCGCCGCACATCGCTTTACGGCCATTTGGCCGGATCAGCTCAGCCATCCCATCGGCGTTGCCGTTCCCGCCGCAGTGGCCGCCGCTTTGCATTGGAACCAGCTGCCCGCCGGAAATGGCCATTTGGCTGCGGCCAAAACCGGCGGACCTGCCTCCCAGCAGCCCGTGCAGACAAGTGCAGAGCTGCCCAAGCTGCGCCGCCCCAAAGTCCAGCGTGTGCCGCCCAAGCAAGCCGCCAACACCTATGTCGACGAATTGGGCGTGGAGTATGCGCTGCCGGAGGAGCAGGAAGCCAAGTCCGTGCAAACAGAAATGCCGGTGGAATTGGAAGACATCACCACCAAGGCGGAAGATCTACTGCTGCGCGCTGACGGTCGCCGTCCGGCCTACGTGGTGCTTACCTCTCAGCAGGCTCTCCAGGAACAGTACGGCCCCGAAGGGCTGGCCAAAGTGGACCAGGCACTGAAGGCCGTGGTGGCCGCCACCGAAGCACTGCCTTATTGGACCAGCCATCTGGTCTACGCCGACCGCGGCGATAGCTTGCAAGCCTTCGGGCTGCAAGCCGTGGATGCCAATGACCCCTGGGCGATCAAGCACTTGCTGGCCGATCTGGATGAAGCCCTGCGCCAAAAGGGCGAGATGGTCGGCGCGGTGCTGATCGTCGGCGGGCCGCAGATCATCCCCTTCCACCGCCTGCCCAATCCGGTGGACGATGAAGATGCCGATGTACCTTCGGATAATCCCTATGCCAGCCTGGATGAGAACTATTTTGTGCCGACCTGGCCGCTGGGTCGCCTGCCCAACGGCGAAGGCAGAGACCCGGCCATGCTGGTCAAGAAACTCAACCAGATCGTAGTGGTGCGCGGGCAGGCGCCCAGCCCGGCGGCCCGCGTGCAAGGGATGGTTAGCCGGTTGCTGGCCTTCTTCGGCCTATGGCGACCCAAGCGCAGCAGCTTTGGCTACAGCGCCGAGATCTGGCAGCGCGCCTCACACTCCGTCTATCGCACCATAAGCGATCCCAGTCAACTCTCGATCAGCCCGCCCACCGGCACAGGACAGCTACCCAAAGAAGCCAACAAGCCCCTGCAGTTGGCCTACTTCAACTTGCACGGCTTGGCGGAAACCGCCGAATGGTACGGCCAGCGCGACCCGTTCAGCACTCCCAGCGGGCCGGACTATCCGGTGGCACTGCGCCCCAGCGATGTGATCAACAGCGGCCGCGCCCCGCAGGTGGTCTTCAGCGAAGCCTGCTTTGGTGCGCACATTTACGATAAGACCGTGGAGAATGCCCTCTCGCTCAAGTTCCTTGACTCGGGCAGCAAAGCCGTCATCGGCTCCACAGTAACTTCCTACGGCTCGGTCACCACGCCGCTGATCGCCGCTGACCTGCTTGGGCAGGCTTTCTGGAAGCTATTGAATGAGGGCCATCCGGTGGGCGAAGCGCTGCGCCGGGCCAAGATCGCCATGGCCCAGACCATGCATCGCCGCCAGGGCTATCTGGATGGCGAGGACCAAAAGACGCTCATCTCGTTCGTGCTGTACGGCGATCCGCTGGCGCACGTCACCACTGAGGGTGAGACTCCCAAGCGCATCCTACGTGTGGAAGACCAGGCCAGTGAACTCAAGGCCATTTGCGATCTGAGTGAGAGCGAAGCTGTGCCCATGGAACGCTTGCCCGAAAACACTCTGGCCACGATCAAGTCGGTGGTGGCCGATTACCTGCCGGGCATGCAAGACAGCCGGGTCAGCCTCAGCCATGAGCATACCGACTGCCGCGGCCATGACTGCACGCTGCCGCACTTGCACAGCAAATCGACCGGGCTGATGCCCACCCGCAGCCTGGTAACCCTGAGCAAGAAAATCCCGGCGGGCAACCTGGTACATCATCAATATGCCCGCATCACCATGGACGCGCAAGGCAAAGTGGTCAAGATGGCCGTGTCCCGCTAAACAAAAAGAGGCGAGCAAACTCGCCTCTTTTTCATCCATGGTCGAACCTCATTCAGTCCATGCTAGAATCGGCGCATGAACGACAAAGTCCTGGCCAGCAATCGCAAAGCCAGTCACGATTTTTTTCTGCTCGAGAAGTACGAAGCCGGCTTGGTGCTGCAAGGCAGCGAAATCAAGTCCATCCGCGCCGGCCAAGTATCCTTGAAAGAAGCCTATGTGCGTACAGACGGGTACGAAGCCTGGTTGGTCAACGCGCATATTGCCCCCTATAACCCAGCCAGCGCGGAGAACCATAAACCTCTACGGGAGCGCAAACTATTGCTGCACCGCAAGCAAATCGCCGAACTGTGGGATGAAACCCAACGCAAAGGCAATACCATCGTGCCTTTGCGCATTTATCTCAAGGGTGGCCGCGCCAAGCTGGAAATCGCCGTGGCACGCGGCAAAAAGAAGTGGGACAAACGCCAAGACATCGCCAAGCGCGATGCAGAACGTGACATGGCCCGCGCTCTGAAACAAAGCGACTGACCCAACTCATCTCTTTCCGGAGGCTCATGCATGAGCGACCTGATCATTGACGGCGAACAACTCAGCCTGGCGGACGTGCAGCGCGTCGCCACAGCCCGCCATCCCGTGAGCCTGGCTCCCGATGCGCTAAAGCGCATGCAGGCCAGCCACACTTGGCTGAACGAGATCGTCGCCGCGGGCAAACCGGTTTACGGTATCAACACGGGTTTCGGCATTTTTGCCGACAAACAGATCAGCCCGGCGGACATTGCCAAGCTCAACCGCAACCTGATCCTCAGTCACGCCATGGGCACTGGGCCGGAGCTGCCCACTGAAGTCGTGCGGGCCGCCATGCTGATCCGCGCCAACACGCTGGCAGCCGGTGTCTCTGGAGCCAAGCCAGAGTTGGTGCAGACACTGCTGCACATGTTGAACAAGGGCGTGACTCCTTGCATCCCTTCGCAGGGTTCGCTGGGGTCCTCCGGCGACCTGGCGCCCCTCTCTCACCTGGCCCTGGTGATGACCACCGACGAGCATGAGCGCGAGGACGAATCCGGCTGGGCTGAATACGAAGGCCAGCGGCTGCGCGGCGCGGCAGCCATGGCCGCTGCCGGCATCCCGCGCCTGGTGCTCGGGCCGAAAGAAGCGCTGGCGGTGACCAATGGCGCCACCTTCTCCGCCGCCCTGGCCGTGTTGACCATCCAAATGGCCGAAACCCTGTTGCTCGCCGCGGAACTTTCAGCCGCCATGTCGCTAGAGGCCGTGCTGGGCGCCTCGGCCGCCTTCGACGAGCGGCTGCACATCGCCCGCCGCCACCCAGGCCAGATCGAAGTCGCTGCCCGCATCCGCACCCTGACCGCCGGCAGCACGCTGCTGAATGCCGGGGGCCGCGTGCAGGATGTCTATTCGCTGCGCTGTGCGCCGCAAGTGCAAGGCCCGGCACGCGAGACCCTGGCGTATGTGCGCGGCATCATCGAAAAAGAGATCAACGCCGCCACCGACAATCCCCTGCTGTTCGGTCCCGGCGAAAGCTTGTCTGGTGGCAACTTCCATGGCGAGCCAGTGGGCATGGCCATGGATTTTCTGGCTATCGCCCTGAGCGAAGTCGCCGCCATTTCTGAACGGCGCAGCTACCACCTGCTGGATGGCAGCCTGAGCGGCCTGCCGCCCATGTTGGTGGCCGGCGGCGCGGCCGCCGGGCTCAATTCCGGTCTGATGCTGCTGCAGTACACAGCCGCTTCGCTAGTGCTTGAGAACCAAGGGCTGGCCGCGCCAGACTCGGTACGCTCTTTGCCTACCTCGGCGGGCAAAGAGGACCACAATGCCAACGCCATGACCGCCGCCCGCCACGCCTGGCAGGTGGCGCACAATACCGCCCAGGTGCTGGCGCTGGAACTGACCTGTGCCGCCCGCGCCCTGGACCTGCGCCTGGCGCAGATGCCTGGCGCACAGCTAGGCGGCGGCGTGGCCGCCGCACACCAGCACATCCGCGCTGCGGCGCCTCTCAGGCAAGACGACGCACTGTGGAGCGTCGAAGTGGATGCCATTCGTGTCCAGCTGCTAGCTGGCGAATTGACGGCTTAACTCCCGTCATCCGTGTTTGACACACGTCTTTCTTCTTTGATAGAATAGGCCAGTATTCGCTGCAAGAAAGGATGAGCATACAAATGGCTCTTGCTGACGTAAAAACCGCAGATATTGTGACTGAACCGATTACGCTGACCGCCTCGGCCGCGGAGGCCGTGCGTGGTTTGCTGCAACAGCGCCAAGTGGAAGACCACGCTCTACGCGTCTTCATCCAGGGCGGCGGCTGCTCCGGCTTCCAATACGGCATGGCGCTGGAACCCAGCCCGCGCGAGAACGACTTCGTGCTCGAGCAGCACGGCGTGCGCGTAGTGGTAGACGAGGTTTCGATGGGCTACCTGCGCGGCGCCAACATTGATTATGTCAATGATGTCATGGCCAGTGGCTTCAAGATCGAGAACCCCAACGCCACCTCGGCCTGCGGTTGTGGTCATTCCTTCCGCACCGACGGCCAGGATGCCCCGGAACATGCCCACGACGCGGGTTGTGGCTGCTAAACAGTTCACCAACTAAAGAAACCAAAGAGGACTGCTGATGCAGTCCTCTTTTTGTTGCAAGAGATTGAAAACTCAAAGATCTAGCGTTCGCGCAGGTAGGCCACCACAGTGGCAAACAAGCCCATCAGGCCCAAGCCGGTGATGAACATGCCAATCGGAATGCCGCCCACCCGGCCGGTGGCGGCTTGCTCAAACTGCGGGATCTCCAGCGGTTCCACCGCGGTGTAGGTCGGCAGGCGCGTGGCCGGGATCTCCAGGACAAATTGGGCTGCCAGGGTCGGGTCGATGGTGGGGGTTACGCGCGGGGTCGGTGTGGAAGGCGGCTCAATGATCGGCAAGCTGACCACGTTAAACATGGTCACCAGCGGCGCGAACACCCAGCCGAGCCCAGTATCCGCCGGCGCATAGGCGACCTGGATCCAGTCGCCGCCCACTGAGCGGCCGCGGGCAGCGGCCTGCTCACCAGGGAGCAGGATACCGACAGCCGGGTAGTCTGTGCCGGGACCAGTGCGCACATTAATGCGCTCCTGGTCCAGATTCACGACGATATAGGCGCCGATCGCCGTGCCGGTGACCGTCGGCACCGAAACCGTGGGCTGTTGGGCGTACACCGGGCTGGTGGCAGGCCATGGCAGCCACACCAGGCCCAGCATCAAAAGCATCAAGCTTGTCAGCAAACGAAAGAGGAAGTTACGCATAGCAAACGCCTGATTATAACCAGCGTCTACCTCGACCTGCCAAATTCTTAGAAACTAGTAACCTCGTGCGCCGATCATCATCAGCAAAAACACCACAACCAGGATCGCCAAACCGACGCGCGGCACAATCGTCAGAAAAGTGACCAATCTTTGTTCCTGGGCTGCGTCCTTGGTATCCAGCAAGAGGGATACTCTGGGTTCAATACGACCTTCGACCACGAAATGAAAGGTCGCCAGCAGGAGACCCAGCACCCCGCCAACCAGGATCGGCAACCCTCTGGCTGAGGAAAAGTACGCTGGCAGATTCCGCCATCCGGTCAAAGAATAATTCAGAGCTACGCCGGCCAACAGGGTTGTCGATGCAAATACAGAAGCCCAACGAAAAACCTTGGGGAATACTTTGGAGACAAAGGCACTGCGTTGGTCACCCCGTAACTGACGCACATAAGGCATCAGGATGAATACAACCGTAGCCACCTCCCCCAACCAAGCTGCCCCACCCAAAACATGCAGCCAGCGAAACAGATTGGTCCAATCCGACATTCTGTGTACCTCAGTTGGCTATCTTACTACGCGCCCTAGGGCTTGCGATGCAAGAAGCGGCGCACGGCCTCACGCCGGAATTCGCTGTCCCACAGCTGAGCAAACAAACGGCGTTCGGCATGCTTGGCCGCCAGCGGACTGATCATGGCTGAGCGCAACAGGCGTTTGGCGGCTTCCACGGCCTGTTGGGGATGCCGCGCCATTTGGCTTGCCAGCTCCCGTGCGGCGTGCAAAGCCCCGCCGGCTGCCACCACATGCTGCACCAGACCGATCTCCTTGGCCTCTTGGGCATTCAACACGCGTCCGGTGGCCATCAGCTCCAATGCCATGGGATAGCCCACCAACTGCAGCAAGAAACGAGCCCCGCCCCAGGCAGTGGTGATACCTAGACTCGCATGCACAAAACCAATGTCCGCTCCGCTGGCCATCACGCGCTGGTCACAGGCGGCGGCGATCTCGGCGCCGCCGCCGCGTGCGGGGCCATTGATGGCGGCGATCGTCGGGCAGGGCAAGGCCCGCAAGCGCTGCAGGGCATTGCCCATAATGACCGCCAGGCGCAGGCCATCCCGCCGCTTGGTGTATTTTTCCAACACGCGCAAGTCCCCTCCGGAGACGAAGGTATCGCCGCCGCCTGTAACGATCAGGGCACGCAGGTCGATAGCCTTGGCGGCCCGGTCAATAAGATCAGAGAACAGGCCCATTGCTTCCCAGTCCAGGGCATTGCGCACCGCTGGGCGGTCAATGGTCAATGTGCCAATCCCCTGAGCGTCGACTGAAAATTCAATACCTGACATGTTCTTGTTCCTTCCACTGCATACTAGGGGCTTAAACACAGCGAGGCGCAAGCAGTTGCGCCTCGCTGCATTCTCCCAATCTTAAGTCGCTAAGGCACGCAGGCGTTGCCCGTCCAGGTGCACCCCGCCGCAGTACAAGAAGTGCCTGACTGCCGAGCACAGTAAGCAATCCGCGGATCGACAGTGGGTGAAGTTCCACTGCCGTCACCACCACCATCTGAATCATCTTCACAGCGCTGCGACCGGGGATTAAAGGTCTCGCCGCGGTCACAGGTTTGCGTGACCGAAGGCGTCGGCGTCACGTAAGGGCACACTGGCACGGAGACCGTGTAGGTCCAGCAACCAGACTGTGTTTCGCCATAAGGCAGGCAGGTCTGGCTGCGGGCATCATAATAGGTGCCCAGAGCGCAGCCGCATTGAGTCTGCAGGCAGTACCCCAGCCCTTCATCGTAGGCGGTGCCAGCCGGGCATTCGATCTGGCCGGTGATGCGACTTCCCTCAGGATCGCAGTAACCCAACCCGTAATCAAAGCCGGTCAATGAAGGGGCGGCCACATAGCTGATCAAGCGACCCACTGGCTGTTCGTCGCCTAAACACGCGCTGCCATCCGTCCCTGGCCCAGCCGCGCAGCAATTGAGCCGCTCGCTGAACACGTAGCCGGCCGGGCAGCCGCTGCCCGGTCCATCCCCAGGCAGGCAGGTTTCAGTAAGCGGGTCGTAGCGGTAGCCTGGTTGGCAGCCGTTCTCGCCAAGCAGTTCGCACTGCTGGCTGTAAGGATTGTAGTATGCGCCTTGGTCACAGTCTGCGGTGGGGACCGTGCCCGCAGGTTCACATTGCCCAGCTTCATTCATTACATAACCGGGCAGGCGACAGTCATTACTGGCGAACTGGGTATTGCCATAATCCGGCACGCAGCCGCCTTCATAGCGATTGTAAATGTAGCCCTGCTGGCAACCATTCTGGTCGAGTGGCAGACATTCATTGGTCGCCACGGAACGGTAGAAGCCAGGCTCACACCCCAAATTGTCACCGGTCAGTGGGGCACAGCAGTTGATCTGAGTGTCAAAGTAATACCCGGCCGGGCAGCCACCCACATCACCGCCACCAGGCTGGCAGGAATTGCTGGCCTCAGCATAGTGAAAACCCGCCGGGCAGTCTTGTCCAGTTTCGGGTTCACAAACCTGTG
>JAHCII010000014.1 GCA_026129305.1 Anaerolineales bacterium
CGGGCCGTGAGCCGGGCCGCGCCCAGCAAACCGCTGCCGAGATCGGGCATGACGCGGTCGGCATTAACTTCGACCTCAGCAAGCCTCAGGAAATTGGGGCCGCCCTGGCCGGCGTAAAAGATGTGCTTTTTTTGGTGCTGGTGTCTATCTCACGCGACGAGAACAGCGTCAAGAACTACGATATTCAGCAGGCCGTAGAACTGGTGACCCTCAAGCTGGTGGGCTACCCGGAGGTCGTGCATGCCCTGCTGCCACAGATGCGCCCCGACGGCGCGGTGCTGATGTACGGCGGCATGGCCAAAGAGCGCCCGTACCCTGGCTCCACCACGGTGACCAGCATCAATGGCGGCGTCTCGACCCTGGTGCGCGCCATGTCGGTGGAGCTGGCCCCGCTACGGATTAACGCCATTCACCCGGGGGTGGTGGGCGAGACACCCTACTGGGCCGACAAGCCCGCCGGCGTGCTGGAGGCGCTGTCTGCCCGCACACTGACCGGCAAGCTGGTGACGGTCAAGGACGTTACCGACGCGGCCATCTTCTTGCTGGAGAACCAGGGTGTCAACGGCGTCAATTTGGATGTGGATGGTGGCTGGTTTTAGGAAGAGGTACTGCCGGACTTGAATTCCAAGGAGCGGGCTGTTACGGCCCGCTCCTTTTGTTGTTTAGAGCAAGCAAGCGCTTGGTGACTTAAAGTAAACAAATATTGGTTCGCAACGATGGTCAAAGAAATCTGCATTTTTACCAAGCTCTTAGTTTGGCATCATTGCATACCACGCAATTCTTCTCTTTGTGTCTGAGGGTTTATGTGGTCTACCATCGATGTATACCCTTTTGGCATGATGGTTACCTCTTGTATTGACTAGGACATAGTAATGATACGAATCTTCGAAAAATCTGTAGTTGCCATCTGACCCTGGACCTAAAGATATTTGTTCTGTATTGAGAGCATGAACGAGGCCAGCCTCTGTAAATGCCCACTGCACATCCATAATTTCAGTCCACTTTTGTTGGTAAATTTTTACCCTAATTTGATAGGCAGCTTCTACTGCGCTTATCAGCTTGGGCAGCTCACCAGAAATCTTGTTGCCTTCCCCATCATGCTCATAGAGGAGCTTCCAAGCCTCAAGCTTGGCCTCTACTTTTGCAACGCCTTTCTTGCTTTCGCCGCGTGCAGTAATGTAGGCTGCGGCTATTGCGCCAATTAAGCTGATAACACTGATAACAACTGCTTCACTCATTTTAGACCTCTCGGCAAAGTATTTATCCTGCGATATTAGCACATGAGTTCTACTTTAGCTGGTTTTTTCGGTTTCTCCAACCCCTGATTCGGGCTAGTACTGTCTCGGATGATTTCTATCTTTTCGAAGGGCGGCGGCAATTTTGCCAGCACTAAACCGTACAGAATGGCGTACAATAACTCCGTGGGTACAAAAGAAACCTCTATCACGCAGCTCCGTGAGAATTTAGCGAAATACCTTGACGAAACACGCCAAGGCCCCGTGCGGATCATGAAGCACAGCGAAACCGCGGCCTACCTGGTGTCTGCTGCAGAGTTTGAAGCGCTGGTGGAGAAGCTGGAAGACCTGTTGGATATAGTAGAAGTCAATCAGGCGCTTAAAGACTTTGCCGAAAATCCGGATTTGGCCGTGGATGCGGAGGACGTCTACAGCAAACTGGGTCTTTAATTAGGGGCATTGAGTTGTACAAAGTTGTCTTTCTGCCAAACGCCGAGAAGCAGTTCCCCCGATTCCCCAAGCAAGACCAAGTCCGCCTCACAGAGGCCATTCGCGGCTTGGCCATAAATCCGCGTCCGGTAGGCAGTGTGCATCTGAGCGATGCGCTCTATCGTATCCGAGTCGGGAATTACCGAGTGTTGTACGCGGTCTTTGACCAGCAATTGATCGTAGTTGTGGTCAAAGCCACTCGCAGAAGCGAGCGCACCTATGCAGACATTCGCTCCCTGCTGGCGCGGGCCAAACGCTTCTTGGAATAGGTGACCGCCCGCAATGGTAAAGCGCACGGCCGTGAGCCCTTACGCCGGATTGACTCAACTAAAAAAGAGAGCCTGGCATTGCCAGGCTCTCTTTAGCTCTCCAGTTTTTCCACCGCCGCCCGCAGCCGGGTCAGCACCGTCTCGCGACCGACCAGCTCCATGCTCTCGAACAGCGGCGGGCTGACCTGCTGGGCAGTGACGGCATTGCGCAGCATGCCGAAGAACTGCCCGGCCTTCAGGCCGAGCTCTTCGGCGGCGGCGCGCATGGGTTCTTCCAAGCTGGCGGTGTTGAACTCCGCCAGGCCTTGGATGATCTCAATCGCCCGGCGCATGGCGGCGGCAGACTGGGCTACATCCAGCCCCTGGCCTATCAGCGTATCTGCTTGAGCAGACACTTCTTCTTTAAAGAAGAAGCCGGCCAATTCAGGAGCCTCGTCTAGGGTGGTCATGCGCGTCTGGATCAGGGGCACGATGGGCAGCAGCTGCTCGACAGAGACTTGGTAGCCCGCGGCGGCGAAGTAGGGCAGCAGGCGGGTCGCCAGGTCTTCCACGGACAGGGCGCGGATGTGCAGCCCGTTGAAGTGGTCCAGCTTCTTGAAGTCGATCGCAGAGGGTGAAGGGTTGAGCTTGTCGATGTCGAACTTTTCCACCAGGTCAGCCAAGGCGAAGAATTCGGTTCTGTCGTCGTAGCTCCAGCCCATCAGCGCGATCCAGTTCAACACGGCTTCAGGCAAGTAGCCCATGGCGGCCAGGTCTTTGACGAAGATCGACTGCCCGGAAAGGCGCATCTGCTCCGTGTCGCGCTTGCTCATTTTGCCCTTGCCGCTGGGCTTGAGGAACACCGAAAGGTGCACCCACTCCGGCTGCGGCCAGCCAAAGGCTTCGTAAATGTGGGCGTGCAGCGGCAGGCTGGGCAGCCACTCCTCGCCGCGGAAGACGTGGGTAATGCCCATCAAATGGTCATCCACCATGGCGGCCAGGTGGTACAGCGCGTGGCCATCGGACTTTAACAGCACGCGGTCGTCAATGTTGCGGTTTTCTACGGTGATCTCGCCGCGCAGCCGATCGACCACGGTGATGCTGCCTTCTTTGGGCGCCTTGAAGCGGATCACATGGGTTTCGCCGGCGGCCACCCGGGCGCGGGCTTCAGCCAGCGGCAATTCTCGGCAGCGGCCGGCGTAGTGGGGCTGCTCTTTACGCTCCTGCTGCTGCTTACGGTCCTGCTCCAACTGCTGTGGGGTGCAGAAGCAGTAGAAGGCTTTGCCAGCACTCACCAGGTCTTCGGCATGTTGGCGGTAAATGCCCATGCGCTGCGATTGGTGGTAAGGCGCATGCGGACCGGCCACGCCGGGGCCTTCGTCCCAGTCCAGCCCCAGCCATTTCAGGCTGTTGGTCAGATCGGCCTCGGCGTTGGGATCATAGCGCTTTTGGTCGGTATCTTCAATGCGCAGGATAAAACTGCCGCCGGTCTGCTGCGCGATCAGAAAATTGTACAAGGCCGTGCGAGCACTGCCCAGGTGGGTAAGCCCGGTGGGGGAAGGCGCAAAGCGCACCCGGGCCGGTTGGGAAGGGTGAGTTTTTGTCATTGTTCCTTATGAAAAATTGAGGGCCCGGTGGCGCGCCACAACCGACTCGACCAGGCCGATGCCAAACATGAAGGTGAGCAGTGAAGAGCCGCCGGCGCTGATAAAGGGCAACGGCAAGCCGGTGACAGGCAGAACTTGGATGTTCATGCCCACATTAACGATGGTGTGCAGGGCGATGATCACAGCGACACCATAAGCGATCAGCGAACCAAACGTGTCTTGCGAAAGCTGGGCAATGCGCACACAGCGCCATATGATAAAAAAGAGCACACCCAGAACGGCCACAGCGCCGACCAGGCCAAACTCTGCGGCAATGGCCGAGAAGATAAAGTCATTGTGGCGCACTTTGAGGAAGCGCAACTGGACCTGCGTACTTTGCCCATAGCCCTGGCCCAGAACGCCACCCGAGCCGATCGTGATCAGCGCCTGGGTCACATTGTAGTTAGCGTCCAGCGCTGCTTCTGGGTCTGGCGCCACGAAGTTGATGATGCGCTGGCGTTGGTAGTCTTCCAGCAGCGGGAAGCTGACCACGGCGATGAACAAGGCGCCAAAGATGAACATGAGCAGGTGCTTGACTTCCAGTCCGCTGACCCACAACAGGGAAAACCAGACGGTCATCAGCACGATCGAGGTGCTGAGGTTGGGCTGCGCCAGGATCAGGGCCACCAGTGCTACGGTCGAGATGGCGCTGCGGAAGATCCATTTGAGGTCTTTGGCGGCGTCACGGTTGCGAGCGAAGAAATCCGCCAGAATGATGATCATGGTGATCTTGGCCAGCTCTGAAGGCTGCAGCACGACCAGGCCGATGTTGAGCCAGCGTTGGGCGCCGAAGCTGCTTTCGCCGGCCACCACCACGAAGAGCAGGAGAATGAACAGGAAAGCATACAGCACGCGGCTGATCGAGATCCACAGGCGGTAATCGAACGAGGCCGAGACCAGGATGACGACGAAGCCAATCGCTGCAAAAGTGATTTGGCGGCCAAGCACATCCAGTTCGATCAGTTCGGGGTTGCCCGCGATGGCAGAACTGATCATGGCCAGGCCAAAGGTGATCAGTACTGCGACTGCGCCAAGCAGCCAAAAATCGAAGTAACGCCAAACAGCTGTTCTCATGTGCTAAGCAACTTGGTCCGCGCTAGTCCTCAGACTGGCGCTCTGGTCTGCGTTTTAAGGGAATATCCGCCAGCAAGCGCTGGGAGCGGCCTTCCTGGGTCAGTTCCAGGCGCACTTGGCTTGGGTCCACATCCACATGGCGCGAGATCACCTCGACCAGCTCGTCACGCAGGGCTTCCATGGCGCCGGGCGCCAAGGTGCTGCGGTCGTGGATCAGCACCAGGCGCAGGCGCTCCTTGGCGGTGCTGGCGCTGCCCTTGCGCCCGAACAGGTCACTCAGATTTCTCATCTTAGCCTCCGCCTGTGCGGATCAGCTTGGACAAGCGGCCAAACAGGCCGCCGCTGCCGTTTTCTTCTGTGTAGGCAACTTCCTGGCCGCTGAGCCGTTTGGCCACATCCCGGAAAGCCTGGCCGGTGCGGCTCTTCTGCTCCAGAGAGATGGGTGCGCCGCGGTTTGTGCTGACCAAAACGGCCTGGTCATCCGGCACCATGCCGATCAGGTCCACCGCCAGCAATTCGAGCACATCTGCCACGGCCAGCATGTCGCCGCGTTCGATCAGCTCCTGGTTGATGCGGTTAATGATCAGCTTGGCTGGGCCCTTCTGGTCTGCTTCCACCAGGCCAATGATGCGGTCGGCATCGCGCACCGCTGAAACTTCGGGGTTGGTGACGATGATCACATCGTCTGCCGGGGCGATCGCATTCTTGAAGCCGCGTTCAATGCCTGCCGGCGAATCGATCAGAATGAAGTCAAACTCCGGGCGCAGCTCATCGCAAACGCGCTGCATGTCCTTGGGTGAAATGGCGTTCTTGTCGCGGGTCTGTGCCGCCGGGATCAGGTACAGCTCGCCCATGCGCTTGTCGCGGATCAGGGCTTGGCGCAGTTTGCAGCGGCCCTCCACCACGTCCACCAGGTCGTAGACGATGCGATTTTCCAGTCCCATCACCACATCCAGGTTGCGTAGACCAATGTCGGCGTCAATGCAGACGACCTTATAGCCCATATCCGCCAGGGCAGCGCCAATGTTTGCTGTGGCTGTGGTTTTGCCCACACCGCCTTTGCCAGAAGTAATCGTAATTACGCGTCCACTCATCGTGTCATCCTTATAGGGTTTATTTAATTGCTTTGCCGGGCTCCCAGGGCTCGGCAATGACTTGTCCATCTCGGACAAAGGCCACTTCTGGGCTGGTTTGGCCGCGCTCCTGCGGCGGAATAGCAATGTGTCCGGCGATGCGCAGTTGGGTGGGGGCCAGGTCCAGCGCACACACCACAGCGTCTTGATTGCCCTCGGCCCCGGCGTGCACCAGGCCGCGCAGCCTACCCCAAACGATCACATCGCCGCCGGCGATGATCTCGGCGCCGGGGTTCAGGTCACCGATCAAGGTCACATGCCCGGTGTGGGTGATGCTGGCGCCGGAGCGCAGCGTGCGGCGTACCAGCACCGCGTCGGAATTGGGGTCAAAGCCGTGACCGTCTGCCGGTTCTGCTTGGCGCTCCGTCTGGTGGATGCGAGTGGCCAGACCCATGGCCTGGGCGCTGCGCTCCGTCAGAGGTGAGCGGCTGAGCACGCCCCACAGTGAAAGGCCGTGGTCCGAGATCTGGTCTCGCAGGCGGCCCATCGCAGCCGCGTTGATGCCGTACTCGTTTACATCCAGGATCAGCTTGGCGCCTTGCAAGAAGCTCTTCTGGCGGTCCAATTCGCTGAGCAGCTCTTTTTCCGCCAGGTTCCAGTCTCCTTCATCTTCTACTACAGAGACCAATAAACCCTCGCGGATGCCTTTGATTTGTACCTTGTCCGTCATTAAAAAAATTATAGCATCGCGCACCTGCCCACGCTGGGTCCGCGCGAGGGCAAAGCCTTTAGGGGGAGGTTAACTGGTTGTCGACTTCTTTGATGCCAAAATAGGCCGAGAGCAGCTGGCGCACGATCGGGCCGCCGACGGAGGAACCTTCCTTGCCGTTGTATACAAAGGCGATCACGGCAATTTCTGGGTCATCATAGGGTGCGTAGGCCAGCGTCCAGGCGTGACTGGGCCAGTTACCGTATTGGCAGCGCCCCTGGCTGAAGGCGGTTTCATCGCAATATTCTGCGGTGCCGGTCTTTCCGGCCACGGCTACGCCAATCGGGTTGTTGTCAAACTCCTGTTGCAGGGTGCCAAACTGCACCGCGCCGCGCATGCCTTGTTGCACGGCTTCGATCACCCAAGGTTCTACCGTGACTTTCTCGCCGGTCGGCCGGCAGGCGCCGATGCCGCTGGGGTTCTCGTACTTCTCAATCACGGCGTCACGCGTCAAATCGCGGATGATGGTCGGCTGAAAGGGTTGGATGACGTTGCCATTGCCATCCACGATTTCGCGCAGCAGGGTGGGTTTCATCATCACGCCATCGTTGGCAATCGTGGCGGCGGACATTAGGATCTGTAGAGGCGAGGCCAGCACATAGCCCTGGCCCACGCTGGTGATATAGGTGTCGCCCGTGGACCAGTTTTCACCTTGTGAACGGCGCTTCCAGGTAGGGTCGGGGATCAGGCCGCTGGTTTCGTATGGCTGCTCGATGCCCAGGAAGTCGCCGTAGCCCAGGGCGCGGGCGTAGGTGCCCAAGCGGCAAATGCCCAAGCCTTCCGGCACTTCCTGCTGGTAACCGCCGCCTACCTTGTAAAAATACACATTGCTGGAATTGGCGATGCCGCCAATGAAGTTCAGCTGCCCGAAGCCGGCCCGGTTCCAGTCCACGAACTCGCGGCTGCGGCCGGCCTCACCCTCGAAGAACTGTTCACTGACGGTGATCAAGCCGGGGGTTTGAATGAGCTGGTCGACAGACACTACGCCTTCGTTCAAGACGCCGACTGAAGTGACCAGTTTGAATACGGAGCCAACCGGGATTTCGGCGCCTACGGCATGGTTCACCAGCGGGTTGGTGGCATCCGCCAGTAGCTGGTCATAGTAGTAAGCGGGGATGAAGCGCGCCATGCGATTGTTCTCATAGCTGGGCCAGGACACCATGGCCAGAATTTCGCCCGTGCGCGGGTCCATGGCGATCACCGAGCCACTGGTCATTTCGATGGCGCCGATGAAGTTGTTCCACAACTCAATGTCGCGTTTCAGGATCTGGTAGGCGGCCTGCTGCAGACGCATATCCAGCGTCAGCACGATGTTTTGGCCCGGCTGAGCCTCGATGGGCGGGTCAATATCGCGCAGGACCTGACCGCCTACATCTGTCTCTACGACACGCTGCCCCGGCATGCCGCGCAGGACTTCATCAAAGTATAGTTCCAAACCGCCATAGCCCACCTTGTCCCGGTTGGGCACAAAGCCCAGTGAGCGCATTTGAGGCTCGATCGCCGCTGGGATGGGGCCGAGGTAGCCGATGACGGCCGCGGTCATTTCGCCGGTTGGGTAGTCACGCACTGGCTCAACCTGAATATCGACCCCCGGCCAATCCACAGACTTCTCTTTGATGGCCATGGCCATCTCTCGGCTCACATTGCACTGCAGCTGCACAGGGTCGTAGGGGGAGAACGAGGTTTGGATGGCGATCATCTCGCGTAAACCCAGGTTGGTGCCGCAGGGGATCAGCGGTTCATCCAGTGAGCCGCGCGTCACCGGCAGGCCGGTCAGCTCAGCCAGTTCAAAGATGATCTGCTCGATCTCACCGCTGTCGCCCGGCAGGAAAGCCGGCACGGCAATGATATTGTACGAAGCCGTGTTGCTTGCCAGCAGCACCCCGTTGCGGTCGAAGATGACCCCGCGTTGGGGAGCCAGGCTAATCACTTCGGTGCGGTTGTCATCCGCCTGGCGCAGCCAGTTGCTGTGCTCCAGGACTTGCAAATAGAACAGACGGATGAAGAACAGGAAGAAGATCAGGCCGAAGGTGATCAGCACCGTCAGCAGCCGCCAGTTCTCCAGTGAACTGCGGCTGCCAGATTGCGAGGTGGTGCTCATTCGGCTTCCTCTACGGGCGAAATTAGTTTGCTCATCTCGTTCATTATCCCGTGCAGAGGTAAGATAAAGATTAGGTTTAGCAGCATGGTGGGAATCGTAATTAGATTGAAGGCATCGACCAGATCCAACGGTTGGGCCGAAGCCAGCAAGTAGGTCATCGTGATCGCATGCACGGCTAGTGTGGCCAGGAGTGCACCACTGAACAGGCTAAAGAGCTTTACCTGCCAAATGCGTTCTGACAGCAGTTGGCAGATGCCCGCTCCGGCGGCATAGCCGGCGATCAGGACCCAGTCTGGCAGGGCGCTGGCGTAGCCCACCATCAAGCCGGCCACCAAGCCCCAGCGCCAGTCTGGCCGGTTGCCCGGCAGCATCAGCCAGGCCACCAAGACGAGCAGAACCAAGTCCGGCGACCCCTGCAGCAGGGTCACGCGGGTCGCCAGGGTGATTTGCAATAGCGTGGCGGCAAGCAGCAGTAGAACGCCCGTGACGATACGCATGGATTAGGGCGAAGAGAGCAGCGGGGTCAAGTCCACAGGCTGAAAGTTTACGATCACCAGCACAATTTCCAGGCGGGTAAAGTCCACCACCGGTTGCACGCTGGCGAACTGAAACAATGCCTGGGCTTCCTGGCGAACGTTGCTGACCTGACCAATAAAGATGTCGCTCGGATACAGACCACCAATGCCGGAGGTGAAAACCAGGTCACCGGGTTGGATCTGTGTGTCCAGCGGGATCAGGTCGATGCTAAGCGCGCCGGTAATGCTGCCACTGACTACGCCGTCCATCTCAGACGGCTGCACCTGGGCGCTGACGATGGAAGCCGGGTCGGTGATCAGCTCCACGCGTGAGGCATTGGCGGTCACCTGGGCCACGCGGCCCACCAAGCCCTGCTGCGCCACGACCGGCATGCCGCGGCGGATGCCGTCATCTGAGCCGCGGTTGATGATGATGTAATGCAGGAATGGGCTGGGGTCGCGGCCGATCACCGCGGCAGCCTGGTAGGTATTTTCTGGGCGGGCGCGCGCAAAGTCCAGCAGGGCTGAAAGCAGCTCGATCTCGGCGACCTGCTGCTGGAGCGCAATGATTTGCGTTTGCAGCGTGGCATTTTCTGAGCGCAGCTCGGCATTTTCCTGGCGCAGGCGCGCAATGTCTGCCGGGGCGTTGATAAAGTCTTGAATGGCTTGGAAGCGCTCAAATAGAAAGCCCTGCACGCCCAAAACAGGTTGCAGCACTCCGCTGAAGACCGGGCTTAGGTAGCCGCCCAGGGCCAGCACCAACAAACCGGCGGCAAGCAAAACCAAGGCGATCAAGCGGTAGGGACTGTCTTTTCCTGGACGCATAAGTGCAACAAGCTCGATAATATCCTGCGCCGGCACAGCTTAAGTTGCCGCGCTGGGGCATTCAAACGCTATTAATCTGGCGGCGGAGTTGGTTAGTCCAACTGCAGCAGGTGATGGCGATACGCTTCAATATCTTCCAGCACCACGCCCGCGCCGCGCGCCACGCAGGTCAGCGGGTCATCCGCCACCCAGCAGTGAATGCGCAGATCCTCACTGATGCGCTGATCCAGGCCGCGGATCAGCGCTCCACCGCCGCTCATGCAAATGCCCGCGTCCATCACGTCTCCAATCATTTCGGCAGGCACTTCATCCACCGTTTCTTTGACGGCCTGCACAATGCTATCCATGATGGGTGAGAGCGCTTCACGGATCTCGATAGACGAGATCTCCAGAGTTTCAGGCAAGCCGCTGATCAGATTGCGGCCGCGTACCGAGGTGACCTTTTCCTCGGGCAGCGGGAAGGCCGAGCCGATCTTTATCTTGACCTGTTCGGCAGCGCGTTCGCCGATCAGCACGTTGTACTTGGTACGGATGTACTGCAGCACCGCCCGATCCATTTCATCTCCGGCCAGGCGCAGGGACTTGTTGGCCACCACACCGCCCATCGAGAAGACCGTGATCTCGCTGGTGCCGCCGCCAATGTCCACGATCACTGAGCCACCGACTTTGTCGATGGGCAGGCCGACTGCCAGGGCCGAGGCGGTGGGTTCTTCGATCAAGTAAACTTCGCGAGCACCCGCCAGCAACGCCGCATCGTTCACGGCGCGTTTTTCGACCTCGGTCACGCCGGTGGGTACGCCGATGACCACGCGCGGGCGGGGCAGGGGCACGATACTTTGCTCGTGCGCCTTATTAATGAAGTAAGCCAGCATTTCTTCGGTGATCTCGAACTCGGCGATCACACCGTCGCGCAGCGGGCGGACCACGGTGATGTTCTTGGGGGCGCGGCCGGCCATTTCCTTGGCTTCTTCGCCGACGGCGATGGGCCGGCGGGTTTTGCGGTCTACAGTCACCCAAGAGGGCTCATTGATCACAATACCCTTGCCGCGTACAAAAACCAGGGTATTCGCTGTGCCCAGGTCGATGCCAATGTCCAGAGAGAAGAATCCCAGGATCCAGTTGAGTGGGTTAAAGGCCATAACTGGTCTGCCTGGCTAGGTGTACAGAATATCGGAGGGGCGATGCGAAATATTCACTGAGTTGTACTATACCCTTGCGGTATGGATTTTGCGGGCGTACTTGCCAAACAAGCAATTTTACCATGCTGGCTTCCCTTGCAATTCTGCAAGCGATTTGGCCCTAATGGTACCCGATGCACATTGGATTGGCTTGCAGGTATAATCCGCTGGAGAGGAATGGCCTATTGTAGAGAGCAGAAAAATTGAGGGAATACAGCGCATGGCCCGGCAAGTGCCGGGTGACGAGGATGAAGGTTTCTCACCTGGGTGAGACTAAGCAGCACCAGCTGTGAAAATCGAAAAGACCAGATGTGCCTGATACACGCAGTGCGACAGGTACATGCAGGTAGATCAGCGGATGCCTTCCGGGAGTTCACCGCCCCCGACCATTTTCCCTCCAATCTGACAAATGCCCGATAACACCGCGAGAGCAATCTGGCGGACAGATACGGCATGGCGGCCTTATTGACAAATTGGGTTGGAACACAACCCGGAGGTTTTTGCATGTGTGGAATTGTTGGCTACATCGGTGAGCAGAACGCGACTCCGATTATTCTCAACGGCCTGAAACGCTTGGAGTACCGTGGTTATGACTCGGCGGGCATTGCTGTGCTGCAAGACGAGCGCATTGAGGTGCGCCGCGATGCCGGCAAGCTGGGCCGCCTGGTGACGCTGGTGGATAGTGAGCCTCTGGCCGGTTCGCTGGGCATTGGTCACACGCGCTGGGCGACGCACGGCGAGCCGAATGCGCGCAATGCCCACCCGCATATGGGCGCCACCGGCGAAGTAGTGCTGGTGCACAATGGCATTGTGGAAAACTACCTGGAGTTGAAGGACGAGCTGCAGGCGGAGGGCGTGGACTTCAAGTCCGACACCGACACCGAAATCATCGTCCACTTGGTGGAGCGCTATCTCTCGCAAGATGTTTCTTTGGAGCAGGCGGCGCGCAAGGCGCTCAGCCATCTGCGCGGCCATCACGGCATCGTCATGTTCAGCTCTCAGCAACCGGACCGTATTGTGGCGGCCCGCATTGGCAATGCTGGTGGGGTGGTGGTGGGCTTTGGCGAGGGCGAGATGTTCGTTGCCTCTGACCTGCCTGCCATCCTGGAGCACACGCGTGATGTCGTCTTTCTGGAGTCCGGGCAGATGGCGCTGGTGACGCGTGAGGGATTGAAGATGAGCACGCTGGATGGGCAGGCGCTGGACTACAAGGTTGATACGGTTGCCTGGGACCCGGTGGCGGCGGAGAAGGGCGAATATCGCCACTTTATGCAGAAAGAAATCCACGAGCAGGTGCGTTCGCTGACCGATACCATTGCAGGTCGGGTGGATTTTGACAATGGGCGCATTATTCTGCCCGACTTGAACCTGGATGCGGACTCCGCCAAGAAGATCGAGAAGATCTTTATCATCGCATGTGGCACGGCCGGCTACGCCGGCATGGTGGGCAAGACGCTGATCGAGCGCATTGCGCGCGTGCCGGTGGAATTTGACATCGCTTCGGAATTCCGCTACCGCGACCCCTTGGTGACTGACAAACATGTGGTGCTGGCCATCAGCCAGTCCGGCGAAACCGCCGATACCCTGGCCGCCATGGCGGAGGGCAAGGCGCGCGGCGCCAAGTTGTGGTCGATCGTGAATGCCATCGGTTCACAGGCCATGCGCATTGCCGATGGCTGCATCACCATGCAGAGCGGCCCGGAAATTGGCGTGGCCTCAACCAAGGCCTACACGGCTCCTTTGGTGGACTTGTACATGCTGGCCATCCTGCTGGGTGACCTGCGCGGTGTGCTCAGCGAGGATGACCGCCGGGCGCTGGTGGCTGAGCTGCGGATGGTGCCCCAATGGGCCTCGGCCTGCTTGGAACGCGAAAGCGAAGTCGTGGCTGTGGCCGAAGCGATGGTCAACATCGACCACTGCCTCTACCTGGGGCGCGGCATCAACACCGCCACGGCTTACGAAGGCGCCCTGAAGTTGAAAGAGATCTCCTACATCCACGCCGAGGGTTACCCGGCCGGTGAGATGAAGCATGGGCCGATCGCGCTGGTCGACCCGGAGATGCCGGTGATCGCCATTGCGCCGCGCGACCCTTGGTACGAAAAAATGATCAGCCAGATCGAGCAGGCCAAAGCGCGCGGCGGCAAAGTGATTGCTGTCGCCACCGAAGGCGACACGGTCATCCCTGCACTGGCCGACCATGTCTTGTGGATCCCGGATGTGCCTTGGATGCTCAGCCCGGTCTTCACCGTCATCCCGCTGCAATTGCTTGCTTATCACATCGCCAGCCAGCGCGGTTTGGACGTAGACCAGCCCCGCAACCTGGCCAAGAGCGTCACGGTGGAGTAACTTTAGCTGTAAGCTATTAAGCTTTAAGCGTATCCTGCACCTGAACAGAAACGCCGCGGAAGCGGCGTTTCTGCGTCTTCGTCATTGCGAGGAGTAAGACCCACCGAAGGTGGGTAGGCGACGAAGCAATCTCCAGCCCCTGCGACGAAGTAATGACGGGGCCTGCGAAAGGGCGCACGGCCGTGCGCCCCAGCGAGCTACTGAACGCTAACTGCTATAAGCTATCAGCTAATCGCTGGTAGTTATTCCTCCACCGCCTTCTTTAAGTCCCGCAGCTTCTCCTCCCAGAAGGCCGCATATTGCTCCAGCCAGGCTTCGACCTGTGAGAGTGGGGTGGCATCCAGTTGATACCACAGCTCACGGCCGCGGCGCTCCTGGCGCAGCAGCCGCGCTTGGCGCAGCACGCGCAGGTGCTTGCTCACTCCGGGGCGGCTGATGGCCGGGAAGCGCGCCGCCAAGTCCCCGGCGCGCTGCGGGCCTTCTGCCCGCAGCGCATCCAGGATCTGGCGGCGGGTCGGATCCGCTATGGCCTGGAAAGGGGAGCTCACTGCTTAACCTGCCTCCACCGCGGCTTTCAGGTCGCTCAGGTTTTTTGCAATCGTCCAGCCCTGGATGTGGCCCTGATAGGCGTTCTTGCCGGCAGCTTCGCCCAGGGCTTCAAAGCCGGTATGGGTCAGTGTGACCCGCGTGCCGCCCTCAATGGCTTCCAGGCGCAAGGTAACCAATGTGGACACGGCCCAGGCTGTGCCGTCTTCCGGGTCGTGCTTCCAGGTGAAGGAGAGTTCCTCTTCGGGGATCAGAGTTACCACTTCGCCAGTGAAGCGATACGGCCCATCGCCGGGCAGGTTGCCTTTCATCTCAAAGCGGCCGCCGACCTGGTGCTCGAACACCAGGTTGCGCGCCAGCCATTGGTTCATGCCATCCAGCGTGGCCATCTTGGCCCACACCTTGGCGGGTGGGGCATTGATCTCGATCTCGAAGTGAATGCTGAGTGCTTGAGGGTCGTGAGCGCTGCGCATGTAGCCTCCAATATGTAACTTATTGGTTACAAATATAACCCGAAACTATTGAGCAGGCAAGGCGTCAATAGTTTGTCTGCAAGTGGGGGAATGCGGTTAAAAGAATGCCCGCCAGGCCAGGAAGACCGTCATGCCGACCACAATCGTCAGCAATAGATTGCGTGTGCGCCAGGAGACCAGGGCGGCCACCAGGCTGGCCAGCAAGGCCGCGTTCTGCCAGCTCAGGTTCAGCTCACCGCCCGGCGTGAGCACCATGGGCACAATGATGGCAGAGAGCACCGCAGCCGGCACGTAGCGCAGCGCGGCGAACAAACCTGGTGGCAGCCCCCGCCGGCTGAGCAGCAGCAGGATCGGAATGCGCGTAGCGATAGTGGCTGCAGCCATGCTCGCGATGAGCCAGACCTCGTTCACGTCGCCTCCGCGGCCTGCGGCCAGGCGCGCTCAGCCAGGACGCCGGCTGTGACGCCCAACAGGGCCGCCAGGATCAGCCCCAGTTGGTGGGGGAGACCCTGCGCCACCAGCGCAGTCGCTCCGGCCACCAGCGCCGCGGCCAGCATCGGGCGGCCTTTGAGCATCGGCACCAACATGCCCAGGAAGGTGACCACCATGGCGTAGTCGAGCCCCCAGCTTTGCGGGTCGCGGATCTGCGAGCCGGCCAGGATGCCGACCCAGGTGGCCAGCTGCCAATTGGTGTACATGGCCAGTTCAGAGCCCAAAAGATACCAGCGGTTGTACGGGTCTTGGGGCTGCTCATCAAATTGCTTGGCGGCCACCACAAAGGACTCGTCGGTCAGCCAGAAGCCCAGCGGCAGCAGCCAGCGCAGCGGCAGCCCTTTGAGCTTGGGCGCCAGAGTGGCCGAATAAAGCATATGGCGCAGATTGACCACCAAGGTGGTCAGGGCGATGACCAGCACCGGGGTCCCGGCGGCGATGAGGCCTACGGCAATGAACTGCGAAGAGCCAGCGAAGACCAGGGCGGACATGGCCGCTGCGCCCCAGGCGGACAGGCCGGAGGCCATCGCCAAGGCGCCGAAGATCAGTCCGAAAGGCGCCGCGCCGACCAGCAAGGGAAAAGTGTCGCGCATGCCGGACAGCAAGGCGGCCCGCGCAGAAGACCCGTCGTTACCTCTTTCTTTGTGCATACTCGGGAAGGGGATTTTATCAGCAGCAGAGCGGTTCTACAGGCCGAGGCGGGCGTGCTCGCTTCTACACGAGTTATTCGATCGGCGCGAAGGGGTCGTTCTCGTCCGGCTGGGGCGGTTGTGGCCGGCGGATGAAGAAGCTGGCGGCGAAGACCCCCAGAATGGTGACCAAGGCCCCCCCAACGATCAAGAAGACCGGCGTGTTTGCGGAGCGCGCTTCGGCGGCCAGGTCCGGCGCCAGCGTGGCCGCCGCGGTGGCAGGCATGATCGCGGCGCCTTGCGGCGTGTGGCTGGGGGTGGCTGAGGGCGGTGGCCCGATGGGTGTTTCGGTCGCTTCAGGTGGGGTGGGGCTTGCCGTGGCAACTGAGCCCGGCGGTTTCACCAGCAGCTCGTCACCCGGGTAGACGAAGGCCCACTCCGGCAGATTGTTGAGTTCCAGCAGCTCCTGGAGCGGGACACCGTACACCGCCGCGATCGTCCACAAGGTTTGACCAGTGCGCACGATGTGCTTGACTGAGCCGTCCGGCTGCGCATCAGCGATGGTGACCGGGATCATCACAACTTGGGGCGCCACAGTGGCGCCACTGCTGCTGCCGGCTGTGCTCCCGCTGGAGCCGGAATAGTCCGTGCCGGTGACCCAGCCGGTGACTGCCACGAAATACCAGCGACCGTTGCCGTCTGTGGCCGCGCCGGCACCAATCTCCTGATAAGTGGAGGCGATCATGGTGGGGTTGTGGTTGGGGGAGGTTTTCCACCAAGCCAAGGCACCCTGTGGGGTTTCGTTAAAGCCGCCTTTGACAATTTCGGAGATGAAGATGGTTTTGCCGCCGCCATAGCCCGCGGCATAGGCCCGGTTAATGGGGCGGCTGCCGTCCGGACCGGCGTGCACATCGCTCACCCCGCCCATACCCTGGCTGATCAGCCAGTCCGCCTGCCCCTGGGCGATCTGCGACAGAATGGGGTTTTGCACGTAAGCCGGCAAGCCATTTTCCGCCCGGTAGGCGTTGATCAGCGCGATCACATCGCTGGCGCTGCCCTGGGCTTCGGGTTGGGCATGGTTGGCGGCGGCTGCGGTCTGCCAAGGGACAAGCGCGCTCAGGGCCAGAGCGAAAGCAATTAGGAAACGCATCAGCAAAATAGTACCATTTTGGGCTATTGGCTGTGGTTCCCTGGTTTAGTTTTTGGTGATGAAAATGCACTGCGGCTGGCCGTCTGGCCCGGGCTGCAATTTGCTCACCTGTTCCACGGGTTGGCCCAGCAATTGTTCCAGTACTTCCTTGTCCATGCGGCACAGGGCTGGGTGCTCTGCCACCAGGTTGGCGTAAGGACAGCGGCCGAGCACCACTTCGGGCCCCTGAGGGCGGGCTTCCCAATGCGGTTTATAGCCCAGCGGAGTCAGCCTTTGCATGGCGGTCACCAGGCGGCGGGCCGGGCCTGTGGGTAGGTTGTCTGTGCTGACCAGGTTGGCGGCCAGCTGGCGCACTTGTGCGGCGCGGGGCGAGTCACCCAGTTGGCGCAACAAGGCATGGGTTAGGTTCTCCAGTCCCTCAGGCTGGGCGGTGATGGTCAGGGTAAAAACCTGCTCCGGCCGGCCGCGACCGGCTAAGGGACGCAGCGCGATCGCCTGCACCAGGCCGCGCGCCTGCAAGATGCTCAGGTGCCGGCGCAAATTGGCGGGACTCATGCCAAAGGCCTGCGCCAGTTGCTTGGGAGAGGCTGGGCCGCGTTGCTCCAAATGGTCTAAAATGCGCTGTCGGGTGCTTTGCATAGCGAAATCTACTGATAACTATACCAAATTACGCAAAATTTTGTTTGCGTAATAACTCAGGTTGACACGAATGTTCACTTAGGTATAATGTGAACGAAGGAACAAAGGGCATACATGGCCCACAAACTCTACTGGGACGCCATATATGAGATCGCGCTGGCGCTCAAAGCCAGCCGACCCCAGCAGGATCTGGAAGATGTCTCTCTTGGTGACATCTTCCAGTGGACGACCGCGTTGCCGGATTTTGCCGATGAGCCCGAGTTGGCGAACGACGATATCCTGGCGGCCATCTACCAGGAGTGGTATGAGGAGAACAACCCTGTATGACTGAAAAAACTGTTACGCCAACTGTGAATTCCGCCGGTTACGACGTGCCGCCGGAGCTGCGCCAAAGTGTGGCGATCACCACCCTGGACAAGATCTGGAATATGGGTCGCCGTTACTCTGTGTGGCCCATGATGTTTGGCTTGGCTTGCTGCGCCATCGAAATGATCTGCACCGCCGCCAGCCGCTATGACCTGGCCCGCTTCGGTATGGAAGTCATGCGCCCCAGCCCTCGCCAGTCTGACCTGATGATCGTCTCCGGCACGGTGACCAAGAAGATGATCCCGCAGATCGTGCGCCTCTACAACCAGATGCCGGAACCCAAGTATGTGATGGCCATGGGCGCCTGCGCTTCGGGTGGTGGTCCTTTCAAAGAAGGCTACAACGTGGTCTCCGGTGTGGACCAGTACATCCCGGTGGATGTGTATGTGCCCGGCTGTCCGCCGACCCCGCAAGCGCTGCTGCACGGTCTGATGAAGCTGCAGGAGAAGATCGACCGTGAGTCGATCACCAAGGTGCGCTGGTACCAGAAGGACGAGATCCCGGCCATCCCGGTGCCCATCCTCGGCCCTGACATTATTGACCCGCGTGACAACGCGGCCATCCGCGAAATGGCCAGCCGCAAAGCGGCCCCGGCTGCGCCGGCCGCCCAGCCTGAGACGGCTGAAGCCCCGGCTGCTTAGAGAGATACACAATGAGCGAACAAACTCCCGTTAAAGAAGCCCCGGCCAACCCGCCGACTGAACTGGAAAAGCGCTTTCCCGGTGCGGTCAAGCGCGACGAACGCGCCGGTTACGAAGGCCATATAGTCGAAGTCGCCAAGCTGCACGAAGTGGCGGCCGCCATTCGTGACGAAATGGGCTATGACTTTTTGTCCTCGGTCACGGCCGTGGACTATTACTCTGAGGCGCCCGAAGGCGAGAATTTTATTGAGGTGGTTTATCACCTCTACAAATCCACCGGCGGTGGGGCGCTGGTCTACCGCGTACAGGTGCCGCGTGACGACGCGGTGGTGCCCAGCCTGGTGGATCTGTATCCAGGGGCTGACTTCCAGGAACGCGAAGCCTGGGACCTGTATGGCGTGAAGTTTGAGGGTCACCCGGACCTGCGCCGCATCCTGCTGTGGGAAGGCTTTGCCGGCCACCCCATGCGCAAGGATTGGAAAGAACCCTACTTTGAAGAGGATGTGAAGCCGTTCAAGAACCGCTGGCCTGAAGGCCAGGTCTATCGCATCGAAGATCGCAATCCGGTCGGCAAGAACGTAAGCTACCCTCAAGGTTTTGACCCCGAAGGCTTCCAGGAAACTGATGACCCGCGTATGTATGAGAGCCTGGAACGCTCTTCCCAAGATTTCGTTGAACGGATCGACACTGAACAGGTGGTGGTCAACCTAGGCCCGCAGCACCCTTCCACCCACGGCGTGTTCCGCATGGCGGTGCGTATGCACGGTGAAACCATCGTGGGCCTCAAGCCGGTGATGGGCTATCTGCATCGCAATCACGAACAGATCGGTGAGCGCAATACCTGGACGATGAACATGCCGTTCACCGACCGCCTAGACTACCTCTCCTCGATGAGCAACAATTTTGGGTATGCCCTGGCGGTGGAGAAATTGATCGGGGAGAAGGCTGCTCCTCCGGAGCGCGCCGAGTACATCCGTGTGATCATGGCGGAGTTGACCCGCATCAGCAATCATTTGTGGGCCATCGGTTTCCTGCTGAATGACTTGGGCGCCTTTTTCACCCCGGCCCTGTATGCGATCGAAGAGCGCGAGCTGATCTTGGACATTTTCGAGGCCACGGCTGGGTCGCGCATGATGTGCAACTACTTCCGCTTTGGCGGCGTGGCGCGTGACCTGCCCGAGGGCATTCTGCCCAAGATCAAAGACCTGGTGACGGACCGCCTGCCGCGTAAAGTGGAAGAGCTGGACCTGTACCTGAGCGCCAATGAACTGGTGCGCAGCCGCGGTGAGGGTGTGGGTGTGATCACTCCGGAAGAAGCGATTGCTTTCTCCGCAGCCGGCCCGGTGCTGCGTGCGTCAGGCGTGCCGTATGATGTGCGCCGCGCCGACCCCTATAGCATTTATGACCGCTTCAAGTTCGATGTGACTGTGCGCCAGCATGGTGACGTCTACGACCGTTACATGATCCGCATTGACGAGATCTACCAGAGCTTGAGCATCCTGCGCCAGGCTCTCAAGGATATTCCTGAGGGCGAGATCATGAACGGCAAGAATCCTTACCAGGTGCGCGTACCGGCTGGTGAGTCTTACGGCCGCGTGGAAGGCCCGAAGGGCGAGTTGGGTTTTTACATTGTCTCGACCGGTAAGGCCAACCCGCACCGCTATCATGTGCGCGCCCCATCCTTCATTAACTTGACCATTCTCGAGAAGATGTGCGTGGGCCAGAAGATCGCCGACGTGGTGGTCAACCTGGGGTCGATCGACATTGTGTTGGGCGAAGTGGACCGCTAAAGCCAGCGGGAATAACGGAGAAGAACGTATGTATGGAATTGGTATCCTAAAAGGCTTGTGGGTGACCCTGGTCCACTTTGTCGAAACCTTCACGGAAGACTTCCGCTGGATCGGCAAGAAGCGCTACTATTCTGAAGAAGGTGTGGCTGCCCGCCGCAGCAAAGATGCCAAAGGCATCTTCACTGTGCAGTACCCTGAAGAGAAGCTGCCGGTGCCAGAAGAGTTTCGTTTCATCCCCTTCCTGGTTTACGAAGTGGATGAGGAGGGCAATAAACACGACCGCTGTACTTCCTGCGGTATCTGCGCCAAGGTCTGCCCGCCGCAGTGCATCTGGATCGTACGTACTGAAGACCCGGTGACCAAGCGCCCTGTGCCGGAACCGGTGGACTTCTTTATTGATGTTGACATCTGCATGAACTGTGGCTACTGCGCCGAATATTGCCCCTTCGACGCGATCAAGATGGACCACGACTACGAGCTGGCTTCGTACGACCGGCATGCCGAGCATATCTACAACAAAGAGAAGCTCTCCAAGCCGGTGGAATACTATGCCAGCATCCGCCCGGCGAACTACACTCGCGAAGAGGCGATCAAAGCCGCCGAAGAGGCCAAGAAGGCTGAGGCGGCGGCCGCCAAGGCTGCGGCTGCTGCGGCGACAGCCCAGGCAAGCGGCGGCGAACAAGCTGCCAGCTAAGCACACAGCATCGAAGAAAACAAACAATCCCCGAGAGGGGATTGTTTCGTATAATGGACTGATTATGTACCACGAAGATACTGAGATCATCTTCCCGCTGCGCGTCACCTCTGCCTTGCGCGACCTGCATGGCGAGGCTTGGCAAACCGTCGCAGATCAAGCTGTAAAAGCGCCTGCCGACGGGCAGGAGGCGGTCAGTTTCGTCTTGGCCATGGCCCGGGTGGCCAGCTGCCACAACTGCAATGCCGATTCGTTCAGGGCGATGAAGGGCTGCACGGCTTGCGCCCAGGACGCCGTGCGCCGTTACCGCGGCGGCGAGAAGGCGCTCCTCAAGCAGGTGGAAAAAGCTCAGTCTGATATCGAGAAATGGGGGAAGTAGTAATTAGAGATTGTAGATTGGGGTGTCAGCAACGTTCACAGGCAAATCGCCTGGCTGGCGACGCAGTGCCAGTTGGCTCTGGCGCGGCAGCCGGTGTGCAAGCAGCCAGCAACAGCGCACACAGAATAGGAAAACGAAAAGGACTGTGCTTATGCACTCTGCTCTGCCAGCCTGAACTTCACAATCTTCGCAATCAAATCCAGCGGCAGCGGCTTATCCAGCGCAAAGCGAATCGTGCCCTTGCCGGGCTGATCGTAGGCAGTCGCTTCGGGGAAGGCTTCGTTCATCGCATCTGAATAGGGGTAGATGCCAATGTGCTTCTTGGCCCCTGAGAAGTAGATCAAGTATTTTCCGTTCACTTTGAAAGTAGGGATGGCGTAGCTGATCGCTTCCTCAGCTTCCGGCGCGGCCTTGCGTATTGCCCCGCGCACTTGCTCCAGTAGCGGCTGCACTTCTGCAGGGAATGTAGTGATGTATTCGTCAATGCTGGTGATTTTAGCCATGTAGGTATTTTACAGCAGCCCAGTGTCTTTCTGAGCAGGTTTGCAGCTAGGCTGCAAACCTCGCGAAGAAGTTTCAGACGCGTAAATAGTCATACTCTGAACAAGGTGGCTCATCAGCAAGCATTTACGAAAAACTGTCACAGTGAAAGCCCTTCGCTTCGCTCAGGGCGACACCGTAGTGGGCTGCGACCGTTGTCTTTGCGAAGCAGCCGCAGGCTGCTGAAGCAATCCCCACCTCGCAGCCGGGCTTGGGGATTGCTTCTGGCGCAACATAGTTGCGCCCTCGCAAAGACTACCCTTTGTGTCTCTTCGTGCCTCTGTGGTTGAGCCTTTGCTAACAGCTAACCGCAACCTTTATAATAGCGGCTATGTCCAATATCACTGAAGAAACCATTCTGTCGGCCCTCAGCGGCGTGCAAGACCCTGCCCATGGGCGCGACTTGATTGCCCTCAACGCCCTGCGCGAACTGCGCATCAAGGGCGATGATGTCACCCTTACCCTCGCCTTCATCACTCCGCTGCACCCCGCCGCGGCCGACATTGAGGCTGCCGTGCAGACGGCGCTGGAAGCCGCCGGCGTGCGCAAACTGGCCATCCAATACGCCAGCGAAGTGCCGGATGATGGCCGCCAGCGCGGCGGCCTGGCGGCGGGCGTAAAGAACATCATCGCCATTGCCTCCGGCAAGGGCGGTGTGGGCAAGAGCACCGTGTCGGTCAACGTGGCCGTGGCGCTGGCCCAGGCCGGCGCCCGCGTGGGCCTGCTGGACGCCGACATCTATGGGCCCAATGTGCCCACCATGATGGGCGTGGAGCACCTGCCCAAGCCGCCTGACGCCGATGGGCGCCTGACCCCTGCCGAAGCCTACGGCGTCAAAATGATGTCGATCGGTTTCCTGGTGCGCCCGGAACAGGCCATGGTGTGGCGCGGCCCCATGCTGCACAACGCCTTGCGCCAGTTCGTTAATGATGTAGACTGGGGCGAGTTGGACTATTTGATCGTGGACATGCCGCCCGGCACCGGCGATGTGCAGCTTTCCCTGGCCCAGACCACCCCGATCAGCGGCGGCTTCATCGTCACCTTGCCGCAAAAGGTCTCGGTGGACGATGCCCGCCGCGGCGCGGAAATGTTCCGCCAGCTGCGCGTGCCCTTGATGGGCGTGATCGAGAACATGAGCTTCATGCTGCTGCCGGATGGGCAGCGCATGGAGGTCTTTGGCAGCGGCGGGGGCCAGGCTTTGGCGGCGGAATTCGAGATCCCTTTGATTGGTGCCGTACCTATGGAGGCAGAGGTGCGCGCCGGCAGCGACAGCGGCGCCCCTGTAGTGCACAGTCAGCCAGATTCTCCAGCGGCTGTCGCTTTGCGTTCCATTGCCGGCCAGATCTCGCTGCGCGCCTCTCTGGCCGCGCTGGAGACCCAAAGCCAAACCATCCCGCTGCAAATTGTGGATGAGTAAACACCCCTCTCAAATGGCTTTCGTGGTTAGAATAGACCCCTTATGACAGACACTCAAGCGACCGAAACTGCTTCGCCTCAGATCGTCGGGATACGCTTTCAAAAGATTGGCAAGATCTATCATTTCGATGCCAGCAAAGAACCCGAAATCAAGCCGGGCGATTACGCCATTGTAGAAACCAGCCGCGGCGTGCAAATGGGCCAGGTGGTCCAGCGCGTCGATTCACCGCCCACGCCGCCCCAAGGCAGCTGGAAGGCGATTGAGCGCAAGGCTACCGATCAGGATATTGTCACCCTGCAGGACTGGCAGAAGAAAGAAGTGGAGGCAATGATCGAGTGCCGCGCTACTGCGGCGGAGCTCAAGTTCGAAGCGATCAAAGTGGTCAAGGCCGAGTACAGCTTTGACGGCAAATCGCTGATATTCCTCTACAATTTTGACAGCGAAGAAGACATTGATGTGGAGCGCCTGCGCAAAGCCATGCAGAGCCGCTACAAGAAACCCAAGGTGGAGATGCGCCGGGTGGGGCCGCGCGACGTGGCCAAGATCCTGGGTGGTCTGGGGGCCTGCGGTTTAGAATCCCGCTGCTGTTCCACTTTCCTCACTGAGTTCAGCCCGATCTCGATCAAGATGGCCAAGGCGCAGGGGATCTCGCTGGATCCCAGCGAGATCACCGGCATGTGCGGCCGATTGCGCTGCTGTCTGATCTACGAATACGAGCAGTATGTCGAAGCCCGCAAGACCCTGCCCAAGCGCGGCAAGGAAGTGGTCACGCCGATGGGCAAGGGCAAGGTGATTGATGTGCTGCCCTTGAAGCAAGCCATCATGGTCTCTTTGCCGGAGGGTAAGCGCGCCGAATTCCTGAAGCACGAAGTCGAACCCTGGGACGAGCTGGAGGCGCTGCGCCGCAAGTCTGCCGCCCCCTGTGACCGCCATGAGAACGGCGGTTGCGACTGCGGCAAAGCCAATTACGGCGACAAGGCCAAAACCGACGATTAGCCCAGCCATGAGGCCGGAACGGGTCGTCTCACTGGTCCCCTCGATCACCGAAAGCCTGTTTGACTTGGGGCTGGGAGCCAGCGTAGTTGGCATTACGGAGTACTGTACACACCCCGCAGAGACACTGCGGGGTGTGCCGCGCCTGGGCGGCACCAAGAACCCGCGCATTAACGAGATCATCGCCCTGCAGCCAGACCTGGTCTTTGCCAACCAAGAGGAGAACACCGCCGCGGCGGTGCATGCCTTGCAGGCTGCCGGCCTGCGCGTGCTGGTGCATTTTCCGCTCACCGTCCACCAGGCCATTGCAGACCTTGAAGGCATTGCTGCGCTGTATGCGGATGCCGAAGCATCGGCGCGGGTAGCAGTGTTGGCGGAACGATGGGCCATGGCCCAGGCCGGGCAGGCGCACATCCAGCCTTTGCGGCTCTTTTGCCCCATCTGGCAGGATGTGGATGGGGCTGTGCCCTGGTGGATGACAATCAACCAGGAAACCTTCACACATGACATTCTGCGCCTGTGTGGCTTCGTCAATGTATTTGCCCAGCGGGAGCGGCGTTACCCGCTGGCCGCCGACCTGGGGCTGGCAGCAGCCAAGCCGGCCGGCGAACGGGATACACGCTACCCGCGCGTGACGCGGGAGGAGATCGTGGCCGCCCAGCCTGACGTGATCCTGCTGCCCAGCGAACCCTACGAATACACGAGCGCGCATCTAACCATGTTTCGGGAAACTTTTGCGGGCACGCCAGCTGCGGATGACAGGCGTATAGTTGCCCTGGACGGCAGCTTGCTGACCTGGCCCGGCACACGTTTGGCCAAAGCTCTGGATTACTTGAGTACCCTGCACGCTTCATGGCTTTAGGAGCAAACAACAAAAAAGCCCGCGGGAGTGCGGGCTCTTTGTTGTTTGGGACAGGCGCGTTATTCTTCGACCACGATGGTGCCGGACATGCCAGTGTGTCCAGACCCCCCGTGGAATTCACAGTAGTAGTCATAGGTCCCAGGCTGGTCGAAAGTGAAGCTGAAGCTGTCGCCCAGGCTGAGCGTGCCACTGGTGAAACTGCCATCATCGGCGGTCACGGTGTGGGGTGAATCTTCGGCGTTGCGCCAAGTTACCGTCGTACCTGCTTTCACAGTCAGCGAACCGGGACGGAAACTGAAGTTGCTGATCGTGATCGAGGCGCTTTCATCGGCGGGCGCATCGGGTTCAGCTTCGGTCTGTGCCTCGGTTTCCGCAGGCGCATCGGTATGAGCCGCAGTGTGCTCTACTTCCAAAGTTTCGGCGGGCGTTTCTTCTGGCGGAGTGGCTGGCGCGCTGCAAGCAACCAGCAAAAGCATTAGTAAGACTGAGATGGCAATGAGGCGATTTGTCGATTTCATGCACTACTCCTGGATGCTTTTGGATTTAAAGAGTATAAACGTCAATTCTAAGAAAGAGCTTAACCAAGCGCTGGCTTGTAATACAATCGGCTTCCATACGATCGACCATTGAAAAAAACCAATTATTCTCCCAGTTTGTTCTCGCAGCCCTGGCTGGCCAGCGTGTTAAAAATCATCCGTCAAAGCGGTCTCTTGTTGTTCAGCTTGTGGTTGTTTGTCTTGGCCATTACGCTGATGAAGTCGGGAGCCGGGGAACTTGGGCCGCTGATTCAATCCACTTTTGCGCTTGAGAACATCGCCAACAGTCTGGGCTTTGGCTGGCTGTTTGCTTATGGTGTCATGAGCGGCTCTCCGGTAGCGGCTGCCGCGCTCACGTTCTTTGATGCCGGGCTGATCCGTGATCTGGATGTTTTTGCGATGATCACCGGCAGCCGCTTGGGCGCCAGTCTGATCGTGCTGCTGATCGGCTTCGTCTATGTGCTGCGTGGGAAAGGCCGCTCAGAAAGCCTGGGGATGGGCCTGGTGTCGATCTGTGTGACTGGCAGTACCTACCTGGTGGCGTTGCTCCCGGGATATTTCATGCTGTCCAGCGGAATGCTGGACGGCCTGCAGCTGCAGAGCGGCGCCTTGCTGTCATCGTTTATCGATGGCTTATTTACACCGATTGTTGTGCTGGTCGAACAGTGGCTGTCGGGCTGGATGGTCTTTCTGCTGGGCATGGGCGTGATTCTGATCAGTTTTCGGATGTTCGACGACTTCCTGCCTACAGAGTCCATCCGGCAAAGCCAGCTGGGGCGCCTGTCTCGCCTGGTCTATCGTCCCTTTGTGATGTTCCTGTTAGGGTCACTGGTCACGCTGATCTCCATGTCAGTCAGCGTGTCCATTTCTATTCTTGTGCCGCTCAGTAATCGCGGCTTCGTGCGACGTGAGAATGTCATCCCTTACATTATGGGTGCCAACATCACGACGTTCATTGATACGCTATTGGCGGCGGTCCTCTTACGCAACCCGCGGGCCTTTACCGTCGTTCTAGCCGAGATGATTAGCATTTCATTGGTATCGGCTTTGATTTTGGCTTTCTTTTATGCTCGCTATGAGCATTCGGTTTTGAAGTTCGTCAATTGGCTGGTCAACCGCAATCGGAATTTGGCTGTCTTTGTGTTCTTCCTCTTTCTGGTTCCCCTAGTCTTGCTCCTAGTGTAAAGGAGTCCTTCATGCATATTTTGATTGCCAGCAACAACACACCCCATGGGCAAACAGCTCTGGAATACGGCTTGGGCCTGGTGAAGCAGACCGGGGCGGCTTGCACCCTGGTGCATGTGATTAACCGCCCGGAAGAGCGTCCCAGCGGTCTGGCCGTCCTGCAGGCGCAGGTGGAGCAGGCTCAGCAACTGGGGCTGAAGCCGCGGGCGGAACTGCGTCTGGGTCTGCCTGCTGAGCAGATCGTACACCTGGCCTATGAGGCAGACACGGATCTGATCGTGATGGGCGGCGGGACCCCAGAGAAGCTGCTGAGCCGGCTGATTGCTCCGGCCAGCGAGCGCGTGCTGGCCAATGCGCCCTGTCCGGTGCTGATGGTGCGCGGCGCGGCGCGCCTGCCGAAACGTTTCCTGGTATTGCACAGTGGGGCTGAGGCGCTGCGCACCCTGCCGCTCTTCCTGCAGCGTGCCGGCAGCATCCTGCTACCGGGCAGCCAGGTGGTGCTGCTGCACGTTATGTCACAGATCGGCGCCAGCCACCAGGTGAGCGGCTGGGAGCTTTATGCCGATGCGGACGAGCTGATGCGCAACAAGACCCTGGAAGGGGAGTGGCTGGAGCAAGGCCTGGCCTTCTTCGAGCCCTATAAGGGCGTAACCACCACTGCCAAAGTCCGGCATGGCCTGGTGGTGGATGAGATCCTGGCTGAAGTGCGCCAAGGTGACTATGACTTGGTGGTTTTGGGTAGCCACAGAGGAGGTACCTGGCAGGATCTGTTGATCGATAACGTCGCCAAGCAAATCGCCGGCCGCACACAGCTTCCTATTTTGGTTGTCCAGCGACAGGTCTAGCTCCAACGGCTTGACGTTTCTTGCCTTTGACGTATAATTGCTTTAATAACATTCATCAGATTAACTATATTTTTGATGATGAAAGCAACCACTTCTTTTCATTTTCTGGATTATTTGGCCAATGGCGTTCAGGACGAGCGCCTGCCGTCTTTGGAGGCCATGAGCGCAGAGCACGGCATTAGCGCCTCTGTGCTGCGTGAGCAATTGCAGGTAGCCCGGGCCTTGGGCCTGGTGGAAGTGCGCCCGCGCACCGGCATCCGGCGGCTGCCGTATTCCTTTGCCCCTGCCGTGAGCCAAAGCCTGTTTTATGCCATGGCGCGAGATGCCCACAGCTTTGACCAATTTGCTGATGTGCGTCGTCATCTGGAACGGGCCTATTGGTTCGAAGCCGTTGAAAAGCTGACCCGAGAAGATATTGCCGAGCTTCGCCAGCTGGTTACGCGTGCGCAGCAGATGCTGAGCGACACGCCCATCCAAGTCCCTCACTCCGAGCACCGCCAATTGCATTTAGCCATTTATCAACATGTGGCCAACCCATTTGTGATTGGGTTGCTGGAAGCTTACTGGTCCGCTTACGAAGCTGTAGGCTTGAACCGTTATACCGGCATTGACTATCTGGAGCAGGTTTGGGCGGTTCACGATCAAATCGTTACGGCTATTGCCGCCGGGGACTTTGACCTCGGCCATCGCTTGTTAAATGACCACTTCGCACTTATTGAACAACTACCAGGAAGAGCCGCTAAGGAGAGCAAATGACAACACCGCAAGTCAAAGAAGCAAAGACCAGTCAAGGGAAGGCCGTGGTTAACGACTTTTCCATGACGGTCGCCACTATGAACGGCTCCGGCAGCCAAACGTCCAACGTGACCTTGCTGCGCGCCCTGTTCAAAATGGGCATCCCCGTCTCTGGCAAGAACTTGTTCCCCTCCAACATTCAGGGCTTGCCCACCTGGTACACCATCCGGGTCAGCAAGGATGGGTACCTGGCGCGCCGTGAGACCCATGAAGTCGTAGTGGCGATGAACCCCGATACCTTCGTGGCTGACCTGGCCAGCGTGGCCCCTGGTGGGGCCTTCTTCTATGGAGATCACCTCAAGTTCGAGATCAACCGTGATGATATTTCGGTGCATTCCTTCCCGGCTAAACTGCTGGCCAAGGAATCAGGTGCGCCGGCTAACCTGCGCGACTATGTAGCCAACATGGCTTATGTCGGCGTCTTGGCGCACATGCTGGACATCGATATGGACAAGATCCGTGAGGCGCTGGAATATCACTTCGATGGCAAGGAGAAGCCGATCGCGTTGAATATGGGTGTGATCGACGCGGCTTTCGCCTGGTCTACCGCCAACCTCAAGAAGACTGATCCCTATCGCGTGGAACCGATGGACAAGACCTCCGGGTTCATCATGGCCGACGGCAATACCGCCGGCGCGCTCGGCGCCATCTTTGGCGGCGTGCAGTTCGTGGCCTGGTACCCGATCACGCCGGCCTCCAGCTTTGCCGAGGCCATTTCACAGAATATTTCCGCCTTCCGCGACAAGGAAGGCCAGGATGGGAAGACGTACGCCATTGTGCAGGCCGAAGATGAATTGGCCGCGATTGGTATGACCGTGGGCGCCGGCTGGTCTGGCCTGCGTTCGGTGACCTCCACTTCCGGCCCGGGCATCAGCCTGATGACCGAGTTTGCTGGCCTGGCCTACTATGCGGAAATCCCGGTGGTGGTCTGGGACGTGCAGCGGGTCGGCCCCAGCACGGGTCTGCCCACGCGCACCTCGCAGGGCGACATTCTCTCCACCCATTTCCTGGGTCACGGCGACACGCAGCAAATTCTGATGATCCCTGGGTCTGCCCAGGAATGCTTTGAGTTTGGCTGGCGCTCTTTTGATATCTCTGAGCGCATGCAGACGCCCGTGTTTGTGATGAGCGATCTGGACTTGGGCATGAACCAGTGGATGACCAAGCCCTTTGAATACCCCGATCAGCCCATGGACCGTGGCAAGATCCTTTGGGAAAAGGATCTGGAGGCGCTGAAAGAACCCTGGATGCGCTATAAGGATGTTGACGGCGATGGCGTGCCCTACCGCACGGCGCCCGGCAACCGGGCGCCGCAGAGCGCCTGGTTTGCGCGCGGCACCGGCCACGACGAATCCGCCAAGTACAGTGAGCGCGCCGACCACTGGGAAGCCAATATGGATCGCCTGGTGCGCAAATACCAAACCGCCAGCCAGTATGTGCCTGCGCCGGTGCTGCAAACCCGTGCGGGCGCCAAGATCGGCGTGATCGCCTATGGCTCTGCCGACCCGGCCATTCTGGAAGCCGGTGACTATCTGGCTGCTGATGGCCTGGCGACCGATTACCTGCGTCTGCGCGCGGTGCCCTTTACTGACGAAGTGCGTGATTTCATTGCCGCGCATGACAAGACCTACGTGGTGGAGATGAACCGCGATGGCCAAATGCACAAATTGCTGTTGCTGGAATACCCCGAGATGGCCGCCAAGCTGAGTTCGCTGGTGAAATATGATGGCCTGCCGTTGAGCGCCCTGTGGGTCAAAGAGTCCCTTCAGGCTGAGGAGCAGAAATGAGCGACACTACCGAAACCGCCATGCCCAACATCCAGCTGAACCTGGTGGGGTTGAGCAAAAATGATTATCGTGGCGCACAGACGACGCTGTGCGCCGGCTGCGGCCATAACTCGATCTCCAACCAGATCATTGCCGCGGCTTATGAGCTGAACATTGTGCCGGAAGACGTGATCAAGCTGAGCGGCATTGGCTGCTCCAGCAAGAGCCCGGCTTACTTCTTGAACCGCAGCTTTGGCTTCAACAGCCTGCACGGCCGCATGCCTTCCGTGGCGACCGGCGCCATGTTTGGCGACCATACCCTCAAGGCGCTGGCGGTCAGCGGTGATGGCGATACCACCAATATCGGTATGGGTCAGTTCAAGCACATCATGCGCCGCAATGCGCCCATGGTCTACATTGTGGAGAACAATGGGGTGTATGGCCTGACCAAAGGCCAGTTCTCCGCCACGGCGGAGATGGGCCTGCGCTTGAAGTACCAGGGCATCAACCATTACTTTCCGGTGGACGTGGTGCAGGAAGCGATGGCCTCTGGTGCCACTTTTGTGGCTCGTTCCTTCGCTGGCGATGCCAACCAGGTCAAAGCGCTGATCAAAGCCGGCCTGAGCCACAACGGCCTGGCGATCATCGACATCATCAGCCCTTGCGTGACCTTCAACAACAACGACGACTCCCGCCACTCCTATGGCTGGGGGCGTGAGCATCAGGAACCCTTGCACGACTTCACTTACGTGCCGCGCGAGCAAGAGATCCAGCTGGGCGAGTTTCCGGAGGGCACCACCCGCCAGGTGGAGATGCACGACGGCTCCACAATTGTGCTCAAGAAGCTGGACCGCGACTATGACCCCACCAGCCGGGCCGCCGCCATGCGCGTGATCGAAGAGTCGCAGGACGAAGAAGTGCTGCTGACCGGCTTGATCTATGTCGACACGGAACGCCCGTCGCTGACCGACATCTACGAACTGCCGCAGGGCCGCGCCTTGAACCGCATGACGGATACGGAGCTGCGCCCAGGTAAGGACATGATCGAAAAAGCCAACGCGATGATGTTCTAAGTGCAAGGATGAAGGCAAAAATATGAAGGATGAAGGGCCTCCGCAAGGAGGCTCTTTTTTTTTGCCCTTATCCTTCATTCTTCATCCTTGTTTTACAATCACCGCATGCGCTCTCCCTCTCCTCGCTCTGGCCTGTTTGCTGGCCTGGCTGCCGCCGCCATTTGGGGCGGCATGTATGTGGTCAGCAAAGTCATCCTTGACGTCATTCCTCCCTTCACACTGCTGAGCTTGCGTTTGCTGCTGGCCGTATTCTGCCTGGGTCTTTGGATGCTTTGGCGCCGGCAGGCACTACAACTTGGCCGGCGAGAGTGGGGCGGGTTGCTGCTGATCGGCTTGCTGGGGTATGGCGTTTCGCTGGGCTTGCAGTTCAGCGGTGTGCAGCTCTCCACCGCGGCCAATGGCGCCGTAATCACCGCGGCCACGCCGGTGTTCATCTATCTGTTTGCCGGGCCGCTGCTGGGCGAGCGCGTGACCCGCCGCCGTTGGCTGGCCCTGCTGCTGGCCAGCCTGGGGGTCTTGGTGGTGGTGGACCCCAGCCAAGCACAGCTGAATGCGGACCTGTGGCGCGGCAACCTGTTGCTGGTGGCCGCGGCGGTCACCTGGGCCTTGTATTCTGTCTTGGTGCGCAAAGCCACGCAGTTCACCGACGCCCTACGGCTGTCTTTTGTGGCCTTTCTGGGCGGGCTGCTATGGGTGCTCCCCGCCGCTGCGTTAGAGTTGGGGCAGCAACAGATCGGGCCAGTTACCTGGAGTGTGGTGCTGGGGGTCCTTTATCTAGGGGTGATTTCTACGGCGGTGGCAGCCTATTGCTGGAATTTTGCCTTTGAGGTTCTGGACGCTGGAGTGGCCTCTTTGACCTTCTTCGCCCAGCCGCTGGTTGGAGCGGTGCTGGGCTATCTGCTGCTGGGCGAACAGCTTTCAACCTTTTTTCTCGTAGGCGGTCTGCTGATCTTGCTTGGCTTGTGGATGGCCTCACAAGAAGATAGAATCGCTGCTTCTCGTTAGGAACCTAAAGACCCATGCTGAAAGCTTTTTTACGTTTCTTTGCCTGGTTGGCCCTGGTTGTGCTGGTGCTGGCCCTGCCTGCCAGCCTGGCGCTGCGCAATATGAGCAATCTGCTCTTTGAGGCGGATGCGACCAAACAGCTGGTGCGCGAAACGCTGATGAGCTCTGACATCGCCGGTCGCCTGGCCCGGCGCGGCGCAGAGCAGATGCTGCGCTCCCAAGTCGGCGCGCAAGTGGTGGTGGACGTTTTTGAAGAGCTGGATGAGCAGGAGTGGAAGGCGATCACCGAAGTCATCGCTCCGGAGCGCCTGGTCTCAGATGCTTTGGATGGGGCGGCGGACGCATTCTCTGAATGGCTGAACGATCCGCAGTCTGATCTGCCAGAACTGAATATCAGTTTGGCGGCCTGGAAGACCAGCACTGTCCAGCGCGCTGGTGAAGTGACTGCACTGATCTTTGATTCACTGCCGGATTGCACCATGGAGCACGTCACCCGCATGTTGCAGTTAAGCATTCAGGATCCGGTGGCGCTGACCCAGAACCTGCCCGCCTGCCGCCCACCCGAACCCCTGTACTCGACCTTCGTGGATCAGTCGGGGCGGCTCCTGGGCCAAATGGCCAATTCAGCGCCAGACACGATTGATCTGGATCAACTGATCGAAGGCAGCCAAACCCCGAAGCAGTTGAAGGCGTTGAAGCAGGATTTGCTGGTGACACGCACTTGGCTAAGCTGGGGCTGGGCCGTGGTGATCATTCTGATGGCTTTGGCCGCGGCACTGGCGGCCAGTGATCTAAAGAGCTTTTTGGCCTCGTTTGGTCTGCCATTGTTGTTGGCCGGCATCCTCATGGTCGCCTTGGGATTTGCGTTCCTCTTGTTCAATCTCAGGTTTCTCACCGAACTGCTGGCCGGGACGGGCTCTGAAGCCTTTGTGTGGCGCACCTTGGCAGGCGCCCTGGCGGACGGCGCGCTCAGGCGGGTGAGCGGGCCACTCTTGCTGCAGGGCATCCTGGTGGCACTGGCTGGCAGCGGCTTGGCGCTGTGGGCGCGTTCACTGTATGAGCGAGAGGTCTCGCCGGGCATTCCTATTCGCCGCAGGCGAATAGGGCTGTAGTGCCATCGCTTAAAAACAAACTGCCGGCTCAACCGGCAGTTTTTATGTCTCTAAAGCCTGGGCTAGAGGCGCTGGCCCAGGGTGTAGATCATCACCAGGTTGGGAGGGCGCATGGCGCCGATCGGATAGCCTGAGGTCAGCACGACCTGCTGCCCCGGTTTCAGCGATGCGGCCCGCATTACGGTGCCTTCAATGCTTTCCAGCATTTCGTCCACCGTGCTCGACAGATCGACCATGATCGGCATCACGCCCCAATAGAGCGCCATGCGGTTGTAGCTGCGCGGTTCTGGAGTGAGCCCCAGGATGGGCACACGCGGGAAGGCCTTGGACATTAGCCGGGCCGTGCGGCCAGAGGAAGTGAATACGGTGATGGCCGCCACGTTGACGTCTTGGGCCAACTCGTTGGCGGCGCGCGTGATGGAGATGGCGTCGTCCCGCAAGGTGCCGAGGTTGGAGCCCTTCCAATGGCCCCATTGGCGGATGTGGTTTTCCGCCTGGCGCACAATGGCGTCCATCATGGTGACTGTTTCGACCGGGTATTTGCCCACGGCGGTCTCGCCGGAGAGCATCACCGCGTCAGTGCCATCGAAGATGGCGTTGGCCACGTCGGAGGCCTCGGCGCGGGTGGGGCGCGGGTTGTGAATCATCGAGTCCAGCATCTGGGTGGCAGTGATGACCAATTTGCGCTGCTGGTTGGCGGCGTCAATGATCTGTTTCTGGGCGATGGGCACCATTTCGGGCGGCAGTTCCACGCCCAGGTCGCCGCGGGCGACCATCACACCGTCTGCGACTTCGATGATCTCGTGCAGGTTTTCCAGCGCCTCGGCGCGTTCCAGCTTGGCGATGATCGGCGTATCCAGCTTGTCAGGCGCCAGGTTGGCTATGGCCTGACGAGCCCGGGCCACATCGGCCGCATTGCGCACGAAAGAGATGGCGATGATGTCTACGCCCAGCTCCAACCCCTTGGCCAGGTCTTGTTCATCTTTGGCGGTCAGGCCGGGTATATCAATGCTGGTGCCGGGCAGGTTCATGCCTTTGTGTGACTTAAGCACCCCGCCCACGATCACTTCGGTCTCGACCGTGTGCGTGTCGATCTTTGTGGCTTTCAGCTCCAGGTTGCCGTCATCCAGCAGAATGATGCCGCCGACTTGGATGAAGCGCGGCAACTCGGGGAAGTCTACAGGAATGTGGCTTTCGTTGGGGGCGGCGTGATGGGTGGCCAGCACGATCGTTTGCCCAGGCGTAAGCGGCACGCCCTCTTTGGGCAGCTCGCCGACGCGGATCTTGGGACCTTGCAGGTCTTGCAAGATGCAGATGGCCTTTCCGGCGCGTTCGGCGGCGGAGCGGATGCGTTGAATCAGCTCTGCGTATTCCGCATGTGTGCCATGCGAGAAGTTGAGCCGGGTGACATTCATGCCCGCCGCGATCAGACGATCGATCGTGCCGGCGTCTTGGCTGGCTGGCCCCAGAGTAGCTACAATTTTGGCTCGGCGTTCCATACGGGTATGATAACCCGCCGCGCCGCTACAGGTTGCGCTGAACCGGATTTACGGGGTGAAATGCACCCCTTGACTCAGGCAATTGCCGCCGTAGCCTTTTTCCGAGCACACCACGATGCGGGCAATCACTTGCGTATTCGGAGGCAGGGCTCCGATCTTTACCGACAGATACTTGGTTTGGCCGGGACCGAGGGTAGCTTGGTAACCCGAACAGGCAGTGCTGTTTGGCAGAAATTCATTGTTGCCATCTGAACGCCCCAGCTCCGTATCGCTGCTGGCATCCGCTGCCGACACTCTGGCCGACTGGTAGGTCTCGGGCCCGGTATTGCGGATGCTGAAGAAGGCCATGCGCGTCCCACTGCAAGTAAAGGTGGCTTCAAAGCGCACGGCAACCCCAGGCGGATTGGTGGGTGCAGGGGTGTTGGTGGGAATGCTGCGTGTAGCCGTCGGTTCCGGCAGCGGCGTGCTGGTATCTGCCGGCGGGGAGGTGGGCGCGGCGGCTTCATTGGCTTGCGCGTCTATTGTGGCTTGAAGGATAGCGTTCTGCGCTTGTGCGGTCTGCAAGGCCATTTCGGCCTGCACCACAGCGGCCTCAGCGTTGAGGGTGGCCATGGCTTCGGTCTGGACCACACTGGTCAGGTCCTGTGTGGCGCCGCTGCAGGCGCCCAGCAGCAGGCTTAGGGCAATCAGGGAAGTCAGGAGTATCGTGCGCATAAGTAGCCACCTTTGTCTAGGGTGCAAGAGACAACGCTATCGAGCCTAAGTGTATTACATACATACAGCCAATGTTGAGAGAGGAAGATGAGTGTTGACTGCTTGCACAGCCAAGCCGCGCCTTGCTGCTGCTTCAGTGATTGTCGCCTTGCAGAAGGTGCTGTGCGCCGGCTCTACCAGTAAGGGACTGCGCTTGGTTGCAGCAGCTGCCTTTTCTCAATAGTTAGTTTGCTAAAAGATGCCTAACAGTTGTCAGAGCGGGTGATGGGATTCGAACCCACGAATGCTTGCTTGGGAAGCAAGTGCCTTACCACTTGGCGACACCCGCGTGTGCGCCAAAAATTATAACCAATTCTTGCCAGTGCAGGCGGCTTCCTGGCTCAGCCGGTAATTGGCTCGATCTTCATGCGTTGCAGCACCACGGCGGCGCTCAGCGCCAGGAGCATGAAGGCCCCCGCGAAATTGAACACGGCTTGCGGCGCAATGTTCTGATAGACGTAACCGGCCACGATGGGGCCAAGGATCAGCGCCAGGCTGCGTGCTGCTTGGTAGAGTCCCAAGAGACGGCCGCGGTTTTGCCGCACGCCGAAGCGGGTGGCCAACGCCTGGATGCTGGGCTCGCTGATGCCGTACCCAAAGGCCAGTGGGGCGAATAAGGCTGTGGCCAGCAATGGGCCGGCCACGGCGGCCAGACCAAAAAAGGTCATGGCCAGCGTGAACTGGCCCAGAAGTAGCAAGCGCCGTTCACCGAAGCGGGCCACCAGTGGGCGGATCAATACCAGCTGGGTAAAGACCTGCATCAGTCCATTGAAAGTGAACATCAGCCCGATCAACAACTGAACTCGGGCGCGGTCGAGGTAGCCGGCAAACAGGACATGGTCGGCGTACAGCGAGAAGGTCGACGGTAGGCTGGAGAAGGCCATGGAGGCGATGAAGCCGATTGCCAGGATCAGCATCAGCGCAGGCGTGCGCAGGATGTGCCGCCATTCGATCCCGCCCAGTGGGCTGCCCACCAAGCTGTTAGCGCGTTCATCCGCCGTGAGCGTTTCTTCCAAGGTGAACCAGGTCAGTAGCAGGGTCAACACAGTGATGATCGCGGCTCCCCAGAAGGGAGCCACGGCGCCAAACCCGCTCAGGAAACCGCCAAAAGCCGGCCCAAAAATGAAGCCCGCCCCGAAGGCGGCTTGCAGCAAGCCCAAGCCGCGTGCCCGTTCTTGTTCAGGCGTTATATCGCTGATATATGCCTGGGCGATGGTGATGTTGCTGGCGGTGAAGCCGTCCAGCGTGCGCGCGATGAATAGCATCAGCATACCTCCGGTCAGCGGCAACCCAAGCTGCCAACTGTCAATCCATTGACCCAGTTGTGCGGAGAGAATAAAAAGGGCGAAGGCGATTACCGTGCCGACTTGGCTGATCAGCAGGATCGGACGGCGTCCGTACTTGTCGGACAGACGCCCCAACCATGGAGCTGAGATGAACTGAGCTGCAAAATAGGCCGAGGCCAGCAGCGTTACCTGGAAGACAGTGCCGGCAAAGGCGCCTTCGGCATACAGGGGCAGGATCGGGATGATCACCCCAGCCCCCAAGATATTCGTGAAGATGACCAGCAAAATTGGCGTTAAACGTTTGAAGTCCATGCAACCTCGGATGATTGATTGAAGCTAGGCGCCCAGCCAACGGGCCGCCGCGGCCGGCAGGTCTGCCAGCCGGCCGCGGCGCAGCGTGCACTGCGGCAGCGAATCGATGAAGAGCTGCCCATAGGTCTTGGTCAGGATGCGGCGGTCAAAGACCGCCACTACGCCGCGGTCGGCCTGGGTGCGGATCAGGCGGCCGAAGCCCTGGCGGAAGCGCAGGATCGCTTCAGGCACCTGATATTCATAGAAGGGCGATTCGAAGGTCTCTGAGCGCGCCGCCACCAGCGGGTCACTGGGCACGTCGAAAGGCAGGCGCACCAGTGCCAGGACGCTGAGCGCATCGCCCGGGATGTCCACGCCCTCCCAAAAGGCACGCGTGCCCAGCAAGATGCCGCCCTGGCCCGTATGGCTGGCCTTGAAATTTTCCAGCAGGGCGTGGGGTGAGGCGCCCTCGCCCTGCTCGTACACCTGAATACCGGCCTGGGCCAGTGGGCCGACGATGGCCTGCGAAGTGCGGCGCAGTTGCTCGTACGATGTGAACAGGGCCAGGGCGCGTCCGTTGGTGGCCTTGACCAGCTGGATCAGCCCGCGCTCTACCGCGTTCTGATAGGCGCCGCGTTCTGCCGGTTCGGGAATGTCATCCACCAAGTAGAGCAGGGCGGCGCTCTCGTAGTCAAACGGCGAGCCGAGGGCCAACTCATCCGCGTCTTCGGCGTTCAGACGGCGCTTGATGTAGTCGAACTCGCCGCCGGCGGTCAGCGTGGCAGAGGTGAGCACCACGCTGGCTTTCTTATGCCAGATGTGCTCCTCCATCAGGTCGCCCACCTGCAGTGGGGCGGCCTGCAAGGTCAGCTGGTGTTGGCGCTGAGGGTTGATCTCCACCCAATACACCATGCTTTCCTGCGGTTCAAACACCAAGCCCTGCACTTGCTTTTTGAGTTCCACCAGGGCGCGATAGGACTGGTTGATGTTGCTGGTCAGATCTTCCAGTTCTTCTTCGTCAGCTGTGGTGGCGATCTCTTTCAGGGTGCGATTGATCTGTTCCAGGTCGCCCAGTAGCGGGTCCAGCAGATTGAGCGTGTTGTCCCAGGCGCGTTCCACCATGATCCAGGCGGGCTGGGCCCGGGTGGCTTCCACAATGCGTTCCTGGTGGGCGTAGTTGCCCAGCGCCTGGCCTTCCCGCTGCTCCTGCAAGAATTCGACGATGGAGGCAAAAAGGACGGTGAGTTGGTTTTGGAACTGGATCGCCTTGGTGGTGGCGTCTTCTACCAAGGCCGTCAGCGCCCCATAGTGGCTGGGCTGCAATTGTGTTTGGGCCACCACCAGCATGCGCCCCAACTGGCCGGAGCGGCTGCCGCCCAGTTCGCGCAGCAGACGCTCAATTTCCGGCTGGGTGAGGCGGTAACTTAGTGCCCCAGTGGTGGCGGCTTCAATGTGGTGCGCCTCGTCCACGATCAGGCGGTCGTAATCCGGCAGCACGCGGCTGCCGGTGGCCACGTCGGCCAGCAGCAGGGCGTGATTGACGATCAGGATATGGGCGGCCTGGGCGGCCTGGTGGGCGCGGTGGAAGGGGCAGATACCGCCCATGCGGCGTACACAGGTGTCGCCGCCGCAGTTCTCATCGGCGGCGGAGATGCGCGTCCACACGGCGCGTTCGGCCGGGCCGGTCAGGTTAATCTCGCTGCGGTCGCCGCTTTGCGTCTCCTGCAGCCAGACCATCACTTTGGCCAGCACCCGCAGTTCTTCGGCGCTTTCAGGACCGCGGCGGCGCAAGGCCACCAGGCGCCGCGGGCAGAGGTAATTGTTGCGCCCTTTCAGGACCGCGGCGCGCAGTGGCTGTTCCAGGGATTTTTGCAATTCGGGCAGGTCTTTGTGGATCAACTGATCTTGCAAGTTGATCGTATTGGTCGAGATGACCACGCGCTGGTCGTTCTTTTGCGCCCACAGAGCCGCCGGAAGGGTGTAGGCGATCGATTTGCCCGTGCCAGTGCCTGCCTCCACCAGCAAGTGCCGGCCCTGGCCGAGCGCTTCGCTTACCGCCCGCGCCATTTCCACTTGCTGGCTGCGGTGCTCGAAGGCGCCGAACTGCCGGGAAAATGGGCCGCCGTGCTGCAGCATGGCGGCGACTTCTTCGCTGTCCAGTGGCTGGGCCTTATCAGGGTCGGCGCGGCGGCCGGTGCTGGCGGGCGGCGGGGTGGTGAAGAGCGGGCCATTGGAGATCAGCGCGGAACGGCCAGCGGCCGCCAATTCATCAGCGCGCAAGCGCAGCGCCTGGCGGAAAGCGAATTCGCCGCGCCAGGCATGCTCATCGCCCAGCTGGGCGATTTCGGCCAGCAGTTCAATGGGCATTTCCAGCATGCGCTCGAAGAGTTTTTGGTAGACCGCCTGGGTGACGCGTGCATCGTCCAAAGCGCGGTGGGTGGCTGGCAGCAGGATGCCAAGCTGCTGCCCCAGGGCGCCTAGGTTGTAGCGCCCGGCGCCGGGCATCATGACAGCTGCCATGTCAAAAGTGTCTACCGATTCGTTGAGTTGAAACAGCCCGTGACGGCGCAAGAACGAGAGATCAAAGGCGATCCGCTGGCCCAGGATGGGGGCGTTGCCCACGAAGTCAGCAAGCTGGGGCAGTACCTGGCGCAGCGCGGGAGCGCCCTGCACCATGCTGTCTGTGATGCCGGTCAGCTGGGAAATAAAGGGCGGGATGCGCCGCCCAGGGTTGATCAGGCTGGACCATTCATCCTGAACGCGCGAGCCATCGAAGCGGACGGCTCCAATTTCGATGATGGCGTCTTTTTCCGGGTCCAGTCCGGTGGTTTCAAGATCGAGGGCAACGATGACCGGCATGAGCTGAATTGTAACATCTGTTCTATTATTGGATTTGAACAGGCATAAAAACTGGTGGATGACAGGAAAATGCCGAGTGCTATATAATGCGCCTGTTCCCAAAGGACCTCCCTTGAAAGACCCATAGAAAAACGCATAGCCCAAATCGCCAAACAAGACGACCACATCGAGTACAGGCCTACGGGCGGGAAACCCCGCCGCACCTGGGTGGATTGGTTTATCGGCCGGCCCCTGGCCTCGGCAGATGCTCCACATCAAACCATCAATAAATCGGTAGGGTTGGCGGTGTTTGCCTCCGATGCACTCTCCTCTACGGCCTATGCCACCCAGGAGATCCTGGTGGTGCTGGCCCTGGCCGGCGCAGCTGCCTTCAGCATTTCGCTGCCGCTGTCACTGGCGATCGTGCTGCTGTTGGGCATTGTGACCCTGTCCTACCGGCAGACGATCCATGCCTACCCAGATGGTGGGGGCGCCTACATTGTGGCGCGTGAGAACCTGGGTGTCCTGCCTTCACTGTTGGCCGGCGCCTCGCTGATGGTGGACTATATGCTCACCGTGGCGGTGTCCTCCTCTGCCGGGGTGGCCCAGCTGACCTCGGCATTCCCGCAGTTGCATGGCCGCCAAGTGGAAGTCGCTCTGGTATTGATCACCCTGATCACCTTGATCAACCTGCGTGGGGTGCGCGAGTCAGGTTCGCTGCTTCCGGTGCCTTCTTTCCTTTTTATCGCGCTCTCCGTACTGACGATTGGCGTGGGGCTTTTTAAGGTGCTGACCCACTCGCTGGGTGCGCTGACCGACCCCCCGCCGCTGGAGATGATCGGAGCGGCCAGCGGGCTGACCACCTTCCTGGTCTTGCGTGCCTTCGCCAGCGGCACCACGGCCTTGACGGGTATTGAAGCCATCTCCAACGGGGTGACGGCTTTCAAAGAGCCGCGCAGCAAGAATGCCGGCACCACCTGGTATGGATGTCGGTCATTCTGGGGACGCTGTTCCTGGGCATCACCTTCCTGGCGCATGAAGTCGGCGCTGTTCCTTCCGAGTTCGAAACCGTGGTTTCACAGATCGCCCGCACGGTCTTTGAGGGCCGCGGCTGGCTGTACTACAGCGTCGTCGGCGCCACCACGCTGATCTTGGCCTTGGCGGCCAACACGGCCTTTGCGGGCTTCCCGCGTCTGGGTGCGCTGATCGCTGAAGACGGCTATCTGCCGCGCCAGCTGACTTTCCGCGGCAGCCGTCTGGTGTACTCCTACGGCATTATTGCCCTGGCTGTGATGGCCGGGGTGCTTATTGTGCTATTCAATGCGCGCGTGACTGGGCTGATCCCCCTGTATGCCATCGGCGTCTTTCTTTCTTTCACGCTCTCGCAGGCTGGCTTGGCGCGCCATTGGTGGCGCTCCGGCCGGCAACTCCCTAAAGGCAGACCCAGAGCCAAGGCGAAAAGCCAAGGACGAAATCCCCCCTATGATCGCCATTGGGTGGTCAAGATGCTCTTCAACGCCTTTGGTTCGGTGTGCACTTTTGGGGTGATGGTGATCTTGATGGTCACTAAGTTTCAGGAAGGGGCTTGGATCGTTGTGGTGGCCCTGCCCGTGATCATGGTCCTGTTCCAAACCGTCAACGACCATTACGACGATCTGGCGCGACACTTGACCTTAAGGCGCTATAAGCCGCCCAAGTTGATTCGTCGCCAGAAGGTGGTCGTACCCATCTCTGGGGTGCATCGCGGCACCTTGGCGGCGCTTAATTACGCCAAGTCGCTGAGCGATGATGTGGTCGCCGTGCACGTCTCCACCAATCCGCAGAAAGCTGAAGAACTGATGCTGAAGTGGCAGAAGTGGGCGGAAGACGTGGACCTGGCATTCTCGGTTCCGCCTACCGCCTGCTCTATGAGCCTTTGTTGCGCTATGTGAAGACGGTGGCGGCCGAGTCGGCTGAGGACGAAGTGGTCAGTGGTGCCGGAGTTCATCCCGCGCATTTGGTGGCATGGCTATCTGCATGCCCGGGCGGCCAATGCCCTGCGCATGCGTCTGCTGTGTTCACCCCCAAAGTGGTGATCGTGGAAGTGCCTTACATTATTGACTAAGAAAAAGAGCGGTGCGAAGGCACCGCTCTTTTTGGCTAAGCTTAGCTCTGGGCAAATTGTTGCACCACCCGGGCCACATGCTTGGTGGTTTTCAGGAAGAGGTCCTCGCGGATGTTCTCGTTGGGGGCATGTACCTGGCCGCCCGGGTAACCCATGCCCGCCGCGGCCACAGGCAGCTTGAGGTGGTGGATAAAGGCATGGTTGGGGCCAGAGGCGCCTGACATGGGCACAATTTGCTGCGGCCAGCCGTACACCTCTTCAGCAGCGTTGGCCACCAATTGAATGAATGGATCACGAGGGTCCACCCGGCCGGGGGCTTCCCCGCCCAGGTAGTTGATCTTGACGTCCTCAAAGCCTTGCGCGTCCAGGTGGGCGCGCAGGTTCTTGAGCACTTCTTCAGGTGTTTGGTTGGGCACCAGGCGGAAGTCGACCTTGGCCGAGGCCTTGGCGGGCAGCACGGTTTTGCTGCCTTCGCCCTGATAACCGGCGGTCAGACCGCAGATGGTGCAGGTAGGCTCCATCGTCTCTTGCAGCAGCAGTTCCGGCTGGCTGTTGGTGCCGCGCAGGAATTCTTTGACCCCATAACGCTGGCGATACTCGTCGCCCAGGTAGGGGCGGGCCGCGGCCAGTTGGCGGTCCAGCTCCGTGGGCGGTAGTACGTTGTCGTAGTGGCCCGGGATGAGGATGCGTTCATCCTGGTCTTTGAGCGTGGACAGCGCCCAGACCAGCCGCCAGGCGGCATTGGGGAAGATGGAGCCGCCCAGGCCGGAGTGCACATCCTGGCTGAGTAGCTCGACCTCCAGCTGCACATAGCAGATGCCGCGCATACCCAGGATCTGCATAGGCTTGTCGTCCGGGTCTACGTAGCCGAACTCCCAGATGCAGGCGTCCGCCACCAGCTTGTCGGCATGCTGCTCAATGAAACCGGGCAGGTGCACGCTGCTGATCTCTTCTTCGCCTTCTACCACGAACTTGATGTTGCAGGGCAGCTCATCGGTCTGGGCCAGCAGCGCGTCCAGGGCGAACAGGCGGCTGACGAAGTGCCCCTTATCGTCGCTGACGCCCCGAGCGTAGAGCTTGCCCTCGCGGCGCGTGGCTTCAAAAGGCGGCGAGTCCCACAGTTCCAGCGGCTCGGCGGGCTGCACGTCGTAATGGTTGTAGAACAGCAGCGTCTTGTCAGCCTTGCCTTTACGCTCGGCATACACCACCGGCGCCCCGCCAGAGGGCATGATCTCGGTCTGGAAGCCGCGGGCTTGCAGCATCTGGGCCACCAGCTCAGCGCATTCGTCCAGGTTCAGGTTCTGGGCGGCAATGCTGGGTATTGCGCACAGTTTGGCCAGCTCATGCAAGCTGGCGTCCAGATGGCGCTCAATATAGTCATCGATGGCGTTGTAATTGCTCATAACGTTTCCTTAGTTTAGCCAATTGGGCAGGTTCAATAGCCCACTCCCCAGCAGGGCGACGAACCCCATACGGATCACCTTACCGGGCCAGCACCAGGCCAGAAATTTCCAGATCGGCATTTTTAGCGCGCCGGCGGCCACGCCGCCCAGGTCGAAGATTGGGTTGGGTAGGGCGGCCAGCAGGAAGATGGTCAGGCCGCCGTAGTTCTCCATCCAGCCGGTCAGCCGGCGGGAAGTGGGGTTGTCTGGAATGATCGCCTGTCCGGAGTAGCCGGCCAGGTAACCGGAAAGCTCGCCCAGCGCCGCGCCGCTGCCCGCCGCCAGGCCCAAGCCCAGCGGTGAGAGGTGCGCGCCCATGGCCAGGACGATCAGAAATGCTGGCGTGGGCAGCACGATGGTGGCGTTGGCCAGCAGGCAGAGCAGAAAGATGCCCAGGTAGCCGTAGCCTTGCAAGCTTTCCAGCCGTTCCTGGGGGATAAAGGCGATCGCTACGCTAAGCGCAGCGATCACCACAAGGATAAGAACGCGCTGGAGAGTCCAGCCGTCCTTGGGCTCCAAAATTTAGCTCTCCTGAATGGTCACGGACAGAAGCTGCCCGGCCGGGGCGGAGCTGTCACGCGGGTCACGCGCAGGGATGGACATCAGCACATCTTCGCCCTCAACCACTTGGCCAAACACGCTGTGGCGATTGTCCAAGTGCGGTGTGGGGCTGTGGGTGATGAAGAACTGCGAGCCGTTGGTGCCGGGGCCGGCATTCGCCATGGAAAGCACCCCGCGCCCACTGTGGCGCAGATCCGGGTGAAACTCATCTTCGAACTGATAGCCCGGGCCGCCCATGCCCGTGCCGGTGGGGTCGCCACCCTGGGCCATGAAGTCGTTGATCACGCGATGAAAGATGGTGCCATCGTAATAGCCCTGGCGGGCCAAGAAGACAAAATTGTTGACGGTTTTGGGAGCCTTGTCGGCGTGCAGCTGGATGACGATCTCACCTTTGTCGGTGTTGAAAACGGCCTTGTATTGCTTGGCCGGGTCGATTTCCATCTGGGGGGCGGTGTTCCATTGTTGAGACATGTTCTATCCTTTCGGCGAGTGGGTTTGGTATTCACGTACCTTGGCCTGAATCCGAGCCATGAATACGTCCATAGCGACTTGATTGTAGCCGCCTTCGGGAATGATCAGATCGGCGTAACGCTTGGAGGGTTCTACAAATTCCAGGTGCATCGGGCGCACCGTGGCCTGGTATTGCTTGATCACCGACTCGGTCGTGCGGCCGCGTTCTTCAATATCACGCTGCAAGCGGCGAATGAAGCGGATATCGGCGTCCGTATCCACAAACAGCTTGAGGTCGCACAGCTCGCGCATATTCGAATCAGTGAAGAGCAGGATGCCCTCCACCAGAATGATGGGGCGGGGGTCCAGACGCTGGGTTTCCGGCTTGCGCCTATGAATTGTGAAGTCATAGGATGGGACTTCTATGGGGTTGCCCGCGCGCAATTGGGTGACATGCTCGACCATCATCTCGGTTTCCAGCGAATTGGGATGGTCGAAGTTGATCGCCGCGCGTTGGGTGGGGGGCAGGTCACCCAGGTCTTTGTAATACGAATCATGCTGGATGTAAGCGACCAGTTCAGGGCCGGCGCGTTGCAAGATGCTTTGCGAAACCGTGCTTTTGCCGGAACCGCTGCCGCCAGCAATGCCGATGACGAGGGGAGTGGGAGCGGCGGACATGCCGCCATTATAAAGGATGCCCGCGGCAGGGACTGGCCTGTATAATCGGTCACGATGCCCAGTTATGACCGTGAAGTCTACAGCCGGGAGTTTGCTCGCCTGCTGAACCGAGCACTGAAGCAGGGCGGCGGCGATGCAGACCAGGCCCTGGCTTGGCTGGAGGGCAAATACCACTTGCCGTTGGTGCTGTTCTTCAGCGCCCATCGTATGGAGTTGAGCGACGCCTACCTGGATGTGCGTGAGCACATCTTGAAGCGCATTGAAGAAGTCCAAAAGAAAAGCCGGTGAGAACCGGCTTCGTGTGTGGAGCCACCGATGGGACTCGAACCCATGACCCGTCGCTTACGAAGCGACTGCTCTGCCAACTGAGCTACGGTGGCTGGCACGCCTGACACACGATGCGAGGCGTGAGGCGAGATTATAACTGTTGGACATGTATGCTACAAGAGAGCGATCCAGCCCAGCACAATTAAGGCTCCAAGAGACACTGCATTGAAGATTTGTATGCTTTCGTATCACACCAGCCCGCTGGCCGTCTTGGGTGGCAAACACAGTGGAGGCATGAATGTGTATGTGCGCGAACTGAGCACCCATCTGGCAGCGCTGGGCCATGAAGTGGATGTGTTTACGCGTAGCACGCAGTTCGAAGAACAGCCTTTCGCCCCAAGGGCCAGGCTGCTGAGTTTGCCGGCTGGCCCGGCGGGCGAAGTAGAGAAGAATAGGCTGGCGGACTACATCCCCGAATTTGCCGAAAACCTGCTGGCCTTTGCGGATGAGCAGGGTCGCCACTACGATGTGATCCACGCACATTACTGGATGTCTGGCCTGATAGGTGCGCAGTTGAAGACGGCTTGGGATGTGCCTATGGCGTTGATGTTCCACACCCTAGGCCTGGTCAAGAATCGCATTACTGCCTTGGGCGAACGCGAGAGCGACGCGCGCATTCGCGGCGAGCGCCGGGCGCTGGCGGCTGCCGACCAGGTCGTGGCGGCCACGCCGGCCGAGCAGGCCGAGCTGCAATGGCTGTACGAGGTGCGCAGCGCCCAGATCGGCGTGATCCCCCCGGGCGTGGATTTACAGCACTTCCAGCCGATGGACAAGGCCGCCGCCCGCCGCCGGCTGGGCGCCGGTCAGGACGAAGCGCTACTGCTGTTTGTCGGCCGCATTGAAGCGCTCAAGGGCATTGACAGCTTGATCCGCGCCGCGCATTTGCTGGCTGCCGAAGGCCCGGCATGCACGCATTTCCGGGTTTGGATCGTGGGCGGGGACGTAGAAGAAGACCTGGAGCTGATGGGCAGCGAGATGTCCCGGCTGCGCAGCCTGGCGCGTGAACTGGGCGTGCAAGACCAGATCGAATTTCTCGGGAGCCGCAGCCAGGAGGACCTGCCCAGCTATTACGCCGCGGCGGATGTGGTGGTGATGCCGTCTTACTCCGAGTCGTTTGGCATGGTGGCGCTGGAAGCGATGGCCTGCGGCCGCCCAGTAGTGGCCAGCCGAGTGGGCGGCCTAGCTTACCTGGTGCGCGACGGCGTCACCGGCTTTCATGTGCGCGAAGGACACAGCATGGAACTGGCCAGCCGGCTGGCCGAGCTGTTGAACGAGCCGCCATTGCTGGCCCGGCTGGGGCAGGGTGCCCGGCGGGAAGCCGAAGACTATTCGTGGCAGGCGATGGCCCAGCGGATCGAGGAACTATACCGGCGCATGCGGGCAGAACAGCCTGCTTAGGCTCGAACCCTGGGCTGTCAAGCCACCTCTCGGATGTGACCTAAACAAAAGAAGCTCCTAGCGGCGAGCTTGTTTGTTTTTGTGGGCGCGGGGGACTCGAACCCTGGGCTGTCAAGCCACCTCTCGGATGTGACCTAAACAAAGAAGCCCACCTAGCGGCGAGCTTGTTTGTTTTTGTGGGCGCGGGGGGACTCGAACCCTCGACCTCACGGATGTGAACCGTGCGCTCTAACCAGCTGAGCTACGCGCCCTGTCTTGCGAGCCGGGATTATAGCACCTGCCTCAAAAGCGGGCAAGGCAAACCGGAATTCTTTACTGCAAGAAGCTCCAGGGATTGACTTTACCGAAGCTAAAGCTGAGCAACTCAAAATGCAAGTGGGGGCCGGAGGAGTTGCCGGTGCTGCCCAGGGCGCCTACGTATTCGCCCTGGCCCACATTCTGACCGCAGGTTACAGCCACGGAATTCATGTGGGCGTAAGCCGACTGCCAGCCAGTGCCATGGTCGATCACCAGCAGGTTGCCGTAACCGGTGTTACTCCAACCGGCGTACACCACCACGCCGCCGTCAGCGGCATAGATCGGGTTGCCCTCCGCGCCGGCAATGTCGATGGCTGGGTGCAGGGGTGGGTTGTAGTCGTAGCCGGAGAGCTGGCGCACCGAGGTGGGCCAGACGAAAGAGCCTGTGCCAATGGCGCCGGCGCCGATGGCGCCGCAGGCGCCCGGGCCGTAGTAAGCGGCCACGGCCGGGTTGTCACGGCTGATGGCCGGCGGGCCCCAGTCACGCAGCTCGCGGGAGCCGTTGGGGATCACCAGCAGAGTCCCATCGGCCAGGCCGGGGTTGTTGGGGTCGGTCTCATAAGGATCCAAGCGGTTGCCTGGCCAGTCCAGCACGTCCTCCACGCTGGGGTCGGTGCTGTAACTGTACTGGTCAATGATCGACTCGATGTTTTCCCCGGTGCGGTAGACGTGCAGCACACCATCCACAGGGGGGATGCGCAGTTCCTGCCCGATTTCCACAAAGTTGGGGTTGTCTTGCAGCACGCTGAAGTTGAACCACAGAATGCTTTCGGCTTTGACGCCAAATCGCTCCGCAATCGCGAAAAGCGAGTCGCCTTGGGCCACGGTATACGTTTGAATATCGATACGCGCCCGGCTGGGGATGATCGTGTCTGGTTGGGTTCGGCGCTGGATGCCCAAATTGAAGGGGGAGCTGGCCCCGCCAAGCGAGGGCATCAGCGCACTGGCTTCGCCACCGGTCACGGCCTCAATTTGTGCATCAGCCATTGCCTGGGCCGTGGCGCGCAGCTCTTCCTGGCGCAGTTGCTGCATGCCTGATGTGAAGTTGCGCATCAACCCCACGATCACCAGGGCGAAGACCAGCAAGACCACAATGCCGCCATAGCGCGCCCAGGTCAGTGGAATGCGGTTCCCGGTCAGCCGGGCCAGCAGGGCGTCGATCCGGCTGGCGGGAGTCTGTGAAGGGCTGTCTTGTTCAGGTTGGGGTGTGGGCTGGTTTGTTTCCGTCATGCGAATACCGCGGGCGAGTGTATCACTTGGCTTTGCGCAGCGTCAATACAGGCAGATTAAGGCTCGGAAAGCTCTTCTTCCAGCAAAGCCATGGCTTCTTCTGGCGTGAGTTCTTGCTTGAGCAAACCTACGGTGGCCTGGCTCAGGGCGCTCCCCAGAGGGTCTGTCGCCCTCAGTTGCGGCAGGGCCACAGCGGTGTGCACGATCTGGCTGGCCAGCACCTGGCGTGCATCGGGCGACCAGGCGGCCAGCGAGCTTTGGCGCGGCGGCAGCAGGCCAGCCGCGGCGGTCCATTGCGCCATGAACTCCGGCTGCGTGAGGAACTCGATCAACTTGGTGGCCGGGTCCAAATGGCCGGTCTGCGCAGTGGAGATTGCCCAGACCCAGCCGCGCAGGACGGCGAAGTCACGACCGTCTGCTGTGGGCAGCGGAGTGGCGTGGATGTCCACATTGCGGCTGTCAAAAGCCAGGCTGCTCCAAGTCGCCAGCGCCGGGACGCGGCCTTCATTAAACGCGCCCCAGCTCTGTTCTGAAGTCTCGTATTGCGTCAGCCAGAACGGGAACAAGCCGCGTTCACTGCCATTGACAAAGAAGTCCACCATGCTCAACAAGTCTTCTGAGCGGATCTCTTGGCTGTCGGTTGGATCGACATCTGGCAGTGAAAGGATTTGATGCCAGGCAAAATTGGCCCGCGGGTCAGCCGCCGAAAAGCCCAGCGCGTATTGGCTGCCCAGCAGGTCATCCCAGGTTTTTGGGATCTGCTCGATCGCCGCCGAGCGGTAGACCATGATCAAGGCGTCTGCGGCAAAAGGCAGGGCATAGATTTGCCCATCCACTTTGCCCATTTGGGCGGCAAAGGAATACCAGTCCTCCGTATTTAGGCTGCCGGTCAATGACATCAGAGGCAATAGGGCTTGATTGGAGACCGCCTCGCCTAATTGGTTGTGGGGCAGCAAGACCACATCCGGTTGGGCCAGCGGCGCGGCGGCTTTGGCGGCCAGCAGCGCATCCAGCAGGCGGCCCTGACCCTCTTGGGCCTTAACGCGTACTTCCAGCCGGATCTGCTGGTTCTGGCTACTGAACTCATCCAACCGGTCTTGCAGCATGTTGGCAGCCAGCGTGCCGGTGTTGGGGTCAAAGCGCGGCGGCAGCCAGACGGTCAGCACTGTGACGCCGGAGGAGTTGGTGGAGGTGCCCTGCGGAGTGGCCTGCTCAGCCGCTTCTACGGTTGAGGCGGGGTCAGCGCCGGAAGTGGGCTGGGCGGACAGCGGGGCGCAGGCGGCCAGCAAGAGACACAAGGCTAGCAGGCCGCCCAAGGGCTTCTTGAACATCATTTTGATTGTATCGCGTTGGGTCAGCAGCCACTAGCCGCCGTCTGGCGTCTGTGTGGGTAGGGGTGTATCGCTGGGCAGGCTGGTGGCTGTGGGCTCCAGGGTGTGTGTGGGGGTATGCGTGGAGGTCGGGATGGAGCTGTGCGTGGCCGTGACCGTACTGGAGGCCGTGATGGTCTGTGTGGCGGTCGGAGTGTGCGTCTCCGTCAAGGTGTGGGTAGGCGTGCTGGTGGCTGTGGTGGTCTCTGTGGCTGTAGCGGTTACCGTGGGCGTAGGGACTTGGCCCAGACGCCACTGAGCAGCCACATAGCCGGTCAGGTAGCAGGGCAGCGTAGCCAAAGCGATTATGGCCAGAACAAAACGCAGGCGTTGTCGTTTTTGAGGGTCAGACTGCGAAAACCATTCCACCCGGCGAGTGTAACATCCACGCCAGTCAGGAGCAAGCCAGACTGCGTTCGCCACTTTAATAGAACAGTCGTTCTTGATTTTGGCTTGCAGATATGCTATAGTAGTCGGGCTGTTTGCGAGGTGAGAGAGGGTTGCCCGCTTACAGCAAATTTTTTTATGGAGCGCCCTCTACATAATAAGGGTCTATGTCAACAGAGTATCTAACCAAAGACGGCTTTAAGAAGCTGCAAGATGAGCTTGATCACCTGCGGAACGTACGTCGCAAGGAGATCGCCGAGCGTTTGCGTGAGGCCGCCGAAAACAGTCTGGGCGAGTTTGTGGAGGACCCTGAGTTCGAGGCCGCCAAGAATGAGCAATCTTTTGTCGAAGGCCGCATTAAAGAGCTGGAGATCATTCTGGCCAATGCGACCTTGATCGAAGAGAAGAAGGGCAAGGCCAAAAGCGAACTGGTGGAGATCGGCTCACGCGTGACCGTGCAGCAAGGTCGCCACAAGCCCGAAGAGTACCTGATCGTCGGCGCAGCGGAAGCCAACCCGCGCGAAGGCAAGATTTCCCACGAGTCGCCACTGGGTCGTGCCCTGCTGGGCAAAAAAGTGGGCGACAAAGCCGATATCCAAGCCCCCTCAGGTGAGTTTTCCGTCAAGATCGTGAACCTCGAGTAACTTTTCTGTCTCTCACGATAAAAGACCCGCACCTGAGCCAGTGTGCGGGTCTTTTTTCTTTATAATGCTTCACGAAGGACAACCAATGACCGACCCACAGTATTCTGAAATAGAACGTACCCGCCTGAACAAGCTGGAGGCATTGCAGCAGCACGGGCTGGACCCCTTCCCGGCGCGCGTGCAGCGCAGCCACACCACCCAACAAGCTCTGGAGGCTTTTGAAGCCAGTGAAAGCCAGACCGGTGCCGCGCCGATCCAGGCCGCGCTGGTGGGCCGCATCCGTTCCATCCGTGAGATGGGCAAACTGATCTTCGCCCATATCGAGGACGGCTACGGCCGCCTGCAGCTCTTCCTGCGCGCCGATACACTCGGCGCCGAGCAGATGGACACCTTTCGGGAATACTATGACCTGGGCGACTACGTGCAAGCCAGTGGAGAGCTGTTCCGCACCCGGGCGGGTGAAGTCAGTCTGAACGTGGCCGCCTTCCACATGATCGCCAAAGCCATCACCCCGCTACCGGCCGCCAAGGACGAAGTCGTAGATGGCGAAGTTGTGCGGCACGCCACGCTCTCCGACCCGGAGACGCGCTTCCGCCAGCGCTACGCCGACCTGGCGGTGAACCCGCAGGTGCGCGAGGTCTTTCGCCTGCGCGCTGCCATCACTCGGGCGCTGCGTGAGTTTCTGGACAGCCACGACTTCTTGGAGGTCGAGACCCCGGTGCTGCAGCCAGTGTACGGCGGTGCAGCTGCCCGGCCGTTCGTCACTGAGCACAACCAGCTCAAACAGAATCTCTATCTGCGGATTTCCTTTGAGCTTTATCTCAAGCGCCTGCTGGTGGGTGGCTTTGAGCGCGTGTACGAGATCGGCCGTGACTTTCGCAACGAAGGCGTAAGCCGCAAGCACAACCCCGAATTCACCATGCTGGAGTTTTATATGGCTTACGCTGACTACCAGCGCGTGATGGAGTTCACTGAGGAAATGCTGCGTTTCACTGCCCAACAGGTGCTGGGCGGCACCAAGCTGAGCTACCAGGGCCACCAGATCGACCTGGGCCGTGAGTGGCCGCGCATCACAATTGCTGA
>JAHCII010000015.1 GCA_026129305.1 Anaerolineales bacterium
TATACTCTTCGATGAAGTTGAGGTTTTTATTGGGGAATACGCGTGTTCCCGCATGGTTGAGGACTTGACATTCTGGGTGCAACGACAGCATAGAGGCTGTTAGCGTGGTCAAATTGCGGTATGGACCTAAAAAAAGACATACGCTCTCCAAGCCATCAATAATCGCAGCCTGTCGTTCGTCTATTAATCCTAGTGGTGGATTAGGTAATTCCTGCGGATATGTTGGAATTCCGCTTAATGCCCAGGCCACTTTAATCTGGCGTAGGGCCTCTTTAAGCTGAGCTTTCACAATCTCTCACTCCTTAGTACGAATGATTACTTTGTTATGACGGTGCCTGTTGGAACTGCAACTCACAGAGGCGCCGGTAAAGGGCACAGCGTTGGAAAAGCTCATCGTGCCGGCCCTGATCAAGCACCCTTCCGCTTTGTAGAACTACTATTTTATCTGCATGGATCACGGTCGATAAACGGTGCGCAATCACAACTGCCGTCCTGCCTTGGATTACTCGATCAATTGCGGATTGAACTAATCGCTCAGACTCTGTATCCAAGGAGCTGGTCGCTTCGTCTAGGATCAAGATCTCAGGTTCGTGAGCGATTGCGCGAGCAATCGCAATCCGTTGGCGCTGCCCTCCAGAAATTCGCACCCCGCGATCACCTATTTGTGTTTCATATGTTTCCGGCATTTCGTTGATAAACTCTGCGGCGTTGGCGATCGCGGCAGCTACTTCAATATGGCTTTGAGCAAGGTCTTCACGTCCGTAAGCGATATTCTTCGCTACAGTTTGGTTGAAGAGCAGGTTTTCTTGAGCAACCACGCCAAACAAACTACGATAGTTATCCACATCAACTTCGCGCAAATCTTGGTCATCGATGAAGATTGCGCCTTCATTCGGGTCGTAGAAACGCATGAGTAAGTCTGTAATTGTGGATTTCCCCGCCCCACTTGGTCCAACTAAAGCGAGCGTTTTGCCTCGCTCTATGTCGATAGAGACTTCGGAAAGTACAGCATTGTCACCATAGGAAAAAGAAACATTCCTGAAGGAAATGCTCTTGTTGAAAGCGTTTATTTTCTTTGAACCATTCTTAATAGTTGACTGGAGCCCCAAGATGCCAAACACTCGGGTTGCTGCTGCAGTCATTTCCTGGTAATTGAGATAGATCTGGCCGATTTGGCTGATGGGCGCAACAATCGCTCTTCCCACATATAAGAACAATAGAAACCCGACGACTGTTAAATTCCCGTTTAATAGTTCGCGAGCTGAGAGCAATAAAATTGCAATATTCCCTGTCGCATTGATCAGGGCAACAAGAGGATCCTGCCAATATCTGGATAAGGCGCGCTGTATATGTATTGGGATCATCTTTTCGAACTTGCTACTTAGTTGGCGCTGTTCAAATTGTTCGGCCACAAAAGACTTGACCACCCTTACGTTTTGGAAAATTTCAGTTAGGTAAGCGCGTACGTTGGCAATGTGATCAAATTCAGCCACCAGATATTTTCTGATTTGGTCGCGCAGCAATCGCGCGATTAACCACTGGGCGAACGCAATGCCTGAAACCAACAGCATTAGCTGTAGGTTTGTGCGTATAAGCATCGTGCCATAGATAACAAGCAGTACCGGGACAATTGTGACTGATTGCAGGATACTCGCCAAGCTGTTAACGCTTGCAGCCGTATCTCGTTCTAACCGTGTAACCAGGCTGCCTGAGCTTTCTTGGTTGAAGTAGTCAAGCGAGAGTGAGAGCATGTGCTGAAAAACATAATCCTGAAGATTCCGAACAGTATTTACTCGCACTTTAGTAAATACGTAAAAAGCAATTGTTTCAAGCAGTGTCGCCATAACGACGAGCCCTAGAAAAATCGCTGAGAGCAACAGTATGATGTCCCAAGGTTGCACGTCTTGCAGATTCAAAATACTGTTGATTAGTTGGTCAATATTGTTTAGATCAAAGTCAGAAAGAGTAACCTGCTCGTTATCGAGATTTGCTTGAGGCGTTTCTGGCCTTCCTAGTGCTACTTCTACAAGTGGCGCCATAACAAGTGGCTGAATTGCTGACAAACCAGCGGAGATGAGCCAAAGAAATCCGAGCAAGAATACTTGCACCTTGTACTTTGACAAGAAAGATAAAAGCAAATGAGCGGGTGAGCGAAAAATTTTAGTCTGCACAATCAGCCATTATTGATGCATAGTGTGATGGGCGCGTCAAAGCTTTGTTAGAGGACGCTTTTGGTAAGTATAACTTCTAGCAGCGGGAACTGAATGGCACATCGGGAGAGCGATGTATCGCCAAAGGACCAAAGCTAATTTAGCCAGTGTGAAAGCAACCCATGATTATAAGGATGGAGAGAAGTGATTGTCAAGGAATCATGCAATCTGCCTCAAGCCATCCTGCTCCACAGGCCGGTCCACTCCGGTACTCGGCTCCAAGCATTCTGGCGCACCTTGGCTGCCAGTTCCTCTCCAAAGAAGAAGCCACAGATCTCTGCCGCCCGTTCCACTGAGCCGAAATCGTAATCGGTGGCGATGACTCGCCGCTGGAAGCCCCACTCATCCTCCAGCCAGGCGTAGTAGTCTGCCAGGGCCGGGTTCGGAGGGGCTGGCTCCAGCGCCCCAGTGCCCAGGGTCTCGAAAATGACCATGACACCGCCCGGGTGAGTGGCGCGCTGCATTTCGGCTACGGCCTGCTGCGCCTCGATCCGCCAGTCGGCGCTCCAGCCCGTGAAGTGGCCGTATGCCCAGCCGGCGATGCTGGCGTCGGCCCAGCCGCCAGCCAGCGGCAGGCGGCGGCCGTCCGCCACCAACAGCGGCCAGCGGCGCCCAGCCGCGGCGGCCTGGACGGCTTGTTCCACCAGCATGGTATGGTGGATGTCGCTGGCAACGATCTCGCAGTCGATCTCCTGCAAGAGCAGAGGGATGCGCCCACTGCCGCTGCCCAGGTCCAAAATGCGTGCGCCGCTCAGCGGGGCAACCGCTTGCAGGGCCGGCAGCAGGTTGCCGTCGGCGTCTTCGGCCGCGATCAGCTGGTGGTAGGCGGCCGCCTGGTTCTTGTAGATCTGGATGAAGTGGTCGTTGGCCGGCAGGCTACGCATCCTCCACTCCGATCAAGTCGTGCAATGCGGCGATGTGCTCCGGCGTGGTGCCGCAGCAGCCGCCCAGTAGCTGGGCGCCGCCTTGCAGCCATCTTTCCCCATAACCCGCGTAGACCTGCGGGTCGACCGCGGCGGTCTCGTCCCAGTGCTGGTAGTCTTCGGTGTGGCTGGGGTTGGCGTACACCGCGATGGGCAGATTGGTGGCGTTGCGCAGCTCGGCCAGCGCCAGGTGCAGTTCGGGGGCGGCGGTGCAGTTGATGCCCAGAAAATCGGGCGTGAAGGGCTGCAGGGCGGCAACTGCCTCGGCCAGCAGCTCACCCGAGAACATGCGCCCATCCTTCTTGCAGATGAAGCTGACTCCGTAAGGCAGCCCGGTGGCGAGCGCCGCTGTAGCGGCCGCCGCAGCCTCGCGGATCGTGCTGATGGTTTCCACCAGCAACAGGTCGGCGCCTGCTGCAGCCAGCTGGGCAGCCATTTCACCGTGCTCGCTCAGATAAGTTTCATACGGCAACGCATTGGCTGTGTAGCTGTCTTCCAACGGAGCCATGGAGCCGGCTACCCAGGCCTCCTGGCCGCTGGCGCGGACCGCCTTTTGAGCGATCGCCACCGCCAAGGCGGTCAGTTCGGCGGCCCGCTCGCCCATGCCAACCCTGGCCAAGTTACGGCGGTGGGTACGGAAAGTGTTGGTGATCAGCACCTCGGCTCCAGCGTCCAAATAATCGCGGTGGACTTGCTCCACCAGATCAGGTTTCTCGATCAAGGCCATCGCCGACCAGATCGGCGTATCTGTGTTGATACCGCGGTGTTCCAGTTCTGTGCCCATGGCGCCATCCAGCAGGATGGGCCGTGGGTCGCTAAGTCGTTCTCGAAAGGTTCTCATGCCGCATTTTACCGTTTGCCTGACTGCTTTATAATTTTGCTTTCCATGTTTAAGTCTCTGTTAACTCGTGAGAACCTCTACGCCGTCCTATTGTGTCTGGCCGTGATCGCCCTGTTGGTCATGACGGCCGACGCCAGCCCCTTATGGATCTACCAGGGCTTTTAGCATGACCCTGACCCAGATCCTGATCTTTGCCGGCTTGGGCCTGCTGGCGGGCCGCCTGTACCGCTGGCTGGACCGCGCCTGGCTGCTGTTCGCCGCCAGCGTGCTGGCGGCGTTCTGGCTGCAGCCCGCCTCCTTCGTGCGCAATCTACCCTACCTGCTGCCACTGGCCAGCCTGGGCCTGGCGGCATTGGTCTGGGCGCTGACCCTGCCGCGGCGCTGGAACCGTCAGGATGCGTGGGCGGCTGGTGGGCTGACGGCTTTGGTCTTGCTGGTCAGCGCCTCCCGCTTTGTCGAGCCGCTCAGCGCGCTCAGCCCGGCCCGCCCGCCGGGGCTGGAACTGGCGGCCGGCGGCCTGGCCCTCCTGGCCGCAGCCGCCGTACTGGCCTACCGCCTGGGCCGCGGGCAGGCCGCTTGGCTGAACTCTGGCGTGCTGCTCTTGATCGGCCTGCTGGTGGCGCTCAAGTCGCCGCCGCTGGCGCAGGCGACCAGCGCCTGGCTGCGCGGCCTGGGCGGGCAGGACCCGGCGCTGGCCAGCACGCTGGACCTGGGCTGGCTGGGTTTCTCCTATATCGCTTTCCGGCTGATCCATGTGCTGCGTGACCGGCTGGCCGGCCGCCTGGGGGAAGTGGGGTTGCGTGACTTCATTACCTACATCGTCTTTTTCCCGGCACTCACCGCCGGCCCCATCGAGCGCGTTGAGCGCTTTGTGCCCCAGCTGCAGCCTGGTTTTGTCTTGGACAGTGCCGGGCTGCTGGCGGCCGGCCGGCGCTTGCTCAGTGGCCTGGTGATGAAGTTTGTCCTGGCCGATGGACTGGCCTTCTTTGCGCTCAATCCAGTCAACGCCTGGCAAGTCAGCCAGCCATTGTGGATGTGGCTGCTGTTGTCGGCTTACGCGCTGCGCATTTTTTTTGACTTCGCAGGGTACACCAGCATCGCCATTGGACTGGGCCAGCTGTTTGGCGTGACCTTGCCAGAGAACTTCACCCAGCCTTATCGCAAGCCCAACCTGACCCAATTCTGGAACAGCTGGCACATCACCTTGGCACAGTGGTTCCGAGCCTATTTCTTTAACCCCTTCACGCGCTGGCTGCGCGGCCGCGGCGCGCCGGTCTGGTTGGTGGTGCTGCTGGGCCAGCTGAGCACTATGGGCCTGATTGGCCTGTGGCACGGCATCACCTGGAACTTCCTGGCCTGGGGCCTGTGGCACGGGCTGGGCTTGTTCGCCCACAATCAGTGGGCGCAGTTCGCCAAAGCGCGGCCACTGCCGCTTGAGCCGCGCCTGGCCAGCGGCTTGGGCTGGCTGGCCACCTTAGTCTTCGTCGCGCTGGGTTGGGTGTGGTTTGCCCTGCCGCAGCCGGCAGATGCGGCGCATGTCTTTGGCGTATTGGCCGGAGTGGGGCGATGAGCACGCCAGCGTCCCCGCTGCGGATCGTCCTCAAGGCCGCGCTGCTGTTTGTGCTGGTCAACCTGCTCTTCGCAGCTTTTGACCCCATGCCGGCTTTGGGAAAGCTGAGCTTGTACAACGGCTTGCTGCCCGGGCGTGAGCGACTGCCCTATGGCGATGACCCGGGCCGCGCCTACAACCTGAGCCTGTACAGCCTGAAGGCCATGTTTGCCTCGCACCAGCTGCACGGCACGCCCAAGGCCGCCAACGAATACCGCGTGCTGCTGATCGGCGATTCTTCAGTATGGGGCTATTTGCTGGAGAATAAAGACACCCTGACCTCGGCGCTCAATGCCGCCGGCCTGCAGGCGGCGGATGGCCGCCGGGCGGTCTTTTACAACCTAGGGCATCCGACCATTTCGCTGAGCAAAGACTTGCTTATTCTGGACTACGCCATGCATTACCAGCCCGACTTGGTGATTTGGCCGCTGACGTTGGAAGCTTTTCCACTGAGCAAGCAGGTCAGCTCGCCGCTGCTGCAGCACAACCCGCAGCGCGCCGGAGCGTTGATCCTCAATTACGACCTGCCGCTGGACCCGGCCGACTCCGCTTTCGTCCGCCAGGATGCCTGGGGCGCCAGCCTTTTGGGGCAGCGGCGCAACCTGGCCGACCTGCTGCGCTTGCAGTTGTACGGCGTCTTGTGGGCCGCCACCGGTGTGGATGTGCACATTCCTGAGCAGGTGGAACGCCATGCCATCGACTTGGAGGCGGATGAGCGCTATGGCGAGTTTCTGCCGCCGGAGCTGCCCGAAACTGCGTTGGCCCTGGATGTGCTGGCCGCTGGCATCCAGCGCGCCGGCGAGACGCCCGTGCTGTTGATCAACGAACCTATGTTTGTCAGCCGCGGCGCCAACAGCGATATTCGTTACAATTCCTTTTACCCTCGCTGGGCATACGACCAGTACCGCCAGTGGCTGCAAGCTGAGGCGGAGCGGCAGGCTTGGCACTACGCAGACTTGTGGCAAGCGGTGGATAATGACCAATTCACCAATACGCCCATTCACCTGACGCCAGCGGGCACACAGCAATTGGCCCAGCAGATCGCAACTGCACTGGCCGAGCTATTTGACTTGGAGAAAAAATGAAAGCAGAGATCATCAGCAAACTGAACACATACATCACCAGTGAGATCTTGAAGCGCCCCGACAAAACGCTTTCCGCCACGGAAGCGCTGATTTCCGGCGGGCTGATCGATTCGTTCTCACTGGTGGATTTGTCGCTGTTCGTGGAGCAGGCCTGGAGCGTGCGCCTGGACGATACCGAACTCAACGCCGAAACCTTCGATACGCTGGAGCAACTTGCCGGTTTGATCGAAGCTCGGGCGAGCTAGCTCTCTAACTGAACTCGCGCAGATATTTCTCGCGGTTGTCGTTGCGGGCCTGCTTGCCGCTGGAGGTCTTCACGATCCAGCCGCGCGGCACGAAGCGAAAGTCGCCCAAAGTGACTTCGGTCTCTTTGACGATGGCGGCGCGCAGTTGGCGCTCGCTCTCATCCAGGTCAGCGTCTGCGGCAGCCTCACACAGCACCACGATCTTCTCCGATCCCTGGCGCTCATCAAACACGCCAAACGCCACCGCTCGCCCCGGATGCACGCCTGGTGTGCGGCTGGCGATGGCTTCGATATCCTGCGGATAGATGTTCTTGCCGCCCACGATGATCAGGTCTTTCTTGCGTCCCGTAATATAGAGTTCTCCATCCGCCAGGTAGCCCATATCGCCGCTCAAGTACCAGCCGTCGGCGGTCAGCGCTTGGGCGCTCAGGTCTGGGCGGTTGTGATAACCGCTCAGCATGAAATCGCTGCGCAGGGCGATCTCGCCCACCCGGCGCTCCGGCAGCGGCTGCCCCTGCTCATCCACGACGCGCAGCTCGACCCCGGCGATGGGCGGGCCGCAACTGACGAAGCGCTTGCCCTCGGTGGCGGGCTGGGCCGCGCCGCGCTCCTGCATGGCGGCAATCTCCACGGTGTCGACGCGTGGCGGGTAGCCGATGGGGGTCTGGGTGACGGCAAAGGTATTCTCCGCCATCGCATAGCTCACCGCCAAGGTTTCTTCACGGAAGCCGTAAGGCGCCAGCTTTTCCAGCAGCAGTTGCTGGCTTTCCGCCTGTGCCGGTTCGGAGCAATTGATTACCGCCCGCCAGCTGCTTAGGTCCAGCCCCTCTGGCGGCCGGAAGGTGCGCGCCAGCAGGTTGTAAGCGAAGTTGGGCAGCCAGCATAATGTGCCGCGATAAGTGTGGATCGCATCCAGCAGAGAGCCTGGCTGGCGCACCCACTCGAAGGGCGACATCAGCACCAGATGCGTTCCGGTGATGATCGGCATCACGAAGCCGGCGATCAGCCCCATGTCGTGATACAGCGGCAGCCAGCTGACGATCACGTCTGTTTCCGGGTCTAGCTGGATCGCGGCGCGGTACGCGGCGATCTGGCGCAGCACAGCGCCGTGTGAAAGGGCCACGCCCTTTTGCATGCCGGTGCTGCCGCTGCTGTGCTGCAGCAAGCCAACCTCCTCCGCGTTTCTTTCAGTTGCCAGCCGCAGGCTGGTCAGCGCTTCCGGAGCCCCATCGGCGACCAATAGCTGCACGGGCAACCCGGCCAGTAGTTCCACTAGCGCGGCCTTGTTCTCTGGATAGGTGACGACCGCCTTGGCTTCCGAGTGCTCCACCAGGGTTTTAATGCGCTGGCGATAGAGATCCGGGTCCAGCTTCTCTGTCAGGAAAGCGAAGATCGAGGGCACTGCGCCCAGCAGAGTAGCACCCCAAAAATAGTAGACCAATTCCAGTGAATGATGCAGCACCAAAAGCACTACATCCCCCGGGCCAACCCCCTGTGCGGCCAGTTGGGCCGCGGCCCCGCGCGCATGCGCCAAGAGTTGGGCGTGGGTGACCGGCTGCGGTTGGCCGCCAATCATGAAGGTGAGCGCGGTCTGGTTGGGGTGGGCATCTGCATGCTCCTGCAAAAAGGAGCCCAGAGTTCGTTGAGTATCGCTGGATGGCATGAGCGGTATTTTACAGTTAAAAAGAAAAGAGCCAGGCATTGCCTGGCTCTTTGGGTCAACGGGAGTTGGCGCCGGCCAAGCGCGGCGTGCCGCTGCGCTTGGGGACCGGCGTGGGGAAAAGCTTTTCAAACTCCTCCCGGCTGAGGGTTTCCACTTCCATCAGCTTCTTGGCCACTTTGTGTAGGTGAGACTTGTACTTGGTCAGAGTCTTGCGCGCGCGGGTCAGGGCTTCCACGACCAGTTTGTGGACTTCCTCGTCGATCTTCTGGGCGACCGCTTCGGAGTAGTCGCGCTGTTCTGAAATCTCGCGGCCGAGGAAGACCAGTTCCTCTTTCTGTCCGTACACGCGCGGCCCTAATTCCTTGCTCATGCCCAGGCGGGTGACCATTTCGCGCGCTACACGGGTCACATGTTCAAGATCGCTCTGAGCTCCGGAAGTGATGTCGTCGAAGATGATCTCTTCGGCGGCACGGCCGCCCAGCGTGAAGGCCATGCGGTCCAGCAGCTTGGCCCGGCTGATCATGGTGTAGTCCTCATCCGGCAGGGCCAGCACGAAGCCGCCCGCGCGCCCACGCGGGACAATCGTGACCTTATGGACAGGGTCGCAGTTGGGCAGCGCATGCGCCACCACGGCGTGGCCGGCTTCGTGATAGGCCACGATGGTTTTTTCGTCCGGCGTGATGATGCGCGTCTTGCGTTCGGGGCCGATCATGTTGCGTTCGATCGCCTCTTGCAACTCATCCATGCCGATCGTCTTTTTGTTGCGGCGGGCGGCCAGGATGGCGGCTTCATTGACCAGGTTTTCCAAATCCGCGCCCACCAGACCGGGCGTGCTGCGGGCAATCACGTTTAACTTGACATCTTTGGCCAGCGGCTTGCCGCGTGCGTGCACGTTGAGGATTGCTTCGCGGTCCTTCACATCCGGCGCGTCCAGCATTACCTGGCGGTCAAAGCGACCCGGGCGTAGCAGCGCCGGGTCCAAAATGTCGGGGCGATTGGTGGCTGCGATCATGATGATGCTGGTGTCGGTGTCAAAACCGTCCATCTCCACCAGCATCTGGTTGAGGGTCTGTTCTCGCTCGTCATGGCTGCCGCCCAGGCCGGCGCCGCGCTGGCGACCCACGGCGTCAATTTCGTCGATGAAGATGATGCAGGGCGAGTGACGCTTGGCCTGCTCGAAAAGGTCGCGTACCCGGCTGGCGCCAACGCCCACGAACATCTCCACGAACTCCGAACCGGAGATGGAAAAGAAGGGTACGCCGGCTTCGCCGGAGACCGCCTTGGCCAGCAGGGTTTTGCCCGTACCGGGGCGGCCCACCAGCAGCACACCCTTGGGGATGCGCGCGCCGAGCTGCACGAATTTTTCAGGCTCTTTTAGGAATTCTACGATCTCCTGAAGGTCGACCTTGGCTTCTTGCACACCGGCCACGTCCTTAAAGGTGACTTGTGGGCTTTCCCCGGTGAACATGCGCGCCCGGGATTTGCCAAAGGACATAGCGGCGTTGTTGCTGCCCTGCGCCTGGCGGAAGACGAACCACAGCACCAAAGCCAGGATGCCGATCGGCAGCAGGTAAGTCAGTGCGGTCAGCAGCCACAGCGAGGAGCTGGGTGGCTTGACTTCCACAGCGATGCGGTTGGTCGCCAGTTGCTCCTGGGTAACGCCCAGGGCCAGCAACTGCTCGATCGTGGTGGCCACCGGCTCTTTCTGGGCCGTGCGTTCCTGGCCGTTGCGGTAGATCACCGTCAGGGTGTCGTTATCGGTCACCAACCGGGCCACCTGACCCGCCTGGATGTCTGCAGCTACCTGGTTAATGGTGAGTGGTTCTTGTGTGTTAATTCGCTGGTAGTAGGTGGAAAAAGCTATAAAAACCAGCGCAGCAAGAAAGAGTATGGATAGTAACGATACTCGGCTGCGGGGAGTATTCACTTAGCGCCTCCAAGATTATTGCGGGTTCTCGCAATTGACATTTCGGGATTATACCAATTAGACCCTGCCCGGCAGCCCGGCAGGCCTTTCTTATAAGACTCTTACGGGCTGGCTTGTCTTACCTGCCTACAGCTGCCAAGTATCGCCCCAATCGCTAAGCAGGTGCTGATAGTGCGGGTCATTGTAACGACTCGGCGCGAAGTATGCGGCGTATTCAGGCCGCGCCGCCCCAGTCACTTGCGCCGCCAGCAGTTCACCGAGCCCGGCGGCGGCCATCACGCCGTAGCCTGATGCCGCGCCGATCACATAGGCGCCCGGGACACCCAGCGGCCCAGCCAGCGGACGGTTCTCCGGCGTTTTGGTGTAGTAGCCGCCGTCCACTTGCGGGCGCGGCATGCGCGCCGCGTAAGCGGCCATGCTGGGCAGAATGCGCGCCAAGCCGCGCACGGCCAACTCAGCATACAACGGGTCTTCAGCGATCGGGAAACTGGGTTCCACAGCCTGGTTATGCATATCCCACAGCACCAGCACGCTTTGGGCGGCGCGGTCGCCCTCGGGGCGGGTGTGAGCGCCGGAGGGCAGCCGCTGCAGTAAATGCGCCGTTTGCGGGTCGGTCGCCAGCAGCTGGCGCTCTTCGGCGGACCAGTCCAGCTCTTGCTCGTCGGCGCAGATGATCAACGGCGCTTCACGCGGCACACAAGCTAGGTGGTCATTGAAGGCGGCTTTGAGATGCAGCTCGTTACTGACCGGGATCTCTACGCCCAGCAGGCTGCCCAGCTGGGCCAAATACGGCCCCGCCGCGTTGACCAGCAGGGGTGTATCGATCCGACTGCCGTCTGCCAGCCTAACCGCGCTGACTGCCCCAGCCGCGGTTTCTACGCCCGCGATTTCTCCGGTGACCACCTCGGCGCCGGCCGCCTTGGCTTCTTCCAGCAGCCACATGCCATAGGTTTGGGCGCTCAGCCAGCCCGCCCGGCGCACATGCAGGGCGGCTGTAGTCTTGGCGCTCAGATAAGGGAAGATAGCCTGGGCGGCGGAGCCATCCAGCACATCCGCGCCCAGCGGGCCGTCAAAGCCTTCCGGGTGATGTGGCTGGTAGGCGGCGGTGGAATGGCTGTGCTGGCGCACTTCACCGGCCCCCAGCTGGCTGGCTTCGGCTGCGGCCGCTTGCAGGCGTTCCAATCCGTCTGCGGCCGTACTGACATACAGATAGCCGCGCCGGTTCAGGTTGAAGAGGTTGCCATTCTGCACGGCCATTTCTTCCATCAGGCCGATGCTGCGGTTCATCAGCGCCACCATGGCGTCCCCAGGGCCGGGCCACCAGTTGCGATAACACTCCGTCGATTTGTCGGATGTCAGGGTCAGAGGCGCCTGCGGGTCCACCAGCATGATCTGGCGCAGGCCGAGCTTGGTCAGAAAATAGGCGGCGGATATGCCCAGGATGCCGGCTCCGCAGATGACCACTTCGGCCCGGCGTTGGCTCATGGTTGCAGTTCGTTCAGGGCTTGGGTCGCTGCGTCAACCTGCGCCGGAGTGAAGTCTCGCAGGGGCGGCTTCACCGCCCAACTGGGCAGGCCGTGCAGGCTGTGCAGCATGGCTTTGAGATAGGCGGGCGCGGGTGAGGCTGCTTCGAGCGCGGCCCGGCGCAGGTCCAGGGCTGCCTGCATGGCGGCTGTCTCCTGACCGGCCAGATGCGCATCATAAATAGCGCGCGCTTCGGCGGAGTTCAGGTTGGCCAGAGCCGTGATGCAGCCTGTTGCCCCGGCTGCCAGGCCGGCGCTGAGCAGCTTGTCGCTGCCCACCAGCACGGCTTTGCCCGGCAGGCCGCGGATGTAGTCTTGGGCCGACTCGAGGCTCCCGGAAGAATCCTTGAGGCCGCCGAACTTGCTGCCAAAAACCTCGCTCAGGCGCCGCAGCAGACTGAGCGGCAGGGCCACGCCGCTGACCGCCGGGATGTGATAGCCCAGCAGTGTGCGGTCATCCGGCACGGCCAGCTCGATCACGGCTGCATACCAGTCAAACAGGCCTTCCTGGCTGGCATTGCGGATGAAATACGGCGGCAGCACCACCACGGCCTCAAAGCCCAAGCCGAAGGCGGTTTGGGTGAGTTCAATGGTTTCGCTGAGGCTGGGGGTGCCGGTGCCGGCCATTAGGCGGAAGCTCGCATGTGACTTCCGCCAGTTTGCGGCGGCCTGCCATATCGCCAGCCGTTCGCCGGTTGAGAAGGACGGCCCTTCGCCGGTGGTGCCCAGCAGCAGGCTGCCGTGGCAGCCGCGGCTGGCCAGGAAGTCCAGCAAAAGATGCAAGCCTGACGGGTCGAATTCGCCAGCTTGGTTGCAGGGAGTGACCGCTGCGGCGTAGACGCCGGATAAGAGAGTGTGCATGTTGGGCATTATAAAAGGAATAGGATGCCGACACCCGAAAGGGCTAGCAGCGTACCCACGATCGCCCGTCCAGTGACCCGTTCCTTGAAGAAGAAGTAGCCAATCGGGATCAGGAAAATCGGCGGCAGGGACTGCAACGTGCTGGCCACACCTATGTTGGCGGCGTATTTAACCGAAGCCAGCGAGAACCAAACTCCCAAGACGGGGCCAAAGACCACGGCCAGCATCATGAAGCGCACGCCCAGTGGATTGCTGCGCAGGGTCTGGATTGTGTGGCGCACCTGCCCGCTGAACAAGGTCAGCAGCCAGATTGCTACAGCCGCTGAGCCCATGCGCAGCACCTGCCCGGAAAGCACGGCCAGGTCGCCCGCAAAGCCTTGCCGGGCTGCCACCAGGCCCACCGCCTGGCCGATGGCGCCCAGAAAAGCCAGGAACAGCCCTGAGGCGTACACACGCGGCTCAATTTGCGTGTTGCCAGTCTGGCGTTCAGAGACCACCCAGAGCACGCCGAGCAGTGTCACGCCAATGCCCAGCGCATGCTGGGCGTTGAGCCTGTCGCCCAGCCACAGCCAGCCCAGCAGGGCTGTCAGGATCGGCGCCAGGCTGTAGACCAGCATGCTCAGCCGCGGGCCAATTTGCACGAAGGCCTGGAACAGGGCGGCATCCCCCAGGGTCAGGCCGATCACGCCGGACAGGGCGAACCAGCCCCATGCGGCTTGTCCGGCCTCCAGAGGCAGCGGCTGCCCGTACAACGCCCAATGAATGATCATCAGGACGGTCGTGGCCAGCAGCAGGCGGCTGCGGTTAAGCACTGCCGAGCCGATGATGCGGCCGCTAAGTGTGAAGAAGGTGGGTCCGATGGAGAACAGCAGTGAAGCAGCCAGGGCGGCCAGTTCACCGGCAAGCGGAAAAGGGGGCACAGTGACCTCTTGGAGTAAGCCGGCCCATTGTAGACCCAAAGCCCCAATTTGAATCATTTACAATGGACTATCGCTAAATTTGGTAGAGGATGGGATCATGCCTGAAGCCGTAATCATTGATGCAGTTAGAACTCCGATTGGCGCCCTGGGCGGCGCGCTGGCCGGCGTGCGGCCGGATGACATGGCCGCGCTGGTCTTGAAGGCATTGGTTGAGCGCAATCCGTTTGACCTGGCCCAGATTGAAGAGGTCTACATGGGTTGCGCCAACCAGGCCGGTGAGGACAACCGCAATGTGGCTCGCATGGCGGTGCTGCTGGCCGGTTTGCCTGTGGAAGTGGCTGCGGTGACGGTCAACCGCCTGTGCGCTTCCGGCTTGCAGGCGGTCAACATGGCCGCCCGCGCCATCAAAGCCGGCGAGGGTGATGTGTACATCGCCGCGGGAGTGGAGAGCATGAGCCGGGCGCCGTACTCGGTACCCAAAGCAGCCCAGACCTTTGCCTACGGCAACGTCACCATGTGGGACACCACTCTGGGTTGGCGTTACCCCAACCCGGTGCTGAAAGAACAGTACGGAAATGATTCGATGGGCGAGACGGCCGAGAATATTTACGACGACACGCCGATCAGTCGGGAAGAGCAGGATGCCTTTGCCTTGCTGAGTCACCAGCGTGCGGTCGCCGCGATGGATAGCGGCCGCTTTGCCGGTGAGATCATTGCGGTGCCGGTGGCGCAACGCAAGGGCGACCCGATCCTGGTGGATAGCGATGAGCGCCCGCGCCGCGACACCACGCTGGAATCTCTGGGCAAGCTGCGCCCGGCTTTTCGTAAAGATGGCACAGTCACGGCGGGCAATTCCTCTGGGCTCAATGATGGGGCGGCGGCTTTGCTGCTGACCAGCGCCGAGAAGGCCCAGGCCCTGGGCCTGAAGCCCCTGGCCCGCGTGGTGGCCTCGGCGGCGGCCGGCGTGCCGCCGCGGGTGATGGGCCTGGGTCCGGTGCCTGCTACGCGCAAAGCGCTGGCCCGCGCCGGACTGAGCATCGACGACATCGGCCTGGTGGAGCTGAACGAAGCCTTTGCTGTGCAGTCGTTGGCCGTCATGCGCGAGCTGGGCCTCAGCTCTGAGATCACCAATGTCAACGGCGGGGCGATTGCCCTGGGACACCCGTTGGGCTGCTCCGGCGCCCGTATTCTAGGCACCCTGGTGCATGAGATGCGCCGCCGTGCGCCCGAGGCTAAGCGGCCCTACTACGGCCTGGCTACCATGTGTGTGGGCGTGGGTCAGGGTGAAGCTACGATCATCGAGTGGATCGGCGACTAAAGCCGCTGTAACTTTCTGTTCCAAATCTCCGTATAGATTAATGAAAGGAGATATTCGTGACGACAGTTAAACGTTTGTATCGCTCTCACCATAACCGTATGTTAGGCGGTGTAGCCGCTGGTCTTGGTGACTACCTGGAAATCGACCCGACGCTGGTGCGTCTGCTGTTCGCCTTTGCTTTGATCATGTGGGGTGCTGGCCCGCTGGTCTACCTGGTGATGTGGCTGATCGTGCCCGAAGAACCTTATGTGGAGGCGACTCCACCCAAGAAGACGCGTGCACGCAAATCCGAGTAAAAAACGCCGCCCCTAGGGCGGCGTTTTTATTTATCGGGAGAGTCCGCAGGTTAGGTCTTCCTCGACTTTTGCCAGTATCTCGGCCCGCTCTGGGGATACTGGCGTGTTCTCGGCGATCTGCTGCCACAGCCGGCAAAGCATGGGTTGCATGAAGCGGTTGATGCGCAGCGTTTCCCGACTCAGCTGGTACGCTCGCGGCCAGTTGCCTGTGAGGGCATAGCCTTCAATGAACGGCGTGCGTTCAGCGGCGTGGTTGGGCGTGTCATTCAGGGCAAAAGCGATCTCGCCGAACTCGACCACCTGGTTCCAGTCGCCCTGCTGGCGGGCCAGGTCGGCTTTCTGGAAATAGTAGCACCAACTCTGTTCCGGCTGGGCCTGCCAATAAGCAAAATCGCCCACCACCGAGCGCTCTGGCTGAGTGGCGATGCGCCCCAGGTTGGAGCGTGGTACCTGTTCGTCCAGGAGCGCCGGCAGCATGGGGAAGACCGCATCCAGGTGTGGATCCAGAATACGCAGGCAGGCAGGCGGCGCGTAGTAGAGCACCAATACATCACCGGGCTGGCCCTCAAAGATGTTGTAGCGATACGATTTGCGGATCGGCTGGTCGCTGTCCCCGGCCAGTTCTGCGTCTGTGCGGATATCCAAGTAGGCGATGTAGTAGGGAATGCGTTCGCCGATCGGTTCCAGACTGTAAATCCAGTTCAGCGGGGCCACCAAGGAGTTGTCCGTGTAGTGGCTGAGCGTGTTTTCGACGCTGAGCAGGGCGGTGTGGGGCGCAATGTAGGGCGCGCGCCACACGAGTTGCTTGAAGAAGGCTTGCTGGCGTTCCCATTCCTCGCGGTAGACGTTGGCGTTGAAGAAGTGGTATCCGGCGCTGAGGCCTAGCAGCACACAGAGTGCGAGGATTGTCAGCGGTCTGCTGCGTCGGGCAAAGACCTCGACGCCCAGGGCGAGCAGCAGGCAGACCGGCAGCATCAAGGGCAGCGTAAAGCGATCCCAGGCAAAGGCCAGGCGCAGCGGTAGGTCGGCCAGCCAGAAGGACAGCCCAGACAACAGCAGTGCGCCAAGGGCAAACGGCAGCAGATGGCTGGTTGGCGGTGGGTCCTCTGCCCGGCGGCCCAAGGTCAGCCAACACAGACCGGCAGCCAGCAGCACACTGCCGCCATAGGCCAGGGCCGCCAGCGAACCGGGGGTCAGCTGGCCGAGCGTCTCAAAGGCCCGGCCCCAGGCGGCCAGACCGGCTTCAAAGAAGTCGCCCAGCATAGTGCCGGCCAGGTTTAGCAGGGTGGGCAGCGGCGCAGCGGCCAGCTTGTCCAGCAACACGAGCGAATATAAATTGCCGGGCTGCGTGGCCAGGCTGGACCGCCAGACAAACACCATGGCAACCAATAGCAGGTAAGGCCACCAGGCGCGCAAGCTGTGGATGGCGCGCTGCCTGCTGGGTCCGTCCAGGCAACTCCATATCAGCAATCCCCGCGCCAGCTCCAGGCCATAGAAGTACTCTGTAGATAGCATGACGGCTGCGGAACTGAGCAATGCCACAGCCAGCAGCCCGATGCGTGCGTCGCCTCGGCGCAAGCTGAGCACGGTCAGGCACAGCGAAGCCAGGAAAACGGTGTAGTACAGCCAATACACGCTGTAGATCACGGCAATGGGCTGCTGGCTGAACCCGGGATAGAGCGCAAAGAGCAGTGCGGCGATCTGCGGCCAGCGTCCCCGCCCGCCGGCCAGGCGGAGCAATTGCCAAAAGGCCAGCACGCTTAGCCAGCGCCACAACAGCGCGTACAGGTGCCAAGCCAGAGGATTTTCGCCTAAAAGGAGGAAAGAAAGGCTGTACAGCCAGCCGGAAGCAGGCCGATAGGGGGCGAAGTCGACAAACGAGCCCGGGCCAAACTCGTGCGAAAACCAGGTCAGCGGCCAGTCGTCCCAGTACAAGCCTAGCCAAGGACTGAGCAAGCCATAAGCCAAAATACAAAGCGCCAGGCTAAGCAGTGGGAAACTATACGGCCCTGGCCGGGCGTCAAGTTCTTTCATGGATGCTGAGGTTATTCCTGGCTCATTTGATTCTTGAGCTCGGCCAGCGCCGGGACGGGTGTGGGGTCAATGCCATAGGCCATCGCCAGATAGAAACTGACGTAATCTCCGTAGTGCAGCGCGGTCCAGATTTGGGCCATGCGACCTTCGCCGCTGCCATGGATCACGTCCGTATTTTGGCCTTCCAGCATGGTAGCCATGCGGGTCAGCTCGGCGCGGCGTTCGTTGCGAGTGTGGTTGCCCGCTGCCTGCAGGAACAGGGTCATAGTGGCGTCGAACTGGCCCTCTGGTTGCAGCAGGCCCTGCAACGTGTTGTGGTTGGCTTCGGGGAGCACTTCGTAGCTGGCCTGAGCCTTGGCGTTCTCGTTGATCTGCGCTTTCCAGCGCCGTGCCACAGGCGCCATCAGGCCGGCGCCGTATACGGTCACCCAGCGGCCCATCAGCTGGCCGCCCATGCGCTTGGAGGAGTTTTGGATGTCGGGGACCTCAGGCAGCAGATCGGCACGCTGGGTTTGCATGGCAGCCACGGTGGCCGCCACTTCGGCGGAAGGATCCGGTAGCAGGTCCAGGCGCGCCGCCAGCGCCAGCAGCAGCCCAAACGAATAACCCACGGCGGTGCGCGGTTGGAAAGCGTGCTCGAAGCGCCAGGCAGGGATGCCCGCTGCGCCGGCTAGGGCGGCGAGCTTGCCGCCGGTGCTGATGCACAGCATCCGGCAGCCTGCGGCCCTGGCAGCCTCGAAGCTGCTCAGTGTCTCTTCGGTGTTGCCCGAGTGCGAGGAACACACCACCAGCGTGTCTTCACCCGCCGCCCAGCCGGGCAACCCATAGTCGCGCCAGGTGGTCCAGCTGGCGCGCAGGCTGGGTTCCGCGTTCGCGGCCAGCAGGTCGGAGCCGATGGCTGAGCCGCCCATGCCGGCGACCAGCACTTGGCGGATGCCCTGCCAGTTCGGCAGGGCCAACTGCTGGCCCAGTTCCCAGGCGGCGGCCAGCTGCTCTGGCAGCCCGTTGATGTGCTGGATCATTCCCTGGGGGTCGGTTTTCTTGATGTGCTCCAGATCGTTGAGGTTCATGCGTCTTTCCAATTCGGGCCAATCATACTGGCAAATTTTAGTCGTCTTGCAGGCTGCGCAGCAGATCGTACACTTTGCTGCGCGGCCAGCCGGCCTGGGCGGCCACCCGCCGGGCCAGCGATGAGGGTGGCTCATCGCTGGCAGCTTGCAGCTCGGCGCGCACACGCGCCTCATCCCAGGCTTCTGAACCTGGGATTGCCCCCGCCACCACCAGGGTGAATTCCCCCCGAGCGGGTTCCTGAGCGAAGATGCTGACCGCTTCACTGAGTGCCCCGCGCCAAAAACGTTCATATAGTTTGGAGATCTCGGCAGCCACGGCCACCTGGCGGTCACCGAGTGTGACCAGCAGGTCCTGTAGAGTGGCCAACAACCGGTGCGGTGATTCCAAGAAGACCAGTGTATAGGGCAGGGCGGCCACGCGTTCGAATTCCTGGCGGCGTTCACCGGCCTTGCGCGCCGGATAGCCCAAGTAGAGGAACTGGTCGCTGGGCAGCCCGGAGGCGGCCAGGGCCGCCACGGGTGCGCTGGGGCCAGGCACCGGGCTGACCGGGTGGCCGGCTTGCAACGCGGCCTGGACCAGCAGATAGCCTGGATCATTGATGCCCGGCATACCGGCGTCCGAGATCAGGGCCACATCGCCGTGGGCGAGCGTTTCCATGATCTTGTCAAGTTTGACGCGTTCGTTGTGGGCAAAATAGCTGGTTAGCGGAGTTTGGATGCCAAAGTGACTGAGCAGTTTACGGCTGTGGCGGGTGTCTTCGGCGGCGATCAGCTGCACTTCGCTCAAGATGCGTCGGGCACGCGGACTAAAATCCTCCAGATTCCCGATGGGCGTGGCAACCAAGAAGAGCGTGGGCATTAAGCTTCCGGAGCTGAGGGCGGCAATAAGGTTTTGAGGCGCTTGGCCAGCTCGCGGCGCTCCAGCAGCACGCGACGGCCGCAGCCCAAGCACACCAGGCCAATGTCTGCGCCCAGGCGGACGACTTTCCAGTCGGTGCTGCCGCAGGGGTGCGTTTTGCGTAGGCGCACCAAATCATCGAGTTTTAGGTCTGGCAGCATGATGGTTTCACCCCTTAGAGGGCGTGCGCGGCATTATAACCCCCGCATGCTATAATCCTGCTTCCATGCTCTTTGACGTGACATTGCCCGATTTGATTAGCCGCGCCATCGTGCTGGTGGCTGCTTTCACAGTTCACGAATTTGCCCACGCCTGGACGGCGGACTACTTTGGCGATGATACACCTCGTCGCCAAGGCCGCTTGACGTTAAACCCCCTGGTTCACTTGGATCCCCTGGGTTCATTGCTGCTCTTGGTGGCCGGCTTTGGCTGGGCGCGCCCGGTGATGGTGGACCTGTACGCCCTGCAGCGCCGCTCTCCCGCGGCCCCCATGTTGGTCGCCTTGGCCGGCCCGGCATCCAATTTGTTACTGGCGGCTTTGGCGGCCATTCCCCTGCGCCTGGGTTGGGTGGCGTTCTCCTTTAGCACTTCACCGTGGTTGCCCAGCGCGTATCAGCTGCTGAGTGTGTTTGTCCTGATCAATGTGTTGCTGATGCTGTTCAACTTGCTGCCTTTCTTTCCGCTGGACGGCGAAAAAGTGCTGCATTATTTTCTACCGCCTTCCGGCAAAGCTTTCCTGGAAAACTTGCGACCTTACAGCTCGATCATTTTGCTGGCGATGGTGTTTGTGCTGCCGCGTATGGGTATTGACCTGCTGCAAACCTTGGTGTTTTCACCGGCAATCACGATTGCCCGCTTTTTGGTGGGCACCTACTAAGGCCTCAGCCAGATCTCCACGCTGTCCAAAGCAAGCATGACACCCTGCTGCTGCTCGGCTACTGTCAGCAGGAATACGGCTTCCTGTTGTGGGGCGAAACCCGCCAGTTCCAGGTCGAAGCTTCCATCTTCCTGAACGAAACGATTGGCACTGAGCAGAATTCGGTTCTCCTGGTCCAGCAACCGGATCTCGAGCGTGCCGCGGTTGGCTGGCAGCCAGGCGCGGCCGCTGACCTGCAGTGCGCCGCTGGGGAGCTGGATGGCCTGCTCAATTTCGATGCTATAGGTTTGGTGGACGGCAGGAGGGCTGCCGTCGCCCTGGCCGGCCTGCAGGGTCACCTCGGCGCTCACCTGCCGCAAGACGCGGCCCCAAACATCTTGTTGGCTGGCGGCCAGGATGGCGGTCTGTGTAGCACCGACCTCATAGGGGATCTGCAGCGATAAGGGGCCAGCTTGGGGCGCCGCCAGTAGCTGCCTCCCCAGCAGCTGCCCCGCCTGGTTGTAAAGCTCCACGCGCAGCAGGTTGGCTCCCTCAGGGATGTCCAGCCTGACTGCCAGCATGGCAGGTGCTAGAGGGTTGGCCGAAACTTGCAGAAGGCCCAATTTCTCTGCAATGGAGATTGCAGTTTCTTCGATTATTGCAGCATTCGTTGCTGAGGCGACCGGCAGATTCGCCGGCGCCGGCTGGCTGGCTGTTTCCACCGGCGCGCTGGCGACTGGCGCCGGCTGGCAAGCTGACAGCACAACGGCCAGCCAGGCAATGCCCAGGCTGGCCGTTGTGCGCAGGCTGGGCCGGCCTAGAAGGTTGACCATACCTCCAGCTTGCTGACCACGCGCCGGATGACCTCGTCGGTGAAGGCTAGAGTGCCCAGGTCGCCGCCCAGGTCGGTGGTTGCCATGCCGTCTTCGAGCGCTTCAAATACGGCTTCATGGATGGCGCGGGCGGCTTGCTCGGCTCGGGCGCCGGGGGCGTAGCCCAGCAGGGCGGCGACCGCCAGGATCATCGCCATGGGATTGGCCACGTCTTTGCCTTCCAAGGCCGGGGCGGTACCGTGGGGCGCCTCGGCCATCACGGCGCGCACTTTGTTGCTGCTGTCGTAGGACAGCACCAGGCTCTCGGAGCCGGCAATGCTGCCGAACATTTGCAAGATCAAGTCAGAGAGCAGGTCGCCGTCCCGGTTGAGCGCCGGGATCACCAGGGCTTCGCCGCCGGACTGCAGCAGCATGGCCAGCGTAGCATCGATCAACATGGGCCGATAGGCGACATGCGGGTAGCGGTGGGAGGCGGCATCCAGTTCTTCTTTGAACATGCCTTCATAGACCGGGCTGACCGTGTATTTGGGGCCGCCGAAGACGATGGCCTCGTTCTTCTCCGCGTACTGGAAGGCAAATTCAGCCACGGCCCGGCAGGTGGAGCGCTCGATCAGCGAAGTGCGATAAGCGATCTCTTCGCCGTCTGGCGCAGTCTCGCGCCACTCCTTGGCGCCATAAGCGTCGTGCACCGCCATGCGCGCCACGGCGATAGGCGCATGGGCGCCGCCCACCGGCAGCACATTGGGGATGCGCCGGCCGGTGCGCAGGATGACCTGGGCGTCCAACTCTTTGCGCAGGATGGCGTTGGGGCTGCCTACGTCGCCGGCGATTTCCGGGGTGATCGTGGCAGCTTTCAGGCCCAGGCCGGTTTGGCGCATGGCCTGGCCGGCCTCGTGCACTACGGCATTGCCGGTGGCCTGGCGGTTCTTAAGGCTCAGATCAAAATGATGCAGTTCGGTTTTCAGGCCGAACTGCTCGAGTTCCAATAAGCGCAGGGATTGGAGCAAAAGCTCTTCCCCGGTCTGGTCACCATGCATGACCACGATGTCGATCTTCTCAGTCTTCTGGGGCATACTTTCGAATAACCTCTAACAGTGTTTGTAAGCGAATGGGTTTTTCCAGGCTGTCCACCGCACCGCGGGCGCGGGCTTGTTCCTGGATCTCCACCAAGTCCAGGGCCGAGAGCGTCACGATCGGGATGTCCTGAGTGACTTGGCTCTGTTTGAGCTGCTCGATCATCTCCAGACTTTGGCGGCCCTCCAGGTTCACATCGGTCACGATCAGGTCCGGCAAATGCTCGGCGGCCATTTGCATGGCCTCTTCTGGTGTGGAGGCACTGATGCCTTGGTGGCCCAGGATGGTGGCGGCTTGCAATAGGAGTTTGCGAGTGAGTGGCTCATCGTCCACGAACAAGATATTCGCCATCAGGTGCAATCATAACCTGAACGATTTGTCGGCGGCAGTTAAATCAAAAAGGATGGGCCATCAGGCCCATCCTTTTTTGCGTGTAGCGGCCTACAGGCCGTAAATGTCGCTGAACTTGGTTTCCAGGTAACGCAGGTAGGCGTCGCCGTTGATCTTGGAACCGGTGATGCGCTGCACCATCTCCTGCGGTTCAAACTTGGCGCCAGGGGCGTGCACGTGCTGGTTCAACCAACCCAGCAGCGGGGCGAACTCCGCATTGCGGATCTTGCCCGAGATGTCGGGGATGTCGCGTTCAATGACTTCCCACAGCTGGGCTGAGACCAGGTTGCCCAATGCATAGGTGGAGAAGTAGCCCATCAGACCGAAGGACCAGTGCACGTCTTGCAGCACACCTTCCTTGTCGTTGGGCGGGGTGACACCCAGATACTTCTCAAACAGCTCGCTCCAATACACGGGCAGCTTGTGCACTTCGGCTTCGCCTTCCATCATGGCCATTTCCAGTTCCATACGCAGCATGATATGCAGGTTGTAGGTAGCCTCGTCGGCCTCGACGCGGATGTAGGAAGGAGCCACTTTGTTGATGCCCTTGTAGAAGGTCTCCATATCCACTTTGCCCAACTGGTCCGGGAAGGCCTTCTGCAGTTTGGGATAGTAGTGCTCCCAGAAAGGCTTGGAGCGGCCCACCAGGTTCTCCCACATGCGTGACTGCGATTCGCCGATCGCCAGCGACGGGCTGTCGTACAGCGGGGTGCGCTTCAGGTCCTCGGAAACGCCTTGGGCGTGCATGGCATGGCCGGCTTCGTGCAGGGTACCGAAGAAGTACGGGTTGAAGAAGTCCGGGTAGACGCGCGTGGTGATGCGATGGTCGCCCACGCCCAGGGTGGTCTGGAAGGGGTGGGTGGTCTTATCCAGGCGGCCCTGGCTCCAGTCGTAGCCAAAGGCGGTCACCACATCCACACCGAAGTCCCACTGCTGCTTCTCCGGGAATTCCTGATGGAGGAAAGAGTCGTCCACCTGCTGCGCCTCAGAAATGCGCTTGATCAAATCGACCTGTTTGGGCCGGATCTCGTCAAAAATGGCTTTGACATCGGCCGCCTTCATGCCGGGCTCGAACTGGTCCAGCACGGGGTCGTAGACGTGGTCATAGGGGGCAAACAGCTCAGCGAAGCGGCGCGCCCAGTCCACCAGCTTGACCAGGTGCGGCTCGAAGATGGAAAACTCGGACTTGCTGCGCGCTTCCTGCCAGGCCTGGTTGCCCATGGTGGTCAGCTCGGCGCGCTCGATGACCATGGTGCTGGGCACTTTGGTGGCGTCATTGAAGCCGCGGCGGGTGACCTTGACCAGACGGGCTTCGTCTGAATCCGGGTCCCAGGAGGCAGCTTGCTTTTCTAGCGCATCCAGCAGCTTGCCCACTTCCGGGCTGGTGAACTTTTCGTGGGCCAGCTTTTCCAGCGTGCCCAGGGCCTGGCCGCGGGCTTCTGCGCCGCGGGGCGGCATGTAGGTTTGCTGGTCCCAGCCCAGCACTGCGCTGGCGTTGTTGAGGTCAGAGACCTCCGCCAGAATTTCCTTCAGTTGGTCCATTTCTTTAGACATGGTTTCTCCTCAGAGCAACAAGTGTAATCTGGTTTGTTATTTCACCTGCCAGCGCAGGGGCTTTCCGGTCAGGGCATTCAGCACTTCTTCGGCCACATCCAGCGCGGCGCGGGTTTGCGCCTCAGCGGTTTGGGCGCCGATGTGCGGGCTGGCCACCACGCGGGGGTGCTCCACTAGCGGACTGTGACCGGGCGGCTCGGTTTCGAACACATCCAGGGCGGCGCCGGCCACCTGGCCGGAATTGAGCGCAGCCAGTAGGTCGCCTTCATCGATCAGACCACCGCGCGCCGCACAGACCAAGTAGACGCCCCATTTAAGCCTCTCAAACACTTCGGCGTTGAACATGTGGTGCGTTTCCGGCAGCAGCGGCAGATGCAGGCTGATCCAGTCGGCCTCGGCATAGATCTGCTCGCGCTCGGCGGGTTGCGTGCCGCGCTGGCTAAGCTGCTCTTCATTCAGGAAGGGGTCATAGCCCAGCACGCGCATGTCAAACGCCGTAGCGCGTTTGGCCACTTGGGCGCCAATGTTGCCGACGCCCATGATCCCCAAGGTCTTGCCAGCCAGCTCTGGCCCCTGCAGGTCCTTCTTGATCCATTGCCCTTGTTTCATGGCGCTGTCAGCCCGCGGCACTTCGCGCAGCAGGGCCAGCATCAGCGCCAGCGTCAATTCAGCCACGGCCACGCTGGTGGAGACCGGCGTGTTGACCACCGCTGCGCCGTGTTGGTGCGCCGCTGGCAGGTCAATATTGTCCACGCCCACGCCAGCCCGGCCGATGACCTTGAGCCGGCTGGCGTGGGCCAGCAGCTTGGCCGTCACCTGGGTGCGGCTGCGCACGATCAGGCCGTCTACATCTGCCAGGGCGGCGGCCAGTTCACCGGCTTCGATGCCGGCCCGGTCGTCCACTTCGACCCCGGCCTGGCGTAAACGCTGCGCAGCTACGGGAGCCAGTTTGTCTGCGATCAATACTTTCATCATGATGGTCGGTCGCCAAAGATTGTAAGCGCGTTTGATGCAACCTGGCCAAGTAAGATGGCGCTTCGTGCTAGAATCCGCCATGGTTCGCACCTGCGCATGGAGGCGATATGAACATGCATAAGCCCATACTGTTACTGGCCGCGGCTCTGCTTTTGGTGGCCTGTTCCCCAGTGATCTCACCCGACGCGGTCAGCGGCCCTCCTCGCCCCGAGCCACTCGAAGGTCGGTCGGTCCCTGGGTCGCCCACTGTCAATGGCGACTTTCAGGCCGTGGAAAGTTTCTTTGCCGGCACGCCGTTTCTGTATGAATTTGCCCATGAAGAATACAGCGAAGAAGACCATATGGTTCCCGGTGTGCTGACCTATACGGTGATCATGGAAGCTTCTCAGGCTGTGATGGACGGCTATGTGTGGTGCACCACCACCAGGGATATCTTGAACGAGAACTGGGCCAAGATCCAAGTGTCCATGGAGGTAAACGGTCGGGCAATCCGCCGGGAGAACATGGACCTGGAAACTTATGAAGATGGCGATGTTGCCTGCAATTTCCTTACTGTGCTGCTCACGGATTGGCCGGATGGCCAACACAGCTTTGCGGTGACCGCCACCTTCACCGTTCCGCTCAACGATGGCTTTGGGGATTACGCGGCGGGCGATTACAGCGAGATCTACACAATCCACGTGGGAGATTAACCAGCGCCTTGGCGGACCCGAAAAGGCTGGCCAAAAGCGTTGTTTAGTCTTGCCTGTTTTCTAGTTCATCGAGCAGGGCCAGGTTGGCCTCATCCCCGGGGTTGGCTTCGTACTTGGTCTTGAACCAGCTTTCCAGGATCTCGTCGGCCAGCGCCGGGGTGGTCAGGCGCATGGAAAGCGCCAGGACATTGGCGTTGTTCCACAGCCGGGCGCCGCGGGCGGTTTCGGCGTCCCCGCACAGGGCGGCGCGGATGCCCGGTACTTTGTTGGCCGCCAAGCTGACGCCGGTGCCCGTCCAGCACAGCACAATGCCTTCGTCCGCTTCCCCGCTGGTTACAGCCTCGGCCACTTGGCGGGCGACCGCGGGCCATGGGTCGGTTTCCCCCGCCTGAGGACCATACCACTGCACCTGGTGACCGCGTTCGGCCAGCCGCTGCAGGATCTGCTCGACCACGGGCAGGCGCTCGTCGGCGCCCAGGGCAATCTTCATCTTAGCGCTGCAACTCCGCGATCGCGATCTGCAGCAACTCATCCTCACTGCTCATCAGGCTGTCCATAGTAAAGGGCACCAGAATGTCCGGCACGATGCCGATCCCTTCCAGGATGGTGTTGCCATTCGAGTCGATCGACTTGGTGGTGGGGATTTGGAAGTCATAGTCGCCGGGGAAGCGATACTGCCCCAGACCCACGCCGCCGAAAGCGCCGGCGCTGGTGGTGTAGCCAACCACACGCGCCCGGCCGGTGGAGCTGAGCGAATACGTGAACCCTTCGCAGGCCGAAACACAGGTCGGGCTGATCAGGATGATGATGTCGCCATCAAAGTAGTCGGTGGTCGGTTTCAGCTGCACAGGCTTTTCGGAGACTTTGAACTCCTCCAGCAGGCCGTTGTAGTATTCGCCGCTCCACAGGGTAACCTCTTCGTCATAGAAGAATTCGGCAAAACCGAAAGCCAAGCCCATGCTGCCGCCGCTGTTGTAGCGCATATCCAGAACCAGACTTTCCACGCCTTCTTCATTCATCCCGGCGATGAAGTGCTCCCAGGTGCGCGCCATCAGGTCTGGGTCGCCCAGGAAGTCATTGATCCGAATGTAGGCAATGCCCAATTCCTCGAAGATCTCTCCTTCGACCGGTTGCTGCAGCGCGTCCGGGACGCCGTAGGAAGCAAAATACGAGTCCAATTCCGGCACCGAGGCCAGCGCGACGCTGATGCTTTGGCCGCCGGGGTTGCGATATTCCAGGTCCAGCGCCTGGAAGAGTTCGATGCGGGCAAACATGGTTAGCCGGTCCAGCAGTTCACCGTCGGGAGTGGAAGCCGGCCCGAAGAACAAGGGCGTGGTCGCCAGGGCCTGCGCTGCCGGCTGCCCGTTCCAGCTGATGATCTCTGCGCCGACTTGCACGCCTGCTTCGGCCGCGGGGGAGCTTACCCGCTGGCTGGTGGAGGCATCCTCAACCGTGTCGAGCACCTGGCCGACCACCACGCGGCCGTCGCTCAGCTGGGTCAGCACCCAGCCGAAGCCGCCGCCCTCGCGCTCCCAGAAGGCGTCGCCATTGGGCGTCATGCCGATGTGGCCGTCTGGGATGCGCAGCATGAAGGCCTGCATCACATCAAAGAATTGGCGTGAATTGCTCACCCGGCCGAATTGGGGGGCGAACTCCGTGTGCAGGGCCTGCCAGTCCACATTCTTCTCTTGAGTGAAGGGGTATTCCAGCGAAGCCCGGGCAAAGAAGGTTTCGAAAGCCTCGCCAAAGCCCATATCGGAATAGTCGCGCAGGCCCAGGTCGCCCTCTACCAATTCCAACTCCAGGTGGGCTTGCTTGAAGATATTGAAGGGCTGCTGATTCAGGTCTACAAAGCTGTAGCCCGCCGGCACAGGCGCCACCGGGTCGTCCTCGGTAAACAGCAACCCATCGGCGCCGAAGCCGGTGGGGAAGCTTTGCTGGTCGTCCAGCGCGTAGATGACCAGCAAGCCGCTTTCGATCTCATTGTCACGGTCAAAGTTCACCACTGTGGAGGAGTAGGCCCCGGACCAGCCGGTGCCGTCACGTTCCTCCAGGAAGGGGCCGCCCCAGGTGTTGGACCAATAGGCCACGGCAAAGACCATCAAGCCGGTATCGGCGCGGCCGTTGTTGTCCACATCCACCAGGGTGCCTTGCGGCACGCTGGGCAGCGTGAGGGTGTACTCCAGCACGCCTTCTTCACGCGTCCAGACCGGTCCGATCACCTGGCTTTCCAGGGGGAAGATGAAATCTTCATCGCGATCAACGAACCCGGCCTGGTCTTCCAGCAAGACGAATGGGCCGGTATTCATATCTTCAAAAAAGGGCCAGGTATAGGGAATGGTGCCGGTGATGAGCACCGGCTCATCGGCGCCCAGGCCGTCTGGCGAGGCGAGGATGATGGGGCGGCTGGTGGGCTGGGCTTCCTGGCCCAGCAGGCTGCCCAAGTTGAGATCCCCCAGCAGTGAGCAGGCCATCAGGCTGGCGGCCAGCACAGAAATCATAAGGACTAAGGATGTTTTTTTCATGGAAACCACTCCCAGTGCGGATTGTCCTCAGTATACCGTTTCACGTTGCGCCAGGCTGCCAGCCACTGCTCTGAGGCCGGGCTGCGTCAGCCCTTTGCTTGATCGCTGCGGTATTCCAGCAGATCCCCCGGCTGGCAATCCAGTGCTTTGCAAATCGCCTCCAGCGTAGACAGCCGGATGGCTTTGGCTCTGCCGTTTTTGAGGATCGAAAGGTTGGCCATGGTGATGCCGACTTCCTCGGCCAACTGGGTCACGCTCATTTTTCGCTTGGCCAGCATCACATCAATGTGGATGATGATCGCCATGGCGCCCTAGACGGTTAAGTCGTTCTCGGATTGCAGTTCTGCGGCTTTGTCGAGCAGCTGCTGAAGGATGGCTGCCGCTGCTGCGATCACGGTGGTTGCAAAGGCGCTATAGATCCCCAGAGCGACTGGGCCGGCGCGGTCGTCGTCTTTAACCCCCAGCATGATGTACGCTACACCAATCACAACAAAACCGAGCAAAGTCAAAGCACAATGCTTGATGGCCTTGATGGCTTTCACCGCCTGATCGGAGAATACCTGGCCTCGTTCAATCAGGCCAAGCAGCTTGTATGCCTGGTACAAGGCTACAAAAAACGGAATGGAAGCCAGATAGGCGTAGGCCAGCACCGGGTCGCGGAAATAGATGGTTACCCAGTCGGCACTTGCATTTCGCCCCTCGATTTGTGGAAACCAGAGCAGCCCCACAAATACGATAGCAGCGATCAGTACAAGCACAACCTTTAGGAAGCACGTAGCAGGTTTTTTCATCTGAGAGACCTCGAGTGTTGGAATGTCCGAAGTCTAGCATAATTGTTATCGAATATCAATATATGATTATTGATATTCGATATTGCCCGTCCCTCCAGCTCCCCGTGTCGCTCTGAGCGAAGCGAAGAGCTTTCAATGCGCTGGCCAAAGAGCCTGTTTGCTGAAGAAATACTAACTAATTGTCTACAGGCAGCATGAAACTTCTTCGCCCGGCTTGCAGCAAGCTGCAAGCCAGCTCATAATGACACGGAGGGGTCCTCATTTACCCCTTCCATCTCCAGCAGCCAGCGCTTGGTTTCCAGGCCGCCAAAGCCGCCGTAGCCATGCAGGCTGCCGTCGCTGCCAACGATGCGATGGCAGGGGATCAGGAACGAGATCGGGTTGCGGGCTTGCACGCCGCCCACTGCGCGGGCGGCCAGCGGCCGGCCCACCGCCGCGGCAATGTCGCCGTACGAGGCGGTTTGGCCGTAGGGTACGGCCATCACCGCCTGGCGCACAGCCACCTGGAAGGGTGTCATGCCGCTCCAGTCCACCGGCAGATCAAAGTCCCGGCGCTGCCCGCGCAGGAATTCGTCCATCTGGCGCAGTGCAGGCGCGGGCTGTGTGGCACTGCGCTGTGGCCGCGCCGGCCCGCGCTCTTGAATGTGGTGTAGAAATTCGACCTCGTCGATGCCGTAGCTGGCGACCCACACACCGTGAGCCGTGACCGCCGCCCACAGCAAGCCCAGCTTTTGGCTGGGCTTGCTGTCGTAGAACACACTCGGCGGGTTGGCGGGCATGGCTAAAAATTGCTGACGCGGTCGATGTAGCCCTTTTCGCGGGCCTGGTGGTCGCAATAGCGGAATACCACGAAGCCGAGCACGGTAAAAAGCGCGGTCAGCCCGGCCAGGATGCCCAGCAGTTCCAGATTACTGAAAGCGTTGAAGGTGGGGAAGTTGGCTGCCAGTGGCCCCACCAGGGCTCGACGCAGCAGCTCCAGCCAGTAGGAAATGGGCACCACGAAGCCGACGGGCTGCAGCCAGGTCGGCAGCACGTCCAGCGGGAAGATGGCTCCGCTGAAGAGGAACAGCGCTCCGGCCACCGCCTCGCCCACGAAGTTGGCGTTGTTCACCAGGTTGAGGATGATGCTGCCCAGGGTCAGACCCATCATGGCCAGTAACACCAGACCCAACACCAGGCTGACCAGGAACAGCGGCCAATCCACCAGGCTCAGGTCCAGCGGCACCTGCAGAAAGATCACGCCCACCGCAATGATGATGAATACAGCCAGCGAGCTGAAAACGAACTTGGCAAAGCCACGCCCCAGCAGGTAGCTGGGCACATGGATGGGGGCCACGTAGATGTATTTGAGCATGCGATACTGCTCACGGTCTTCGATCACGCTCCAGGCGATACCATTCAACATGGCGGCGACATAAATGTAGAAAGCATTGCCCAGATAGATGTAAGGGAACAGCGGATTATTGAACTCGCCGTTGGTAATGACGCTGTACATCACCACCAAGATCGCCGCGCTGGAGAGCGGCTTGACCACTGAATAGATCAGGAAGATCATCGGGTCGGCCCAGTTGGATTCGATCTGCCAGCCCAGCCAGGCAGCCACTCGCATCGTGCGGGTCCAAATGCCGTGTTCGGCCGGGTGGCTTTCGGGGGTTGAGACTTGCATGTTACCTCCGTGCATCCGTCAGGCGGCCCTCACGGATAGCCAGCCTTTCCATATACTCCAGCAGCCATTTGGCGCCCAAGATGAACAGCACGCTGAGCACGGCCAGGATGGCCAGCTCAATGCGTACATTCAGGAAGCCCAGCTCTTCCCCGCCAGCGAAAGACAGCTGGCGCATGGCATCCAGACCCAGGGTCAGCGGGATGATCGAGGCGCCGGCCGCGATCCAGAAATCGAAGCTCTTGATCGGGAAGTAAAAGCCCGACATCAGATAGACCGGCTCTTGGGCCAGGTTGGCGTAATGCCAGGCTTCACGGTTAAGTAGCAAAAACAGCGAAGAGCTCATCATGCCCATGCCGTACAAGGCCACCATAGTCAACATGAAAACGCCAAAGAGCATCAGGTAGCTGCTGACCTCGAACTGAACATTGAAGAGCAGGCTGCCCGCCAGGGTGATCACCAGGGCGCGCTGGGCCGTGGCAAACAGACCACCCAGGGCCATGCCCAGCAAGATGGCCATCAACGAATTGGGAGCCATGATGTAGAGCGCCAGGTTGCCGGTTTCCTTCTCCCAGTACATCTGGCTGCTCATTGACCAAAGCACATTGAGCCAGAAGGCGGTCATAGCGCCGCCCATCACCACAAAGCCCACATAAATATCCGGCGCCCCGATGGCGCGGTAGATGAATACGTAGGCCGCCACAGAAATCACGGGCAGCACCACCTCGAAGATGAACCAGCTGCGTTCCCGCAGCAGGCCGATCACACGTGGATAGGCCCGGCCGATCACGGTTTGGAAGAACAAGCGCACGCCGGTGTTCTTTTCGACCTTAGCTTTCAGTGTCACTGCTCACCTCGTCCAGGCGTTTGCCCACCAGGCTGACGAAGACGTCTTCCAGGGTTGGCTCGCGCTTCTGCAAATTGCGGATGTGGACATCCTTACCGGTCAGCGTATTGACGATGCTGCCGAGGGCGTCATCCTCGGCCAGGATCAATTCCAGCACCGAGAAACCGTCCTTGGCTTCATGGTTGACCTTGTTGACGCCCTTGAGCTTCTCCAGGGTGTCGGCGCCCAGGCCGTTCAGCGGGCTGACCTCCATGCGGTAAATGGCGTCGCTCTGCAGTTGCTGCTTGAGCTTGGCGGGTGAGTCGCAAGCCAGCACGCGCCCGTCGTTGATGATCGCCACGCGGTCGCACAACTCGTCGGCTTCCACCATGTAATGCGTGGTCAGCAGCAGCGTGCGCTCCGGGCGGGCCTGCATCCACTCCAGCACAAAGTGGCGCACGTCTCGGCTGGCTTCGACGTCCAGGCCCAGGGTCGGCTCATCCAGAAAGAGCACCTCCGGGTCGGTGAGGAAGCCGCGCACGATGTTCATCTTTTGACGCAGGCCGGTGGAAAGCTCGGAAGACTTGGTGTTGATGCGATCCTTCAGGCCAATAATGCTGAGCAGCTCTTCAATGCGCTGGTTGGCCAGCTTGGAAGGGATGCCGTAGAACTGGGCGAACATCCACAAGTTCTCGCGCACGGTCAGCAGGCCATAGCCAGAGGATTCGCCGCCGGAGACCATATTGATGCGCGGGCGCACTTTGTGCGGTTCGGCCGCCACATCGTAGCCAGCCACCAGCGCCTTGCCCGAAGTAGGGGCCAGCAGGGTGGTCAGGATCTTGATCAGCGTGGTCTTGCCGGCGCCGTTGGGGCCAAGCAGGCCAAACAGCTCGCCGCGGCGCACATCCATGTTGATGTCTTTGAGGGCCACCAATTCACGCGGTTCGTCTTTCTTGGTGCCGCGTAGTTTGTAAGTGCGGGCCAAATTTTGGGTGTGTATGGCTAGATCCATGGCTTCCTTTTAATTTTGATAGGTGCACAAGTGTGCCAATAGCGTGGGGTAAACGTAGGGTAACCGTCAAGCACTATTTGACAGGCTACTCTATCATTATCGGCGTAAGGGCGATTTCTCTTCTTCTCCTCCTTAGTGAGAGCCGGGCGGCGTACCCGGCTCTCTCGCATTAACGCTGTACCTCTGTGTATCTGAAGCAGCTGACCAGATGGTCGTTGACCATGCCGGTGGCTTGCATGTAGGCATAACAGATCGTCGGGCCGACGAAGCGAAAGCCGCGGCGTTTGAGGTCTTTGCTCATCGCTTGCGATTCGGCGGTCTCTGCCGGCACCTGGCCCAGGCTGCTGCGGGCATTCTGGACGGCTTGCCCACCCACAAATCCCCAAATGTATTTGTCGAAACTGCCGAACTCCGCTTGCGCCTCGAGAAAGGCGCGGGCGTTGCCGATGGCAGACTGAATTTTAGCGCGGTTGCGGATGATGCCGGGATTGCTCATCAGCTCGGCCACTTTGGCTTCGCCGTAATCCGCCATGACTTGGGCGTCAAAGCCGTCAAAGGCTGTGCGATAAGCGGCGCGCTTGCGCAGCACCGTGATCCAACTCAGGCCGGCCTGGGCGCCTTCGAGAATGAGCATCTCAAATAGTTGGCGGTCATCGTGCAATGGCTGGCCCCACTCCACATCGTGATAGGCGATGTAGAGCGGGTCGTCTCCGGGCCAGGCGCAGCGGTTGGGCGCGACGTTCATGCTAGGCATAGCTTTCTAGGGCGGTTTGCAGATCTTCCTGGCGGATGAACACGGCCCGCGGAATTCTTTCCTGAGTTTCGGCGATCGCCGCCGGGCTGCCATTCAAAAAGAGGAGGGGCACTGCGCGGGTGGCCGGCGTCTCGGATAAATGTTTGGCTGTGGCCCAACTGTGCGAAGGTCGCTGGCTCAGGTCAAAAAGCAACAGATCGGGTGGCTGTTGGCGGGCCGCCCGGCTGCCGCGCCCCCCGTCCTGCCACTCCAGATCCACTTCCCAACCCAGTTGGCGCAACTCAGCAGCCAGCGCTTCAGCAGCTGGCTGCTGCCAACAAAAGAGGAAAAGACGCCTTTTGCCCATCAGTGCCATTGTAGTAAAACATTTGTTCTTGTCAAGCAGAAGTTAAAACAACAACCGTCACAATAGTTGTGACGGTTGTTGTTGTGCTAGTTCTGAGAGCTGTGCTTGAGAGCCGCAACGCCCATGCCGTCCTGGGGTGGGCGGTTGAAGTCCGAACCCAGGCGTACGGCTGTATTGCGGAAGGCCTGCAGCAATGTCACTGGGTCTGGAGCGGGGTTCTGCAGGACATAGTCGCTGTTGTAACGGCCGCTCTCCAGTGTGGCCTCTTCAAACTGCATTTGCAAATAGCTGCGTTTTTTGTTGTTCATTTTCGTACTCCTTGATCCATCTTTCACCAAAACAAAGCGTTTTCTTGATTTTGATGAACATAGTTTAGCAGAAACATTGAATTTGTCAATAGTTATTTCAATATTCCTAATGCAAATCTTGTCTTTCCTAAGGTCAGGTTAAGTTTACTGCTGCGACCAGTGATAGACGCCCAAGGTTATACCTTCCTTACCTTATATAGAGGTTAAGGCCACACACTTGAGATAGCGGCGCTATTGTTCGGGGCACATTTGTCCGCCGCGCATATAATCGCCGCATGGCTTCCATCGCCACTCGACAGATCGCGCGGGCCGCCGGCACCGTAATGGCCGCTTTTGTGCTCAGCAACCTGATCGGCTTGTTGCGCCAGGTGCTGATCACCAATGCCTTTGGCGCCGAGGCCGCGCTGGACTCCTATTACGCCGCGGCGCGCCTGCCGGAGTTGGTCTTCAGTCTGGTGGCGGGTGGGGCGCTGGCCTCGGCCTTTATCCCCACCTTCACCGGTTTGCTGGAGACGCACAAGCGCGGCAGCGCCTGGCTGCTGGCTTCCTCCGTGGCCAACCTGATCACCCTGGCTTTGGTGCTGCTGTGCGGGTTGGCGTGGGTGTTTGCCGAGCCGCTGGCCGCCCAAGTCTTGGTGCCGGACTTTGCTCCCGCCCAACAGGCCCTGACGGCAGAACTGCTGCGCATCCAGTTGATCACCCCGATCTTGTTCGGCATCAGCGGTCTGTTGATGGGCATCTTGAATGCCCATCAAAGTTTCCTGCTGCCGGCCCTGGCCCCCAGCATGAATTGGGTGGGTGTGATCTTTGGCGTACTCTTTCTGGCCCCCAGTCTGGGGGTGCACGGCCTGGCTTGGGGCTCGGTGATTGGGGCCGGGCTGCACCTGGCGGTGCAGCTGCCTGGCCTAGTGCGTCTAAAAGGCCACTACTCGCCCACGCTGGGCCTGGGCTTGCCAGACGTGCGTGAAGTGGCCCGCCTGATGGGCCCGCGTCTATTGGGCCAGGCGGCGGTGCAGATCAACTTTGTGGTCAACACCATCATCGCCTCCGGCCTGCCGGCTGGCAGCCTGACAGCCATCACGATCGCCTTTCAGGTGATGACCATGCCGCAAATCGTCATCGCCCAGGCGATTGCGATTGCGGCGCTGCCGACTTTCTCGGCTCAGTTCGCCAGCGGCCGCATCGCCGAGTTGCGCACGGCGCTGGCCAGTACGCTGCGCGGCGTGGTGCTGCTCTCATTGCCCGCCACGGTGGGCCTGGTGCTCTTACGGGGGCCGCTGGTGGCGCTGCTATTTCAGCGCGGCGAGTTTGGCGGGCGCGATACCGAATTGGTTGCTTGGGCGCTGCTGTGGTACGCCGCAGGCTTGGTGGGCCACTCTGTGGTCGAGATCGCTTCGCGGGCTTTTTACGCCCTGCATGACACCCGTACCCCGGTGATGATCGGCGTGGGCGCCATGGCGCTTAATGCCATACTCAGCCTGGTGCTGCCCGGTGTCTTCCTGCGCTGGGGCTGGCTGCCACACGGCGGCCTGGCCCTGGCAAACTCGGCGGCTACGTTCCTGGAAATGCTGGCCTTACTGTGGCTGATGGGCCGCCGCCTGGGCGGCTTGGAACCCGGCCGCCTGTGGGTCGGGCTGGGGCAGGCCAGCTTGGCCAGCCTGGCCATGGGGCTGGGCCTCTGGGTCTGGCTGGGCCAGGCCGCGGCCTGGCCTTTCTGGTTGCAGGCGGCTGGCGGAGTGACGATAGGCCTGGGCCTGTTTACCGGCGCCGCCTGGCTGCTGCGCGTGCCGGAGTTGAATGAAGCGCTGGCCGCCGTACGCCGGCGGTTGGGACGCGCGGGCTAAGCCGCGGCCGGCTCTCCCCTGCTATTTCTTCTCGTTTTCTTTGACATTCAAGTCCGGCAGTTCGTGCTCGATGTTGCGCAGGCGCGGGTAGGCATACATCAGCAGGCTGGCCAGCACCATGCCGATGCCGGAGAGGGAAAGCATCAGCCCGATGCCGCGGCCGGGGCCGGCACCCCACAGGACACCCAGCGGGCCGCTGGCCAGCGCGCCGCCAACCACCATGCCGGGCTCAAAGACTCGGTCAGCCAGCGGGCCGGACATCAGCAGGGCCAGCGGCATGCCCGCCCGGGCCGTCATCAGGATCAGCGAGAAGACCCGGCCCTGCAGCTCTTCTGGCACCTTGGTTTGCACAATGGCGCGCAGATTGGCGTTAATCGAAGTGATCGGGAACATGAAGATGAAGAAGCCTGCCGCGATCAGCACAGGGCTGGGCTGCAGCCCGCTGACCGTCAGCCCCAGCCCAGCGACGATCGAGCAAGCGATGATGGTTAACACTTTGCGCCGTGGGTTACTCCACGCGCTGGCCCATACGCCGCCCAGCAACAAGCCAATGCTGGAGACGCTCTGCATCGCGCCCAGTACTTGGGCGCTGGTGAAGCCCAGGATCATTGGCGCCGAGAGCGCGGTGCTGGAGCTGATCAATAAGTTGAGCAGCGCGATCAGCACTGCCAGGCCGATCAGGCCGCGGCGGGTCTTGATGAAGTCGAAACCGGCGCGGATATCTGCCCACAAGCTGGCCTGGCCAGCTTCCAGCGCCCGTTTGACCTGCGGCACTTTGGCCAGCAGCAGCGTGGCCGCGGCCACGGCGAAGCCGCCCAGGTCCAGGGCGAAGATGAAACCCAGCCCCAGTGTGCCGTAGAGTGCGGCGGCCAGGATCGGCGAAAGGATGGCGCCCAGCGATTGCGCGGTTTGCACCAGGGCGTTGGCCCGGCCAAATTGCTGGCGCGGCACCAGGCTGGTCACGATGGTCTGGTAGGCCAGCAGTTGGAAGATGTTCAGCGCTGAACTGAGCAAGGCCGCCAGGTAGAGCTGCCACAGCTGCAGGTTGCCGCTGGCGAACAGCGCCAGCAGGCCCAGGGTGATCGCGGCGTTGCCCGCATCGGCACCTAGCATCACTTTGCGGCGGTCCCAGCGGTCCACCAGCGCGCCGGCGAAAGGACTGATGATGAAGGGCGGGATCGAGCTGAACAAGGCGATGAGCACGAAGGGTGTCGCCTCGCCAGTCTGCTCGTAGATCCACAGGCCCAAGGCGAAGCCGGTCATACCGGAGCTGACCACAGAGACGACTTGCCCGGCCCAGATGGTTAAGAAGGTGCGCATCGCGAGCGAGTCTACTACATGCAGTCGTAGGGCGAAGCCCTGTCCCGAGCGAAGCGAAGGGGATGCTTCGCCCTGACCTCAGCTTACCCTGCCCTCATCTTTTTATTAACTCTTGCGGCCGATTGCGATTTAGAATACGCAGGTTGTTTAGATAGACTAACTAATTATGGCTTCTTCCACCAATCACAAGCAGTTCGGCGTCTTGATGGCGCGCTTGGAAAAGCTGGGCCTCGGCTCGCCCAAAGCGGACATCGGTCTGAGTCTGCCGCAAATCGGCTTGCTGGCCATGGTCTGGCGCGAACCGGGGTTGCGCGTAAGCGAACTGGCCGAACGCCTGGGCGTCACTGCGCCGACGGTCAGTGTGGCTTTGCGTAAGCTGGAACAGGACGATTGGCTGCATCGTGAGCCGGATCCTCAAGACAAACGCTCCACGCATTTGTACTTGAGCGAGAAAGCCGAGAGACTGGCACGCCAGATAGGCGCGATGCGCCAAAAACGACTGAACCAGTTTATGAGTGGCCTGAATGTCGAAGAGCAGCAACAACTGCTGACCTTGCTGGACAAGGCGATCAGCAATCTGGAACAACACGCTCCAGCCAACAAAGCTGGGCGACACATAACCCGCAAAAAGGAATAAGCGTACATGGCAAAGAAAATCGAATCCTCTGAGCAACAACCTGCCGCGGCGGAAGTCCCGCCGAAGAAGCCCAACCCAATTCTCGACTTCGTCCGCAAACGCTGGCTGTGGATCGTGCTGGCCTTGGGTGTGGTGGCTTTCCTGGCCACCCTCGGCCGGCCTGCTCCAGCGACCTCCAGCAGTTATCAGACCGAGGTCGTGAGCCGCGGCCCGCTGATCGCCACGATTGGCGCCACGGGCAGCGTGCGCGCCCAGCAGAGCGCGGTGCTGAGCTGGGGCACTTCCGGCAAGGTAGCAGAGGTGAATGTGCAGTTGGGCCAGGCCGTGGGCGCGGATGAGGTGTTGGCCGAGTTGAGCCTGTCCTCTCTGCCGCAGAATGTAATCCTGGCACATCTCGACTTCCAAACCGCCGAAGACAACCTGGCGCTGGAAGTGGCTGAAGCGGCCAAGGCCCTGGCCGAAGCTCAGAAACGCGTCGAGGACACTCGTCGGGCCTTGAACAATTTGGCAAACCCGGCCAGAACTGTGGACATCAATCAGGCCTATGCCAACCTGGTGTTGGCTCAGGACCAGTTGGACAAAGCCCGTGATGCCTATGAACCCTACGCCAACCGCCCCGAAGACAACCTGGAACGTGCCCATTACCTGCTGCGCTTCTCTGAGGCACAGCAACGTTACGATGCCGCTCTGCGTACCTATAACGCCTACTCTGGCACCTCCAGCGACACCAATATCGCCGTGGCCCAGGGCGACCTGGATGTAGCCCTGGCCCAGTTGGAGATTGCCCAGCGTGCTTATGACAACGCGCTGCAGGCGGCCGATCCGGACTTCACCAGCCCGGCTGAAGCCCGGCTGGCCGCTGCCCAAGCCTCCCGCGACTTGGCCCGCATCCTGGCTCCGTTTGACGGCGTGATCACGCATGCTCATCCGCTGGTGGGCGACCTGGTGAATGCCGGCGCCGCCGCTTTTCAGGTCGATGATCTGTCCAGCCTTTTGGCGGATGTCGAAGTTTCCGAAGTGGACATTAACCGCGTGCAGGTGGGCCAAAATGTGACCCTGACCTTTGATGCTGCCCCGGACCGTGAATACCACGGCACCGTTCGTGAAGTGGCGCTGGCTGGAACCACGGTGTCTGGTGTGGTTAACTTCCGCATCGTGGTGGAGCTGAACGATGCTGACGAATATGTGCGCCCGGCGATGACGGCCGCAGTCAACATTGTGGTCTCTGAACTGGACGACGTGCTGCTGGTGCCCAACCGGGCGGTACGTCTGCTGGATGGTAACCGCGTGGTCTATGTACTACGCAATGGCAATCTGCAAGCAGTACGCGTAACCTTGGGCGCCTCTTCGGACGCCCACAGCGAAGTGTTGGATGGTGACATCGCCGTCGGCGACCAGGTGGTGCTTAATCCACCCAGCTCGCTCTTTGAACTGTCTGGCCCGCCGAACGGCGGCATGTTTGGCGGCAACTAATGGCTGAACGCGTCGTAGAAGCCCGCCACCTGAGCAAGGTCTACCAGATGGGCGATGTGGAGGTGCATGCCCTGCGCGGCCTGTCGCTGGACATTAACCGCGGCGAAGCCATGGCGATCATGGGGCCTTCGGGTTCGGGCAAGTCCACGTTAATGAACATTCTGGGCTGCCTGGATCGCCCAAGCGCCGGCAGTTACCATCTGGATGGCGAGAGCGTGGCCAACCTGGATGATGACCAGCTGGCCGACATCCGCAACCGCAAGGTGGGCTTCGTTTTCCAGACCTTCAACCTGCTGCGCCGCACCAGCGCGCTGGAGAACGTGGAACTGCCCTTGCGTTATGCCGGCGTGGGGGCGGGCCGCCGCCAGCGCGCCATCGCCGCGCTGGAAGCTGTGGGGCTGGGCGAGCGTCTGGACCACCGGCCCAACGAACTATCCGGCGGCCAGCAGCAGCGGGTGGCCATCGCCAGGGCGCTGGTGAATGAGCCGGCCATCATCATGGCCGATGAGCCGACCGGTAACCTGGACAGCAAAGCCGGCGCGGACATTATGAAATTGCTCTTGAAGCTCAACCGGCAGGATGGCAAGACCCTGATCATCGTCACGCATGACTCCGATGTGGCTGAGCAAACCGACCGCATCGTGCTGATCCGTGACGGCCAGGTGGAAGCTGACCGCAAACTAGGCCGGTCCAAGAAGATCGCCAGTAAAGGTAAGTGATTATGGATTTCATTGCTTCTCTCCAGGCCGCCATCGAGAGCATTACCGCCAATAAATTGCGTTCGGCGCTGACCGTGCTGGGTATCGTGATCGGCGTGGGTGCCGTGATCGCCATGTTGGCCATCGGCCGCGGCGCTCAGGACTCGATTGCCGGTTCGATTGAAGGCATCGGCACCAACCTGCTGTTTGTGATGCGCGGCGATAGCCAAAACCAAGTGCGCAACCCCCAACCTTTGACGATGGATGATGCCGCGGCCCTGAGTGATGTCTTTCAAGCGCCCTCGGTGATCAACGTCGCTCCGCTGTTGCAGGGCAGTGCCACTGTCTCGGCCCGGGGAGAATCAACCACCACAACCCTGAACGGTATTACCAGCGAGCACGAAGCCGTGCGGGGCTGGTCGGTCAGCGAAGGCGAGTTCATTAACTCCTCGCATCTGCTCGGTCGTTCAGCCGTGGTACTGCTGGGCACGGCGGTGGCTGATGATCTATTCGGCCGCCATGACGGCCTGGTGGGCGAAACCGTGCGCATCAATGGCCAGCCTTTCCGCGTGATCGGCATCCTGGCGGAACGCGGAACCGGCGGCTTCAGCAACGAGAACGACACCGTGATGGTGCCGCTGACCACTGCTCAGGCCCGCTTGCTGCAGCGTTCCACTCCGCGCAGCGTGGACGTGATCCTGGTGCAAGCGGTCGACGCGGATGCGGTGCCCCAGGCCAGCGAGCAGGTGGCCAACATCCTGCGCACCCGCCACCGCACAGCCCTGGGGGCTGATGATTTCACCATCATCAACCAGCAAGACTTTTTGGACACGGCGGCCAGCATCACCGGCGTGCTGACCATTTTCTTGGGCGGCATTGCCGCCATCTCGCTGCTGGTGGGCGGCATTGGCATCATGAACATTATGCTGGTATCGGTTATCGAGCGCACCCGAGAGATTGGTTTGCGCAAAGCGTTGGGCGCCCGCAAGCGTGACATCCTGTTCCAGTTTCTGGCCGAATCTTCGCTGCTCAGCTTGATTGGCGGCATTCTCGGCATTACCCTGGGTTGGCTGATCTCGGTGGGCGTGGGCGCGATCGCTGCGGCCGCCAACGCCGATATTGTGCCGAAGATCGGCATCGACTCGGTTCTGTTGGCAACCCTGTTCTCCATGGCGGTGGGTTTGTTCTTCGGACTGTATCCGGCCAACCAAGCGGCCAACCTGCAGCCGGTGGAAGCGCTGCGCTACGAATAGCGCTGAGCTAACTAAAAAGAGCGGCCGCATGGCAGCCGCTCTTTTTTTTTATGCCAGTTGCTGGCTACACGCCCAGGACTCGAGCAATCTCGCTAACGACCAGTTCTGGCTCATCGAACATCACATAGTGGCCCGAATTCCTGGCCTCCACGAAGCGACCTTGGGCAAGACTCTCTGCCGTCAGTTTGTGGGCGCGGTTGACTGCCGGGCGTTGCTTCTTTTCCATCCAATTCACTTTGGTACCACTGATGACGCTGACCTCCACGCCCTCCAGCCGGGAGGGGTTGTCCTTCATGGACTGCATATCCTGTAGAAATCCTTGATCTCCGCCTGCATGGCCTGGGCTGAGCGCACGGTGAAATCGTATGTCCGCAGATCCTGGCGCACATCCTTGGGCTGCTTTTTGCCCACTCCCAAGCCGATCAACCGATACAAGCCCAGCTTGGCCATGGGCACCATGTACTTGGTCATCGACTCGAACCGCTTTCTTCCCTCAGGCTCAAAGTATTCCGGCGCGTTCTCATCGCTTTGATCAACCAGTACCAGGCCGCGGATGGGGAATTCCCCTTGAGCCGCGAGGGCGCGAATGATGTTGCCGCCCCAACTGGCCCCGACCAGTACAAACGGGGACTGGCTGCTGAGGCTGCGTACCAATGCGGCCAGGTCTGCCACGGCCGCAGCCAGGTCGGATGGTCCCTTGCGGTCGTCGCTGCGTCCCAGCCCGGCTCGGTCGTACACTACGGTGCTGGCCAACTTCGCTACTTTGGGTTGCACCTGGCCCCAGATGTAGCCAGAGAAGCCCATGCCGGACTCGAATACCACCGTCGGCCCGCCCTCACCGTGTTTCCAATAATGCAACTTGCGCCCATCCTCAAGAGTGAGTTGGGCCGGCTTTCCGTAAGTGTGGTTGTGCGTCATTCTTGCTCCTGCGGTTTCATCTTGGGTTCGAGCCAATAGCTTTGGATGTGCATGGTGTCTTTGGTGAACCCGTGCCGGTCTTTGAGCGCTTTGTGCAGCAGCTTCATGGAAGCCGCTTCTCCCGCACCCCAGGCGTACCAGCCTGATCGATGGCGCGGTTGGATGGCTTCAACCAGCGAGGTGGCGTTAGTGCGTGGGATGCGCTGCAGCTGCAACTTCGGGTGAGCGGCGAGTGGGATCAGCAGATCCTCTTCGTTGGCGTGCTCAAGAATTAGTTCGATAGAAGTGTGCGCGGAGATGGCGCTGATGATGCTGTTAATGGCTGGTGTTGCACAAGCGTCACCCACCAACAGGAACCCCGCCGGTTCGGGTTGCGGCATGCGGAAGCGTGAGCCATAGAAGGTGCTCACGATCATATCGCCCGGCCTGGCTTGCGCGAACCAGAGCGTGGCAGGACCTGGCGGTTGATGCATGAGCACATCAATGTCGAACTCGCCGCTTGGCGGGTCTGCGTAGGCGATCGTGTAGGCGCGCTGGAACTCTCGACGGCTGCCTGCTGGGTCTGGGAACCAGAAACGCAGCCAGGCTGCCGGCTCCCAGGACACGGCCTCAAACAAGCTCGGCGCTGAAAAGCGAATGCGCCAAAAATGCGGGGTGATCTCTGTTTTGGAAACCACGGTTAACGTGTAGTCCCGGGCGCCGAAGCCTCTGAGTACCGCGCCAGAAAATCCTCTGCTCATGGACGACCTCTTGATTTAATGGAGGCATCTTAGGCGCGTGTATAGGGCAGGTCAATAGAAGGTGGTGAACGGGCTGCTCACCCTGGTTGATACGTGAGTGATCTGGTTGGGGGATTTGGGAAGTTCTGGAGTTCTGGTCTCCTCGCCAGTGCAAGGTGAAATAAGCATGTCTTTCTGAGCAGGCTTGCAGCTATCCTGCAAGCCTGGCGAAAACTTTTGTAGTCATGTGCTAAGATACGTGAGCTGGCGAAGTATGATATCTGCCGGCAGACAATTTAACTTAACGTATTGAAAGCTCTTCACGCCGCTCAGAGTGACACACTGCGTGTTATCTAGTGCTCCTCGCCAGCTTGCGCTCCAGGCGCTCCAGGCGATGGGCCAGCAGCGGTTGCCAATACTCTTGCTCTTGGCTCCGTTGTCCCCCGTCGCCGATCAACGTGATCGCTTGCTGGGTGTATTGCAGCGCCAGGACCATGTCGCCAGCGCGATGCTCGTAATATTTGGCGATCTCGACATGGGCGTAGACGTAGCCCTCAGCGGCGGCCTGCTCCCAGAGCTGCAGGGCGGCCTCGTAATCCCCGCGGCGGCGGAACAGGGTCGCCAAGCTTTCTTGCAGGCGGCGCTTGCTCTCGACCGGCAGATCCATTTGCAGCGTGCTCTGGAAGACATCAATGGCTTCTTCGGCAAAGCCGGTGTCGGCATACAGCCGCCCAATGGCTTGCAGCTCGCTGTGCTGGTCGCTGGCCTCCAGCGGGGCGGCCAGCTTGTTGGCCAAGTGCTCCAGCAGGGCCGCTAGGCTGAGCACGTCCATGTGGTTGTGGTGGAAAACCTTGGCCAGCGGGCGGGCGTCGCCGGTGTGCAGGTAGTCCATGTAGAGCTGGGGCACCATCCAGCCCGGGGCATCCTCGTGCTCCTCACGCACGATGCCCAGCAGGCTGACCTCCAGGTCACCCAGGGCGCGGCTGGGCAGCAGTTCGCGCCACAGCCGGCGGGCCAGGTGCAGCAAGTCCACATGCGGCAGTTGGCCAAAGGGGTGCTGCATGCCATTGCTCAGGTAGCGGCCGCGCAGCAGAGGCACATCAAAGCTCTTGCCATTGAAACTGACCAGCGCGTCCTGGTTGCTGATGTTGCGTTGGACGATGTCCAACATGGCGCGCTCTTCGATCGGCTCACGCAGAAAAAATTGGGTTTGCTGGAAGCCGCCTTCCACGAAGCGGCCGATGCCGACCAGAAAGGCCAGCGTGCCGCTGCCCCACATGCCGGTGGTTTCCGTATCCAAGAAGAGGAAACGCTCGGCGGGCAGCAGGGCGATGCGCGTGTCTTGCGACCAAGCGGCCACCTTGTCCAAGTCGGCCGGGAAACGCAGCGGTCCATGGCCATAGGCCTGCTCGGCCGGCAAAAAGTGCTGCACCACGAACGCCGGCCCAAAGTCTGTGTCGTGGACTTCTCCCGGCAGCACACTTTCAATGCCGTGGCTCTGACCCCGTTGGGGTTTCAGGTCGCGTGCGCCGATCTGCACGCCCAGAGCTTTGAGACGATCTGCCAGGCTGGACATGGACAAATTATAGCGAAGGTGGGTTTGCTGGGCTGGCGCTGGCGTTGAGCTCTTCCAGCAAGGCCAGCGTTTCGGCCTTGCTGCCTTTGCCCTGCTCGCCGCCCGGGCCGACGCAGGACGGGCAGCCGTCTTCGCAGGGGCATTCACTTACCAAGTGATAGCTGCTGTTAATCAGCTCACTGTGCAGTTCGAAGAGCTTGCGGCTGAAGCCCAGCGCATCGCCCATCTGGTCGAAGACCACTACCGCTGGCCGCCCGGCGGCGAAGTCGGCCTTGGGGTCGGAATGCACGCCCAGGTCACGCGGGTCGCACATCAGGAACAGCGGGGCCAGGTTCTGGAGGACGTAGGACAGACCCGCCAGCCCGCTGCGGATGCGCACAATGGTCTCCGCTTTGCGGTGGCAGGCCGGGCAGAGCGTGATCAGGTTGTCCAGCCGGTTCGCCTCTTGCCGTGAGGCGAAGCTGCGGAAGGGCATCTTGTGGTGCACATCGTGCGGGCGGCCGTTCTCCGGCAGGCCGCAGACCTGGCAGGCGTGCCCGTCGCGGGCGCGCACCGCATCGCGGATCGCCGGCCAGTCGGGCCCGTATTCGTTGGCGTCATTGCTCCACAAGCCGCGCTCGCGCAGCCGTTCCACGGCCGCTTCGCCCACCTCGATCCAATAGCCGTAGGTGTTGATCTGGACCGGCGGCAGGTCCAGTTCCCCACCGCCGGGCATTTCGGCGCCGGACCACTGCATTTTGATGTAGCCGTAGACCTCTTCGGTGATGTTCAGCTCACCGAAGTGCTTGCTGCCGGCAGTGACCGCGGCTTGCTCGCGGTCGTCCACCAGCGAGACCGTGCTGCGCGTGCGCGGCATGGTGTAGTAGTCGGCTTCGATGGGGCGCAGGTAGGCGACGTTCTCGACCAGGTCGAGCTTTTCCACAAAATAGGTCGCCCCGTCGTGTATGTAGATGGCTTCGGGATGGACCAGGCTGTGTGCGCCTATGGGGTCGACCTCGCCCACAAGTACCCAGCCCTGCGGCGTGGCGGCTTGCAGCACCACCGAATCGCTGCCCGCCCCGCGCAGGCTCACATTGCGGGCCGGCTGACCCTCGGCCATCCAGAAATACTTGTCGCCGGAGGCATGCAGCTCGCCGCCTTCGGCCAACAGGCGCAGCATCTCCTGCACATCGGCGGCGGGCACGCGGCCAAAGCCTTCGCCCTGGCTGAAGGGCAGCTCAAAGGCGGCGCAGCGCAGGTGCGCCAACAGGATGACCAGGTTGTCTGGGTTGATCAGCGCATGCTCGGGGCTGCGCTCCAAAATGTATTCGGGGTGGCGGGCGAGGAACTGGTCCAGCGGGCTGGAAGAGGCCACCAGCACCGAAAGCGCGGCACCACTGCCGCGCCCGGCGCGGCCGGCCTGCTGCCAGGTGCCAGCTACCGTGCCGGGGTAGCCGGCCAGCACCGCCGCGCCCATCCCGCCGATGTCCACGCCCAGTTCCAGCGCGTTGGTGGCCACCACGCCGCGCAGTTCGCCACTGCGCAGCCCGGCTTCGATAGCGCGCCGCTCGGCCACCAGGTAGCCGCCCCGGTAGCCGCGCAGCTGCTCCGGCTGCGGGCTGTCCGCCCGCAATGACTTGAGCATCAGCTCCACGATGCGGCGGGTGCGGCCAAAGACGATGGTTTGCACGTCCTGGCTGAGCAGATCTGCAGCCAGGCGGGTGCTCTCCTGGGTCAGGCTGGCGCGCAGCCCCAGCTCCTCATTGACGATAGGCGGGTTGTAGATCAGGAAGTGGCGCGTCCCGTGTGGGGCGCCGTCCTGGTCAATGATGCGCACTGGCTGCTCGATCAGCTTTTCGGCCAGCTCGCCGGGGTTGGCGATGGTGGCTGAGGCCAGAATGAACTGCGGCCGGGCGCCGTAAAAGTTGAGGATGCGGGTCAGGCGGCGCAGCACATTGGCCACATGCGAGCCGAACACGCCGCGGTAGCTGTGCATTTCGTCCAGCACGACGTAACGCAGGCTGCCGAAGAACTCCGCCCACTGAGTGTGGTTTGGCAAGATGCCGTAATGCAGCATGTCGGGGTTGCTGATCAGCAGGCGGGTCTTGCGGCGGATGGCGCTGCGTTGGTGGTTGGGGGTGTCGCCGTCATACGTGGCCACCGGCACGGCGGCTTGTTGCCCGGCGGCTTCCAGCCAGGTGTCCAGCTCGTGCTTCTGGTCGTAAGCCAGGGCCTTGGTGGGGAAAAAGTACAGCGCCCGTGCCTCCGGGTCACGCAGCAGCCCATCCAGCACCGGCAGGTTGTAGCACAGGGTTTTGCCGCTGGCCGTGCCGGTCACCACGGCGACATGCTGCCCGGCGCGCAGCTGTTCCCAAGCGGCGGCCTGGTGGCTATACAGCTGGCCGTAGCCCATGCGCGCAAAAGAGGCAGCCAGCGCCGGGTGCAGCGCAGTGGGCAGCGGCGCCAACTGCGCTGGCAGGGCTGGGCGCTTGTGCCAATGGGTGACATTGCCGCCCAGGCTGGGCTCGGCCCGCCAGCGGGCCAGCAGACGCTCCACAGGTTCCATGGCGCTGATTGTATCAAACACCGAACAGATTTTCTAAATTGCGGATTGGGGGTGGCGTTCACCGCCAAAGCGTCCAGGCCGCGCTCGGCCAGCAAAGCCAGCGCCTTGGCCTGTTGTCTGGCTGGTCCCAAACCTATTATAAAATGACCCTGTTTTTCATTCAGGCAAGGAGAATGACTGATGAAGATCCAAAGTACTTGGCGATCATCAATAAGCTGGGTCTTGCTCTATGGCTCCAGAGTCCCCACAATTTCGGGATAGGCGCCGCGGAAGGCGTCGCTTAGCGGACAGGGGCCCATGCAATCGGGGAGCCACCAATCCGGATTGCCCCCGCTGCCCGGCGCCAGCCAGCCCGTGTACACGCCGGTCTCAAAGATGGCCTCTATTGTGTAGATGAAAGCCGGGTCCTCGCTGTAATGCCTCACCGTCATCGTCAGCAGAGGCGGGTGACCGGCCAGATCGGCATGGTAATCAATAAAAGGGTTGCCGATCCGTTGCATGAACAGCTCGCGTTCGGCCGCTTCAAACAGCCCGCCGGGCACGAAGACTACCTCTGGCCCATCGCTAGCTGCTTCGGTGGTTGGGGACGCGGCCTCTATTGTAGCGCTGGCCGCCGGCGTATCGCTGGCTGCAGCCCCAGCTTCCAGTTCCGCAGCCACCAGCGTGGCGATCTGGCTGTCGGTATCGGCCGGCGCCCCAGCGCAGGCTTCCAGCAGGGCGGCTACCATAAGTATTAAGGCAAGTTTTGTTGCTGTCTTCATGCTCATAACCTGACCTCCATAGTTCTTATTGTGACAGTATACGCCCTTGCGCGACTATTGAGAGTAGTGTCTATTTCGCCACGGTCTCTCATGGAGTTTCCTTGCTCCTCACTTACACAAATCCAATATTGCGTTAACGCCCCTCTTGCACTCAAGGCCTATCCTAGCCATTGGTAGTGGCAAGAATCTAATCTCGATTCCCCATCTACCAATTACTACTTAGCAATAGGAGTGCAAAATGAGCAAAATTATCGGTATCGACTTGGGCACCACCAACAGCGTGGCAGCCGTGATCGAAGGTGGCGACGCGACCGTGATCCCCACCGCCGAAGGGGCGCGCCTGCTACCCTCGGTGGTGGCCTTCAGCAAGAACGGCGAGCGCATGGTGGGCCAGCCCGCCAAGCGCCAGGCGGTGATCAACCCGGAGAATACGGTATCTTCCATCAAGCGCTTCGTCGGTCGCCGCTATGCGGAAGTGGCCAGCGAACGCGGCATGGTGCCATACGAAGTGGTGGACGGTCCGGGTGGCGACGCCCGGGTCAAGATCCCTGCCACCGGCAAGGAGTACAGCCCGCAGGAGATCTCGGCTATGGTGCTGGGTAAGCTGAAGGCGGACGCCGAAGCTTACCTGGGCGAAAAGGTGGACAAGGCTGTCATCACAGTGCCGGCCTACTTCAACGACAGTCAACGCCAGGCCACCAAGGACGCCGGCAAGATCGCCGGCCTGGAAGTACTGCGCATCATCAATGAGCCTACTGCGGCTGCCCTGGCTTACGGCTTGGACAAGAAGGATAATGAAACCATCCTAGTCTTTGACTTGGGTGGCGGCACTTTCGACGTCAGCGTGCTGGAGGTGGGCGGGGGCGTTATCGAGGTCAAAGCCACCAACGGCGACACGCATCTGGGGGGTGACGATTGGGATGAGACCATCGTCAACTACCTGGCCGACGAATACAAGAAAGAGCAGGGTATCGACCTGCGCACGGACCGACAGGCCTTGCAGCGCTTGCGCGAGGCCGCCGAGAAAGCCAAGATCGAACTGTCTTCGGTGACTGAGACCGAGATCAACCTGCCGTACATCACAGCAGATGCGTCCGGCCCCAAGCACCTGGTCAGCAAGCTCAGCCGCGCCAAGCTGGAGCAGATGAGTGAAGACCTGCTGGCCCGTCTGCGCGGCCCCTTTGATGCGGCTCTCAAGGACGCCAGCTTGAAGTCTGGCGAACTGGATGAAGTCGTGCTGGTGGGTGGCTCTACGCGTATGCCGATGGTGCAAGAGTTGGTGCGCAGCCTGACCGGCAAAGAGCCGCACAAGGGCGTCAACCCGGATGAGGTGGTAGCCGTAGGCGCCGCCATCCAGGCTGGCGTGCTGGGCGGCGAGATCAAGGATGTGCTGCTGCTCGACGTGACCCCGCTCTCTCTGGGCGTGGAAACCCTGGGCGGCGTGATGACCAAGATGATCGAGCGCAACACCACCATCCCGGTCAAGAAGACCGAGGTCTACTCCACGGCCGAGGACAACCAGACCGCGGTGGATATCCACATCCTGCAGGGCGAACGCGCCCAGGCCGGCGACAACATGAGCCTGGGCCACTTCCGCCTGGACGGCATCCCCGCCGCGCCGCGCGGCACACCGCAGGTGGAGGTGACCTTCGACATCGACGCCAACGGCATCCTTAACGTCAGCGCCAAAGATCGCGCCAGCGGCAAGGAGCAAAAAATCACTGTCACCGCCTCGACCAACCTGAACCAGGCCGACATCGAGCGCATGGTGCAGCAAGCCCGCGAGCACGAGAGCGAAGACCGCCAGCGCCGCGAGCTGGTGGAAGCCCGCAACGCGGCTGACAGCCTGGCTTACCAGACCGAGAAGACCCTCAAGGACCTGGGTGACAAAGTGCCTGCCCAGGAGCGCGGCGACATCGAGGCCAAGATCGTCGAACTGCGCAAGGCGTTGGAGGGCGACGACAAGGCCACGATCGCCGGCCTCAGCGAAGGGCTGCAGAACGCGCTGCATGCGCTCAGCCAGCAAGCTTATGCACAGGCTGGCCCTGAAGTGGATGGTCCCGGCGCTAACGGCCACAGCACCAACGGCCACGGGCCACAGGGCCAGCCCGATGGCGATGTGGTGGAAGGCGAATTCCGCGAAGCCTAATGATAAAAGATGGGCGCCCCAGGCGCCCATCTTTTTGCTCATACCAAGTTCCTCTTAACGTTTTTGTTGATTGGCCCCATTCTTCCTAAATAATCTATCAGGCAGGTTTTGATAACGCTGCATGCCCCAGGCCGTTCTAGGCTGTAAGAAGATCTCGCCTTTAAGCATTCTTAGGAGGAATATCATGGCGAATACACCTCAAAACCGGCGCAATCGGATCTTGGCCGTCTTGTTGGCATTAATTGCCGCGGGTAGCTTGTGCGTCGTGGCCGTTTCGGCTGCCGGCTACACGATTAGTTCTCCCGCCTGGGAGGCTTTGATCGGCTTCTTCCGCGCCCGTGGTGGGCCGCAAAGCGGTGGCCCACTGGCAGGCGACCCCACCTCAGGTGGGCCGGACACCGGTGGACCCAACGGCCCTGATACTGGCGGGCCACAGCAGCCCGGCCCCAACAACCCAGGCGGCGGTGGCTCTGGCGATGAGTCTTGCTTGCTGGGCTTGATCTGCCTCAGTGCCGACGTGGGCACGGGTGGCGCAGGCGCAGGCAGTGCTTCCAACTGTTTCTTGAACTTGGTGTGTCTCTCGACAGATGCTGCCGTGGGAACCAATAGAAGCAGTAGCTCGCCTCTGATCGAACTGGACGCCGATCTGGATGACAGTGGCCCAGCCGCTAAG
>JAHCII010000016.1 GCA_026129305.1 Anaerolineales bacterium
CATTGCCCGAGCTGGATCTGGAGCAGGTCGATCTGGGCGTCGAGATCTTCGGCAAGCAGCTCAAGGCCCCCCTACTGATCTCCGCCATGACCGGCGGTAGCGACGAAGCCACTGCCATCAACCTGCGCCTGGCGGAAGCCGCCCAAGCCAGCGGGATCGCCATGGGGCTGGGCAGCCAGCGCGCCGCCATCGAGGACGCCAAGCTGGAAGCCAGCTATCAGGTGCGCAAAGTGGCCCCGGGTATTTTGCTCTTCGCCAATATTGGCGCGGTGCAGTTGAATTACGGTTACGGCCTCAACCACTTGCAGCGCGCGGTGGACATGGCCGAGGCGGATGCCCTGGTGCTGCACTTGAATGCCCTGCAGGAAGCCGTGCAGCCGGAAGGCGACACCAACTTCAGCGGCCTGCTCAAGAAGATCGAAATTATGTGCAAGCAATTGCCTGTGCCGGTGGTGGTCAAAGAGGTGGGCTGGGGCATCTCGGCCGAAGCGGCCAAGCAGCTGGCCCGCGCCGGAGTGCAAGCCATTGACGTAGCCGGGGCCGGCGGCACTTCCTGGACGCAGGTGGAGATGCATCGCGCCAAGAAGCCCAGCCAGGCGCGCCTGGCGGCTGCCTTCGCCGACTGGGGGATCACCACCAGCGAATCGATCATACAGGTGCGCGAGACGCTGCGCAGCATGCGCATCTTCGCCTCCGGCGGCCTGCGCTCGGGCGTCGACATCGCCAAGTGCATCGCCCTGGGCGCCGAGCTGGGCGGCATGGCCGGCCCGTTCCTGAAGGCGGCCGACCAATCCACCAAGGCGGTCAGCGAGACCATCGAGGAAGTCACCCGCGAGCTGCGCGTGACCATGTTCGCCGCCGGAGCGGCGGATATCGCCAACCTGCAGCGCGTTCCGCTTGTGTTGAGGAGCTAGGAAACAGTAATTGGTAATCAGCAACTAGGGACTAGGCGACGACTCCTGTTTCCTGATTCCTAGTTACTGGCTTTCGCTCGTAAAACACCAGCAGCGTGTTGCCATATTTGCGCTGGTCAAATTCTTCCAGGTTTTGCAACTCCAGCGCTTCATACTCACGTGGGTCGATCTGCACGATCGCCCAGCCGTCATCCACCAGCCAATCCGGCTGGGCATCCACCGCCAGCAAAGCCCGCTGCCACAGCTTGTGATACTGCGGCGGGGCAATAAAGACATAGTCAAAAGCCCGGCCTGGCATGCCTGCCAGGTGGGCAAAGGCATCCCCCAGAAATATCTCGGTCCCCTGCCCCAGGCCGGTGGTCTGCAAATTTTGGCGCACGGTTTCCACCGCAACGCGCTTGTTGTCCAAAAAGCGCACAAACCCGGCCCCGCGGCTAAGCGCCTCGATGCCCACCGCACCGGTGCCGGCAAAGACGTCCAAGAGCGCCGCGCCTTGCAGGCTGGGTTGCAGAATATTAAAGAGGGCTTCCTTGGCCCGGTCGGTAATTGGCCGGGTGCTGTCGCCCGGTACCGGGCGCAGCCGGCGGCCGCGGGCGCTGCCGCCTATCACACGCGGCGCACTCATGCGTTGTTGCTGCGCAAGCTCTCGGTCTGGCGCGACTGGCTCAGGCGGTAGGCCTGGCGGGCGGCGCCCAGTTCCATGCGCTTGCGCTCGAATTCGGTTTCAGGCTGCAACGGCGGCACTCGGGCCGGCTTGCCGTTCTCATCCAGCGCCACATAGACCAAATAGGCGGTGTTGGTGTGCCACTTCTCGCCAGTCGTCGGGTTCTCAGCGAACACCGAGACTTCGACTTCCATCGAACTGCTGCCAACATAGCTGACCTCGCCGGTCAGCGTCACCAAGTCGCCGATACGGATGGGATGCTGGAAGGTCATACGGTCGATCGCCACCGTCACCACGCGTTTGTGAGCATGGCGCATACAGGCCAGCGCGCCGGTCTCGTCGACCAGCTTCATGATGTGACCGCCGTGCACATTGCCCTGAATATTGGCCGCAGTCGGGTTCATCAACTGCGACATAATCACCCGTGAAGCGGAGACCGGTTGCGGAGCGAGAGGTTCGGATTTAGACATAGCAGTATGCCCAATTATAGAGGCAAGTTCGATGTTAGACGTCTGAAGTAAGAAGCTGCCGCTAACCCGGCAAGGGGTTGCGGGATCGTCGAAAACGGCGACGCAAGTCCCACCACGCGGCCTTGAGCGCAGCCTTCTGCCAAAGCAGGAAAGCGGATCCCAGCATCTTGAAAGAGCTACGCATTTGCAGCCATTCGGCGTGCAACATTTTGCGCACAGCCCGCCAAGCAAAACCGAACAGGCGCGAATGGCGCTGCCCCCAGCTCCAACGCACCAATTTAACAAATGCCCGGTGCCAGACAGACGAGAGCCAGGCTGAGATGCGCAGCCCCAGCGAGAGCTCACGACGGTTGGCGCCCAGCCACTGCCGCCCGCTTCGCCCCCAAAAGCGCCGCGCACTGGGCAGCCGCGGGCGCACAAGCCGCGGCTGAACCGGCTGCGGCAAGCGCTCCGCCAGCGCCGTCCCGGCACGGGCCGGCAAGGTCTTCAGGCGGGCAGCCAGCGACGGCTGCGGCGGGAAGACCTTGTCAGCCAGGGAAGTCGGCGCAGGTGGCTCAATCGCCGGCACAGGGGCGCGGTCGGGGTGAAGAGTTAGTTCCACAGGACAACTGTACCCGTAAAGTATCGAATTTTGCTAAGAATTTATTTTGCGACACAACATCGAGCGGAGTTGAGGATACTTCTAGAAACACCTCTAATCACTTATTGTTGAGTTGTTCTGCCAGCCCGATGAGAAGCCCTTCAGTTCCTCGAATGTAGCAGAGCCGATACGAATCCTCGAACTGAACCACTTCACCAACCAGCTGGGCGCCGTGCTTGGTGAGCCTAGACACCATCTCGTCAATGTCTTGAACAGTGAACATGACGCGTAGGTAGCCAAGAGCGTTTACAGGGGCAGTACGATGATCTGAGATAGTTGGCGGGTCGAGAAATCGTGAAATCTCGAGCCGGCTGTGTCCATCAGGTGTAACCATCATCGCAATCTCCACGCGCTGGGAGCCCAATCCAGTAACGCGGCCAGCCCATTCACCCTCAATTGTGGCCCGCCCTTCGAGTTTCAGACCAACCTCTGTGAAAAAAGAGATCGCCTCATCGAGGGATGACACAACGATGCCAACATTGTCCATGCGTATTAATTTATTGTCTGCCATGGATTGCTCACTCGACATCGCCGAAGGTCCAGCGGCGGTTGACAAAGTAGTTCCACAGCATGACCACTGCGATGGCCCCGGCCAGGGCCAGGTTGTGGGCCAGCCAGCTGGCGTTGATGTCCAACGGCAGCTGGAGCGGATCCATCACGGTGTGCAGGGCGGCAGCCAGCCAGGCGAAGATGGGCGTGCGGATCAGCAGACCGATCAGATTGACCAGCAAGTATTGCCCCAGTTGCACGCGCAGGCGCTTGCTGCGCGCGTCCCGAAAGGTCCAGTTGCGATTGAGAATGAAATTACTGGTGACCGCCGCAGCGAAAGAAACCCCCTGCGACAGGATCTCGGGCAGACCTAGCAAAAAGGCAGTCAGGTTAAAGACCAAATAATCCACCAGGGTGCCCACACCACCCACAATGGCAAATTTGACGAAGCGCTTTTGCTCGCGGCGAGAAGAAAGAAGGCTCATGCCCACCTGTCAATCATTAGCAAGTCCATGCACAAGGCTGGAGTAGTAATCCACCATGCAATATCCGACTGCGCAGGGCTACTCAATCCCAAGCTGCTCTTTGAAATACGGAATGGTCTTCTCCAGACCCTCGCGCAGCCCGACGGCTGGCTCCCAACCTAGGCGCTCACGCGCCCGGGTGATGTCCGGTTGGCGGCGCAGCGGGTCGCCCGCCAGCATCTTCTCCTTTTGAAATACCAAGCCAGCCCCGCCGCCGACCAGCTTGTCGATCTCTTCGGCGAACTGGGCGATGGTGATCTCCTGCGGGTTGCCGATGTTGACCGGCTCGTGCACTTCGGAGTTCAACAGGCGCACAATGCCTTCCACCAGGTCATCCACGTAGCAGAAGCTGCGCGTTTGCTGGCCGTCGCCGTAGACGGTCAGCGGTTCGCCGCGCAGGGCTTGCTGGATGAAGTTAGGCAGTGCGCGTCCATCATCCACATGCATGCGCGGGCCATAGGTGTTGAAGATGCGCACAATCGCGGTGTTCACGCCGTGGAAGCGGTGGTAGGCCATGGTCAGCGCCTCGGCGAAGCGCTTGGCTTCGTCGTAGACCGAGCGCTCGCCAATCGGGTCTACATGCCCCCAGTAAGTTTCCTTCTGGGGATGCTCCAGCGGGTCGCCGTAGATCTCGCTGGTGGAAGCCAGCAGGAAGCGCGCTTGGTTGGCCAGGGCCACACCCAGGGTGTTGTGCGTGCCCAGGGCGCCAGCCTTCATGGTCTGGATGGGCAGATTGGGGTAGCCCACCGGTGAAGCCGGGTTCGGACTGGCCGGCGAGGCAAAGTGCATCACCGCGTCCAGCTTGCCCGGCACATGGATGTAGCTCGATACATCGTGCCGAATAAAATGAAAGTGATGATTGCCCGACAAGTGGGCGATGTTCTCCGGCTTGCCGGTAATAAAGTTGTCCATGCCGACCACCTCGTGCCCGTCGGCCAGCAAGCGGTCGCACAAGTGGGAACCCAGGAAGCCGGCCGCGCCGGTGATCAGAATGCGCATCGAGTCACTCGTTTCTTGTCGGGGATCAACCTGCGGATTGTAGCACGCAGCTATCGCCAGGAGACGGCGCCCACCAGGCCGTCTCCGGTCAGCTGCTGCGCTTCCCCGCTCAACACGTTCACCACCCACAAGTCGCCCTCATAGAGGAAAGCGATCAGCGGCCCGTCTTCGGCCGAGGGCGACCAGGCCAGCTTGTGCGGCGTCAGACCTGCCGCGCCTTCCGGCGGGAAGAGGAGCATGCTGACCCCCTCTGGTGTGGCGACCATCAACTGATAGCCACTGATCTCGCCCTGCGAAGGTAGAAAGGCCCGCAGGTAGGCGACCTGCCCGCCCTCAGGCTCTGCCTGGGGCATGGCGAACAAGCCCACGTCCTGCGCGATGGTCTGGCTGTCGTTCGGCCCCGTCAGCATCAAGGCAAAGCTCGGCGGGTTGATCGTGTAATCCACATAGTAGAAGCGCTCTTCATCCAGCCAACTCAGTCCCGGGATCCAGGCCCAATCGCTGCCGGTCTGGTAAGCCGGCAGGCTGTACCAAAGATCCAGCGCACCGCTCGCCAGATTTACACTGCCCACGCCATCTGGGCGCGCAAAGGCCAAGCGCTGCCCGCTGGGCGACCAGGCGAAGCTGCTGCCCCACCAGGCATAAAAACCTTCCTGGTTGGCGGCCAGCAGGGTGCGCGTTCGGCCCGGCTGGCCATCGATGTCAACCTCCAGCAACTGCAGGTCATTGCGCGCCTGCCAGCCGGGCGGATTGTCGGCCTGGTCCACCGCGGAAAAGGCGATCTGGTAGGCCGCACCCGGCACCCAACCGGCATAATGCACCACGTTCTCCAAGCCCAGATCGATCAAAGTCAGTGGGCCTTCTTCCAGCCCAGCCAGCCACAGCTTATTGATCGTGTTTGCCGCCGCGCTGGTACGTGAAAACAACAGCCAGCGTCCGTCCGGCGATACTTCAAAGATGCGTCCATCCAGGTCGCCAGTCACGGCCACGGCCCGCCGCGCCCCGCTGCTGCCGTCAAAGACCCAGGCATTGCCGGCCGAGAGGAAGGCCAGCCGCCCTGGCAGGCCCACCGCGCTGAAGGGCGACTGGGCGCCGATCATGATGATCTCCTCGACCGGCTGGCTGAGCGTGGTGGCGCTGATCAAGGTGCGTGCCACCAGTTCGCCGTCCTCGTACAGCAGGCGATAGGTAGCCTCTTGCAAGCCATTGACGCCGTTCTGGATCAGGCGCTGTTCACCCACCGGCAGGGCTTCATTCGGCAGGGTGCGCGAGACAAAGGGCAGTTCGCTCTGCTCGGTCTCAAAGTCCTCGCTCACTCGCAGCAGGCGCACTTCTTCACCGCCCTGCAAGATCGTGTACGAAGGCGGCTCGCTGCGGTCCAGCGGCCCCAGCTCGACGCCGGCCGCCTGCAGTGCCTGGCGCACACTGCTGCCGGCCGGCACTGAGGCGGACAGTGCAGCTCCATCCACCAGGATGCGCACGCTGACCAGGTCGGCGCGGCTGCCCAGCGACGCGCAGGCGGCCAGGCCCAGAGCCAAAGCAATCAACAGGTATAATCGCGTTTTGCGCATAGAAATTCGCCTTTGGGCAACGGACATGGAAATTATAGTAGATGACCCCTGAAAGTGAACTCGATCAGGCTGAACCGCTCAGCCTCGAAGCCCAACTGGAAGCGTTGCTGTTCGTCGCCCCGGCCACGGTCAACCCCAAACAACTGGCTGAGGCGCTGGACGCCAAACCCAAGCAGATCGAAGAAGCCCTGAATGCCCTGGAGGCCAGTTATGCCCAGCGCGGCATCCGTTTGCAGCGCCACAAAGGCGAGCTGCGTCTTACCAGCGCCCCACAGGCCGCTGGGTTGGTGGAACGCTTCCTCGACCTGGAAGCCACCACCCGCCTCAGCGCCGCCGCGCTGGAATGTCTATCGATCGTGGCTTACCAGCAGCCCATCACCCGCCCGCAGATCGACGCTGTGCGCGGGGTCAACAGCGACAGCGCCATGCGCTCGCTGCTCACCCACGGCCTGGTGGAAGAAGCCGGCCGCGCCGATACTCCCGGCCGCCCGATCCTCTACGCCACCACCACAGAATTTTTGCAGCACTTCGGCTTGGACAAGCTCGAAGCACTGCCTCCGCTCAACCTGGATCACCTCGCCAGTCAGGCGGCCCTGCCGATCGAGACTGCTTCCAATGGCGCCGCCGGCGAAGTCGAATTACCCTCCACTCCCGAGCCGCCCGCAGAAGAAGCGGCCAACTGACGTGGCCGAAGAACGTCTCCAAAAGATACTGGCCCGCGCCGGCTTTGGTTCGCGCCGCGCCTGTGAGGAGCTGATCACCAGCGGGCGCGTGACCGTCAACGGCCAAATCGCTGAACTGGGGGGCAAGGCCGACCCGCAGAAGGACAGCATTCGCGTCGATGGGCACAAGCTCAAGGCGGCCGACGAGAAGCTCTACTACGCGGTCTACAAACCGCGCGGGGTGCTCTCCACCACCGCCGGCCCAGACCCGCGCCGCAAAGTAACCGACCTGGTGCCTGGAGGCGAGCAACTGCACCTGGTGGGCCGTCTGGACCTGGATAGCGAAGGTTTGATGCTGCTGACCAACGATGGCGACCTGACCCAACAGCTCAGCCACCCCCGCTACGAACATGAGAAGGAGTATCGCGTGCTGGTTGCCCGCCAGCCGGACATGGAACAGCTGGCCACTTGGCGGCGCGGCGTGGTGCTGCCGGATGGCAGTCGCAGCCTGCCCGCCGAAGTGCGCATCGAAAAACCGCACGGCAAAGGCGCCTGGCTGCGTGTGATCATGCGTGAGGGGCGCAAACGCGAGATCCGTGAGATCACCCGCCTGCTGGGCCTGCCGGTGGTCAAGCTGCTGCGCATCCGCATCGGCGCCCTACGCGTCGGTGACCTGCAGCCAGGCCAATGGCGCCTGCTGGAACCGGATGAAGTGGAGACGCTGCGCAGCCGCAAAACGCCGCTGCCCTTCAGGCGCACCCCGGCCAAAAGCGCCCCGACCCGCAGCGGTCGTCCGGCCGCCGGCGACAAGCATCCCACACCTCGCGGTAGCCGTGCAACCGCGGCTGACAAGCGCCGACGGGCGCCTGCCAGCCGCCCGTCAAGCAAACGACAGGCGTCCTCCAGCCGGAAACCCGCCGCGCGCCGCCCTTCATCGAATTCTTAATCTTTACAAACCGAACATCTGTGCGATAATTTGGCCATGCTGAACAGCATTCAAGCCATTTACAACGACTTTCCGCAGCGCTTTTGGACGGTGGCAGCGGTGTCCTTCATCGACAAAGTCGGCGGCACGATGCTGTTCCCCTTCTTTGCCCTCTACATCACACAGCAGTTCAATGTCGGCATGACCCAGGCGGGCATCGTCCTGGGCATCTTTGCCATCAGCAGCATGCTGGGTGGCATGATCGGCGGCGCACTGACTGACCGCTGGGGCCGCCGGCGGCTGATCATTGCCGGGCTGATCTTCAGCGCGGTCAGCACGCTGGCGCTGGGTCTGGTGCGCGAGCTGGCCCTGCTCTACCCGCTGGCCTTCGTCATCGGCCTGCTGTCCGATCTGGCCGGCCCGGCCCACCAGGCGATGGTGGCCGATATTCTGCCGGAGGAAAAGCGCCAGGAAGGTTTTGGTGTGCTGCGCGTGGTCGGCAACCTGGCCTGGATCGTAGGCCCGAGCATCACCGGATTCATTGTGGGCCATTCGTTCCTGGCCCTATTCGTCATAGACGCCATCATCAGCTGCATCGTCGCGGCGCTCTTCTTCCTTTTCATTCCGGAAACCAAACCAGCCGCCCAAGCAGGCGAGACGCCTGAAAGCCTGCTGTCCACTTTCCGCGGGTATGGCCGCGCCCTGGGCGATATGGCCTTCATGGCCTACATCCTGGGCCTCAGCTTGCTGGGCGTGGTCTATGTCCAAATGTACAACTCGCTGTCCGTCTTCCTGCGTGACCAGCATGGCGTATCACCGCAAGGGTATGGCTTCCTGCTGACTGCCAGCGCCATCACGGTCATCTTCCTGCAGTTCTGGACTTCTCGTCGCATCAAGAGCCTGCCGCCCTTCCTGCTGATGGTGGCCGGCTCCTTCTTTTATCTGCTTGGCTTTGGCATGTACGGCTTCGTGACCAGCTACGCGCTCTTCGTGACCGCCATTGTCGTGGTCACCCTGGGTGAAATGATCGTGATGCCCACCAGCGCCGCCCTGGCGGCGGGCTTCGCCCCAGAGGCGATGCGCGGTCGCTACATGGCCATCTTTGGCCTCACCTTCGCCCTGCCGGCCGCAGTCGGCCCGGCCGCGGCCGGCATCATTCTGGACAACTATGACCCCAACTGGCTGTGGTACTTCGGCGCTCTGCTCTGCGGCCTGGCCGCTCTCAGCTTCTACCTGCTGCATCTGCGCCTCGGGCGCCGTTCGCAGTTCCAAGCCGCACCCGAAGCCGCTCACTAACTTAGCGGCCTTCTGGCCGGGCGCAAGCCGCACCGCTAACGGTAAAATACAGCACCCGACAAGAGGTTCTCATTCGCATGCCCAAAAAAGCTTCCTCCGCACCTGCATCCTGGCTGGACAAGCCGCTTTTGACCAATTTCAAATTGAACTGGGAGATCGCCCTAATCGCCGTGCTGGTGCTGCTGGGCTTGGTCACCCGCTTGTACATTCTGGGCGACCGGGTGATGAGCCATGACGAGACCACCCATGTGCTCTTCTCGTGGAATCTCTTCAAGGGGCTGGGCTATTCGCATGACCCGCTCAGCCACGGCCCGTTCCAGTTCCACATCCTGGCGCTGACCTACTTTCTCTTCGGCGATACCGACTTCACCGCCCGCCTGCCCCACGCGCTGTTTGGCGTAGCCACCATCTTTTTCACCTGGTGGGCCTTTCGCCGTTATCTGGGTCGGGCTGGTGCTCTGCTGGCCGCCTTCTTCATGCTGATCTCACCCTACATCCTCTACTACAGCCGCTATGCTCGCAACGAGATCTTCGTGGCGCTGTTCGGCCTGGTGATGCTGTGGGGCATTTTGCGCTATCTGGACCGCGGCGAGAACAAATATCTGTACATCATCACCGCCTCGCTAACGCTGCACTTGGCCAGCAAAGAAACCGGCTTCATCTACGCCGCCCAGGCGCTGGTCTTCCTCGGCCTGCTCTTCTTGGCGCGTATGTGGCGGGCGAGCTGGGGCCGGGAAAACGACAAGCGGGTCTTTTTTGTCGCCTTGTTGCTGTGCGCCTCGCTGCTCTTGCTGGCCGCCGGCGCGCAGCTCAGCGGAGAAGGTGCCGGCATGCTGACCGGCGCCGAGACCCTGGAGCCGGCCGTGCCCAGCGAAGAGGTCACCGCCGCCACAGGCCACGCCCTCTCGCCTTACGCCCTGGTCTTGGGCGCGGCAGGCCTGCTGGCCATCGTCACCGGCCTGGCCTTCCTGGTGCGCGGCTACGGCGCCCAAAACCTGCGCCAGGAGCGCAGCTTTGGCCTGATGGCCATGCTGCTGGCGTTGATGCTGCCGCAGCTGGCCGCCCTCCCGCTGGAGCTCTTGGCTCCTTCAGTGAGCTACAGCATGTTCAAGAGCATGGTCATGTCGCTGGACCTGACTGCGCTCTCCAGCTCGCCTGATCTGCCGCAGCTTGGCTTGCTGCTCGCCGTCACCCTGGCCTGCTTCCTGTTTTCTGCCGCTCTCGGGCTCTTCTGGAATCCGCGCCAGTGGCTGATCAATATGGGCATTTTCTTCGCTATCTTCATTCCGCTGTTCACCACGGTCTTCACCAATTCGCTGGGCTTCTTCACCGGCCTGGTGGGCTCGCTGGGCTACTGGATCGAGCAGCAGGCAGTGCAGCGCGGCAGCCAGCCGCCCTATTATTACTGGGGCCTGCAAATCCCGATCTACGAATATCTACCCGCCCTGGGCACCCTCCTGGCGGCGGGGCTGGGCCTGCGTCTCTTCCTGCGTCGGCCCGCAGACCCGCCGCCGCCCCCCGCCGGCCGCTTCCGCCCTGCCCACAGCCGCCGCTTGGCGTTGACTTTGCTGGCCTATTGGGCCGTGACCGCCCTGGCGGCCTACACCATCGCCGGCGAAAAGATGCCTTGGCTCACTGTGCATATCACCTTGCCCATGATCCTGCTGACCGGCTGGGCGTTGGGCTGGCTGGCCAAGCGTGTGGACTGGGTGCAGGCCTTCAGCCCGCGCGGCCTATGGACCCTGCTGGCCAGCGCAGTGGCCTTGCTGGCCGGCTTCGGCCTGCTGGCCCAGTTGTTGGGCGCCAACCCGCCCTTGCGCGGCATGCAGCAAGTCCAACTGCAAGACACAGCTCGCTTCGTCTCCGTCCTGATCGTCATGGCGGGCAGCCTGTTCGCTCTCTATCGCCTGCACTTCGGGCAAAACGGGCTACGGCTCCAATCGGGTCGTCAACTGCTGCTGCTGGTCTTTGCCGGCCTAGCCTTGCTCACTGCCCGCACTGCTTTCCGGGCCAACTACATTAACTACGACATGGCCACCGAATACCTGGTCTATGCCCACATGGCGCCCGGCCCCAAGCTGATGATGACCCAGCTGGAAGACCTTTCGCTGCGCCTGCACGACAGCCTGGACATTCGCGTGGCCTACGACAACGAAAGCAACTATCCGCTGTGGTGGTATTTGCGCAATTACCCCCGCAAGGTCTATTACGACACCAACCCAGGCATGACCCTGCGCGAATCTCCGGTGATCATCGTGGGTGACACCAACTACGGCAAGATCGAGCCCATCGTGCGCCAGGACTATTATTCATTCGAGTTCATGCGCATTTGGTGGCCCAACCAGGACTATTTCGACTTCACCGTCAACAGCATCGGTTTCGCCTTCACTGGCGAAACGGGGCGGCCCGCCACGGAAATGGGCACGCTGGACTATTGGGGCCGCGTGCTGGTACGCCTGTGGGGCGCCATGGATACGCCCGAAGAGCGCGAAGCGCTCTGGGCGATCTGGATCGACCGGGATTTTACGCAGCATTTTGCCCTCAAGGGACGTGAGTACAGCCCGGCCACCTGGGACCCGGCCCGTTCGATGCGCATGTATGTGCGCAAAGACATCGCAGCCCAAATTTGGGATTATGGCGTGGCCCCAGTGGCCCTGGAGCCAGACCCCTACGCCGACAAAGGCCTGGCGCTGGCCGCCGACTTCATGCTCGGCAGCCTGGGCGCTGAACCCGGCCAGTTCAACAGCCCACGCGGCATCGCCGCCGCGCCGGACGGCAGCCTGTTCGTGGCCGATTCGCTCAACAGCCGCATCCAGCACCTCAGCGCCGAAGGCCAGATGCTCAACAGCTGGGGCAGCTTCAGCGACCCCAGCAACCCGCAGCCCGGCACCTTCTCAGAGCCCTGGGGTGTGGCCGTCTCGCCAGATGGCAACTACGTCTACGTGGCCGACACCTGGAACCATCGCATTCAAAAGTTCACCACCGGAGGTGACTTCATCACCAGCTGGGGCAGCTTCGGCAACAGCACCGATGGCCTGGCGCTCTACGGTCCGCGTGACATCGCCGTGAGCGCGGACGGCAACGTGATCGTCACCGATACGGGCAACAAGCGCTTGGTGGTCTACAGTCCCGAAGGTGAATACATCAACCAGATCGGCGGCTCAGGCTACGAGTTGGGCCAGTTTGAGGAGCCGGTCGGCCTGGCCTTGAACATCGACACGGGTGAGCTGTACGTGGCAGACACTTGGAACCAGCGCATCCAGGTGCTGCACTACGCTGCCGGTACGTTCAGCGTGGAAACCAGTTGGGAGGTCAATGGCTGGTATGGGCAATCGTTGAATAACAAGCCCTACCTGGCTGTGGACGAAGCAGGCCGTGTATATGCCAGCGATCCGGAGGCCGGCCGCATTCTGGTCTTCGACAATCAGGGCAATCTGCTGCACTACATTGGCGGGTATGACCAAAGCGCCGCGCTGATCAGCGTGGCGCAGGGCGTAGCCGTGAGCCAAAACGGGCTGTGGCTTAGCGACAGCCAAACCCACAGCCTGCAACGCTTCACGACCGAATAGTTATAAGATCGTCGTGAACTTGCCCTGCGTATCCACGCGGGAGACATGGTTCAGAATGCGGCGCGCATCCGCGCCCAGCACTTTGTCAGGGCCAGCCACTACGTCTCGCAGGGAATTGAAATGCGGATACAGCTTGGCCGGCGCGGCCAGGCTGATCAGGCCCAACAGGCCGGAGCACTCATACTGCACGCGCACATCTCGGGCAAACAGGCCCTCCACCAGAGAGTTGATCACTCCGGGCTGGCCCAGAGCCTGCTCCACCAGATACTGGCCGCTGACAGTCTTTGAACCAATATAGCTAAACAATTCGCCGATGGTCATTATTGTCTATTCCTAGCGTGTATTTATACCTTCCCGCCTATGAAAATAGCTATGACCAAACTGAACACGCATACCGGCCCTGACCCTGCAAAATCTGGCCCTGCGCCGGTGGTATAATCCCGCCGTTCACCATCCCAGCCTCCCCTTGTAAGGAGCACACCTCATTCATGAAGTTACATGAGTACATTTCCAAGGACATTTTTGCCAAATATGGCGTCCCGGTACCTAAGGGCGAAATAGCGGCCACCCCAGAAGAAGCAGGCAAGATTGCCAAAAAACTGGGCGGCCGCGTTGTAGTTAAAGCCCAGGTGCTGGTCGGCGGGCGCGGCAAAGCCGGCGGCGTCAAGCTGGCCGCCGACCCCCAGGAAGCTGTGGAAGCCGCCAAGGCCATCCTCGGCATGGACATCAAAGGCCTCACCGTCAGCAAGGTGCTAATCGCCCCGGCGGTTGAGATCGCCACGGAGATCTACCTGGGCATCACCAACGACCGTACAGCCCGCCAACCGGTGATCATCGCTTCGGCGGCTGGCGGCGTGGACATCGAAGAGGTCGCCAAGACCAATCCAGAGAAGATTATCCGCGTGCACGTCAACCCCTTGCTGGGCGTGCAAGACTACAACATTCGCGACCTGGCCATCGGCATTGAGCTGGACCGCAGACTGTGGGACAGCTTCCATACCATCACCAAAGGTTTATGGGAGGCTTATCACAACTCTGACGCCACCCTGGCCGAGATCAACCCGCTGGTGATCGACGACAAAGGCCAGCTGCTGGGCATTGACGGCAAAATGGTCATCGACGACAGCGCCCTCTACCGCCACCCGGATTTCGAAGAATTGCGTGACCTCTCCGCCGAAGAACCGGCCGAGATCGAAGCCCGCCAAAGCGACCTGACCTACATCAAACTGGATGGCGAAATTGGCTGCATGGTCAACGGCGCCGGCCTGGCGATGGCCACCATGGACATCATCAAACTCTTCGGCGGCGAGCCGGCCAACTTCCTGGATATTGGCGGCGGCGCCAATGCCGAGAAAGTCGCCGCCGCCCTGCGCATCATCCTCTCCGACCCCAACGTCAAGGCCGTGCTGTTCAACATCTTCGGTGGCATTACCCGCGGTGACGAAGTCGCCAAAGGCATCCTGGAAGCCATGGATACTCTCAAGCCAACGGTACCGATGGTCATCCGCCTGGTGGGTACCAACGCCGCTGAAGGGCGCGCCCTGCTGGCTGAGGCCAACATGATCACCGCAGAAACCCTGGCCGAAGCCGCCCAGAAGGCCGTGGAAGCCGCCAAAGGAAGCAAGTAAGATGGGAATTCTCGCTGACAAGAATACACGCGTGGTGGTGCAGGGCATCACCGGGCGCGAAGGCATGTTCCACTCCGAGCGCATGCTCGAATACGGCACCCAGGTTGTGGGCGGTGTGCGCCCCGGCAAGGGCGGCGAATGGGTGCTGGACGGCAAAGTGCCCGTCTTCGACTCGGTCAAAGTTGCCGTGGACGCCACCGGCGCTGACTGCAGCATGATCGTCGTGCCGCAATCCGCCGCGCCGGATGCCATGCTCGAAGCGGCCGACTCCGGCGTACGCCTGATCATCTGTTTGACCGAGGGTATCCCCATCCAAGACATGATGCGTGTGCGTGCCTACCTGGACTTCAAGGGTGTGCAGCTGATCGGCCCCAACTGCCCCGGCCTGCTGACTCCCGGCCAGACCAAGATCGGCATCATTCCCGGCGACATCGCCATCCCCGGCAGCATCGGCGTGGTCTCGCGTTCCGGCACGCTGACCTACGAGGTGCTGGCAGCCCTGAAGCAGGTCGGCCTGGGCGCCACCACCTGCGTCGGCATCGGCGGCGACCCTGTGAAAGGCCTCAACTACATTGATGTGCTGCAGATGTTCGAAGACGATCCACTGACCGATCAGGTGGTGATGATCGGCGAGATCGGCGGCAGCGACGAAGAAAAGGCGGCCGAGTTCATCAGCCAGAGCATGACCAAGCCGGTGGTCAGTTTCATCGCCGGCCAGAGCGCCCCTCCCGGAAAACGCATGGGCCACGCCGGCGCCATCGTGGAAGGCGGCGAGGGCAGCGCAGCCGACAAGATCGCTGCGCTCAAGAAGGCCGGCGTGCAAATGGCCGACCATCCGGAACAGATCCCAGACTTGCTGCGCAAGTAGCCGTGCTCAATCTCTTCTCCGGGTTGTACTGGGTCGCTATGGTGGTCAAAGCCGCCGTGCGTGCACCGCTGCGCAACACCTGGAAGAGCAATCCCAAAGTTGAACAACGCTCCGCACCGCGTGAGCGTTTGTTTTTAATCCTGCTGGGCCTGGGCGAGTTCATCCTGCCGTTCGTTTTCGTCATGACCCCCTGGCTGCGCGCCTTCGACTACCGCCTGCCCCACTGGGCAGGCTGGCTGGGCGCCGGGTTAATGGTCGCCTCCCTGGCTGTCTTCGCCAAGACCCACGCTGACCTGAACAAGTTCTGGTCGCCAGTGCTGGAGCTCATCGAGGACCATAAACTGATCACCACCGGCATCTACAGCCGGGTGCGCCACCCGATGTACGCCAGCCAGTGGCTGTTCGTCATTGCCCAGGCGCTGCTGCTGCACAACTGGGTCGCCGGGCTAGCCGGGCTGGTCATCTTCGTCCCGTTCTACTTCATCCGCGTGCGCGCCGAAGAGCAGATGCTGCTGGATCGCTTTGGCCCCAAATACGAAGCCTACCTGCAAAGCACCGGCGCCATCTTCCCCAAGATCTAGAAAAGAGCGGTGCACTTGCACCGCTCTTTTCTATTCACGTCCCAGCCAATCGTCCAGCATGCGCAGCGGCGCCGGTCTCAGCAGGCGCCGCAACCGCGGCAAGGCCACTTCTGTCGCCATTTCGCCGCGCCGCACCACTTCTTCCACATCCGGCGCGTCCAACAAGCCAAAGTCTGCCACCACCGGGCGAATGACCAGATCGGGCTTCTCAGTGGCCAAGCGGAACTCACCCTGGATCTGGCCGCTCAGCGTGATCGCCTGGGTGAATGCGATGAAAGCCTGCCCCAGGCGAAATCGCATCACCGGGCTGGGGATGGGTAGCGAGCTCAAGTCGCTGCGGCTGGTTTGCACCGTCTGCGTCTCCAGTTCCGGCACCGGCCCCAGGGGCACCGCCACCACGGGCAGGCCGGGGGCCAGGTCACGCGCCACCTGTACCGGCACCGGGTTGCTCAAGCCGCCGTCCACCAGCTCCCAGTCGTTGTACTGCCGGCTGGGGAACACGCCGGGGATGGCGATGGTGGCCATCACCGCGTCCACCAGCGAGCCTTTGGTCAGCACCACCTCGCTACCGCTGCGGATGTCCAGCGCGGTCAAGGCCAGCGGGATGCCCAAGTCCTCAAAGCTACGTTCGCCCAACACCTCGCGCAGCACGCTTTCCACGCCCTGCAAGCCCAGCAGAGCATTGGCCGCCCGGCTGGGTTCACGCAGCAGACGGCGATATTCCAGCGCCGCCAGCTTGTCTTTGATGCCTTCCGGGCTCAGGCCGGCCGCGTACACGGCGGAAATCAGCCCGCCAATGCTGCTGCCGGCCAGCGCGCCGACACGAATGCCTTCGCTCTCCAGCACGCGCAGCACGCCCACATGGGCGCCGCCGCGCAGACCACCACCACCCAGAACCAGCGCAATTCTGCGCCTGCTCGTCTTATTCTTCAAAGGGTACTGTCACCACCTTTTGAGCGATCTCAGCCAACAGGGCATCCCGGGTTGCCAACACTTCAGCCACGACGTCCTGCAAAGCCACGATGCGTTTGTCCGCTTCGTGGCGCAGTTTGAACTCCACCCCACCTTCGCTCAGCGAGCGTTCGCTCACCGTCAGGCGGATGGGCATGCCGATCAAGTCGGCATCATTGAACTTGATGCCCGGCGACTCTTCACGGTCATCGAACAGCACCTCCAGGCCGGTAGCTTGCAAGTCAGCATACAGCGTCTCGGCCTGTGCCTGCCCGCCGCGCAGGGAGAGCAAATGCACTTGGTAGGGTGCCACGCTGATCGGCCAGACCAGCCCCTTGTCATCATGGTTTTCTTCGGCGGCGCAAGCCAGCAGGCGGCCGCTGCCAATGCCGTAGGAGCCCATGATCACCGGCTGCTCTTTGCCCTTCTCGTCCAAGAAGGTCGCCCCCAGCGCGGCGCTGTAGCGCGTACCCAGCTTGAAGATGTTGCCCACTTCCACGCCGCGCGAGGTGCGCATCGGCTGGCCGCAGCGCGGGCAGCCGGAACCTTCCTCGGCGCTGGCAATGTCGGCGACGATTTCGGCTTGGTAGTCACGACCGTAGTTCACGTTGGTGTAGTGATACCCTGCTTCATTGGCGCCTGCGACCAAATTCGGTGAGAGCGGGATGAGATCATCCACCACCACGATGGCGCCTTTCAGTCCCACGGGCGAAGCATAGCCCGCCACCGCGCCGATCGCGGCAATCTCCTCCGCATGCGCGGCGCGCAGCTCCTTGGCCCTGAGCGCATTGGCCAGCTTGGTCTCGTTGACGTCCATGTCACCGCGCACCACACTGAACACCAGCTTCTGCACCTCCTGCTCACCCTCGGTGAAAGTGGCGGTCAAGAACACGGCTTTGGCGGTGCGCGCCTTGGGAACGTTCAGGAAATTTGCCAGGCCCTCGATGGTGGCCACATTGGGCGTGGCGATCTTCTCCATCGTCGCCAGCTCTTCTTTCTCCGGCGTCGGCTTCTGGAACAGAGCGATCTGGCGGTTGGCGCGGTACCCGCAGCTGTCGCACAGCAGCAGCGTGTCCTCGCCCGCCGCGCACAGGTACATGTACTCGTGCGCCAGGCTGCCGCCCATCATGCCCACATCGGAGCCTACCGCCACGGCGGGCACGCCGCAGCGATTGAAGATATTGAAATAGGCTTGGTAATGCGCCCGGTACTGCTGGTCCAGCCCGGCCTCATCGGCGTCCAGGCTGTAGCTGTCCTTCATGGTGAACTCGCGCACCCGGATCAGGCCGGCGCGCGGCCGCGGGTCGTCGCGCCATTTGGTCTGGATATGGTAGACCAGCATCGGCAGCTGCTTATAGGACTGCACCTCGCGCCGCGCCAGGTCGGTGACGACCTCTTCGTGGGTCATGGCCAGTACCATGTCGTGGCCTTTACGATCGTGGAAACGGCTCATCTCATCGCCGATCTGGTACCAGCGCCCGGTCTCCATCCACAGGTCCGCCGGGTGCACCACGGGCATATAGATCTCCTGCCCGCCAATCGCGTTCATCTCTTCACGCATGATGTCTTCGATCTTGGTGATCGCCCGCCAACCCAGCGGCATCAGCGAATAGATGCCGGTCCCCAACTGGCGAATGAATCCGGCCCGCACCAGCAATTGGTGGCTGGCAATTTCGGCGTCGGTGGGCGCCTGGCGCAACGTTCCGCCAAACATGTGTGACATTTTCATAACAGCGACTCCTCCAAAACAAAAAGCGCCCCATCAGGGGCGCAAGGATGAACCAATGCAAGCAACGCGTGAAACTAGCTTTGCCCCTCAGGGAAAGTCAAACGGCTCACGGCCGGGCTAGGGACCGGGAAGAAGACCACAGTGGCTTCTGAATGTTGCATACCCAGAGGATATACGCAGCCGCGGCCTTTGTCAAGTAGAGCAGGTATTAGTAATTGGTAATCAGTGACCAGAATGCAATGTCCCCCCGTTTCCTAGTTACTGATGACGAATTCCTTTTCTTTGAGCCTTTATGGTTAGAATCCCTGGCATGGAATGGAAGACCGCTGTTGAACGTGAACTGGCCGCCGGCCGCGCCGCCCAAGCGCGCGGCAACCAGGGCATGGCCCGTGTCTGCGCCCGGCGCGCCGCCGGCTGGGCCGCGGCGGCCTGGCTGGACGGCCGCGGCGAAGCGCGGGAGACGCCCAGTGTGTTGGAGCAGCTGCGCCAGCTGGCCGCCGTGGGCGGCCTGCCTGCCCGTGGCGACGAGATCATCAGTCATCTACTGACCTATAAGACCAAGCACGACATGAGCGACCCAGACGAAGACTCGTTTTTTCCGTTGGATGTGGATTTGGTGGCGGAGGCGGAAGAACTGATTGGAATGTTGTTTCCAGAAACCCCCTGCTCGCGGTAAATAACTACAAGAGCACAAATGCCGTGTCGCCCTGAGCGGAGCGAAGGGCTTTCTATACCTCCAGCTAGAAACCAGATGGCTTCGGTACGCTTGCTGGCAAAAACTATGCAAGCTACTAAGCTGTTTGCAATTTAGTTGTTGGGCGGGCTATTGGCTTGTGACTGCCAGTAGAGGTTTATAGCAAAAAGTCAATCCCCCTTCATCCCTTCGCCTTCTTCTTCCCCCACTCCCAAAATTTGAGCTTGCCAACCAGGCCGCCAAAACGACCCAGGATCGTCAGCACCAGCACCACCACGCCCACCACCGCCCCGCCGATCAACAGCAGCGTGGAGAGGCCGGCGCGCTCCAGCGGATTGCGGCTGCCCACCAGGCGCTTGCGCAGATCGGTCATGAACGCCGGGCGGGCATCCACCGGCTTAAAAGCGCCGGCCAGCAGGTTCTCTACGGATTGCAGCTCACGCTCCACCCGTTTGCGGTTCCAAGGCCATACGATCTTCATCTCAACTCAATCTTCCGGCAAATCCCGGAACATGTCCAGTGAGAAATGTCCGGATTTGTCCTTGGTGATCGATTCACGCAGAGAGAGCAAAGTACGGTGGTATAGGCTTTTAATCGCCCCTTCCGTGCGATCCATGATCTGGCCGATCTCTGCATTCGACATATGCTCCACAAACTTCAAAATCAGCAGCTGCTGGCGTTCTTCCGGCAGTTTGCGGATGATCGACAGCAGGGCATTCTGGTCCTCGCTCTCCATCAAAGCCTGCTCGGGGTGCTCGTCGCCCTTACTGGCCCGGTAGCCGTCTTCCAGCTCCACTTCCTGCCGGCGGCTGCTGTCGCGGTGCCAGTTGGCCACCAGGTTGTGCGCAATGCGGTACAGCCAGGCCGTGAACGGCACGCCGCGGTCACGGTAGTTGGTGATGTGGCGCATTGCCCGGAAGAACACTCGCGAGGTCAAATCCTCGGCGTCCTGGGCGCTGCCCGTGCGGTAATAGATGTAGTTGTAGATACGCGTGGCATATTTGTCATATAACATGCCGAACGCCTGCTTGTCCCCGGCGGTGGCCTTGGCCAGCAGCTTCTCGTCGCTCAGCTCTGGCATGGCGCTCCGCAAGGTGTAGCTTGTATCAAAGATAACCCGCAGCGATGGGATTGGTTGCAACCTACGAACATCGCCGCGAGTATATCACCCGCGATCCGCTACTTCCCCGAACTCTTCGGCTTGCGCGGCCGCTTGGCGGGCGCCGGCGTCTGCGCCTTGCTGGCCCGCGGCTTGGTCGGCTTGGCAGCCGGTTTAGCGGCGGGCTTGGCCGCCGCCGTGGCAACTGCGGCCTGAGGAGCCGGCAGCGCCGGCGGCAAATCCTCGCTCAGCGGCTCGGCTTCAGTGCCAAAGCGGCTCAGTAAAGCCGCCCCCAGGCCGATCGACCCTAGGGCGAAGGTGCCCAGCCAGCCGATACAGGGTACGCCACGCACCGCAAAAGCCACTAGCGCCAGGGCCAGGTTACCGGCCAACACCTGCACCTCAAATGACCAGTCGGCCTTGAACATCTCGGCCAGCCGGCGGCCCAGCTGCAGCCCCAGGGCCGCCCAACCGAACAAAGTACCCAGTAGGACCAGCAGCAGGATCAGCGGCGGCAAAATGCACGTGATCAGCGTGATCACCACAGCCACGGGCAGCAAGATGTAACTGATCGCCCCCAGGCCGCCGGCCACCACCCCGCGCCGAGCGATCGTATTGGCCGTGTTGGTCAGCTGGCGGGGGGTCAGCAAGGCCAGGACAAAGGCCACACCCAGCAGGCCCACCAACTGAAAGACGCGCAACACTTGCGTGCCCAACCAGCTCGGGCCGCTGCGCACCCGGATCTGCTCCGGGTTCAGCAACTGCCCTTCCGTGGACTGGTAGCCCAACACCTGGGCGCCGGGCTGCCGCGTCACGTGGCCGCCGAAGTTGACCAGGTCCTCCTGCACCACGGCCGTGGCGCCCAGGTCAATGTTGCCGCCCACCGTGACCACGCTCTCGCCCACATGGCCGTGCACGCTGACGTTGCCGCCAAACACCACCAGATTCTGCAGGACGGTGGCGCCTTCTTCCAGGGTGACATTGCCGCCAAACACCACCAAATTGTCAGTGACCTCGCCGGCAGCCAATGTGAAATTGTTGCCGAAGATCACCGTATCATCGGCGAGGGGGGCCAGGGCCGGGCCGGCCAGCGCAGCGCCCGGTACGGCCAGCAAACAGACTGCCAGCAGCAGCGCAGTCAAAATATGTCTCACGCTCATCGTAGCTCCTTCTTCTGCGGCGTCTGCTGGTAGAGCAGCAACCACACCATCAGCAAACCCAGCGCTGCGGCGCTGCTGGCAACCCAGATCGGCAGGGGCACCAAACTCAGCATCGTCACCAGCACTCGCAGCAAGGTCCACAGCCGCGCACTGGCCTGGACAAAAAAGGTGATCGTCCCGGAGAGCAAAGCCGGCTGCTCAATCACTAGCTGCCAGGCCCACCAGCCCACCCAGCCCAACAGGGCCGCCAGGGTGACCCCACTGGCCACCAGCAACTTGCCATCCGCCAGCCGCTGCAAGCGCGCCTGCTCGTGCTGCCAATGGGTCTGCCAGCGCTCCGCAAAGCCCGACTCTGGAGCGAACCAGGCCGCCTTGCGCAAGCGGGCTTCCAGCGCCAGCACATCGCTTTCTGTGAGGGTTTGGCGGGTTTTAGGGGATGGCTTCTTCATACACTCTCCTTTTGGCTTGGGGCGCATTCTCTTGCGTCTCTTCCCAGGCCAGGGCCAGGCTGCGCCGCACACGGTGCATCCGGGTCTTCAATGCGCCTTCACTGATCGAAAGCTGCTTGGCGATCTCTGCATAGGAATAGTCGTACCAGTAATACAAGATGACTGCCGCGCGGTCGCGCTGCGGTAAGCCCGCCAGCAAAGACTGCACCTCATCCTGCAGTTCACGCGCCAGGGTCTGCTTCTCCGGCCCCAGGCTCTTGTCCGGCAGCTCATAAGGGCTTTCATCCAGATCCAATTGCGGCGGCTTTACCCGGCGGTGCTGGTCTATACAGTAGTTGGCTGCGATGCTTAGCAGCCAGGTGGCAAACTTGCGCTGCGGGTCGTAGCGCTGCAGATTGCGGAAGGCGCGCAGGAAGGCCTCCTGCGCCGCGTCTTCGGCGTCCTGTGAGTTGCCTAACATGCGATAGCACAAGTTGTAAACCGGCCTAGCGTACATCTCCACCAGGTTGGCAAAGGCGGCTGCATCGCCCTGCCGGGCAAGTCGCAGCCATTCGCCTTCGTGATTCGGCAAAATTTCGCTCCTAGGATTCATACAGCTATACGCAAAGCGGACATTCAGGTTACAGCAACCACAGCGACTTTCACAATTCTACGGCGAATACTGTATCGTTTTACTGGGTTCTTCGTATATCCCTATAGAACCCTAAATACCAAGGAGTTTTTTAGTGGAAAAAGACGGGAAACGCATCAGTTCACTGGTGGTCGGTAGTGTGCTCGTGGGCATTGGCTTGCTGGCGCTGGCCTCGCAGTGGTTGCCCGGAGTGAACTTCTTCGCCAGCTTCTGGCCCTTCTTCCTGATTGGCTTTGGTGCCATGTTCTTTGCGGTCATGGCCTATTCCGGAAAGTCCGGGGCGCCGCTGGCCATCCCCGGCAGCCTATTCATCAGCTTTGGCCTGATCTTGCTGGCGCAGAGCCTCACCGGCCACTGGGCCAGTTGGGCTTACGCCTGGACCGGCATTATCATCGCCGTGGGTCTGGGCATCTTTCTGATGGGCTGGTGGGCTGAGCAGCCTGAACAGCGCGCCGCCGGCCTGCGCGTGGCCAAAGTCGGTCTGGTGCTGCTGGCCCTGTTCGGCACGTTCTTTGAGATGATCTTCAACAATTCCCCGGTCGCCCAGCTGCTGTTCCCCACCCTGCTGATTGGCTTGGGCATCTATCTGATCATCCTGCGCGGGCTGCTGGCGCCGCCCAAGGCTGAAACCGCCGCCCAGCTTGAGGCGCCGCTGGCGCCGCCCGCCCCGGCCAAGCCCAAGAAACGGAGCGCGAAGTGAACGACAACCGCAGTCTGTTCTTTCCCATGGCGCTGATCGCCGCCGGCCTGATCTGGCTGCTGATCAATTTTGGCTACGTACCGGCAGAGAACCTGTGGGCCGTGACCCGCCTGTGGCCCTTCCTGCTGATCGGCGCGGGCATCAACCTGATCCTGCGTGACCGCGGCCTGCTGCCTGCCGCCCTGGTCCAGGCCTTGTTGGTGCTGGGCATTATGGGCGCCATCATCTTCGCCCCCCAGCTGGGCTGGGCCGGGGCGCCGCACTGGAACCCCAGCTTTGGCAATCTGGGCAGCGAGCGCGGCTCAGGCACGAGTGCAAGCGAAACCCGCCCGATTGACAGCCAGGTTAACACGCTGGTGATCCGCTATCCGGCCCGGGTTGAGTTCATCCAGGGCGATACGCCTCAGGTGCGCATCAGCGCCGACGACAATCTGCTGCCCCAGCTGGAAACCCGGGTCAACGGCGACACGCTCACTATCCGCAACCCCCACCCCTGGCAGCAGCGCGTTACGCCCACCAAGCCGGTGGAAATTGAGGTCACTCTGCCCGCCCTCAGCCGGGTGGAGCTGGACACGGCGGGCAGCATCACGCTCTCCAGCCTGCGCGGCGACAGCCTGGTGCTGATCGTGGACGGGGCCGGCTCTGTGCAGTTGCAAGACTTGCAGCTCGACCGTCTGGAAGCCCGCCTGAAGGGCGCTGGCACGGTCTTCGCCAGCGGCATGGTGCAGCAACTGACCCTGGAGTTGGATGGTGTGGGCTCCTATGAGGGCGAGCAGCTGGCCGCCCAGAGCGTGGATGTGACCGTCAGCGGCGTGGGCAGTGCCAAAGTGCGTGCCTCCCAAACGCTGTACGCCAAGATCGAAGGCGTCGGCTCCATCAGCTACTACGGCTCCCCGCAGGTCCAGCAAGAGACAGACGGCCTGGGTTCGATCCGCAAGGCGGGAGACTAAAACAAGAGCACCCTAACCTGCGAAGGCGGATAACACTATCCGCCTTCGTTGTGTTTAACCCATTGTTGACACTATGCCCAAACTCATGCTATACAAGTGAAGGATTGCACAATTTTCGTCCAAGGAGTCCTGAGATGGCAAAAACCCTGCAAAAGTCCGTGATCACCTGTGACCTGGAAGGCCGCATTGAAACCTTCGGTGATGGCTCCGAAAAGATGTTCGGCTACACCAAGGCCGAGATCATCGGCAAGAAACGCGTCTCTCTCTTTTCGCCCGGGCAGGTGGTGCTGCAGCATGTGCCCAACTGGCTGGCGACCGCCTCTAAAGAGGGTGAGTATGTGGGCCGCACGGTCTTTGTGCGCAAAAATGGCGAACCCTTCGCCGCCGATATTCGCATCACCCCTACCTTTAAAGACGGTGTGCAGGTCGGCTTCTGCGGCGTGACCGAAGAACTGGACATGGACGCCAAAGAGGCCATGCCAGAGGTCAGCCTGATGACCAAGATCTTCACCTGGCTGGTGGTCACCCGCGCTCCGTTCCTGACCGCCATCATCGTGCCCATCCTGATCGGCGCCGCCTGGGTGGCCACCCTGGGCCTGGCCAGCCCCTTCCCTTGGAGCAAATTCCTGATGGCGTTGTTTGCCGGCATCAGCATGCATGTGGCCGCCAACACGTTCAACGACTACTTCGACTGGAAGAGCGGCAGCGACCCGGCCAACAACAACTACTTCCTGCCCTACTCCGGCGGCAGCCGTTCGATTGAGTTAGGCCTGGTCAATGAGAAGACGCTGTTCATCGTCGCCAGCATTGCCCTGGCAGTCAGTGCCATCCTGGGCATTTTGCTGACCCTGCAAAGCGGCTTGGGTGTGCTGGTCTTCGGCGCGCTGGGCGCCTTCTTCTCGTACTTCTACACCGCCCCGCCCCTGCGCCTGGCCGCCCGCCGCGGCCTGGGTGAGCTCTCCGTGGGCCTCAGCTTCGGCCCGCTGGCCGTGGCTGGCACGGTCTACGCCCTGACTGGCGCGGTCAGCCTGGCAGATTTCCTGGCTGGCGTACCCATCGGGCTGCTGACCGTCGCCATTCTGTGGATCAACCAGTTCCCGGATGAAGAAGCCGACAAGGCTACCGGCAAGCACAACCTGGTGGTGCTGCTGGGCAAGCAGCGCGCCCGCTGGGGTTATGTGCTGCTCTTGGCCGCCGCCTTTGGACTGGCCGCCTATTGGACGCTGGTCACCGGCGTATTCCCCCTCGGCGCACTGCTGATCCTCGGCGGTCTGCCCATCGCCATCCAGGCCACCCGCGTCATCCTGCGCGAGTACGCCGAGCGCAGCCTGGTGCGCGCCAACGTGGCCACCATCCAGCTGCACGCCGTGGCCGGCTTGCTGATGGCCGCCGGCATCCTGTGGAGCGGCTCCATTCAGCGCTTGCTGGGCTTATAACCCCTCGACCCGCAAGAGGCCCGCAGTTACAATCACTGCGGGCCTCTTTTTTTATCCAAAAATCGCTGGCAGACCGTAAGGGAATCCACCATAATGACCCTCGTGATACTACGCTCATTCTTCTTCGCCACACTGTCCGGCTTGGCCTACTACTTGGCGCGGGTTTATTTGCATACCGAAATGTACATGGACGACGTGGACGGCATCAGCGCCTTCTTGGGTGTCTTCGGGACGCTCTACGGCATCCTGGCCGCCTTCGTGGTCTTTGAAGTGTGGACCCAGTACAACAAGATCTCCGAATTGATCGACCGTGAGGCCCAGGCCTTGGAGCAGCTCTTCCGCCTAAGCCTCTACTTCCGAGACGCCAACTTCACTGAACGCATGAAGACCGGGATCCGCGAATACGTGAACAAAGTTGTCGAAGGCAATTTCCGGGCCTTGTCCAGGGGCCAGCGCAATGTCGAAAGCGGCCTGGCACTGCGCAAGATCTCGCACATCATCCGCGATGTCGACTTCAACGACGACCATGACTCGATCGTCTTTGAGCAAGTCGTGGAGCACTACGGCATGCTGGCAGAACTGCGCACCGAGCGCACCAACCAAAGCCGCAATCGCCTGCCTGAATTGCTAAAGACGTTCATCTATCTCTCGACAGCCTTCGCACTGGCAGCCTTTCTCTTCATGCCCTTCAGCAGCGAGTACTATGGGCTGGCTTCCGTGGTCATCATTGCTTTTCTGCAAGCCATGATCTTTCAGATCATCGAAGACCTGGACAACCCTTTCAGCGGGCATTGGCAACTCACCCCGGCGCCTTTTGCCCGGGCCCTAAAACACATCGAAGAAGACTACGACTAAAAAAAAGAGCGGCGCAAGCGCCGCCCTTTTTGTAAACCTATTCGATGGTTTCCAAAAACTTCCTGGCAATCGCCGGGATGTCCTCTTCGGTGGAGATGCCTTCCCAAGGGTCGCCGGGGCGCACCAGGTTGACCACCACAATGTTGGCCCCGTTGAAGATAGCGCTGCGCGCCTCGGTGAGCCCTACGCCGCCGGCTGCCGAGATACTGGCATCGTACTTGCTGCGGATGCGCTTGACGTGCCGGTATTGGATCATCTTGCCGCGCGTCTTCTCCTCGTCACGGCCTTTGTGCAGCACGATCACGTCGGGGCGCTGGCGCATCGGTCGCAGCGCGTCCAGCGGGTCTTCCACGCCGAGCATATCGATCATCGAGATCATCTTGAGCTCGTCGCAGTAGGCCACGAACAGGTCCAGCGTTTCCGTGGGCGAGTTGCCCAGGGCGGTCACCGCATCGGCCCCGGCCGCAGATACCATGGCGACTTCCGCCACAGCGCCATCCGACACCTTGATGTCTGCCACGATGTGGCCCCGCCACATGCTGCGCAAAGCGTTCACCCCGTGCATGCCCTCGCGCTTAATGAAAGGCGTACCCGCTTCGATCAAAATGCGCGGGTGCAGCGGCAGGCGCGGCACAATCCGCCTGGCAATACCCAGGTCATAGTTAAAAGCGATCTGCAGGTAGCGTTGCCGGTGATCTAAGTTATTCACTTCTTCGCAGCACCGCGGCCGCCGGTCAGCTTCGAGGCCACATCGCTCAGATCAGACGGCAGGAACAGCACGATCTTCTCTGAGGGGTCCGAGGCGATGTCACGGATGGTTTGCAGCGTGCGCAGGTGCAGCGCCCCATTGCTCTTCGACAGGGTCTCGGCCGCTTTGCGCAAGTTCTCCGAAGCCGTCAGCTCACCCTGCGAGGCGATCACCATCGCGCGGCGTTCGCGCTCCGCCTCAGCCTGCTTGGCCATGGCGCGCTTCATTTCAGCTGGCAGCTCAACTTCCTGAACCTTGATCGACTCCACATCCACGCCCCAGCCATTGGTTTCCATATCTACGATAGTCTTGATGCTCTCGGCGATCTTCTCCCGCTCGGTCAGCACCGAGTCCATCTCGCTGTTGCCGATCACGTCGCGCAGGGCAGCCTGCGTATACTGGCGCACGGCAAAGACGTGGTCTTCGATCTTGATGATCACGGCTTCCGGGTCGAGCACCTTGAAGTACACCACGGCATTGACCAGCATGGGAATGTTGTCCTTGGTCATCACCTCTTGGCGAGGGATGTCTGCCGTTTTGATGCGCATGTCCACCTTGCGCATGGTCTGCAAGACTGGCACGATCAAGGTCAGCCCAGGCTGGCGGATGCCAGCAAAGCGCCCCAAGGTAAAGACCACGCCGCGCTCATATTGGTAAATAAGTTTGATGCCGGCCGGTAGCAGCCAGAGCACGAACAGGAAGGCAACGCCTACCAAACACAAAAAGAAAACATCAAAACCACCCACAACTACCTCCGCAAAGTTAAATCTTCAGCGCAAATTGCTTAGTACTACAAGTTAAATCTGTTAACTCAACTAGAATTCCGCTTGTTATGCGAATAGCCTATTGTTCCTCGCCAAATTGCAGGCTGTAGCCATCCTTGGCGAACGAGTCGAGATTGGCGCCGGCCGCGGCCATCTCGGCGCTTTTCATGCCCGTCTTGAGCGCATCGCCATCGGCGAAGTGCATCTCGGCCATCAGGTAATGGCCCTCGCCTACCAAGGCCCGCGTAAAACGCGTGATAACCGTCTTCTGCAAGCCAGGCACCTTCTCCACCAAGGGCAGATGCGTCTCGAAGTAAGCCTTATCGAAGGCTTCGGGGTCGGCGGGTTGTTTGTATAGGGCGATTAGTTTGGACATAGAGCCTCCTTGAAAAAAGAGAGTGGAGATTTAGAGACTGGAGATTACTGAGTCAATCTCCAGGCTCCAATCTCTACAATGGTTTAAACATCTCGAACGGTTCCTGACAGTCGTTGCAAGTGTAGATCATGCGGCAAGGCGTGGTGCCAAAGCTGTTGCGCAGCGAAGTCTGCTCTGACCCACAGCGCGGGCAGGCCACCGGGTCCATCAGCACCGTCAGCAGATCGCCCTGGTGACGCGGTGGCGGTGCCAGGCCTGCCGCCTGCAGCTTGCGGCGCGCCCCGGCGCTGATCCATTCTGAGCTCCAGGGCGGGTTGTGGCGCACCAGCACTTCGGTCTCTTCCAAGCCTAGCGCCTGTAAGCCGGCCAGAATATCGGTTTGCATGACCTCGTAAGCCGGGCAAGCCGCGAAGGTCGGCGTGATGGTCACTTGCAGGCGGCCGCCATCCCAGCCCAGTTCGCGCACGATGCCCAGCTCGACCAAGTTGACGAAGGGCATTTCCGGGTCGGGCACTTCGGCCAGCGCCGCCCAAATCTCGGCTTCGCTGGGCCGGGCCGGGGCAGGCTTGCTCATCACCATTCCGCTTCCGGGTCCAGGCGGGCCACTTCCTGCATCTCAGCGATCAGCGCGGCCATGTGCTCCGAGTGCGCGCGGCGCTCGGTTTCGGCGAGGGCGGTCTCGCCCGGCAGCTTCAAACCGGCTTCGGCGAGAAAAGCACTGACTTCGTCCAACCAGGCAGCGTAGAGCGCGGCGCTTTCGGGCACGATCCCGAGCGGCAGGTCGGCCTCACCCGGCAGCGCGGCGCCCAACCCGCGGGCATACGGGCACAGCGCATTCAGCGCAGCCTGCATGCGAGCCTGGCTTTCCTCGGTGCCCAGGCCGAGGCGCGTGACCCAGGCGCGCGTGTGCCTGAGGTGATAGAGTTCCTCGTTGCGCACCCGGACGGCGATTTCGGCCAGAGGCATATGGCTGCTCTCGCTCAGCCCGGTCAGACGATGCTGCTCAAACGCATCAAACAAATATTGGCGCAGCATGCTGAAGGCCCAGTCCCCCTTGGGCAGCTCCACCAACTGCAAGCTGCGGAAATCCGCCGCGGGACGGAAGAATACCTGCTGGTCAGGGAAGCGAGCCCGGTCGACGCCCAGCAGATCGGCCGCCAGTTCATACCACAAGCGGGCATGGCCGATCTCGTCCAGCGCCAGGTTGGCGAAGGCAATGTCTTCTTCCAGGATCGGGGCGTGCCCGGTCCACTCAGAATTGCGGTGGCCCAGAATCAACTCATCGTCCGCCAGAGCGATCAAGTATTCAGCCAAAGCGGCTTTCTGCTTTGCGTTCACTCGTCCAGCCTTTTGCCTGCGCGCAGTTTGCGCATCATGGTCACCACGGGGTATTCGGCCTGGTCCTTGTAAGTCTTCTCGCGGGCCGGGGCGAACATGGGGTCCGCCTCGGCCGGGTCAGATTTGAGCAGCGCCGCCAGCGGCACCGCCCACCAGCGCAGCACCTTCTGGGCCTCGAAGTCAGTCTGCGCGGTGGCAATCGCCGCCGCGCCGGAGGCAGCCTGCACCTCGCCCAGCAGGCTGGCCTGGGCCTGCTGAGCCAGCTTGCCAAAGAGGCAATAGGTCTGCGGCTCGCCGGCAGTGCTGGGCGCCGGTTCCCCGGCAGCCAACTCTTCACGCGTGCGGCTGGTGATGCGCTCGGCGGCGGCCACCCATAGTTGGCTGGCTTCCGGCCGCCGGGCAAACACGTCACGGGCGTTCAACAGCGCCATTTCAATATCAGGCGCGTGCACACTGCCGTTGTGCAAGACCGGCTTGTCCGGCGCTTCCTGCTGGAAAACTTCGTAACGGGGCCACTGAGTGTCAGACATGGAAAACCAAGTTAGATTGCAGAAGTACGAATGCGGAAGTGGATCGGTACTTCACCATTCTTACTTCCGCATTCTTCACTGAATTTGATTTTTGGCCGCGTAGGCGCTCAATGCTTCACGCACCCAACGCCCGTCATCGTGGGCCTGCTGGCGGGCGGCCATGCGTTCAGCGTTGGCCGGGCCGTCGCCTTTGATCACCCGCCAGAACTCATCCCAGTCGATCACCCCGAACAGCCAGTTGCCGCTGGCTTCGTCGTAACGCAAGTCCGGGTCGGGGATGCTGATGCCGCAGGCCTGCAGGTCCGGGGCCAGCTGGTTCACAAATTCCTGGCGCAGCTGGTCGTTGGTGCGAGTCTTGATCCCCCAGCGGATCAGCAAGCCGGAATTGGGGCTGTCGGCGTCATGTGGGCCAAACATCATCAAGGTCGGCCACCACCAGCGCGTGATGGCATCCTGCACCATCGCCCGCTGCGTGGGTGTGCCCTGCGAATAGCGGATGATCATTTCCTGCCCCTGCTTGCGATGGAAGTTCTCTTCCATACATATGCGCACCATGGCCCGCGAATAGGGGCCGTACGAGCAGCGCGCCAGCATGGTCTGGTTGAGGATCGCTGCGCCGTCCACCAACCAGCCAATCGCGCCGTTGTCGGCCCAGGTGGTGGTGTGATAGTTGAAGATACTGGAATATTTGGCCTTGCCGCTCAGCAGCGCCTCGAGCATTTCTTCGCGGGTGGCACCTAGCGTCTCGGCAGCGTGGTACAGGTACTGGCCGTGCCCGGCCTCGTCCTGCACCTTGGCGATCAGGATCAGCTTGCGGCGCAGCGAGGGCGCCCGCGTGATCCAGGCGCCTTCCGGCAGCATGCCCACGACTTCGCTGTGGGCGTGCTGCGAGATCATGCGGATCAGCTGCCGGCGGTATTCGGCCGGCATCCAGTCGCCTGGCTCGATCTTTTCGCCGCGCGCAATGCGCGCTTCAAAGTCAGCCAGCTTTTCCGGCTCTTCGCTCAGTTCAATGGCGATCTGTTCAACGTCTGCGCCGTACATAACTGTCCCTTGTAGATAAATTGTATCAATTTGGAAACCTGAGATTGGAGATTAGAGACTAAGTAATCTCCAATCTCTAATCTCCACTTACTGCGTACTCACCCACACCGTCTTAACTTGAGTATACAAGTCGATGGCTTCTTTGCCCATCTCACGGCCGAAGCCGGACATCTTGTAGCCTCCGAAAGGTGCGGCCGGGTCGATCATGCCGTAACCGTTGATCCACACTGTGCCGGCTTGCACCGCATGGGCATAGCGATGGGCCTTGCCCACATCACGGGTCCACACGCCCGCCGCCAAACCGTATTGGGTCGCGTTGGAGCGGGCGATCAGCTCGTCTTCGTCATCAAAAGCGGTGACCGCCGCCACCGGGCCAAAGATCTCTTCCTGCACCAGACGCAGCGAATCATCCTGGTAGCTGAACACGGTCGGTTTGAGGAAATACCCGCCCTTCAGTTCAGCGCTCAGGCCTTGGCCGCCGGTCACGATCTCCGCCCCGGCTTGTTGACCTTCGGTGATGTAGCCCGCTACACGCTCCAACTGCTCGGCGCTGATCAGCGGGCCTACATGCACCTTCTCAGCGAAGCCGTGATCCACCACCATCTTCTCCACATTGGCGGTCAGCCCCTCCAGCACTTCGTTGAAGACTTTGCGCTCCACGAACAGACGCGTGCCCGCCACGCACTCTTGGCCGGCCGTGCTGAACACAGCCCACTGGGCGCCGCGGATGGCGGCGGACAGGTCGGCATCGGCAAAGACCACATTGGGGGACTTGCCGCCCAGTTCCAAGCTGACGCGCTTGAGGTTGCTCTTGGCGGCGGCTTCCATGATGCGCGCCCCGGTGGAAGTGGAGCCGGTGAAGGCGATCTTGGCGATGTGCGGATGGGCGGCCATGGCCGCGCCGGTGGGCAGTCCCGGACCGGTGAGGATGTTGACTACCCCTGGCGGGAAGCCCGCTTCACGGACCAAGTCGGCCAGGTAGAGGGCGGTTAACGGGGTCTGCTCAGCAGGTTTAAGGATCAGTGTGTTGCCGGCGGCCAACGCCGGTCCCAACTTCCAGATCGCCATCAGCAGTGGGAAGTTCCAGGGGATGATGGCGCCCACCACGCCCAACGGCTCGCGGCGGGTGTAGACCAGCTGATCGGGGAAAGTCACCGGCACAGTGCTGCCTTCGATCTTGTCGGCCCAACCGGCCTGGTAACGCAGGTGCTTGGTGACGTAGGGCAGGTCGCCGCGGCGCGCCACGCGGATCGGCTTGCCGTTGTCCAGCGTCTCCAGCTCGGCCAGCACATCGGCATGCTCGTCGATCAGGGCGGCCAGCTTGAAAAGCCGTTCGCCGCGCTCGGCGGCGATGGTCTGGCTCCAGCCTGGGAAGGCCGCCTGGGCGGCCGCCACCGCCGCGTCCACATCAGCCGCATTGGCCAGGGTCACCTCGGCCAGGACGGCCCCGCTGGCCGGGTTGCGCGTGGCAAAGGTCTCGCCGGAATTCCCCTCCACCCATTCGTTATTGATGAAGAGCTTCTTGGGGGACTGCTCCAAGAATTTGATAGTGGCGGGTTGGAAGTTGTAGTCGGGGAGGCTGGTCATCGATTTATCCAATTCTGATTTAAAGGCTTGAAAGAATTATATTCGACATACCGCGGACTTTTTTTGCCAGTCAAGTTATCATCCGCCAGGCTATGGGCAAATACTTGCGCTTGCGCGTGACCAAGCAAGCACGTGACTATCTGTCTTCAGAAGGCCATTGAGCTAGGTTCCGTTCCAATTCATCAATCGCGTCCTGACGGGCCGTTTCGCCATGATGGTCCCATTGCACTCTCAAGCGCAAGGGTGGCGGCTCATCATCCTGATAACCCATCAGGTAGAAGAGGGCCGCCGCACAGTGGTAGCGAATTAATGAATTCCCTACTTCCCGACGCAAGACATTCAATAAGACTGGTGCGCCCTGCTCTAGCGAGGTCTTCTCACGCAGCGAATACCAGATCGTATAGTACCCGTCGTAGTTCCCAGCATCAATTTCAGCTAGCAACTGCTCGGCTGATTGGTGCGCAAAATAATCGGCTGTCTGGCGGGCATGCCATTCCCAGGCCTCTTGCCAGTTAGAGAACTGCGGCGGCTCACTCATGTTAGGCATAGTGTGGGAACCCAATTGTCGATTTACCAAACAGATATACTTCGCTGCCAGTTAACCACAAACTATTCTGCCTCATCCGGCACTTCGCCATCCAGCCACTCCGGCGCGCCATCCTCCGCCCAGCGGCGGCGGATGGCTTCATAGTCCGGCTTGCGCTTCTCGTCAAAGGCGCGCACGCCCTCCCAAGTCTCCGGGCTGGTGTTGTGCACCGCCAGCCAGTCGCGCCCGTGGCCGATGGTGCTGTGCCAGCTTAGGTCACGCCAGAAGTTGAGCTGCTGCTTGGTGTAGCGCGTCTTCTCGGGGAACTTGGCCTTGAGCTTGTCCACGATCTCATCCACCTTGGTGTCCAGCTCGTTGCGCGGCACGACCCAGTTCACCAACCCCCACTGCTCCGCCTTGGCAGCGGGGATCTCTTCATTCAAAAACAATATCTCGCGCGCCCGCCGCTCGCCCACGATGATCGGCAGGAACTGCGTGGCGCCAGCCAGCGGCACGCTACCGTGGCTGGTGCCCACGTGGCGGATGTAGATGTCGTCCGCCGCCACAGCCAGGTCGCAGCTCATGTTGAACTCGTTGCCGCCGCCCACCACAATGCCGTTGAGGCGGGCGATGGCCGGCTTGCCCAGGTTACGCAGGCGCTCATGGGCCTCAATGAAGTCGCCCATCCACTTCCAGTAATCACGCGGACGCTGCAGGAACTGCTTTTGCTCGTCCAGGTCTGCCCCGGTACAGAAGGCACGCTCCCCCACCCCGGTCAGCACCAGCACCGCCACGGAGTCGTCCCAGCTGGCGTCTTTGAGGGCCATATTGAGTTCGGTCAGCACTTGGTGATTGACGGCGTTGAGCACCTGCGGCCGGTTGAAGGTCACCGTGGCGCGGCCGTCTTTTTTTGTATAAACAATGGCTTTGAAATCAAAATCTGCAGCGGCCCGGCCGCCAAAAGAACGCTTTGCCAAGAGACTCTCCCGATAGGTTGGTAAGAAGTATTTTACACGCCCATCGGTTGCAAAAAAATACTAAGTGGGCGAACCATACGTTGTACAATGCAACTTACTATTCGCCTAAAGGAGTTTCAGATGGACGAAGACAAGATCGAGAAGATGGCCCGCGAGCAAGAGGAGCGGATCAACAAAGTCCTTGAATATAGTGAGAGGATGGCCGCAAAGCACGAAGAGCGAGCTAATAAAATCCTCGAAAAGGCTGAGAGAGACAGCCAGCGCGGGCCAAGCATGCTGGGCAACCTGTTGTTGCTGGCGCTGTTCAACCTGATCGTGGTGGCCATGGCCGCCGGCACCTTGTTCTTTGGTTGGCGCGGTTACACACTCACCACCAACGGAGACACCACGATGGCACGCGTGGTTGCGCTGTCGGAATCAACCGACGGGGATGGTGACTGCTGCGTGTACTCCCCTGTCTTTGAATACACAGTAAATGGCCGCCGCCACACTTTCGAAAGCCTGAACGCCAGCAACCCGCCCGCCTACCGTGTGGGGCAAGAGGTAGAGGTGATCTACAACGTTGACAACCCCAGCGATGCCGCGGTCAATTCGTTCTTCGAATTGTGGATGGTGGCAGCCACACTGTGCGGCGCAACGCTGATCCTGTTTGTCGTGCTAAACGGGGTGGCGATCTACAAGATGCGCAGCGGCCGCCCTCTCCTTGAAGCAGACAGCGACTAGCCTACAAGTGATGAAACTAGGCAGGTTCCTTCCCCTGCTGGCTGTGAATGCGGTCCTGGCCGTGCTCACTATCGTTGCGCTTTTGCTGAGCCGGGAAAGTTTTGAACTTGCCTTTCAGGGTGAGAAAACCACCGGTCAAGTCATCGGGCTGGTGCAAAGCACCGACAGCGAAGGCGATACCTTTTACAGCCCGGTGGTGGCCTTCACTGTGGGTGATCGCACGCGGGAAGTCGAAGGAACGACCGCCAGCCACCCGCCGGCCTACCGTGTGGGTCAAGAGGTCGAGGTGGTGTACAACCCGCAGGACCTAAGCAAGGCCGCCATCAACAAATTTTCGGAGCTGTGGTTGCTGCCGACCATCATAGGTGGCACTGTGGCCGTTCTCTTTGTGACCCTGAACTTGGTGATGGTCGGCGGTATTTTCGTATCCAATCGGAGTGCTGAATGAGCGGAGCAATAGACTTTAGTAAAGAGAAGCTGCTGCAAGAAATGCAGGCTGGCTGGGAACGCTTGCAGGCCTTTGTGAGCACATACAGTGACGAACAGCTGACCGGCCCGGTGGATGCGGCAGGTTGGACCGCCAAAGATCACCTAATGCACCTCTCAGTGTGGGCGGGCAGCATGGTGGCGGTACTGGACGGCAAGCCGCGCCGCGAGTACATGGAGATCTCTCGGGAAGACTGGGTGACGCTCGCGGAAACGTATGACGTGGTCAACGGCATCCTGCAGCAGCGCTACAAGGATCTGCCGCTGGACGCTGTGCGCAGAGAAGTAGGAGCCAAGCACAACGAGTTAGTAACCCGCACGCAGGCAATGACCGAAGAGGAATTGCAACTCCCCTACAACCACTACCAACCGGGCAGCAAGTCCACCACCCCGATCTTTGATTACATCACCGGCAACAGCTCGCACCATTACGACGAACACATCCCTTGGATGCGCGCCATCCTGGATTAGTCCTGCAGGCCAAAGCTGACCCACAGGCGGTCGAACTCGGCACCGTTCTCCAGTACCTGCACACTCACGCCTGCGTACTGGACTGACTCGCCCGCCTGCAGGGCGGCTGGACCCGGCAGCCTGCCCTCCGGCGTTAGCACACGCAGCGGGCCATAGCCGGAATCGCGGCGCGTATCCACCAGATAGACTAGCGCGCCAGGCTGCTGCAGCCGCCAGTCATACCCCAGCGGCCGCCGGGCTTCGATCACCAGCATCTGCCCCTCCGCCAGCGGCAGCATAACGGCTTTGGTTTGCCCGTCTTGCTCCGCCAGCGCGGTCACGGTCACCTCCCACTGGCCGGGCTCACTCAAGCACAAGACCTGCTCGTCCTCCAGCCAGCCCAGCATCCAGCGCTCGATGGCGGTCAACTCCGGCGCCTGGCCAAAAATATTGCCCATCAGGCTGAACTCCCCCGTGAAGGCAAACTGATCTGCCTCCGCAGCAGCTGCCCCTGGGTAGGCATACAAGTCGGGAAGTCCCAGACTGTGGCCCATCTCATGGTTCAGCCACAAGTGGCCCCAGTACAGCAGGTCGCTGCCTGAGGTGATGCCGTTGGCGATCGTGACCCCATCCGCCTGAATGCCGTGGTCCGCGAATCCAGTGAAGGCGGGGCCATAAGGAATGCCGGTCGCATCCGGGTTGGTCAGCACCACCACCAGGTCCGTTTGGGAGAAATCCACGGCCGCATCGGCCAGGTCCACGGCTTCCTGCAGGAAGTCCAGATGCGCTTCGAAGCTCGCCAGCCCCGCCGCGTAGTGCGCCTGCGGCTGGCTGAGGCGCAGCCAGGCCAGATGCGAATACAGCTGAACCTGCAGCCGTCCGCCGGAAAGCTCGGCAAAGAATTCTTCGGCGTCGGGGGAGACGATCGCCAGCGCTTCGGCTGGCGATCGCTCAGCAGGCGCGTCCTCAAAATCCGCGAAGAGCACCGTCACATGCAGCGATCCAAGCGCCGGCAGGCGGTCCGCCCCAATCGGGAAGCCCAACCCCAGTGGCTGTTGACGCGCCAGCCGGCAGGCCTGGGTATCCTGCAGGTTTGCATTTGGCTGGGGCTCGGCGGAGCCGCCGCAAGCGGCCAGCAGGCAAGCCAACCCGGCCAGGTACACAAGACGCAAGGCAAACATCTGTGCCATCATACACGCTCCCGGCTGTCAGGCGATCGCCTCGCCGTTTATAATCAGCGGCTGATGCGTTCTCGAAACCTGACCCTCCTCGTAATTGCCCAGGCGCTGGCCATGAGCGGTTCGCCCGCCATCATTCTGCTGGGCGGCATCGTTGGCGGCCAGTTGGCCCCCAACCCCGGGCTGGCCACCCTGCCCATTTCCATCATGGTCGTCGGTGCAGCGGTGTCTGCCCTGCCAGCCGGCGGGCTGATGCGCCGCGTCGGGCGGCGCAACGGCTTCCTGCTCGCTTCGCTGCTGGCCATCGCTGGGGCGGCGCTGGCCGCCCTCGCTCTGCAGTTGGGCAGCTTCTGGCTGTTCTGCCTGGCCACCTTGCTGATAGGCGCCAACAACGCCTTCGTGCAGCAGTATCGTTTTGCCGCTGCGGAGAGTGTCGAGAGCACCCTTCAGGGGCGCGCCGTGGCGCTGGTGCTGGTCGGCGGCATCTTTGCCGGCTTTGCCGGGCCGGAGATTGCGCGCCGGACACAGGACTGGCTGGCCGTGCCCTACCAGGGTTCTTTCGTAGCCTTGGTCATCGTCTACGCGCTGGTGCTGATCGTGCTGGCCGGTCTGCAAGACACCCACCCCACGCAAGAGAGTCGCACCCAGACCGGCAGGCCGCTGGGCCAGATCATGCGCCAGCCCGATTATTTGCTGGCGGTCTTGGCCGGCGCCAGCGCCTATGGTGTGATGAGCTTTGTGATGACCGCCACACCCGTGCACATGCACGGCGGCGCCGGCTTCAGCCTGGACCAGACCACTCTGGTGATCCAAAGCCACATCATCGCCATGTACCTACCCTCGCTGATCAGCGGCTTTCTGATCGAGCGTTTGGGTCTGTACCGCTTCATGCTGCTGGGCGGACTGCTGATGCTGGCCTGCTCCGCGTTGGCTATGATCAGCTCAGCCTTCATGCATTATTGGTGGGCCTTGGTGCTGCTGGGTCTGGGTTGGAACCTGCTCTTCGTGGGCGGGACGGTGCTGCTCACCCGCAGCTACGCGCCGGAAGAGCGTTTCAAGACCCAAGCCAGCAATGACTTCGTGGTTTTTGGCGTGCAGGCCTTGGGTTCACTCTCCGCGGGCAGCATGCTGCACGCCAGCAGTTGGAGCGGGGTCAATAGGCTCAGCATGGTCATTTTGCTGCTGACCCTGGGCGGATTGGTCGCCCAACGCAGGCGGCTGGCCAGCCCGGCCTAAGCTTGTATTCATCCAGGCGCGCTATAGTGCGTGCATGAAAGCGCCTAACCCCTACTCCCGCCGAGATTTCCTGCGTACCTTGCTGCTGGTGCCCGCCAGCGGTTTGCTGGCCGCCTGTGCGCGTGCCCTGGGTCTGCCGGAGCCGACCCACGCAGCCTCCGCCACCCAGATCGCCGGCACACCCGTTGCGACCAGCACGGGTATCAGCCTCTCGCCCACCCCTGCCTGCGACGATGACGACGATGAACCCACGATCGCCCAGACCGAGGGGCCATACTTCACGCCCAATTCACCGGAACGCAATTCACTGCTTGAGGATGGCATGCAGGGCGTCTACATGCTGGTCAGCGGCCAGGTACTAGGCACCGATTGCCAGCCCATCCCGGGCGCCCTGCTCGACTTCTGGCATGCGGACGCCGAAGGCGAATACGACAACGCCGGCTACCGCCTGCGCGGTCACCAGTTTGCCGATGCCCAGGGTCGCTACCAACTGGAAACCATCATGCCCGGCCTGTACCCCGGCCGCACGCGCCACTTTCATGTCAAAGTGCAGCGACCCAACGGTGCAGTACTCACCACGCAGCTGTATTTTCCTGACGAAGCCGGCAATGCCACGGACGGCATCTTCGACAGTCGCCTGCTGATGAGCATGCTGTCCGCCGGGAATGGCGTGCATGGCGAATTTGATTTTGTGTTGGAGTGAAAGTCTATAACGTCATTACGAACCTGTCGCAGGCAGGTGAAGCAATCCCCAACTCGGTTTCAAAATCCATCCAGGGGATTGCTTCGGCAGCCGCTGGCTGCCTCGCAGCGACGGATAAGCTGAAGGCTAGCCCGGCACTGCGCATCGCACTCAATAAAATGTAGTAGTAGCGTGAGCCTTATCCGCGCCGCGCCCATTCGCGAAGCAGCACGCAAGCGCGATAGCGCTCTTCATGGTATTCGGCGTAGAGGTGGTCCAGCACGGCCAGCACCTTGTCATAGCCAATCAGTTCACACCACTCTATTGGCCCATAGGGATAGTTGACGCCCAACTTCATGGCCTTATCGATGGGGAAGCGCACGTCAAGCCCATAGCGAGCGGAAAACTCCTCGCTGGGGGTCTCGAATTTGGTGACGTTAAGCGAGCCGCGCATATCCTGGCTCATGAACATCGCTTCGTTAATGATCTGGCACACGATGCGCGGCAAGACAAGCCCGGGGCTATCGCTGACTGACAATTGGAAGCGGCCTAAATTTCCAAATAGATCCATGACGGCAAGATATTTCTCGGCCGGGATCGACGAGTGGATCGTGGTGGCAATTGAGCTGCTGGCAAAGAACAAGCCATCAAAGCCCATCAAGCGCTGCGTATGAGAAACCCATCTCCTCATCTCGGCCAAAGTCATATCGACGCATTGCGCAATCAGCGGCGTATCCACCGGCAGGTTTTGGTCATACCATCTCAGGATCTCTTCTGCCCCCTCGTTGCGACCCGCCACCATAAAGCAAGCGATTGGCTCCTGCCCTTTTTGCGGTTTTGAAGCCACGCTATACCCGGCTTGCTGGCAAATGTCGGCCAATCCCGGGGCCCAGGTCCCTTCTGAGATCAGAACCAGCCCCTCGGCCGGGGCTACCGGGGGGCCAGCAACAGAGCGCTGTGTAGCCTCGGGTTGTCCATATTCATGGTCGAGGTGGCTGGGGCCGGTGAGCTGGCCATCCGCATTGTAGGCGTAAAACCCTTTGCCCGTCTTACGCCCCAGGGCACCTTCGGCCAATTTTTGCATCTGGATCCAGTGCGGCTTATAGCGAGGCTCGCCAAAGCTCTGTTCATACATCGAACGCATAGCCCCAGCATTGATGTCGATGCCGATCAGGTCCATCAATTTAAATGGCCCCATCTTAAAGCCGCCGCCCTCTACAATCTGGTCGATGACTTCGTAGCCAGCCACGCCCTCGCCCAACAAGCGCAGCGCTTCGCCGTAGAATGGACGCGCCACGCGGTTGACGATGAAGCCCGGCGTATCGCCGGTGACCACCGGCGTCTTGCCCAGCGCCTCTGTCAGCTCGACCAATCTCTCGAGGGTCGCCTGGCTGGTCTGCGCCGCGCGCACCACCTCCACCAGCGGCAGCACCGGGGCAGGGTTGAAGAAGTGCATGCCCGCCACCCGCTGCGGGCGCTGCGTAGTGGCCGCCACGGCGGTCACCGAAAGCGTGCTGGTGTTGGTGGCCAGGATCGCATCGGGCGCGCAGACCGCCTCCAGCTTGGTGAAGATCTCTTTCTTCAGTTCCAGTTGCTCCAGGGCCGCTTCGATCACCAGGCCCGCCGGGGCAAAGGCCTCCAGGCTGTCGGTCAGGGTCAGATTTTCCAGCAAAGCTGCCCGGTCTTTTTTCTCCAGAAACTTCTTGATGTAAGCCGCGGCCTTCTCCAGCATGGCTGGATAAGGGTCTTGCAAGATCACCTTGGCCCCGGCGGTCAGGGCCACCAGCGCAATGCCCGAGCCCATCGTCCCCGCACCGATCACGCCAATAGCTGGAAGCTGCTTATCTGCGGCCAATCGCCAGTCTCCAATCTCTAATTACTAATCTCCAATTACTACCCCCCCTTGAACTTCGCCTTGCGCTTCTCAATAAAAGCCGCCATGCCTTCTTTTTGATCGGCGGTGTCATACAGCAGGCGGTAGTTGCGCCGCTCCATCTCCAGGCCTTCGCGCAGGCTGTGCTCCACGCCGTAGCGCAGCGCCTGGCGCGCCAACCGCACCGCCACGGCGGGCCGTTCGGCGATCTTGGCGGCCAGCTCGCGGGCCGCCGCCAACACCTGGTCGTCTGCTACCAGGCGGTTCACCAGCCCGGCGGCATGCGCCTCCGGTGCGGACAGCGGGTCGCCGGTCAGCACCATCTCCATCGCCCGGTATGGGCCCAGGGCCTTGGCCAGACGCTGGCTGCCGCCCGCCCCCGGCATAATACCCAGCTTGATCTCCGGCTGACCGAAGCGGGCGCCTTCGCCGGCCACGATCAGGTCGCAGCCCAGCGCCAGCTCGCACCCGCCGCCAAAGGCCACCCCATTCACCGCTGCGATCAACGGCTTGTCCAACGCCCACAGGCGCTGCCACAGTTGGCGCGTGTTCCTCAGGTAAATGTCCACCGGAGATGCACTGGCCATCGCTTTAATATCCGCTCCGGCGGCAAACACGCTCTGGCCGCCGCTCAACACCATCACCCGCACGCTCTCGTCGCGGTCCAGGTTTTCCAGGGTCTCTGCCAGGCTGCCCAGCATCTCCGGGCTTAGGGCGTTCAATGCATCCGGGCGGTTCAATGTCACCAGTGCAACACTGCTGTCGATCTCGACCAAAATCAGGGGTTGGCTCATGCGGGCGATTATACGCCGGCATTAAATTACTAATTCGATGGGTTTATTCGACCTTGTAAATATGCAAGCTTCCGCCTATAATGCTCAACCCCTTGTATTGCTGCGCCGGAGAGGGTTGTCGACGTTTGCAGTCAATCAGCAAGCCAGGCACCCCTCCAGCGCAGGGCCGGTCCCCATGCCGGTCAAGCCTATACACAGTAGCAAGGAAGAGGAAACCCTATGTCCAAGAAGTTCTACCCTCTCTTTGGGCTTCTCATCGTTGCGGCGCTGGTCCTGGCCGCTTGCGGTGGGGCCCCGGCCGCCAGCGGCGACGCCTCAGAGCCAGCCACGGCCGATACTGCCGCTCCGGCTGACGATGCCGCTCCGGCCCCCGCGGCCCAAACCGCTGCCCAAGGTGAAACCTTGGCTGCCGTGGTTGCCCGCGGTTACCTGGTCTGCGGCGCCAACAACCAGGTGCCTGGCTTCGGCTATGTCGACGCCGACGGCAACTTCTCCGGCGTGGACGTGGACTATTGCCGCGCTCTGGCCGCCGCCATCTTTGGTGACGCCGACGCCGTGGAGTTCCGCCCGGTGACCGCCCCTGAGCGCTTCACTGCGCTGCAGTCCGGCGAGATCGACGTGCTCAGCCGCAACACCACCTGGACGCTGACCCGTGACACCGAGCTGGCTGGCAATTTCACCGCCACCACCTTCTATGATGGTCAGGGCCTGATGGTGCCTAGCGCCACCGGCTTCACCACCCTGGAAGATCTGGCGGGCGGCTCCGTCTGCGTGCAGACCGGCACCACCACTGAGCTGAACCTGGCCGACGCCTTTGCTGCCGCCGGCATCAGCTACAGCCCGGTCGTCTTTGAAGACGCCGACTCCACCTTCGCCGCTTACAGCGAAGGCCGCTGCGATGCGGTCACCACCGACAAGTCCGGCCTGGTTTCCCGCCGCTCGGTCCTGGCCGATCCTTCCGCTCACGACATTCTGGACGTGACCCTCTCCAAGGAACCCTTGGGCCCCATGGTTCGCCATGGCGATGACCAGTGGTTCGACATTGCGCAGTGGACCGTCTTCGCCCTGATCGCCGCGGAAGAATACGGTATCACCTCCGCCAATGTGGACCAGGTGAAGGCCTCCAACACCGACCCGCAGATCAACCGCTTGCTGGGCAACGAGGGTGAGCTTGGCGCCAAGCTGGGCCTGAGCAACGAGTGGGCCTACAACGTGATCAAGCTGGCCGGCAACTACGGTGAGATCTACAACCGCAACTTGGGTCCGGATACCCCGACCTATATCCCCCGCGGGTACAACAGCATCTACACCGAAGGTGGCTTGCTCTTCGCCCCGCCGTTCAACTAAGCACCACCGTTTGACACCCTGCCGGGGGTGGGCAGCCTTAAGGCAGCCCACCCCCGGCCTGTATCACGCAGGAGAGATCCAGGGATGAGAAATCAAAAACACACGGCTATCCCTTTTTGGCGTGACGAACGCGTCCTGCAAGTTCTCGGGCAAGTCGCTTTTGCTGCCGCAGTCATTTTCTTCTTTTACATCCTGATCCAAAACATGGTCACCGGCCTGCAGCGCCAAGGCACCACCTTGGGGTTCTCTTTCTTGCAGGGCACAGCCGGTTTTGATATCGCCGAAACCTCGATCACATACAGCCGCACCTCCACCTATGCACAGGCGTTTCTGGTAGGTCTGCTCAACACACTGCAAGTCAGCTTTGTCGGCATCATTCTCTCCACCATTCTCGGCATCATTCTCGGTGTGGCGCGCCTGTCCAGCAACCTCTTGGTGCGCAACCTCTCGGCTGCCTATTTGGAACTGATGCGCAATCTCTCTCTGCTGGTTTTCCTCATTTTTTGGTATCTGGCCGTCTTCCTCAAACTGCCCCGAGTGGCCGAAGCCGTCATCTGGCCCGGCCAGATCCACCTGACCAACCGCGGAGTGGGTCTGCCCTGGGGCCTGCCCACCGAAACCTTTGAGACCTACCGCTGGGTCCTGTGGGCCGGCCTGGCTGCCGCAGCTCTGGTGGCCCTGGTGCTGCACTACATCGGCAAACGCACTGGCAAACCGCCGCTGACTGCCCTGTGGGCGCTGCTCACCTTCGCGGCCTTTGCCGTCGTAGGTTGGTTCGTCCTCCCGGGTGCCCCACTCACGCTAGACTACCCCAGCGTGCAGGGCCTCAACATGGTGGGCGGCAAAGTCGTCAGTCCGGAATTCATGGCGCTGCTCTCCGGGTTGGTGCTCTACACGGCCGCCTTCATTGGTGAAGTAGTGCGCGCCGGCCTGCAGGCTGTCTCCAAAGGCCAGGTCGAAGCCGCCCGGGCCATCGGCCTGACCGGCTTCCAGACCCTGCGCCTGGTGGTCTTCCCGCAAGCCATGCGCGTCATCGTCCCGCCGCTCACCAGCCAATACCTCAACCTGACCAAGAACTCGTCTCTGGCGATCGCCGTCGGCTTCCCGGACATGTTCTACGTATCCAACACTATTCTGAACCAAAGCGGCCGGGCGGTCGAAATGATCAGCTTGGTCATGCTCACCTACCTGACCTTTAGCCTGGTGACCTCCTGGTTCATGAATTGGTACAACCAACGAGCCCAACTGGTGGAGCGCTAAATGAGCGACAAGATACTCCCCCCACTCATTGAGCGCCCCTCGCCGCTGAGCTGGATCTACAAGAATCTTTTTAACACCTGGTACAACGCGCTGCTCAGCCTGCTCTCTGGCGCGCTGATCTTCTGGATCGGGCGCGCCGTGGTCATCTGGCTGCTCGAGGTGGCCCAATGGCGCGTGATCGTCACCAACCTGCGCCTGATCATGTTGGGCCAGTTCCCCATCAGCGAAGTCTGGCGCGTGTGGCTGGGCCTGGCTCTGTTGGCTCTCATCACAGGCAACTCGCTGGGCATCTGGGGCCGCAAGGCCCGCGGCGCTGGGCGGGTCACCATCGGCTTGCTGGTGCTGCTGCTGGGGCTGGCCGTCATCACTTCCGGCCAGTCGCAGCTCTGGCTGTTGGGCATGGCCGGCTTGCTGGGCCTGGGCTGGTGGGTCGGCCGCTCCGCTGGCAAAGGCCTGGAGCGGGTGGTCATCACCGGTTGGGTGATCTGGCCGCCTATTTTCATCCTGCTGCTGCGTGGCCTGGGCGCCGACAGTGAACTGCTGCCTTTGGTGGGCACCAACTTGTGGGGCGGTCTGCTGCTGACCCTGCTGCTAACCATCGTCGGCATAGTCTTTTCATTCCCGCTGGGCGTGCTGCTGGCCCTGGGCCGGCGCTCGTCGCTGCCCATCGTGCGCTGGTTCAGCGTGGCCTACATTGAGTTGATCCGTGGCGTACCGCTGATCACCCTGCTCTTCATGGCCCAGCTGATGCTGCCGCTCTTCCTGCCCACCGGCGTCAACATCGACCGTGTGCTGCGCGCCATGGTCGCCATCACACTGTTCAGCGCCGCCTACCTGGCCGAGAATGTACGCGGCGGCCTGCAAGCCATCCCCAAGGGCCAATACGAGGCGGCCTACGCTATGGGCTTGAACAATATCCAGTCCATGGGGCTGATCATCATGCCCCAGGCGCTGCGGCTGGTAATCCCCATCCTGGTGGGCCAGTTCATTGCTTTGTTCAAGGACACTGCCCTGGTCTCGATCGTCGGCCTGATGGACTTGGTCGGTATCGGCAAGACCGTGCTGGCCCAGCCGGAATTCTTGGGCCTGCAGCGTGAAGTCTACGCGTTTATCTCCATGCTGTATTGGGTGATCAGTTACGCCATGGCCTACGTCAGCCAGCGTCTGGAAGTTTCGCTGGGCGTTGGTGAGCGATAATTTGGAGGAGTCACAATGAGTGCAAAAACAACTCAGCAACCGATCATCGTCTGCAAAGACGTGCACAAGTGGTTTGGCGACTTTCACGCTTTGCGCGGCGTGAGCATGGAAGTGCAGCGTGGTGAGGTCATCGTCATCTTCGGGCCTTCCGGGTCCGGCAAATCCACCTTCATCCGCACCATCAACCGCCTGGAAGAGCACCAGCGCGGCGACATTACCGTCGACGGCATTGAGCTCAGCCATGATGTGCGCAACATCGAGAAGATCCGCGAGGAGACCGGCATGGTCTTCCAGCAGTTCAACCTCTTCCCACACCTGACCGTGTTGCAGAACATCACCCTGGCCCCCATGTGGGTGCGCAAGTGGTCCAAACAGCGCGCCGAGGAAAAGGCCATGGAACTGCTCAAGCGCGTCGGCATCCCCGAGCAGGCTGGCAAGTACCCCGGCCAGCTTTCCGGCGGTCAGCAGCAGCGTGTGGCCATCGCCCGCGCCCTGGCCATGGAACCCAAGATCATGCTTTTCGACGAGCCCACGTCAGCCCTCGACCCCGAGATGATCAAAGAAGTGCTGGACGTGATGATCGAGCTGGCCAAGACCGGCATGACCATGCTGGTGGTTACCCATGAAATGGGCTTTGCCCGCTCCGTGGCGGATCGCATGTTCTTCTTTGACAAAGGCGAGATCGTGGAGAGTGGCACGCCCGAAGCCATCTTCAAGAAACCCAAGGAGGACCGCACCAAGCTCTTCCTCTCACAGATCCTGCACCACTAAAAAAGAGCGCCC
>JAHCII010000017.1 GCA_026129305.1 Anaerolineales bacterium
GCTCGATGCGGCCGGCCAGCTGGGCCAGCACGGCATCGGCGTCCAGCGCGTCGGGCTGGCCGGATAGGTTAGCGGAGGTTACCGCCAGCGGGCCGGCGGCGGCCAGCAGGGCCAGGGCGGCCGGATGGTCCGGCACGCGCAGGCCGATCGTGTCGTCCGGCGAGAGCGCCGCGGGCAGCTCCGGCCGGCGCGGCAGCACCAGGGTCAGCGGGCCGGGCCAGAAGCAGGCCGCCAGCCTCTGCGCCGCCGGGTTGACCTCGGCGGCCACCCGCGGCAGGTCGGCCGGGCCGGCCAGAAGCAGCGCGATGGCCTTGGTCTGGGCGCGGTCTTTGACCGCATACAGGCGCTCGATGCCGGCCGGGTCAAAGGCGCGGGCGGCCAGGCCGTAGACCGTATCGGTGGGGAACGCCACCAGGCCGCCGGCCGCCAGGGTTTGCAGGGCAGCCGGGATGGCGTCCGGGTCGGCCGCTTCCATGCGCCGGGTGTTCATGTCTGCACCACCAGCAAGCGCGGCCGGCCGGTCAGGTCGGGGCGTACTTCGACCGCCGCGACCGGCCACAGACCGCCGGCCAGGGCCAATACCGCGGCTTCCAGGCTGGCGTCGATCTCGGCCAGCAGCAGGCCGCCGGGCAGCAGGCGCGCCTGCGCCTGCTGCAGAAAAGGCTCGATCAGGCGCAGGCCGTCCGGCCCGCCGCCCAGGGCCAGGGCCGGCTCCCAACGGCTGACGGCCAGCTCTGGCAGGCGCGCTTCGGGGATGTAAGGCAAATTGGCGCTGATCAGGTCATAGGGGCCGGGCAGCGCCGCCATCAGGTCGCTGGCGATGCAGCGCACGCGCCCGCCCAGGCCGTGCCGGGCGACGTTGGCGGCTGCCACCGCCAGCGCTTCGGGCGAGATGTCGCCGGCCCAGGCTTGAAGGTCTGGGCAATGGGCCGCCAGGGCGGCCGGGATGCAGGCCGAGCCGGTGCCCACGTCGGCGGCGGCCCGCCGGCCGGGGTGGTCTGCCAGCCAGCCCAGGGCCGTCTCCACCAGCAGCTCGGTCTCCGGCCGCGGGATCAGCACGGCGGGCGAGACCAGCAGGCTCAGGCCGTAGAACTCCCACTCGCCGAGCAGATAGGGCAGCGGCTCGCCCGCTGCCAGGCGCAGCAGGCCGGCGGCGTGGGCCGCCTGGGCCGCCGTGCTCAGCTCAGCTTCGGGGTGCGCCAACAGCCAGCTGCGCGGCTGGCCCAGCACATGGGCCAGCCACACCTCGGCGTCCAGGGCCGCGCTATCACTGGCTGCAGCCAGGCGCTCTCGGCTTTCTTTTAGGGCGGCGGAGACGGTCAGGGGCATGGGGGTAGTTTAACGCTTGGGGCGTGATGCACGCTGGTGGTTTGCATGCGCCTCAGGATTAGGGGAGATGCCAGCTATACTGCGTCCTTACGCGAGCTGCCCATCTTCACAGATCTTTTATACGAAAATCAGGCCACGCTGGCCAGGCGCTCGGCCTCGTCCTGGGTGGCCAGTTCGTCGAGCATGTCGTCCAGGTCGCCGTCCAATTGGGCGAAGAGGTTGTGCGAGCTGTAGCCGATGCGATGGTCGGTCAGGCGCGACTGCGGGAAGTTGTAGGTGCGCACCTTCTCCGAGCGCGCCCCGCTGCCCACCTGCAGGCGGCGGGTCGAGTCCATCTCGGAGCGGCGTTTCTCTTCTTCCATCTCGTACAGGCGGGCGCGCAAGATCGACATGGCCCGCAGGCGGTTCTGCAGCTGCGAACGCTCGTCCTGGCACTGCACCACGATGCCAGTGGGTAAGTGGGTCAGGCGCACGGCAGTGGAGTTCTTCTGCACGTTCTGCCCACCGGCGCCCTGCGAGCGGTAGACGTCCATCTTGACATCGCTCTCGGGGATGTTGATCTCAACCTCGTCCACCTCGGCCAGCACCGCCACGGTGGCGGTGGAGGTGTGGATGCGGCCCTGGGCCTCGGTGCTCGGTACGCGCTGCACGCGGTGCACGCCGGACTCGAACTTGAGGCGCGAGAAAGCGCCGCGGCCCTTGATCAGCAGGTTGGCTTCTTTGACACCCCCCACCCCAGTGTCGGAAAGGCTCAGGATCTCGGTCTTCCACCCCTGGCGCTCAGCGTAGCGGCTGTACATACGCAGTAGGTCGGCGGCGAACAGGCCGGCCTCATCGCCGCCGGTGCCGGCGCGGATCTCCATGATCACGTTGCGGCCGTCGCGCGGGTCTTTGGGCAGCAGCATGGACTTGAGCTCGTTCTCCAGCTGCGGAACCTGCTCTTCCAGGTCGGCCAGCTCGGCGGCGGCCAGTTCGGCCAGCTCGGCGTCGTCGCCGTCCACCATCTCCTGCGACTCATCCCGCCGGCGCAGGGCCTCGCGATAGGCGCGCATTTTGGCGATCAGCGGCTCGAGTTCGGAGCGCTCCTTGGACAGCTCGACCACCCGCTGGTAATCCTCGGCAGGCTGGGCCAGTTCGCGTTCAATTTCCTGGTAGCGGGTTTCAATGCCCGCGATTTTGTCTAACATAGAACTACTCTGTCTCGGTTCTTGGGATAAGCCCCAGGATTATAGCTGATGCAAGCCGCAGGCTGCGCTGCTTGACAACACCCGCCCATCACTCCCCGATCTCCAACCCCATGCTTTAATACGGCCTGTATTGGGTCTCGGGGGATTCTTGTCAAGGTTAAGTTGTATTAAAACCCCCGCGCCCGAAAGGATTAATATATCTTTTGTCCCCAACGCCTTGACGTCAGTCTATTTTTGGGAATACGCGCAGGTTTGGCTCACAGCCAGGCGCTGCTACATCACGCGCAGGGTGGAGCCTTCCGGGCCTTTCTCAACCTCGATGCGGTTGGGGAAGGCGTCTTTAAGCGCGTCAATGTGCGTGATCACCAGGATCTTGGCGAAGTCCTGGCGCACCTGGCTGATGGCTTCCACCAGGCGCTGGCGGCCAGGTTCGTCCTGGCTGCCAAAGCCTTCGTCGATCACCAGGGTCTGCAGGCGAGCCCCGGCGCGCTGGGCCAGCACTTCAGAGAGCGCCAGGCGGATGGCGAAGTTGATGCGGAAGGCCTCGCCGCCAGAGAACATCTCATATTCGCGCTCACCGGCCCGGTCGCTGATCTGGATGTCCAGCGTTTCACGCAGGTCTTCGCGCTTGCTGTCCTTGTACTTTTGCTGGGTGACGAAGCGGATGTTCATCGTGCCCCCGCTCAGGCGCTCCAGCAGTTCGTTGGCCTTGCTCTCGATCTGCGGCAAAGCCTGTTCGATCAGCATGGCGGGCACGCCGTCTTTGCCAAAGGCGCGCTCCAACGTCTGGAACTGGGCCACCTGCCCGGCCAGCGCTTCGCGCTCGGCCAGATATTCCGTGCGGCGGGCGCGCAGGGTGTCCAGCACGTCGACCTCCTGCTGGGCGGCGCCCAGGGCGGTGCGGGCCTGGTTCTCGCGCTGCTGGCTCTCCAGGATCGCCTTCTCCATCGCATCCACATCGGGCAGATCGGCAGTCAACGGGGCCAGGGCTTCCAGCGCCTGCTGGTGGGCCGGCTGCTGGGCGGCGCGCTCCTTCTCCAGCGCCGCCTGCTGTTTCAGCAGGTCCTTGATCTCGCGCTCCAGCGGTTTGGAGGCGGCCCTGGCTTGCTCCAGGGCGCGCATGCGCTGCTCCACCGGACGGGCCTCCAGCTCCTGCCCCCGGGCCGCGTCGTGGGCGGCCGCATCATAGCCGGTCTGCTTCAGCTCCGCATCCACTGCCGCCAGGGCCGCCCGCGCCTCAGCCGCAAAGCTGCCTTGCTGCAGGGCGGCTTCGATCTCAGCCAGGCGCGGGGCACGCTGTTCGATCCAGGCGGCCTCCACGCGGGCGATTTCAGACAGGCGCGTATTCAGTTCCGCCTGGCGGATGGTCTTGCCGGAAAGCACATCGTCCAGTTGGCTCAACTGGACCAGATCGTTCTCCAATTTGGTCACACGCTGGGCCACCTGTTGGCGCTCCTGGCTGTTGGCCCGGTAGCGGTCGCCCATCTGCTTGCCTTCCACGGTCAGTTCGGCGATCACCGACAGGCGGTGCTCCTCGGTCAGCGGCTGGCCGCAGGTGGGACAGGCCGCCGAACCTTCGGCCTTCTCCATCTGGTCGATCTTGGCCCTCAGGCTCACCATCTCATCGCGCAGCATCGGGTTTTCAGTCTCCACCTTGGTTTGCAGGGCGCGCTGCTGCTTCAACTGCGTCTCCCAGTCGCCCTGCTTGGCAAACTGTGCCTGCATGCGGGTCACTTCGGCTTCGACCGTCTTCCTTTCAGCCTCCAACGCCGGTTGGGTGGCCAGCAGCTGTTGCAGGTTGGCCTCGTCTTTGCGCAGGTTTTCCAGCTCGGTCTCCAGGCGCGCCTGCTCGGTTTCGATCTGGCGCAGGGGCGCGTTGCGGCGGCTCTCCTGCTCGCGGAACTGGGCCGCCACCTGGTCCAGACGGGCGATCTGCTCGCGGGCGGCCTGCCATCGCTTGTAGCCGGCCTCGATCTCTTTGGCTTCGGCCAGCAGGGCGGCGTACTCGGCCTGCTCGGCCTGGCGCTCCTGCAGGCGAACCTGGTTCTCTTCCAACTGAGTTTGCAGGCGTTGCAGCTGCTCTTCCAGCGTGGCCACCAGGGCGCGCTGTTGCTTGACCGCCGTGGTGCGGATACGCAGGCCATCCATCACCGCTTCCTGGGCCAGGCGCGCTTCGTTCAGCGCTCGCACCTGTTCCTGCAGCTCTTTCAGGCGCGCTTGGCGCTGGGGTTCCTGGTCCAGCTCCTGGTTGATCTCCTGCAGGCGGCCTTGCAGCACGCTGATCTGGTTTTCCACCACTTTACGACGTTCCACAGTGCGCAGGCGGTACGTCTCCCAAATTTCCAGGCCCAGCACATTGCCCAGGATGCGTTTGCGTTCCGCCGGGCGCTGCTGGGTGAACTGGTCTGCGGCGCCCTGCAAGAAGAACGAGGCGTTCACGAAGGTTTCGTAGTCCAGGCGCAGGGTCTCATAAATGCGCGCTTCGGTGTCGCGCAGCGTGCGCTCGGTGAGCGCTTTCCATTTGTCTTCGCCGGTCTGGATCTGGAACTCCAGCAGGGTCGGCTTGTCACGCTGGGCGATGCGCTGCACGCGATAGACATTGCCTTCGTAGCCAAAGGTCAAGGCCACCTCGGCCGCCTTAACCTCGCGATGCGTGTTGATCAACGCATCGCCGCGCGCCCGCGCCTGGCCGAACAAGGCGAAGGTCATGGCGTCCAACAAGGCAGATTTTCCGGCCCCGTTGGGGCCGGAAATGCAGGCCAGGTCGAACTGGGTGAAATCCAGTTCGACCGGTTTGCGATAGGAGAGGAAGCCGGCGATGGCCAGACGAATTGGGATCATGTGAGCCTACGCGCCCGATTGTAACGGGGAAATTTTGGCGGCGAACCCAGCCCGGGCGGCGGACTATAATCGCGCCATCTCTGGAGGTGTCATGCAAGTTGCAGTGGATTGGAAGAACAGCCTGGGCTTTAGCGCCCTGGGGCCAAGCGGCCTGCCCGTGGAGCTGAGCGGCAACGCCGACAACCCGGGCCTTTCGCCGATGGAACTGATGGCTTTTGCCTTGGCGGGCTGCACCGGCATGGATGTGATCTCGATCCTGCAAAAGAAGCGCCAGCCCGTGCAGGCCTTTCAGGTACGCGTCAACACCGAGCGGCGCGAGGAATACCCCAGGGTCTGGACCCATGTGCTGGTGGAATACATCGTCAGCGGGGAGGGCGTGGAAGCCGCCGCCGTGGAACGCGCCATCGAACTTTCCACACAGAAATATTGCCCAGCCTACAACATGCTGAAGCACGCCGTGCAGATAGACAGCCGGTTCGAAATTCGCCCAGCCTAGTCGCTGGGCGTTTCTTCCGCCTCTTGCAGGGCCGGGGTGGGCAGCGCCACCGCCGGGGCCTGCGAGAGGATGGCGCTGGCCGCGTCGGAGCAGGTACAAGCCCGCACCTGGTGGCCCAGGCGGGTCAGCAAGCCTGCGTAAGCAGCATTGCCCTCCACCGGCACCCAGCCCTCCATTACAAAGGGCAGCGCGCCGGCCGCATCGATCCACTCGCCGTTGTACTTGCGGGCCACATGCACGTGCGTGCCGGTGGACGAGCCGCCCTCGCAGGAGGGATGCCCCAGCGGCTGGCCGGCCTGCACTTGGGCGCCCAGGGCCACTTTTTGGTCGTCCTGCAAGTGCAAATAGAACAGCACCCAGCCAGTGCGTTCATCGTCATCGCCGTCCAGGTCCAGCACCACAATGCCTTCACCGGTGCGCACCACTTTGCCCGCCGCCATGGCGGTGGACCACAGCCGGCTGGGCGTGCAGCCGCGCTGCTCGCCCGGGGCGAAGTCCAGCGCGGCGTAGGGTTGGGCTTGGCCCCAGGCGGTGTGCGGGCCGCCGGTATAGGCCCAGACCTGCCCAGGCGGGAACGGCAGGCGCAGCTCCGGCTGGGCCAAACTGCCGGGCAGGTGCGGCTGGTCGGCCGCCCAGGGGTCGCCGAACAATCCAGCAAAGGTCTGGGCCAGGCCCTCCGGCCCGATCGCAACCTGGAAGCGGGGTACGTCTTCGGTGCGATTGAAGAAGACCTGCAGAGAGACGCTGGCCGCGTTTTGCCAGGGGTCTGGGCGGTAGATCAGGCCGTCGGAACGTTCAAACTCGATCAGCTTGCCGTTGCGCCACTGGTAATAGCCATCGTTGAGCTGGTTGGCCGCCCAAACCAGCTGGAGGTAAACACCGCGATGGCGGAAGGCCTCGTAGCCCATCGGGTAGTTGGTCACGTCCGTGTCGGGCACGGGGACGCTCAGCGCGCCGGATTGGTACTCCAGCAAAGCCAGCAGCAGGCGCGGGCTAACGCTGAAGTTGAGCGCCACCAGGTCGACCAGACCGGCCCCGCTGCGCATGCTGCCGGAAGCATATTCGCGGTAGTTGCGCAACCAGCCGGGATGGGAATCGACAAAAGCCTGGGTGTCAAAGTCGATCACGGCCGGGCCATTGATGAACTGGCTGTCCGGGATGATCGGATAAGCAGACCCCCAATAGGCGCGGTAATAGATGGGGATCTTGAGCGGCAAACCGGGCGGCAAGGTGGTTGTGTTGTCCGGGATGACCGGGTTGGCGGCGCGGATCTCGCGGGCGGTGGTGTTGAAGCGTACAGCCAGGGCCAGTAGCGTATCACCGTTCTGGACCACATAGTCAACCAGCTGGCCCGGCTGATAAGCCGGCCGGGTGGGCAGCGGGGTGGAGGTGGGCAGCTGGGTTTCCGCCGCGCTGCTGAGGCTGGGCGTGACCGCCGGGCCGGGGGTTGCGTCTTGCGAGCCGGCCGGGGATTGGGCGCAAGCCACCAAAAGGGCGGCCAGGCAGGCAAAGGCGGCCAGCCGCGCCGGGATACTGCGAATCTGCATGTCGAGATTATACGGAGAGAAGCGCGCCGCGCCATAGCTGGCTGCTTCTCTAAGACAGCACTAAAGCGCCTTCTGGTACACTGTTTTCATTCCACTGCAAAGGTCTAGCCACGTGAATCGCACATTTTTCTTTCTTGTTTCCCTTGCCCTTATCGCCCTGCTGCTGGGCGCCTGCAGCAGCCAAGCCGCCGGCTCACCCGAGGCGGTTGTGGAGCAATACCTCAACGCGCTGGTGGTTGGAGACAACGTCGGCGCAGTCAACTTGTCCTGTGCAGCTTGGGAAGCCAACGCCAACGCAGAAGGCGCCGCCTTTGAAGGCGTGGAAGTCAGCCTGAGTGGGGCAGCCTGCAATGTAGTCACACAAGACGGCTCCAACGCCACGGTAGCTTGCCAGGGCGAGATCCTGTTCAGCTATGCGGGTGGCGAGACCGAATCGATCGACCTGAGCCTGCGCAGCTATCTCGTCAGCCAAGAGGGCGGCGAGTGGCGCATGTGCGGCTACCAGTAACCGCACGGGAAGCTTCGCACACATGCCCAAGAAGATCATTTTCCTGTTGCTGATCAGCCTGCTGGGCCTGGCGGCTTGTGCCGCCCCGGCGGCAGCCAGCCAGCCCACACATGCCGCAGATCCTACCGCCGCGCAAGCAGGCGGCAACACGGCCAGCCTGGCGCCAGTCGCGGCCAACCAGGACACAGAAACGCCGGCAGAAACCAGCCTGCCGCGCGGCAACCACCCCGCCGACTGGCGCGATTACCCGGTGGTGCCGGAATTCTCAGCGACAGCCATCCAAATCTATTTGCGCGGCGTGGCCAACGGCAACGACCCGCAGCGCTTCTCCAAGATCGGCGATTGCCAGAACATCACCACCTATTTTCTGAAAGCGCTGGAGGACCCGCGCTTCCACAGCCTGGGGGAAGAATACGCCTACCTGCAGGAAACCATCGACTGGTATTTTGGCTCCTATTCGCGCGACAGCCTGGCGGTGGCCGGCGGCCTGAATGTGGGGCGCTTGCTCTCCCCGCTGGCGGCCAACCAGCAGATGTGCGACCCTACTGAGAATTCCCTGATGTGCGAGGTGCGCCACTTTAACCCCAGCGTGGTGCTGGTCAGCCTGGAAGAGAACTGGAACGATCGTGGGGCGGAAGAGTATGGCAAGCATCTGCGCACGATCGTGGACTACCTGATCGCCGAGGGCGTGGTGCCGATCCTGGCCACCAAGGCCGACAACCTGGAGGGAGACCACAGCATCAATGCCGAAATCGCCTCTGTGGCGGCGGAATACGATCTGCCTTTATGGAATTTCTGGCGGGCCGTGCAGGGGCTGCCCAACAACGGTGTGGAGGATGACGGCTTCCACCTGACCATATCCGGGCCGTACTTTGATGACCCGGCGCGCATGAAGTCCGGCTGGGCCTGGCGCAACCTGACTGCCCTGCAAACGCTGGACGCTTTCCGCCAGGCTGTGGCGGCCGCGCAGGGCGACTAAGGGTCTTCCGGCAGGCGCGCAATGCGCGTGCCGGCATTGGAGCAGGTGCAGGCGGTGACCACATTCCCGTCGCGCTCCAGCGTGCCCAAGTAAGGCGCCGCGCCTGACTTGGCCACCCAGCCGCTGAAATTGAAGGGTAGCGGGCCGCCGGCGGCGATCCACTCGCCGTTGTATTTGCGGGCGATGTGCAAATGGGTGCCGGTGGCCTGCCCCCCCTCGCAAGAAGGGTTGCCCAGAAAGTCCCCCCGGTTGACCCAGTCACCGACACGCAGGTGGCTCTTGTTGGTCACATGCAAGTACAGCAGAACCCAGCCGGTCTGTTCATAGCCATCGCCATCCAGATCCAAGACCAGCACGCCAATGCCGCTGCGCACCACCAGCCCTGCGGCGGCGGCCACCACCCGGCTGTCTGAGGGTACGCAGCCCGGCAGCAAGCTGCCCGGCGCAAAGTCCAGCGAAGCTTGGGCGCCGTTGGGTGCCCAGGCGCCGTGCGGGCCGGAGGTGAACGACCAGGCCTGGTTGACGGCAAAAGGCAGGTTGAGGTAGGGCTGGGTCAAATCTGCGGTGAGCAGCGGTTCATTCTGGGTGGCGCGCAACCACGGGTCTGGAAACATGGCCTTGCCGTGCGTGAAGGCGAAGCCGAATTCCGCATCCATCTTCTCCTGCCAGCCCGGGTAATCGTAGAGCAGGCTGAACAGATACTGCACGGCCACGCTGCCGGCGTTCAAGTCCGGCGCCAGGCGCAGCACATAGCCGTCACGGAAGGTCAGCTGGGTCAGTGTGCCTTCGCGCCAGCCGTAATAGCCCACGGACAGCTCGCGGGCCGCCCAGGACAGCTGCTGGTACAGCCCTTTTTGCATAGCGTCGATATGGCCGAGGGGGTAGTCGAGGGGCGCATTGGCTGAAGGCTCACCCAACACCCAATTGCTCTGCTCCTGCAGAATGGAGAGCAGCAGACGCGGGTTAAGCGAGTGCTCGTACGCTACCCGCTCAATCACGGCGGCGCCGTTGTACCAGGCGGAGGGCAGGTATTCCCGGTAGCTGGCCAAATAGCCGCCCATCCGGCCGACATAGCTGGCGGTATTGAAATCAATGGCCGAAGGAGACAGCACCACATCACTGTCGGGGATCAGGCGCTGGTTGGGGCCGCTGGCGCCGACCCGGTTGGGGATGGTGAGGATCTGGCCGGGGTTGAGCAGCCCGGCGGCGATGTCTTGCGGCGAAGCAATTTCGGCCGCATCCACACCAAACCGTAGCGCCAGCGAGGCCAATGTGTCGCCCGCTTGGGCAGTATAAATGAAGGGCGGGCTGGCGGTGGGTGATTGGGCCGGGGTGGGCGTGGGCGCCGCCGTGGCAAACACTTCCGTGGGAACTTCGGACGGGGTCAGCGAGGCGGTGGGTAGCTGCGGCAGCTGGCCGGGGTCCAGCAGGCCCTGCAGGGCCGTGGCGGAGGCAGCCAGGTGCCCCTCGGCCTGCTCCGTCTCAGCCAGGCTGCCGGGAGTGACATAGCCGCTGCTGCATACGATGCTGGCCGCCGCGGATAACAGCGCAAAGCAGAACAGTTTGATGGCGCGAGAGGTAGGCATGGTCAACGTTGCAACATATTGGCCGGGTCACGGCATTCACAGGCTTCCACAGAGCGGCCGTCGCGCTGCATGACGCCGTTGTACAGCACGCCGTCGCTCACCGAAACCCAGCCGTCCAGCACAAAAGGCAGCCCTCCCGCAGCCGGGATCCATTCGCCATTATAGCGGCGGGCCAGGTGCAGATGGGTGGCGGTGGAAATGCCGCCCTCGCAGGATGGATGGCCGATGCGCTCGCCAGCGCGCACCCAGACGCCGAGCGGGACGCGGTTGACCTCAGCGATGTGCATATAAAGCACAGTCCAGCCGGTTTGCTCGTAGCCGTCACCGTCCAGATCCTGGACTACGGCGCCGTCGTCGGAACGCACGATCAGGCCGTCGGCGGCGGCCACCACCCAGTCAGGGCTGATGTTGCAGCCGAGCATGTCGCCGCGCGGCGCAAAGTCCAGCGCGGCCCAGGCTGAACCGTCGCCCCAACCGCCGTGCGGGCCGCCGCTGAAGACCCAGGGCACGCCCGGCTCGAAGGGCAATTGCAGAACCGGCTGGGCCAGGCCGGCGGGCAGCAGCGGCTCAATGGCCAGGTCAAAGGGATAGCCAAACAGGCGCTGGTAAGTGGTGAACAGTCCGCCTTCCGAGGCGGCAGCCCGCCAAGCGCCCTCTGTATGCAGCGGGGCCAACATGGCCTGCACCCCCGCCGTGCCGGCGTTGATGCCCGGCGCGGCGGGGACAAAAAGCCCATCCTTGAGCGTCCAGCCGGCGGTTTCACCAGACTTCCAGGAGTAGTAACCGCGGTTGAGGCGGTCTGCCGCCCAGGAGAGCTGGCGGTAGAGCCCCTTGCGCCAGGAGTCGTCCACACCCATGGGGAAGTCCAGGCTGGCGGTGGGTGGGTTGGGATTGCTCAGCCAACTGCTGTTAAATTCCAGCACGGCCAGCAGCAGCTTGGGATTGACCGAATATTCGCTGGCAACGCGCTGCACGATCTGCGCGCCAGTGAAGAAGCGGGCATCCAATTCTTCGCGATAGTTTTTTAGGAACCCGGGCTGGCCCTGGACGAAGGCATTCACATCAAAAAAGAGCGCGTAAGGCCCGTTGACCAGCTCAGAATCGGGCAGGATCTTGAAGTTCGGCCCGCTGCCGGCGGCGGCCTGAGGCGGAATGCGCAGCACCTGGCCGACTTCGAGGGCGTTGGGGTTGACCAGAGTGTTGGCGGCGATCAGCGCCTCGAGCGTGACACCGAAACGCTGGGCAATCGCGCTGAGGAAATCATGGGGCTGCACGACGTATTCGCTGTACTCGCTGCGCACGGCAGGCAGCGTGTGGGCGCTGTCTGGTGTGGGCGAAGCCAACGGCAGACTGGGGTCACGAGTGGGCGGCAGGGTCGGCGGCGGCACAGCCGCGCCCAGCGGTGTGCTGACCGGGTCCACTGCCAGCGGAGGCAACGGACTGGCAATACCAGGGCCAACCGTGGTGGTGGGGAAGTTGCAAGCCAGGCTGGCCAGCAGCAAAAGCAGGACGGGGGTGAATTTGAGCATAGTTCAAGCGTGGGCTTGTTATACAAAGGTTGCAAGGAAGCTGCCAGTCCATTCTTTGCGCAGTTGCCATTTTCGGCGGACAAGCCCAAGGTATATAATCAGTTCCAATGACAGCCCCCATCATTGAATGCATCCCCAATTTTTCTGAAGGCCGCCGTCCCGAAGTAGTGGACGCAATTGCCGAGGCGATTGCCTCGGTGAGCGGCGTGACCCTGCTGGACCGCAGCTCCGATGCGGACCACAATCGCAGCGTGCTGACCTTCGTCGGCGCCCCGGCGGCGGTGGAAGAAGCCGCCTTGCGCAGCATCGCCAAGGCCGCCGAGCTGATCGATATGGAAACGCACACGGGCGAGCACCCACGCATGGGGGCCGCCGATGTAGTGCCTTTTGTGCCCATCGCCGGGATCAGCATGGAGGAGTGCGTGCAGCTGGCCCATCGCGTGGGTCAGCGGGTGGGCGACGAACTCGGCATTCCGGTGTATTTGTATGAAGAAGCGGCCAGCAAGGCCAGTCGCCGCAACTTGGAGAATGTGCGGCGCGGCGAGTACGAAGGCATCCGCGCCGAGATCGGCCGCAAGGCCAGCCGCAAGCCGGACTATGGGCCCAATGCACTGGGCAAGGCCGGCGCAGTGGCGATTGGGGCGCGCCAACCGCTGATCGCCTACAACGTGTATTTGAACACCGGCGATGTGGAAGTGGCCAAAGCGATCGGCAAGGCCGTGCGCCATTCTTCCGGCGGCTTTCGCTTCGTCAAGGGCGCTGGCTTCCTGGTGGATGGGCTGGCGCAGGTCTCGATGAACCTGACCAACTACACAAAGACGCCGCTGGCGCGGGTGGTGGAAGCCATCCGCCGCGAAGCGGCCCGCTACGGAGCCAGCATCGTCAAGACCGAACTGGTCGGCCTGATCCCGCAGCAAGCCATGGAAGACGCGGCCGCCTGGTACCTGCAGCTGGATGCCTTTGACCCGCAGCAGGTGCTGGAACGACGCATGCAGTCGGCCGCCGGGGCGGCGGCCGAAGACTTCGTCGAGGCGCTGGCCAGCGCGGCGCCGGCGCCTGGCGGCGGGTCCGCCGCGGCGCATTCCGGCGCGCTGGCCGCGGCCTTGGTGGCGATGGTGGCGCGACTGACGATCAGCAAGAAAAAATATGCCACGGTGGAAGCCCAAATGAACGAAGTGCTGGCGCAAGCTGAAGGCTTGCGGGCTGCCTTTACCCGGGCGATCAGCGAAGATGCGGCTGCCTTTGATGCGGTGATGGCAGCCTTCAAGCTGGCCAAGGACGCCCCCGGTCGTGAAGCGGCGATCGAAGCCGCCACATTGGAAGCCGCGCGCCAGCCGCTGGTGGTGGCGCGCATGGCGCGCGACTGCCTGCGCCTGGCGCAGCAAGCCGCCGCCCTGGGCAACATCAACACGCTCAGCGATGCCGGCACAGCCGGCGCCCTGGCGGCCGCCAGCCTGCAGGGCGCCGGGCTGAACGTGCGCATTAACCTGAATTCGGTCAAAGGATCGAAGGAAACCCGGGCGATGTTGGCCGAATTGCAAGAGCTACAGGCCCAAGCCGTGACACTGGACGCAGAGATTCGTACTTCTATTGAGGAGCGCGGCGGTTTTTAGCCCGCGGCCATTTCGCCAAACTTATGCGTAAATTGACCATCCTTGTATTGCTGACCGGCCTGCTGCTGGCGGGCTGCAACCTGCCCAGCAGCCCCGCGCCGGCGCCAGACCCTGACGCGGCGGCGATCACGCTGACCCCGTTTCATCCCGACCTGTCCGCCGAAGAAGCCGCGCCGAGCCAGCCTGCCTGGTGGCTGGACCCCGCGCTGCCCGCCAGTTTCGCGGAGCAGGTCAACCTGCCCGAAGGCGCGGTCTGGGCGGAGGATGCCGCCGAAGCAGATGTGCTGGTGGGCGTTAACCTGGGTGACCCGCTCAGCCAGTGGGTCTACGCATTAGCGGCGCCCTTCCCCACCCTGACCGACGCCGTCAGCCTGGCGGAGCTGCAGGCCGCCTGGGGCGGCCGGGCCGGCGAGCCGTTCGCCAGCACTCCGCTGCTGTTAAGCGACGAGACACTGGCCGTGCTGAGCGCGCTATGGGGCCAGCCGGTCGCCGGCGCCACGGAAGTGCACCCGGCAGATGAGCTCTTGGAGGCGGCCTGGGCGCGGCAACCGGCCTGGGCGCTGATCCCCTTCGAGGAGATCGCTCCGCGCTGGAAAGTGCTGGCGGTGGACGGCCAATCGCCGATCTGGAAAGACTTTGACCCGGCAGCCTACCCGCTGAGCGTGCCGATCGGCGTGCAGGGCGAGGCGGCCCTGCTGGCTGGCGCCCAAACCCCAGCCAGCAATCGTCAGGCCGACAAGCTGACCACCGTGATCATCACCGGCGTAACCGCGCTGGTGCGCGCCACGGCCTACACCATGGACCGCAACGGCGTGACCTACCCGGGTGAGGATGTAGGTCCGCTGCTGCGCGAAGGCGACATCACCCACATTAGTAATGAAGTGCCTTTCGCGGCAGACTGCCCGCTGCCGGACCCGGTGCAGCGCGGGCTGGTGTTCTGCAGCAACCCGGCCTATATGGAACTGTTGACCGACATCGGTACCGACGTGATCGAACTGACCGGCGACCACTTCAACGACTGGGGCGCCGAGGCGATGCTGTATACGCTGGACATGTACCGCGAGATCGGCCTGCCCTACTACGGCGGCGGGGTCAACAGTGCCGAGGCGCGCCAAGCCTTGACCCTGGAGCACAACGGAAACCACATCGCTTTCATCGGCTGCAACGGCAAGGGCGGCAGCTATGCCAGCGCCCGCGAGGACCACCCCGGCACGGTGGAGTGCGACTACGCGCTGATGGAGCAGCAGGTGCAGGAACTGGTGCAAGCGGGCTATGTGGTCATCGCTACCTTCCAGCATAACGAGAACTACGTCTTCCGCCCACCGGAGACGCTGGTGCGCGATTTCACGCGTATTTCGACGGCCGGGGCGCACATCATCAGCGGCAGCCAGGCACATCAGGCCCACGGCATGGAGTTCACTGGCGACGGAGCCATCATCGCCTACGGGCTGGGCAACATGTTCTTTGATCAGCGCGGCGTGGTGGAGTACGGCGACCAGGCGCTGATCACGCGCAACATCATCTACGACAACCGCTACATCAATACGGAAGTGTTCACCATCCAATTCGTAGATTTTGCCAAGCCGCGCTTGATGACCCCAGAGGAACGCGCTGTGTTCCTGGATATCATCTTTAACGCCAGCCGCTGGAATTACCCCAGCCCCTAAGGAGAAACGAGATGGGCCTGAAACCCGACCACTGGATTGAGCAGCAAGCCCTGCAGCACAAGATGATCGAGCCGTTCGAAGCCAGCCAAGTGCGGGAAGGCGTGATCTCCTACGGCGTGTCCTCGTACGGCTACGACATTCGCGTGGCCGACGAGTTCAAAATCTTCACCAACGTACATTCAGCAATGGTGGACCCCAAGAACTTTGACCCCAAGTCGATGGTCGATTTCAAGGGCGAGGTGTGCATCGTGCCGCCTAACTCCTTCGCTCTGGCGCGCACGGTGGAATACTTCCGCATCCCGCGCAGCGTACTAACCATCTGCCTGGGCAAAAGCACTTATGCGCGCTGCGGCATCATCGTCAATGTCACTCCGTTTGAACCAGAGTGGGAAGGCTTCGTCACCCTGGAGATCTCCAACACGACCCCCCTGCCCGCCAAGATTTATGCCAATGAGGGGATCGCCCAAGTGCTGTTCTTCGAAGCTGATGAGGAATGCCGCGTGTCCTACGCGGACAAGAAGGGCAAATATCAGAAGCAGCAGAGCATCGTGCTGCCCAAGTTATAAGACCACGGCCCCCTGCGGGCTGCTGTTCAGTGCATAGTGCCGCGCCGCCAAACCCGCCGCCCGGAAGGCGGCGCGCATGGCGGCGCTAACAGCCTCTTCCTGACCCTCCTCCACAAACGCAATCACGCCCGGCCCCGCGCCGGACAGGGCCGCTGCGGCCCCTAAAGCCTGGGCGGCGGCGATCGCCCCGGCTGCGCCGGGCAGCAAGGCCAGGCGGGCGGGCTGGTGCAGCTGGTCTTGCATAGCGCGAGCCAGCAGCGCAAGATCGCCGCGGCGCAAAGCCTCGGCCAGCAGCAGACTGTGGCCGATGTTCGCCACTGCGGCAGGCAAAAGTACCTGGGCGGGCAAAGCGGCGCGCGCCTCATGCGTACTCAGCCGCGCTTCAGGCAGCAGCACCACAGCGCGCAGCGGCTGATGCTCCAGCTGCTGCACCTGCCAGCGCCCTTTATGACTGTAGACCAGAACCAGCCCGCCATACAAGGCAGCCGCCACGTTGTCGGCGTGGCCCTCCAGGTCGGCGGCCAGCTGCAAAATTTCGGGCTGAGAGAAAGGCCCACCCAAAAGCGCATTGGCCCCCAACAAACCCGCCAGGGCCGCGGCAGAGCTGGAACCCAGCCCTGAACTGAGTGGGATGTGGTTGTGGGCCTGCAAGCGGACGCCCGGCGGCAGGGGCTGGCCAGTCTTGGTGTAGACCAGCTCGAAGGCGCGCGCCATACGGTTCCTGGCGCTGCGCGGCAGGCGGCCCTGCCCTTCGCCTGTGATCTCGATCTGCCAGCCCTGCCCTTCCAGGCTGAAGCTGGCCTGGTTGGACAAGTCCAGCGCCAGACCGAGGCAATCGAAAGCCGGGCCCAGGTTGGCGGTGCTGGCCGGGACGCGTACGGTCACCATCAGCCAGCCAACAGGGCTTCCAGCGCAGCCAGTTCCGCCGGAATAACCGGCGTTGTAGGCAATGCCTGCGTGATGACGTCTGGGTCTTTGAGGCCGTGACCGGTGCAGACCAGCACCACGCGGCCCTGCGGCTGCAGGCGGCCAGCAATGATCTCCGCTGTAAGGCCGGCCAGGCCGGCGGCTGAAGCTGGCTCGACCCACAGCCCTTCGGCGGCCAGACGGCGCTGTGCGGCCAGGATCTCGGCGTCGCTGGCGGCCACAATCCGCCCGCCGGACTCGGCGGCGGCTTGCAATGCCTGCTCGCCGCGGGCGGGTTTGCCGATGCGGATGGCGGTAGCCACCGTTTCCGGCAGTTCAACCGGCGCGCCGTGTACCAGCGGGGCCGCCCCGGCGGCCTGTACGCCCAGCAGGCGCGGCAGGCCGCTGGCGTGCAGCTGGTGAACCTGGCGGAAACCCATCCAATAGGCAGTGATGTTGCCCGCGTTGCCCACCGGCAGGCACAGCCAGTCCGGGGCGCGGCCCAGGTCTTCAATCATCTCGAAGGCGGCGGTCTTTTGGCCCTGCAAGCGATGCGGGTTGAGCGAATTGACCAGAGCGATGGGTTGGCGCTGGCTGGTCTGCACCACCAGCTCCAAGGCCTGATCGAACGAGCCGCTGACCTGGATGACCTGAGCGCCGTAGGCCAGCGCGCCGGCCAACTTGCCGGCGGCAACCTTGCCCTGCGGGATGAGCACGATGCAGCGCAGGCCGGCGCGGGCGGCATAGGCCGCCGCGCTGGCGGCAGTATTGCCGGTGGAAGCGCAGATCACGGCCTGGGCGCCGCGGCCCAACGCCTCGCCCACTGCGGCGGTCATGCCGCGGTCTTTGAAGGAGCCGGTCGGGTTCAAACCCTCGACCTTGGCATACAGCTCGAAGCCGCCGCCCAGTTCCTGGGCCAGGCGTGGCAAGGGCAGCAGCGGCGTGCCGCCCTCCAGCAGCGAGACGCTCTGAGTGTGGGCGGGCAGGTCCAGCAGTGCCTGGTAGCGCTGCAAGAGGGGCTTAATCTTCATTGACTTCCACATAGGCAAAGGGCAGCAGGCCTTCCAGGGTGCGCGGGCCAATGCCAGGGATGTCCAACAATTGCTCCAGGCGCTCAAACGGCCCGTTCTGCTCGCGATACGAAACGATCAGCATGGCCGTGCTGGGCCCGATGCCCGGCAGGAACTCCAGTTCCGCCGCGGTGGCCGCGTTCAGGTCCAACGGCAGGTTAGGCTGCACCAGTGGCGTGGGAGCCGGGCGGCTGGGCTGTGCTTGGGCCGCCAGGGCTGGGTCAGCCGTGGGTGCCTGCACCAACTCAATAGGCTGGCCGCGGCGCGGGGCGGCCAGCAACAGCAACAGGCCGGCGGCAGCCAGGCCGCACAACACGCCGTAGGCGATCCACCAGGCCGGTTGGGCCGCCAATTGTTTGGGTCCCCTGGACATGGCCGGAATTATACGCTCCCTTATAATCAGCGCATGATCGGGACGCTTATTAATGTGGTCACCATCATTCTTGGCGGTCTGCTGGGCCTGGCCTTCGGCTCACGCCTGCCGGAACGCATGGGGCAAACCGTCGTGGCCGGGTTGGGCCTGTTTACCGTGGCCTACGGCCTGCGCATGTTCTCGGAAACCAGCAATGCCGTGCTGGTGCTGTTGGCGATGATCATCGGCGGGATCCTGGGCGAGTGGTGGCAGATCGAAGAAGGCCTCAAACGCCTGGGCGCCTGGCTGCAAGCGCGCTTCGCCGCCAACGCTGAGGGCGGCAGCGCCAAATTCGTGCGCGGCTTCCTGACCGCTTCACTGGTCTACGCCATCGGCCCAATGGCCATCCTGGGCTCGATCCAGGATGGGTTGACCGGTGACTTCAGCCTGCTGGCGATCAAGTCCACTCTGGACGGCTTCGCCAGTATTGTGTTCGCCTCCACGCTGGGCGTGGGGGTGCTGTTCTCTTCGCTGGTTATTCTGGTGCTGCAGGGCAGCATTTCGCTTCTGGCCCAACAAATTCAGTCCGTGTTCACCCCGGCCATGATCTCCGAACTAAGCGCCACGGGCGGCCTGCTGCTGGTGGGCATGGGGGTGAGCAGCCTGCTGGAGATCAAGCCCATTCGGGTGGGCAATTTCCTCCCGGCGCTGGTGATCGCCCCATTGATCGTGGCGCTGCTGGCCCATTTTGGCATTCCGCTGGACTTCTAGCGCCAATAAAAAACACCCTGCTTTTGGCAGGGTGTTTTTTTATCGAGTACCAGATCGGTCTAGTTGGCGCCGGCAGTTTCCAAAGCTTCGTCAATAACCTGCTGCAGACGGGAGAAAGGCTGTGCGCCGCCTAGCACCTGGCCATTGATCACAAAGGCCGGGGTGCCGCTTACGCCCAGGCTAGTGGCGGCGTCATGTGCGGCCTGTACTTCCGGGATCTTTTCGTCGCTGGTCATGCAGGCGCTAAAGGCTTGCGTATCCATGCCGGCCACCTTACCGGCCATATCAATCAGCTTGGCGTCCGAATAGCCGCCCACATTGCCATTGGAGAAGTTCACCGGCGCAAAGACCACGTCGTGAAACTCCCAGAAGTAATTCTGCGCCGCGGCGCAGTATGCCGCCTCAGCCGAGTTGACCGATTCAGGGCCGAGGAAACCGACCACATAGTACATCAGGCGCACTTTGCCGGTGTCCACATATTCGGTGATCATGTCCTCTTCCACAGAGTTGTAGGAGTTGAGGCAGTGGGGGCATTGAAAGTCCAGGAATTCGATCACGGTGACAGGTGCATCTGCGGCGCCCAACTGCATACCATCTTTTTGGGTGTAGGTGGTTTGGCGCGGGCCACTAAACAGCTGGCTTAGAACAATCAGTCCCACCAAAATAACTGCACCGATCCCCATGTAGATCAGCCATTGGTACTGGCCTTTTTTGGCTTTGGCGCGCTGGCGTTCCTGGCGAGCTTGGCGATTGGTCATTCTGTGTATCCTCCGAAGCAGGGTGTCTCCGGTCTAGGCCGGGCAAGGCGTAATTGCCTGCCCAGTGTAGCAGAAGTTGGCTCTTTACAAAGAAGTGAAAGAGTTTTTCTCTCCCCGGTTTAATCTGCGCCAGACGTGCAGTCGTACTGGTAGACCGGGAATTGTTCCCCATTGAAGTTGAAGCCCAGCTTTTTATACAAGGCCAAAGAAGCCCCGTTATTGTCTTGGGTGTTCACGGTCAATAAGGTATCGCCGCGCTGCAAGACGTGAGTTTGGACATGGCGCACCAGGGCGGCGGCATGGCCGCGCCCCTGGTGACCGGGATGCGTGGCCAAGCGGGCCAAGTGCGGCCCGCGGGCACTGTGCGTACTGATCTGGTAGGCCACAATCTGCCCACTCTGCTCGACGACGCTGGCCAGGCCGGCCTGGCTGAAAGCGGCCTCCAAGGCAGACAGCGAGTTGCGCCATAGCGGACGAAAGGCGGCATGATCCACCTCAGCCACCTGAGGCAGGTCTTCCTGGGTCATGGGGCGCAGGTCAGTGGCGCCCATACCCTGGGCGGAAGTCTGCAGGGGTTGGGGGCGCCATTCCAAAACGACGACTTCGTGGTCCTTGATGAAGCCGCTGCGCGCCAGCAAACTTTCAAACCAGTCTTGCAGCGGAATGGCGGCCAGGGTGTGGATCTCTTGTTGGCGCAATATGGGGGTGGCCGCCGGCCAGAGCAGGTCCCAGGCATCTGTTGGCCGCACACCGGCAGCGGTGGCGAAGAGCCGCACCCAACTGACCTGAGGCAGGTCAGGCGAACAGGCCAAAGCGGCCACCAATTGCCCGGAATTTTCTGCGATCAAATAGGGGTCCTGGCCGAGCCAGTCCAGTGGACGGCGCCAATCCAAATGGCGATGCACATAGGTTTCGAAGTGCAGCAGGTTGGCCAACCGGCTGCGGTCTGCTTCAGTCGCGGGGCGCTGGCTGAGGACCGCGGGAACAACCATCAGGAGAAATTATACCGGATGCCGGCAGCCTTTTTACTTGTCCAGGATATGCAGGAAAAATGATTCGACCACATGCGGGTCAAAATGCTTGCCAGCCTGGTCACGCAAGTAGTCTTTGACCTTGCCGGTCTCCCAGGCGGGACGATAAGGGCGATCAGAGGTGAGCGCATCCCAAACATCAATGATGGCAAAAATGCGCGCCTCCAGTGGAATTTCCTGTCCTTTAAGGCCGTGAGGATAGCCCGAACCATCCCATTTTTCATGGTGGTAGAGCGGGATGGGCATGGCGGGGTGCAGGAACTCGATGCCTTCCAGCATTTGGCCGGCATATTCCGGGTGCTTGCGCATGATGTGCCATTCATTCTCGTTGAGCGGCCCGGTTTTGCCCAATATCTGGTCGGGGATGCCCATTTTGCCAATATCGTGGAGCAAAGCGCCGCGGCGCACATGCACCAGTCTGTCGTCATCCAACCCCAAGTGACGCGCCAGTGCTACCGTAGTTTCGGTCACGCGGCGGCTGTGTTCGATGGTCTCCATGTCGCGCAGGGCCAAAGCGTGCGCCCAGCCTTCGATGGTGCGCTCGTAAGCATCGCGCAGATCATCATTGGAGCGCTGCAAATCGCGGAACAGGGACGCGTTGTCAATGGCGATGGCGGCCTGTCCGGCCAGCGTCAGCAGAAAGTCTTCCCATTCCGTGTCACGGGCTTCTTCTGAACGGTGAAAGGTTTCCAGCACGCCAATCACCTTGCCCTTGGCCACCAGAGGCACAGCATGATAGCTGAGGAAGTTTCCTCCTGAAAGAGCGGTGCCCGCAAGGTGTTGTGGTGCAGAGCCTTGCCACCGCCGCGCACCAGCTGGCGCTGTTGCGCGGCCTGGCCGGCCAAGCCATCACCAAAGTTGACCCGGCTCTCGTGGATCAGTGGGCTGCGGAAGCCACTCCCGGCAGCGAACTCCAGGACATTCTCGGCGTTGAGCAGCAAGACCGCCGCCGCATCCAGAACAAGCTCGCGATTGGCCTGAGTCAAGATCACATCCAGGATGAAGTTTAGGTCAAGGCTGGAGGTGATTGCCAGGTCAATTTCACGCAGGCTGCGCAGGTGCCGCAAACGGCGTTGGGTCTGCTCATACAAAGCCGCCCGGTGGATGGCGTTGCCACCGATACTGCAGATGGCATTAATCACGCGCACATCACTGTTCTCAAAAGGCAGGTCACGCCCCAAACCGAGGGTACCGATCACTTTGTCTTCGGCAGAGATGGGGAAAATAGCCACCGATTTAGTGGGCGTGACGCCCTTGACCACTTCGTATACAGCCGGGTCTGGGTCGACGACGAATTGATTGTTGATGTAGGCGCTGCGCTCTTTGACCACTTTGCTGGTCAGCCCCATGCCGCGCGGGATGACCGAGCCAACCGGCTGGCTGGCCCGCGGCCCGCGGCCGGCCACAATGTGGTGGTCACCGCTTTGCTCATCGGTCAGAGTGATCGACCCGTCCAGGGCGCCAACCGCTTGCATGGCCTGGTCCATGATCACCGGCAGCATTTCGTCTTGAGCGTTGGCATCCTGCAGGCCGCGGCTCACAGCCGCAATGGCCTCCATCTCGCTCTCGCGCACTTTACGCTCTGAAATATCCCGGATGATGAGCTGTGTAGCCTGCTTGTCTTCGAAAAGGAAGGGCGTGGCAGTCACCTCCACATCGATCATGCGCCCATCCGAGCGAATGAACTTTTCCTCGACGGGCGACTGGGCCTCTCCAGTTTCGGCCTGTTTCGTGATACGGGCGGCCACCGCGCTGCGGTCGTGAGGATGCACCAAGTCCAGGACATTACGACCTTCCAGATCTTCCTGGCTGCTGACACCCAACAAATTAAGGGCGGCGGGATTGGCAAATACAATTTCGCTGTCGACATGCACCATGATGGCGTCGGGCATCATGTCCACCAGGCTCTGGTAACGCTCGCGGCTTTCGACCAACTGCTTTTCGGTCTCGTCGCGCTCAATGGCGTAACGGATGGAGCGGAGCAGCAGGTCGCCGTTGATCTGCCCTTTAACCAAATAATCCTGGGCGCCGCTGCGCACCGCATGCAGGGCCAAGTCCACATCATTCAAGCCGCTGAGGATAATGATCGTGAAGGCTTTGCCCTTTTCTTGAAAGCGTTCGAAGGTTTCAAAACCCTGGCAGTCCGGCAGGCCCAGGTCCAACAGGACCGCGTCCAACGGCTGTTCGGGGTCTCCCACATATTCCAGACCCTCGTCGAGAGTAGTGACATGCTCAAAGCGCAAGTTCATATTGCCGGTGCTTTTGAGCATTTCCTGGATCAGACGCGCATCACCAGGGTTGTCTTCCACTAACAAGACCCGAATCGGCTTATCGCGTTTCTGGGAAGGAAGTTCCCCCGTGGGGATGCGGGCGCTCATACTTGCTCTCCTGATGGGGCCGGAATGGTGAAGAACACTTTGCTGCCCTGCCCTGGCTCAGACTCGATCCAAATCGCTCCAGCGTGGCGATCTACGATGCGCTTGCTGATCGCCAGGCCCATCCCAGTGCCGGGATAACGCTCCCGGCTGTGCAATTTACGAAATATCAAAAAGACTTGGTCCAAGTGGGCAGCGTCTATGCCGATGCCGTTGTCTTCCACACAAAATTGGTGAAAGCCGTCTTTCGTCTCGGCCCGAATATGAATGACCGGCGCCTGCTCCGCATGAAATTTCAAAGCGTTGGAGATCAGATACTGAAAGAGCAGGGCCAACTGGGCCGGGTCAGCATACACGCTGGGCAGCGGCCCGATATGGATCTTGGCCTGCGCATCAGCAATCGCCATTTCAAGGTTTTCCAACACATTTTGCAAAACATCTTCGGCCGGCACCCAAGTCATGGCGCCACCGCGGGTCTGCACGCGGGAAAAGACGAGCAGGTCATTGATCATCTGCTGCAGGCGGCTGGCTCCATCCACAGCAAAGCCAATAAACTCATCGCCGTCTTTGTCCAGCTTGCCGCTGTAGCGCTGGCGGATCAACTGCATGTAGCCATCCACCATGCGCAGAGGCTCTTGCAGGTCGTGAGAGACGATATAGGCAAATTGCTGCAACTCCCCTTCTGCGCTCGCCAGTTTTTCTTGCAGACCGTTGGCTGCATGAGCTTCAGCAGGCAGGATGGTGCTGACAATCATTTGCTCCCCTTCGATCTCGACTAAGCGCGCAGAAAGCTCTCCCCAGCGCAGTCGGCCACTACCAGTCCTGAATTCTACGGGAAGGCGATCGACGGCTTGGTCCTTGTGCAGTTGCTGCACGATGTGCCGGCGGTCCTGGGTCCCAGCATACCAATCTGCCGCGCGGCTTTCAATAATCTGCTCAAGTGAGGCGTCAAAGAACTGACAAAATGCTTGATTGGCGAAAAGAAAACGCCCATCTTGTGGATGGGTAATTGCCATTGCGTTGGGCGCCAATTCCAACGCAACTTGGTAACCCTCCCCCTTCATCGCAACTGCCATACAACTAACCTACCCCAATTTTTCGAATCACCTGCCGGCTATCGCGCTCGCAGGGTTAAGGCGAAAAAAGTGACAGTAGAAGTATAGCTCTGGCTTTTTTGGGGTTTCCCTTACAATCTTGTAAGGATAACTAGAGAAGCGCGTCGAGGGCGTCTCGCAGAGCTTGCAATTTTTCCCGAGAGACCGATTGCAGGCGTTGGGCCAATTCCAGATAAGCGAGGTTCTCCTCGCCGGCGACAAAGTCCTGCAGGTCGCTGGGCAGGTTGGATAAGTTTTGTTGGGCGCGCTGGGACGCGTTCCACTCGCCGATCGGCCCATGAGCATCCATGAAGCTCTCCAGCGGTACACCCAGGGCGGCCACCAAATGTTCCAGTTCAGGCAGGGGCACTGGCGTTTCGCCGCTCTCGTAGCGGCGAATGCGGCTGGCGGAGATGCCGGTGCGGTCAGAGACGTCTTTCTGGCTCTGCCCACTGGTCGCCCGCGCCTGGCGCAGCAGAGTGCTGACGCTGCGCTGGCGCAGCAACAACAGGCGCTGAGTATCCAGCTCCTCCGCCGTCCCCGGCCCGGAGACCAGGCGTTCAGACCAGAAATGGGCCAGCGGCACACCCAGGAAATAGGCCAGCACTTCCAACTCCGGTAGGGAGGGGGAGCTTTCGCCGCGCTCGATGGCGCCAAAGGTGCTGGCCGAAATGCCAATGGCCGCACCCAAATCCTTCATGGATTTGCCGCTGGACAGGCGGGCGTCGCGCAGCAAAACGCCGAGTTTCTTTGCGCGTAACTGTAACGCTTGGTTCTCGCTCATCACATAAGTTTAAACGATTTCAACGGCCCAGGGGATTGGCGGCAGCCTTGTTTTCGATGATCCAAATGATGTGCTCACGGTTGATCGCCATAAAGTCGCTGCGCTTTAACTCCACCACGCCTTCCGGGTCAAAGATCTGTGCTTTGGTAATCGCAACAAACAATTCATTGGAGTTGAGCGCATCTTTGATGCGCTCATTCTCGCGGGCATGCAGGTTGCCGTGGATGCGGTTGTGGATGGTCTGGATGATCACGGGGTATTGCACCGTGTTCACCAGCTGGCGAAAACCGCCCTGATCGGTGGAATTTTCTGACATGTATCCTTCGCCTAAGGCATCATATAGCCTTCGCCAGAAAGGGTGACGATCAGTTGAGGGTTCTTGGGGTCACGTTCCAGCTTCTGGCGCAGCCGGGAGATGCTGACCCATAGGATCTCTTTTTCCTCACTGTACTCGGGACCCCACACGTTGCGCAGCAACTGCTCCCCGGTCAGGGTCTTGCCAAAGTTACGGGCAAACTGCAGCAGCAGGCGATACTCTGTGGCAGACAACGAGATCGGCTCGCCTTCTACGGCGACTTGGGCGCGGGCAAAGTCGATATCCAGCCCGCCGCGGGAAAAAGTGCTCTGCGGTGTGGCCGTGGCGCCGCGCTGTGCCCGGCGCAGTACCGCGCGCACTCGGGCCAGCAACTCACTGGCGGAAAAAGGCTTGAGCACATAATCATCTGCGCCCAACTCAAAAGCGCGTAATTTGTCCGCCTCTTCGCCTTTGGCCGTCAGCATAATGATCGGCACCTCAGAAAACTCGCGGATGCGTTCGCAAGCCTGAAAGCCATCCATCTCGGGCATCATCACGTCCAGCACGATCAGATCCGGCGTTTGCGCTGCCGCCAGCTCAACAGCCTGGTTGCCGTTGGCGGCTTCCAAGATCTGGAAACCCTCCGTTTCCAGATTGGCGGATACCAGGCGCAAAAAGCGTGGTTCGTCATCCACGACAAGTATTTGGGTCGTCATAAAGCCATCTCCTTATCTCCTCTGGCCGCCCTGGCGTCATCAAGGGGCAAACGGACCTGAAATTCGGCGCCCGTACCTTCCCCCGAATTTACATGAATTTCGCCCGAATGCGCCTTGACGATCTGTTCACAGATGTAAAGGCCCAAACCACTGCCGCGCGTCCCGCCCTTCAAGGTGGAAGAACGATAAAAGCGTTTAAAGATCAAAGCCTGCTCGGATGGTTTAATGCCGGGGCCTGAATCGCGCACTGAGATCTGCGCCCAGCCGGCCTGCTGTTTCAAAGCGATCCAGATGGGTCCTTCAGGTGCATATTTGGCGGCATTGCCCACCAAATTCTCCAACACCTGTGCCAGGCGCTTGGGGTCACCCAGAACATGCACACTGGGGCCGGGCCGCCAGTGGATCTCCAATTCAGGATGGCGGGTTTGCCAGCGGGCCTGCGCCTCATCGATCAGGGCGTTGAGATCCACCGGCTGTTTGGTCACGTCCAGGGTTCCGGTTTGCAGGCGAGAGGAGTCCAGCAAGTTGTCCATCAACTCACTGAGACGATCCGCTTCTTCATCAATAATGCCGAGGAATTCCCGCCGTGTCGGCGCGTCCCACTCGGTATCTTTGCGTAGCAAAGTGGTGGAGTAGCCTTTGATAAAGCCCAGGGGGGTTTTGAATTCATGTGAAATGGTGGCCACAAAGTCTGACTGCAGGCGCGCCAGGCGGCGTTCGGCCTCCAGGTTGGCAATGCGCTCCACCAGGCGGCGATGCTCCAGCACCTGGCTGACATGCGTGGCAATGAACTTGGCAAGATTGATCTGCTCTTCCTTATAGGCCGGTCCGCCAAAACGAATAAAGACCAGCGAACCGATGCATTTGCCCCCCAACCGCAGAGGCAGGGCCAGATAAAAGTGCTGTTCCAAGCGATCACGGCTGGGGTCCACCTCGGGCTGGTAGAGGAAATCGTTCCCGCTGTGGAAGGCTTCGTAGGCGGCGCGTTCACCCCAGGCCAGGTCGGCCTCTGTGGAGCGGCCGCGGCCGATGGCGCGGGCAAAGGCAGGCTCCAGGCCGCCCTGCTCGGTCTCCAGATAGAGCACCGCGTTGTCGAAGATGAACACCGGCCGCGCCAGGCGCACGATGGCAGCCAGGGCCTCATCGCGGTCCAGCGTTTCAGCCACGATGCGGCTGATGGCGTAGACCGCTTTGAGCTCCGCAGGCTGCAGGCTTTCGGTTCGGGCCCTCATTTTGCCGCCGCAGCCAAAGGCAGGGTGAATGAGAAGCGGCTGCCTTTGCCCAAGTGCGTTTCCACCAGCAGCTTGGAACCATGCGCCTGCACAATGCGCTGCGCAAGGGTCAACCCGATGCCGGTGCCCCCGGCCTTACGCGTGCTGGAACCATCGATCTGGTGAAAAGGCTCAAAAATATCTTGAAGGCTTTCTGGGGCAATGCCCGCTCCAGTATCCATTACTGCAAGCTCCACGCGCTTGCCCTGCAATTCAGCGCTCAGGTGCACACGCCCGCCCTTTTTATTGAACTTGATCGCATTATCCACCAGCTGGTTCAGCGCCCATTCCAGCTTGTTTTCATCCGCCAGGACCGGCGGCAAATCATCCGCCGCCTGGCGGGTGAGCTTGACGCCGGCTTCTTCCAGCCGGGCCTGTTGGTTGGCGGCCAGCGAATCGAACAGGCGCGGGATAGGCACCACTACGGCTTCCAGGTGCAGGCTTTCCACCGTATCAAAGGAGAGGAACAAGAGGTTATCGATCAAGCTGCTGAGCCGGCGATAGGATTTCTCTAAAATACGCACGGCGTTGCGCTGCTCGTCGTTCAGATCACCCAGTGCGTTGGCCCCCAGCAGATCAATATAGCCCACCATGTGCGCCAACGGGGTGCGCAGTTCATGCGAAATGTTGGAAATGAAGTCGTTCTTCAGCCGGTTGAACTCGGTGAGCTTGTCCAGCGCTTCCTGCAGCTCCAGGGTGCGTTCCTGCACGCGCTGCTCCAGTAACAGGTTGCTTTGATGCAGGGCCTCCTGCAGTTGGGCAATTTGCTCGGTGACGGCTGCATCCAAGGTGCGCCGGTCCACCAAGTTGAGCTCGATCAGTGCCTCCCCCAGCAGCACTCGGGTGCCCTCTTTGCGCTTTTGCTGCTGATGGCTAAGGGCGCGCTGCAAATCTGCGCGGGTAAGCAGACCTTTTTCCACAAGGCTATCCCCCAGGCGCGGCACCAGCACTTCTGGCGCCAAGGGTCCGGTGGTTAAACGAATGTCTTCCCGGTGTATCCGTGCCACGTTAGCCTTAGTGTACTCAAATCCAACAATTTGATAAGTGTTTTTCTACATTTCTGACTGGAAGTATACATTAAGGAAGCGCGCCAAGTGCAAGCAAGGCAAGAGATGCCTGAAAGAGCGCGCTGAGTTATAATTAAAAATTCAGCACGTTTTCATTCATTCAAGGACAATCTGTGGAAAAACGCACTTCAATCCAACCGGTAGACATCGGCGAGCAAATGCGCTCTGCCTATTTGGATTACGCCATGAGCGTGATCGTTTCGCGCGCCCTGCCTGATGCGCGTGACGGCCTCAAGCCCGTACATCGCCGCATTTTTTACGCCATGCACGACATGGGCATCCGCGCCAACACCAGTTACCGCAAATCTGCCCGTATCGTAGGTGAAGTGCTGGGCAAATACCACCCGCACAGCGACGCAGCCGTATACGACGCCATGGCACGCATGGCGCAGGATTTCTCCATGCGCTACCCGCTGATCGATGGCCAGGGCAACTTTGGCTCCATCGGCGGCGACCCCCCGGCAGCGATGCGTTATACCGAAGCGCGCCTGAACCCGATGGCCGAGGAGCTGCTGGCCGATATTGACAAAGACACCGTGGATTTCACTGACAACTTTGACGGCTCATTGCAAGAGCCGCGCGTGCTGCCCAGCCGCCTGCCCAACCTGCTGCTCAATGGCTCCTCCGGCATCGCGGTGGGCATGGCCACCAATATCCCGCCGCACAACCTGGGCGAGCTGGTCGGCGCGTTGAACCACCTGATTGACCGCTGGGACAAGGTCGACGAGGTTTCGGCCGAAGACCTGATGAAGTATGTCAAGGGGCCGGACTTCCCCACCGGCGGCCTGGTGGTAGGCATGGACGGCATCCGCGACCTGTACAGCAAGGGCAAAGGCCAGCTGATGGTGCGGGCCAAATCTCGTATTGAAGAAGGCGCCCGCGGCCGCAACCGCATCGTGATCAGCGAGATCCCTTACCAGATCAATTTGACCAACCTGATCGAACGCATCGCCGAGCTGGTGCGCGACGGCCGCCTGGAAGGCATTGCCGACCTGCGCGACGAATCTGACCGTGACGGCCTGAGCATTGTGCTGGAATTGAAGGCTGGCGCTCAGCCGCAAATGGTGTTGAACCGGCTGTACAAGTTCACCCCGCTGCAAAGCACCTTTGCCGCCCAACTGCTGGCCCTGGTGGACGGTGAACCGCGCCTGCTCTCGCTCAAGCGCGCCCTGCAGATCTTTGTCGAGCACCGCCAGGTGGTCATCACGCGCCGTACACAGTTCGAGCTGGACAAAGCCCGGGCGCGGGCACACATCCTGGAAGGCTTGCTGAAAGCGCTGGCGAACCTGGACGCAGTCATCAAGACCATCCGCGAATCCAAAGACGCCGATACCGCCAAGTCCTCGCTAATGAAGCGCTTCGATCTGAGCGAGAAACAAGCCCAGGCGATCCTGGACATGCAACTGCGCCGGCTGGCAGCCCTGGAGCGCCAGAAGATCGAGGACGAATACAAGGCCATCCAGGAGCAGATCGCCTACCTGGAAGACCTACTCAACAGCCCCAAAAAGATCCTGACCCTGATCAAAAGCGATCTGGGCGACATGCTCAAGACCTACGGCAATGAGCGCAAAACCCAGGTGGACGCCGAAGGCCGCGCCAAGGACGACCTGAGCGAAGAAGCCCTGGTGGCCGACGAAGCCGTGCTGGTCAGCCTGACGCAGCAGGGTTACGTCAAGCGTGTGGCCGCCAAGTCGTTCAAGGCGCAAACTCGCGGCGGCGCCGGGGTGCGCGGCCATGCCACCAAAGGCCAAGACGAAGTCGTGATCCTGGTGCCGGCGCGCACGCTGGAGACGATCTTGTTCTTCTCCGACCGCGGCAAGGTGTACTCCGAGCGCGTCTATCGCCTGCCAGAGGCCGACCGCACTGCCCGCGGCACGCCGATCATCAACATCCTCAGCGTCAGCAGCGGTGAAACCATCACGGCCGTGGTGGTGGTGCCAGACTTCAAGTCGGCGGCGGCCTTCTGCGTGATGGCCACCCACCAGGGCAAGATCAAGCGCATGGCGCTGGGCGAACTGGAAGCCGTGCGCCCTTCCGGTTTGATTGCCATGAACTTGGACGACGGCGACAGCCTGGGTTGGGTACGCCTGGCTGGCGAAAAAGATGAGATCATCCTGGCCACGCAGCAGGGCAAGGCGCTGCGCTTCGGCGTGGACGCCGTGCGGCCCATGGGCCGCCAGGCCGCCGGGGTCAAAGCCATCAACATCAAGGGCGATGACCGCCTGGCCGGCATGGAAGTGGCGGAGCCAGGCGGTGAATTGCTGGTGGTCAGCACCAAGGGCTACGGCAAGCGCACCCCGCTGAAGGAATATGCGGCCAAAGGCCGCGGCACGGGCGGCATGCTGACCACGGATATCAAGGCCTTTAACACCATCGGCCAGATCGCGGCGGTGCGCGTGGTGCAGGCCGCCGATGAAGTCACCATCATCTCCACCAACGGCGTGGTGCTGCGCACTCGCGTTAAAGAGATCAAGCAGGCTGGGCGGGCGACCCGCGGCGTGCGCTTGATGAACCTGGCTGAAGGCGACAGCGTAGCCACCCTGGCGCGTATCGCTGCGGCCGACCTGAAGCTGGCCGGCATCGCCGAGAACGGGGACAAAGAGAAGTAAGCTGGTTTCTACTGAACAAAAAGCGGGTAGAGAAACTCTGCCCGCTTTTTATTCTCCAGCTGGCGGGTTACAAAGGCAGGGAAATGGCTCCGGTGATCAGCAAGGCAAAGGCGCCAATGATCAGAATCATCAGAAAGAACATTAAGGCGATCACAAAGCGCTGGCCGGGCGTCATGCCCAAAAAGCCCAGTTCCGGTTCGGGAGTCAACTCCAATGCGGAGGCTTCTTCGATCTCGCGGAGGAAGTTCTGCAGTTCCTCATCTTTGGCAAAGTCATCCATAGCCATGCTCCTTGTGAAACAAGTGTAGTGCCTGGCTTGCGTGGCTGTCAAACGCCTGGGCGAATGCGTATTTCGCCCGCCTGGAAGCTGCGTTCTTCGCCGCCCTCCAGGCGCAGCCGCAAACGGCCATCCGGCGCCAGACCCAGCAGCTGGGCATCCCAGCACTTCTGGCCGCTGTGTAGTTGCACGTGCTGCCCTTTATAAGCCAGGCGCGCTTCCCAGGCCTGCAGCAGGGCCTGCTCCGCCAGGCGCGGCAACCAGGCCAACACGTTCTGCAGCAGGCTGCGCAGCAGGGCCGCGGCGGCCACCGGCCGGCCGGCTTCGGCTTCGACACAGGTGGCCGGGAAGTTGAGCTCAGCGGCCGGCGGCACAGCAGAGGCTGCAAGGTTGATGCCAATGCCCAGCAGCACAGCCTGCAGGCGCTCACCGGCCCAATGCGCCTCGGCCAGCACGCCGCACACCTTCTTGCCGTTAAGCAGCACATCATTGGGCCACTTGATCTGCGGCTGCAGCCCCAGGGCCTCCAGAGCCTCGCAAACCGCCAGGCCGCCTAGGCCGGATAACCGCCCCAGAGCGCCGGGGGCAAAGTCAATGGGCAGCGGCAGCAACAGGCTGGCGGCCAGGGCGCTGCCCGGCGGGGTGTGCCAGCGGCGGCCGTCACGGCCGCGGCCCTGGGTTTGCTGGCCAGCGGCTGCAACAGACGGCCCGCTGTGGCCGGCCGCCGCCCATTCAGCCACGACATCATTGGTGGAGCCAATGCTATCGAAGAAAGCGGTTTGGTTCAGCGGCAGGCCGGCCATAGCCTGGGCAAATTGTTGGGCATCCATGCGCAGATTCTAGCCGCCTTTTGCAATCTTACAAAACCTCCTGGAGAGCGCCACCGCATTTTCATACAATAGGCGCCAGAAAGGTCCTTATGCGAAAAATCCTGCAACTCTTCTACGTATTCCTGTGCGCCGGCGTGTTGGCTGCCTGCAGTTCCGCTCCCGCGGCGACGCCGCTGGTCGTAGTGTCTGAGACGGCGGATACCCGCCTGATCGAACACACTTTTGGTCAAACCGAGATCCCGACTCAGCCGCAGCGCGTCTTTGCCCTGGGCGAAGAAGGCCTGCTGGCCAATTTGCTGGATGCCGGCATTAAGCCGGTCGGCTCGAACGTCAATCTGCTCGAGGCGCTGCCGCTGTTCAGCGCGGCAGAGTTGGACGGCGTGGCCCTGTATCAAACCTCCAGCCAGTTTTCTCTGGAAGAGATCGCCAAAGCCGAGCCCGACTTGATCATTGGCAATGTCTTCTTCATCCATACCGCCGGTTATGAGAAACTCTCACAGATCGCTCCGACCATCGCAATTGGCGGCAATGACCCGCTGGAGAGTTACGCCCAAACGCTGGCCGCCTTTGGCCTGATCGACAAAGCCAGTGCCGATCTGGCCGCCTTTGAAGTTGCGGCAGCCTCGCTGGCCCAGGCGATTGATGCGCCTGCCCGCCAGGTATCGGTGGCCGCCATATACTCCGGCCCCAGCCCGGCCATTTTTGTGGACGGCCCGCAGACCCCGCCCTGGCTGCTCAAGAAGCTCGGTGTGCAGTTCATCCCGACGGAAGCCGAGCGGGAGGGGATTACCTTCAGGGACGGGCGCGCTTTTGTCAGCCTGGAGCGCGTGGATCTGCTGCACGGCGAAGAACTGATCCTGCTGCAAAACCCATTGATCGAGGGAGAACCGGAAGCCCTGGCCAAGATCCAACAGGACCCGCTGTGGGCGCAGCTGCCTGCCGTTCAAAACGGACAGGTCAGCGTACTAGATCGTCTGGGCTACCCTGGGCTGCGTGGTCTGTACGCCCTGCTGGCCGATGTCCAGACCATCTTTGAGTAGCTAGGCTTCGTTTTGGCTTTGTGATATACTTGCTTCGCGCTCGCATTCGCGGGCGCGTTGCTTGCACAGCCTTGGCTGCGCAGACAACATCTTGCACGCTTCTGGACCCGGCAATGCGTGCCCGTATGACGGGCGATTGCTGGGGGTGAAGGAAGCGGAAGTTAACGCAAAAGGAGTTCCCCATGGCCGCGATTGATATGAAGGCCCTTCTTGAAGCGGGTGTGCACTTCGGGCACCGCACCCAGAAATGGGACCCGCGCATGAAGCCGTACATCTTCACCGAACGCAACGGCATCCACATCATTGACCTGCAGCAGACCGCCAAGTCGCTGGAAGACGGCTACAACCGTGTACGCGAGGCGGTCGCCAAAGGCGGCACTATCCTCTTCGTGGGCACCAAACGCCAGGCGCAGGAAACGATCGAGGCCGAGGCGCAGCGCGCCGGCATGCCCTACGTCACCGTGCGCTGGCTGGGCGGCATGTTGACCAACTGGCAGACCATGCGCCAGCGCATCACCGAACTGGATCGCCTGGACCGCCAGCGCCTGGAACCCCAAGCCACCGGCCTGACCAAGAAGGAACTGCTGACCGACAGCCGCACCGCTGAGAAGCTGGAAGAGCGCTTCGGCGGCATCCGCAACATGACGCGCGTACCGGACATGCTCTTTGTAGTGGACGTTAACCGCGAAGAGACGGCGGTGCGCGAAGCCAACATCCTTGGCATTCCCGTGCTGGGCCTGGTGGACACCAACTGCAACCCCAGCGTGATCGACCATGTGATCCCCTCCAACGACGACGCCATTCGCGCCATCAAGCTGATGGTGGCCTACATCGCCGACGCAGTGATCGAGGGCAAAGCCCTGCGCAGTGACAAGCAGGAAGGCGAAGTGGAGAAACCCGCCGCCAATGCCCGCCGCCGCAAAGCGGACGCCCCCACCGAAGAGCTGAGCGACGAAGAGCTGTTGGGCGCCGCCACGCTGGCCAAGGTGGCTGAAGAGCAGGCCAAGGAAGAAGCCGAGGTGGCCGCCAAAGCCGCCAAGGAAGCGGAGAAGGCCGCCAAGGCGGCTGAAGCGGCTGAGGCTGCCAAAGCGGCCGAAGAGGCAGCCAGCGAAGAAGGCGGCGAAACCGCTGAAGCGGCTGAGGCTGAAAGCGCGAGCGAAGAAGAGGAAAACTAAAGCATGGCAATTACCACCGAACAAATTAAAGAACTGCGCGACGCCACCGGCGTCGGCATTCTGGACTGCCGTGCCGCCCTGGAGCACGCCGGCGGCGACTACGACAAAGCCGTGGCCTACCTGCGCGAGAAAGGCCTGGCCAAGGCCGCCAAGCGCGCCGGCCGCGCCGCCAGCGATGGCGTGGTGGAGCTGTACTCCCACGGTGACGGCCGCGTGGGCGTGATGGCCGAGATCAACTGCGAGACTGATTTTGTGGCTCGCTCAGAGGCCTTCCGCAACCTGGCTCACGAGATCGCCCTGCAGATCGCCGCGGCCAGCCCGCGTTGGGTGAATGAGGAAGAAGTGCCCCAAGAGGTACTGGAAGCCGAGCGCGACGTGGCCCGAGCCCGCGCCAAAGATGAAGGCAAGCCTGAAGCCGCCTGGGACAAGATCATTGCCGGGCGTGTTGACAAGTTCCTGGACGAAAATGTGCTGATGCGCCAGGGCTACATTCGGGACGAAGGCAAGAGCGTCAAAGAGCTGATCGGTGAGGTGGTCGGTTCGATGGGCGAAAACATCGTCGTCCAGCGCTTTGTGCGCTGGGAACTCGGCGAACATGTCGAGTCAGAAGAAACCGAGGAATAAGAAGAGGGCCAACCAAACGGTTGGCCTTTTTTTTCAGTCGAAACAAACTGAATTTGGAATAATGGAGCTAGAGGAGGCAACGAGCATGGCAAGCATTAAATACAACCGCGTCCTACTTAAACTGAGCGGTGAGGCCCTGGCCGCCGACGAGGGTTCCGGGATTGATCCGGACAAGGCCGAAGGCATTGCCAAGCAAGTCAAGGATGTGGTCGCCATGGGTGTGCAGCTGGCCATCGTGATCGGCGCCGGCAACCTGTGGCGCGGACGCAGCGGCATTGAGCGCGGCATGGACCGCGCTACGGCGGACTACATGGGCATGCTGGGCACGGTGATGAACGCCCTGGCGCTGATGGACGCCATCGAGCGTGAAGGCGTGGAAACCCGCGTGCAGACGGCCATCGAGATGCGCGCCGTGGCCGAGCCGTATATCCGCCGGCGGGCCACCCGCCACTTGGACCAGGGCCGCGTGGTCATCTTTGGCGGCGGCACGGGCAATCCCTATTTCTCCACCGACACGGCCGCCGCGTTGCGCGCCATGGAAATTGGCGCAGGCACGGTGATCAAAGCCACGAAAGTGGACGGTGTGTACGACTCCGACCCCAACAAGAACCCGGACGCCAAGCGCTTCAGCCACCTCAACTATATTGAGGCGCTCAATCAGCGCCTGGCAGTGATGGACAGTACGGCGATCTCCCTGTGCATGGAGAACAACCTGCCGATCATGGTGCTCAACTTCTGGCAGGAAGGCGCCTTGCGGGCCGCCCTGCTGGGCGAGCCGGTCGGCACGATCATTGATAATCTGCCCAGCTAAGGCTGGCGCAGCACTGTTTTGAGGAACTGGCCGGTGTAGCTGGCGGCCACACGGGCCACCTCTTCCGGGGTGCCCTGGGCCACCAGCTCGCCGCCGCGGCCGCCGCCCTCCGGGCCCAGGTCGATCAAGTGGTCGGCCACTTTGATAATGTCCATATTGTGTTCAATGATCACCACGGAGTTGCCGGCGTCCACCAGACGCTGCAGCACTTCCACCAGTTTGTGCACATCACCAGTGTGCAGCCCCACAGAAGGTTCATCCAGCACATAGATGGTCTGGCCGGTGGCGCGGCGTGAAAGTTCCTTGGAGAGCTTGACGCGCTGCGCCTCACCGCCCGACAGCGTAGGGGCGGACTGGCCAATGCGGATATAGCCCAGGCCTACATCGCGCAGTGTCTCCAGCTTGCTCAGCATGGCTGGGAAGGCGGAGAAGACCTCGATCGCCCGGTCGATGGGTAGGTCCAGCACGTCGGCAATGCTCATGTCTTTGAATTTGACCTGCAGAGTCTCGCGGTTAAAGCGCGCCCCATGGCAGATCTCGCAGGGCACATAGATGTCCGGCAGGAACTGCATCTCGATGCGCACCTGGCCCTGACCCTCGCAGGCCTCGCAGCGGCCGCCGCGCACGTTGAAAGAGAAGCGGCCCGGCTTGTAGCCGCGCACCTTGCTCTCCGGCAATTCAGCGAACAGATCACGGATCAGGTTGAACAGGCCGGTATAGGTGCCGGGGTTGGAGCGCGGCGTGCGCCCAATGGGCGACTGGTCGATGTTGATGATCTTGTCCAGGTGCTCCACACCGCGGATCTCGTCGTGCTGGCCGGGGTTGGCGAAGGCGCCATTCAACTGGCGAGCCAGCGATTTGTACAGGATCTCGTTGATCAGGCTGCTCTTGCCGGAACCAGAAACACCGGTGACGCAGACCAGCTTGCCCAGGGGAAGTTCCACGGTCAGGTTCTTCAGGTTGTTCTCGCGGGCGCCCACAATGGTCAGCGCCTTGCCTGAGCCAGCCCGGCGCTGCGCCGGCACGGGGATAAACTTGCGCCCGGAAAGGTAATCCCCGGTCAGCGAAGCCTTGTTCTTTTGAATGTCGGCGGGTGTACCCTCGGCAACCACTTCGCCGCCGTTCTCGCCTGCGCCCGGACCCAGGTCTACGATCCAATCGGAGCGGCGGATGGTTTCCTCGTCGTGCTCCACCACCAGCACGGTGTTGCCCAGGTCGCGCATGCTGACCAGCGTGCGCAGCAGGCGCTCGTTGTCACGGGCATGCAAGCCGATGGAAGGCTCGTCCAATACGTAGAGCACGCCCATCAGTCGCGAACCGATCTGAGTCGCCAGGCGAATGCGCTGGGCCTCACCGCCGGAAAGGCTGCCAGCCGAGCGATTGAGGGTCAGATAATCCAGGCCCACATCGACCATGAAGCCTAGGCGTTCACGGATTTCTTTGAGGATCGGCTTGGCGATCAGCCGTTCGCGGTTGCGCAACGGCGAATCATCGGCGGCCAGCTTCTCCGCCCATTGCAGTGTCTCCAGCACCGGCCACTGCGTGACTTGCAGGATGTTGTTGTCTTCGATGGTCACGCCCAACACCTCGGGGCGCAGGCGGGCGCCTTTGCAGGTGGGGCAGGGCCGGTCATTCATGTATTCCATGATGCGGCTGCGCGTATATTCCGAACTGGACTCGCGGAAGCGGCGTTCCAGGTTGGGGATTACGCCTTCAAAAGCCAGGTGGAAGGTGGAGACGCGGCCGTTGGTGCGCTTGTACTTGACCTCAACCTCCTGTCCGTTGGTGCCGTACAGGATCACATCCAGTTGGTTCTGGTTCAGGCGTTCCACCGGGGCATCCAGGTTGATGCGGTTGGCGCGCGCGGCACCCTCCATAGTGGACCAGTAGTAGCCGCCCTCATCTCGTGGGCCGCCCCACTCCCCGGCCCGAATGGCGCCCTGGCTGAGCGAGAGCGATTTGTCCGGGATCACCAGATTCGGGTCAATCTCCAGCTTGGTGCCAATGCCCTGGCATTCCGGGCAGGCACCGTGTGGTGTGTTAAAGGAAAAGGTGCGCGGCTCGATCTCCGGCAGGGTGCTGCCATGTTCGGGGCAGACCAAATTTTCCGAGAAAAGTAAATCGTCTGAGCCTTCATCGCTCAGGTTTTGCACCACCAGGTTGCCCTCGCCGAAGCGCAGGGCCGTCTCCACCGAGTCGGTGAGGCGCGAACGGGCGGCTTCCTGCTCTTGGGTGCTCTCGTCTTTGCGCACCACCAGGCGGTCCACCACAGCTTCAATACTGTGCATCTTGTAGCGGGCCAGCTTGACAGTGTCCTTGCCGAGCTCGACCACCTGTCCGTTGACCCGCGCCCGCACAAAGCCCGCCTTGCTAATCTCTTCCAGCACGCCTTCATGCGTGCCTTTGCGGCCGCGCACCAAAGGCGCCATGATCAGCAGGCGGCTGCCCTCGGGCAGCTTTTCAATGGCGCTGACGATCTCTTCGGCAGACTGGCGCGTGACCTCCCGCCCGCAGATGGGACAGTGCGGCACGCCGGCGCGGGCGTACAGCAGACGCAAATAGTCATAGATCTCGGTGACAGTGCCGACCGTGGAGCGCGGGTTGTGTGAGGAGCCCTTCTGGTCAATCGAGACGGCCGGCGAAAGGCCTTCGATGTATTCGACATCCGGCTTGTCCATTTGGCCGAGAAATTGACGCGCATAAGCAGACAGCGATTCGACATAGCGGCGCTGCCCCTCGGCAAAGATGGTGTCAAAAGCCAGTGACGACTTGCCGGAGCCGGAAAGCCCAGTCACCACCACGAACTTGTCGCGGGGGATATCCACCGAGATGTTTTTGAGGTTATGGGCCTTGGCGCCCACCACACGGATTACTTTTGGGGTCATGCAGTTAACTTCTCCAAACGCAGGCGCAATAATAGCACACTTGTTTTATATATTTTGACCGTATTTCAGGAAAACGCGACCAAACCGGGCCACATTCTACTCGCTGGCCGGAGTTAAAGACAAAGAAGTGAGTGTGATATAGTAGATTGACATTGAGGTCTGTGGAATGCCAATCAACCTTTCGCTGTTGTTCCAACTCACTTTTCAACAGTTCTTCAAATCCCAACAAGATCAACTCAAACTCTCAGCCCGGCGGCGCGGCGCCATGCTGCTCTGGTATCTGGTGATCCCCGTTCACCAGCTGCTGACCCTGATCTGCTATTACCTCGACGAAATCCTCTTTCCCGCCTACCGCCAGCAAGAGATCAAAGCCCCGGTGTTCATCGTGGGCAACTTCCGCAGCGGCTCCACGCTGCTACAGCGCCTGCTGGCCAAGGACGACCAGTTCACCAGCATGAATGTGGCCGAAATTTACATTGCGCCCACCATCACCCAGCGCAAGTTCTGGGGCGTGCTGGACTTTTTCGACCGCACTTTGCTGGGCGGCCGCGGCCGCCGCTACCTGATGACGCGTGACCGGCGCTGGCTGGATAGCATCCAAATGCACAAGGTGGGGCTGTTCACACCGGATGAGGACGAGGGCCTGCTGATCACCATCTGGGCCACCATGTTCTTGCAGTTCGTCTTCCCGGTGGACAACCTGCCGCCCTACGACCGTTTTGACGAAGAGATCCCGGCCCAGGAACGGCAGCGCATAATGGGCTTTTACCGCGCCATCATCCGCCGCCATCTCTACTACACCGGCGGAGACAAGATCTACCTGGCCAAAAGCCCGGCGCATACTGGGCGCATCGAGAGCCTGCGGGAATTCTTCCCGGATGCGCGCATCATTTACCTGGCGCGCGATCCACTGGAACTGGTGCCCTCGGCACTCAGCTTCTTCGAATACATCTGGGACTATATGGGGCTGCCAGACGCCGCCAAGCACATGCAGGCCGCCATGCTGGAGCAGATCAGGTATTGGTATCTTTACCCGATGGAACGCTTCCGGCATATGTCACATGACAGCTATTTCATTTTGTATTACAACGACCTGATCGCCGACATTCCGGCCGCAGTGGATGCGCTGTACCAGTGGATGCGCAGCTCATTGAGTGACGCTTTCCGCGTCGAAGTGGAGCAGACCGTGGTGGAGCATTTGGAGTTCCACAGCGATAACGTATACAGCCTGGAAGGCCAGGGGCTGAGCAGCGAACAGATCGCCAAAGAATTCGCAGAGGTCTACCAGCTCTTCCAGTTTGAACGCCACGCGGAGCTTATTCCCGTAGCGCATTAGTCCATACAAAGGGTTCTCGTGATCGATCCTGTGATTTTTTCTACCCAAATTTTTGGTATCAACATTGCTTTGCATTGGTACGGCGTCCTGGCCATGCTAGGCGTCATGGTTGGCGCCAACATCGCCGCCCGCGGCATCCAGCAGCGCGGCGGCGACGGCGAGAAGATGTGGGATGTGCTGGTTTGGCTGGCGATTGCCGGCGTGGTCGGGGCGCGCCTTTGGTATGTGATCAATCACATCCTGGGCGGCGGCCGCTATTTTCTGGAAGACCCCACCCGCATTCTGCGCATCACGGAGGGCGGCCTGCACATTTATGGCGCCATCATCGCCGGCGGCATCGTGGCCTACCTGTATTTCCGCAAGATCGGCTTCGACTTCCTGCTGTTTCTCGACTCGGTGGCCCCCGGCCTGCTGGTGGGCCAGGCGATCGGGCGGATCGCCAACTTCATCAACCAGGAACTGTACGGCCCGCCTACGGACCTACCCTGGGGCATCCCCATCTCCGCCAGTCACCGGCAGGCGCCTTGGAATGACCTGGCCGCCTACCCGGAGGAAAGCACCCGCTTTCACCCCACTTTTGCTTACGAGTTGATCTGGAACCTGATCGGCGCTGGCGCGCTGCTATGGCTAAGCAAGCGCTTTGCCAAGCAGCTCAAGCCCGGCGTGATATTCGGCCTGTGGTTGGTGTGGGCTGGCTTGGGCCGCTTCTGGGTGGAGATCTTCCGCCCGGACCAGCCGCGCATCCCCGGCACGGACCTGAGCTATTCCCGCTTGATCGCCGGGCTGATGGCTGTGGCCGGCATGCTGTATGTGCTGGCGCGCTACGGCAAGATCAAGCTGCCGTTCGTCTCCACCAAACCCGAAAAGTACAAGCGCTAAGATGGAATATCGCGACTTTGGCAGCCGCGGCCTGCGGGTCAGCGAGATCGGCCACGGCCTGTGGGGCATGGGCGATTGGAAGGATTCTGAAGACGCCCAGTCGCTGGAGGCACTGGAGCTGTCCTTATCGCTCGGCTGCAATTTTTATGACACCGCCTGGATCTACGGCAGCGGCCACAGCGAGCAGCTGCTGGGCCAGCTGCTGCGCAACCACCCCGGCGAAAAGATCGTAGTGGCCACCAAGGTGCCGCCCAAGAACCGCAAGTGGCCGGCCAACCCGCAGGACGCACTGGAAGACACTTTCCCCAGCGAACACATTATCGAGTACACCAAGCGCAGCTTGGAGAACCTGGGCATCGACTGCATTGATATTCAGCAACTGCATGTCTGGGATGACCATTGGGCCGCCCACCCTTCCTGGCAAGAGGCCGCCCAGCGCCTCAAGGAAGAGGGCCTGATTCGCCAATTTGGGCTGAGCCTGAACCGCTGGGAGCCGTGGAACGGCTTGCAGGCCATCCGCACTGGCGCAGTGGACAGCGTCCAGGTGATCTACAACATCTTTGACCAGGCACCGGAGGACGAGCTCTTCCCGCTCTGCCAACAGATGGGCGTGGGCGTGATCGCCCGCGTGCCGCTGGACGAAGGCGGGCTGAGCGGCAAGCTGACCGAGGACACGCGCTTTGCGGCCGACGACTGGCGCAGCGGCTACTTTGGCCCGGAGAACCTGGCCGAAACGGTGTCCCGCGCCGAGGCCTTGAAAACTTTGCTGCCCGCCGGCATAAGCCTGGCGGAGCTGGCGATGCGTTTTTCGATCTCACATGCCGCGGTGAGCACGTCCATCCCCGGCATGCGCAAGCCGCAGCATGTGCGCCAAAACATAGCGGTCAGCGATGGGCAGGCGCTGCCCGGTGAGCTTCTGGAAGCCTTGCGTCATCACCGCTGGGACCGCAAAGTAGCCCCCTGGTCTGATTAGAAATTACGGGGTCGGGGTGTCTTGCTGCGCAGCCAGCAGGTCCAACTGGGCCGCCGTGTAGGGAGTCTCTTCGGGCACGCACCAAATCAATACCAGGGCAAAATCGCCCAGTTCCAGGCCGGCCGGGATCGGGTAGCTTTGTTCGCCTGAGCTGGCCTGCAAGACGCCCAAATCCACCGCGCCAGCCATATCCATCGCATTCAATTCCTCGAGTTCATCTTCCTCGACCAGATAGACATGCAAATCAGGGCCGTCCTGCACTTCGAAGTCATCCAGATGCAGCACACGCTGGCCATCCTCCGCTTGGTAGACAGCAGCGACCCCTTTGCCCTGATAGGCCACCTGATAGAAGCTACCCTCGGCAATCAGCGTGCCCTGCATGGACTGCGCAGGCTCGGTGGACTGCACCGTAGGCGAAGGCGGCAGTGGAGTATAGGTGGGCAAATAGGCCAGCGTAGGGTAACCGCCGGTGGCCAACTCCGCGACGAACAGCGGCGCCATAAAATAAAACGTGGAAGAAAAACCCAGCAGGGCAATGCCCAGGATGGCCAGGCGAATCATAGGATGCTTCAACATGGACCTAAATTATAGCCAGGCGAGACCGGCACAGGGTTAGAGGAGGATAATTAACGGCCGCGGTCCAACCATATCTGGCTGCCATCTGTGCGTAGACGCAGCCAGCCGGCGGCGGCCGTGTTGTAACTGGGATAAGCCAGCGCCTCCACAGCTTCTGTGCTCCACACCAGCTGCGGTGAGATGGCTTGCAGCCACTGCGGCGGGTTGAGGCCGGCAAATCCGCCGTCCGCCAGCAGCAGCAAGTGCGCCGGCGGAACGCCGCTGGTTTGCAGTTCCTCCAGCAGATCGAAATCCAAGCCGAGGGGCAGCAAAGCCGAAAAACCCTTGTAGCTCAAATACAAGACGGCTCCACGCGGCCCGCGCGCCAGCACCTGCAGGCGGCCGCCATCGCCCAGATCCCAATAGTCACCGGGCTGCAATTCCGTCACCGGCAGGCCGTGTTCTTCTGCCAGGGCTTGCAGGCCGCGGGCGGCGCTGCCACTCGCGCTCAGGCCCAGCTGGCTGGGCAGCAGACGCGGCAGGACAGCGGCCAAGGCCCCGCTTTGCTCGCGGCGGCCGCCGGCTACCACCAGCCAGTCCAGGCGCTGGCCGGGTGGCAGTTCGTGACGCAGTTCTGCCGCCAGAGCCGCCGGGCTGGCGCCGCCATGGATCAGCAGGTGACGGCCTTGCGGCGTGCGCAGCAGCAAAGCCTCGCCCGGCACATCCAACAAAGTCAGTGTCAGCAGCCCATCGGGAGCCGCCAGAGCTGCGCTCCAGACCCACAGCGTCACGGCGGCCAAGGCCGCCAAGCCCAACTCACGCCGTGGCTGCCACTGGCGCAGGCCAGTCCATAGGGTCTGCCGCTGGCTGTAGGCCAGCAGGCCGGCATAGTACAGCCCGACCACGCCGAGGCCCACGGGGACTGCCGGCGCTGCATACGGCAGGCTGGCAAATCCTTCCGAGAGGCGAATGGAATAGGTGGCCAAGCCCCACACAAAGAAAGCCAGTACCTGACCCAACGGCAGCCACAACAGCCCCAACAGCAGCGAAGCGCCGCCCAGGATCATCAGGACCGGCTGAAAAGGCAGCACCAGCACATTGGCCGGCAGCGAATACAACGACAAGCGCCCAAAGTGATACAGCAGCAGCGGCAGGGTGGTGACCTGGGCCGCCAGGGTGAGCAGCACATAGTCATTCAACGGGCCTTTGACGCGCTGCAGCCTGGCCCGAGACAGGCGCGACTGCAACACCGCCTGCAGCCAATTGTTCAGCGGCTGCGCATAGAGGATCAGCCCCAGCGTGGCAGCCGCAGACAGCTGAAAGCTGACATCCCAAACCACGTGCGGGTTCAGCAGGGCCATCAGCCCGGCGGCAACCGCCAGCGAATTCAGCGCATAGGCTTGCCGCCCGGTGCGCAAAGCCAGCAGCCCCAACAAGCCCATCAGCGCCGCGCGCAGCACGGCCGCGTCGGCGCCCACCAACAAGGTGTAGGCGCCGATCGCCAGAGCAGCCAAAGCGACCCCGCGCCGCTGGCCCAGCCAGCGGCTGAACCCGCTGAGGAAAATGCCGGCGATGATGCTGATGTTGAAGCCTGAGATGGCGATGATGTGGCGCGTGCCGCTGGTGTTGAAGGCTTCCTTCATGGCCGTGCTCAGGCCGCTCTCGTCGCCCAACAGGATCCCCGCCAACAGTGCGGCCTCCTGCGCCGGATAAAGCTGGTAAAGCACATCCGCCCCGCGCCCGCGCAGGCCATACAAAGCCGCCCAGAAGGGATGCCCCTGCCCGCCTTCCAGGCGTTCCACAGCAGGAAAAGCCATTAGTGAATAGACACCTGAACGGGCCAGGTAATCTCGGTAAGAGAAGTCTTCGTCGTCGCTTGGCGTACGCAGCTGGCCCCACAGGCGCACCCGGTCCCCATATCTCAGCTGGGCGTCAAAACTGGTCTGCACCAGTAGCTGGCCTTGCACCGCTCGGCTTTCAGCGCCCTGCACCAACTGCTCAGCGGCGAGGCGCACTTCCAGATGCGTCTGGCGCGCTTCCGGCGGGGCGCTGACCACACCCTGCACATACACCCAGCCGCCGCGGTCATTGTAACTGGCCAGGTCCCCCGGGCCAAAAGTGGGCTGGGCCGCCTGGTAGCGCGCCGCAGGGCGGCCAGCGCCAGCAGCCCCAGCGCAGCCACACGGCGGCGCAAAACCCAGGCCGCCGCGCCCGCCCCGGCAGCCAGCAGCAGCCACAGCCCGCTGGGCAGCGCCGGCAGGGCGCCTGCCAGGGCAATGCCGGCCAGAAAGGCCAGCGAGCCCCAGATTAGCGGCAATTGGGTCAGGGATGTGAGAGACATCGATTTCCCACTTGCCGACATTATACTCACGCACAGGACGGGCACTGGCGCCTTACAGAATCCAAAGAGCCGGCTATTCGCCGGCTCTTGTTGGTTAAAATGAAAAGTCCCTTGGCAATGACCTACTCTCCCAGGGGGCTGCCCCCCAAGTACCATCGGCGCTAGCGAGCTTAACTTCCGGGTTCGAGATGGGACCGGGTGTACCCTCGCCGCTCAGATCACCAAGAGACTTAACAAACTAAGTCTGGACCTGCGTTGTATGGCAGTATCTACCGCCTACAGCGCAAAGTCGCTGATTGGACTAAATAGACGATCCGGGTTGATAAAGTTGCACGGAAAATCTCCAAGTTCTCCACATTACCGATTAAGCCCTCGACCATTAGTACAGCTTAGCTCCACACATTGCTGCGCTTCCACTTGCTG
>JAHCII010000018.1 GCA_026129305.1 Anaerolineales bacterium
ATTCGTCCAAATACTCTTGCCCTACAAAAGCCTTTTCCAAGTCCTTTTTGCCCATCTTAACTATCCCTTTAATCAGCTTCTTTAAGAATCCCATTTTATGCTTCCTCGCGCAGTTCTTTATAAGGCATGACTTAGATTACTCTTGTTCAATTTCCAGCAATATCTTGCCCAGCTGCTGGCCGGCTTCCATGCGTGCATGGGCGGCAGCAGCCTCCGCCAGCGGATAGCTGCGGTCGATGATCGGCTGTAGCTGGCCGGCAAACACCAACTGCATCACTTCGGCAAAGTCGGCGAAGCTGCCCATGGTGGACCCTAAAATGCTGAGGTGCTTGGCGAACATGTAGCGGTTGTCGATCTCCACCTTGGGGCCGCTCGTGTTGCCAACGGTTAGCAGGCGGCCACCCTTGCGCAGCGCGCGCAGGCTGTGCATGAAGGTGGCGCCGACATTGTCCACTACCGCATCCACACCGCGCTTGCCGGTGAGTTGATAGGCCGCCTTGGACCAGTCTTCCTGGCTGCGATCGATGACATGGTCGGCGCCCAGCTGCGCCGCAAGCTCCAGCTTGGCTGTGCTGGAGCCGACTACGATGACCTGCAAGCCGAGGTGCTTCCCGATCTGGATGCTGGCCGTGTTGACCCCACCGGAGGCGCCCACGATCAACAATGTTTCGCCGGCTTGCAGACGGCCGCGCTTGACCAGCGAGTGCCAGGCGGTGACGTAGACCAGCGCCGCGGCCGCCGCTTTGTCGTAGGGGAAGTCGCCGGGGATCTCCAATAAATTGCTCGCCGGCACTGCCACATATTGGGCATAGGTGCCCGGCAGGCTTTCGCCCAGCAACTCCCAATGGCGGCACAGGTTCTCTTGCCCGCTGCGGGTGAACTCGTCTGCTTCCATACAAATGCTGGCGTTGATCACCACGCGCTGGCCCACTTGCCAGGGGGATACGCCCGGCCCCAACGCGGCCACCTCGCCGGCGCCGTCGGCACCGAGGATGTGGGGTAGGGGCAGCTGCAGCCCGGGCCAGCCGGCGCGCACGAAGACGTCGGCATGGTTGAGTGCTGCAGCGTACAGCCGCACCAGCACCCAGCCGGCGCGCAGCGCCGGTTCGGGCTGCTCGCCGTACCGCAGCACGTCCGGGCTGCCGTGTTGTTCGAAATAGGCTGCTTTCATGGGTGAATGCTGATTATACTAGGCGGGCTGCGGCTGCCTTTTGCAGGCGGCCGGCAGCGAGGAGAGGAACTTGGCAGAGTGGTCGGTTTTTGTGCACCAGCGGCTGGCGATAACGGCCCTGTATTACTTCCTGGTCATCTCGGTTTGGGGCTACTACCGCTTCTTCCGGCGCCAGGGCCTCGACTCGACCTATTGGGGCGCCTTGGCGATCGCAGAGCTGATCCTGGTGGGCGAGGCCTTGCTGGGCCTGGTGATGTGGTTCCAGGGCTTTCGGCCAGCACAGGGCTGGCTGCACCTGCTGTACGGCGCCATCATTCCGGTGCTGATCCCGGCCACCTATTTCTATACCCAAGCGCGTGCAGGACGGCCCGAGATTCTGGTGTATAGTACTGCCGCCATAATTACATGCGGGCTGATCATCCGAGCCATATATACGGCTCAGGTGCCGTTCTAAGCTGCTTTTGCTTGTCAGCAAAATCCAGTAGTGATAAAATACGCAAGTTAAGTTTTGTAAGATATTCGGAGGACGATCCGCATGACAGAAGCTGCCGCTCCCGCCGGCCAGGCAGAGCAATCCCCTAGTGAAGAGAGCGAACTGAAGCTCAATCGCCGAGAGTTTCTCAACATCGCCTGGCTAGCTTCGCTGGGCTTCCTCACCCTGAGCCTGGGCGGTATCACTATTTTGTTTGCCATGCCGCGTTTCCGTGAAGGCGAGTTCGGCGGCATGTTCACCGCCGGCACGGTTGGCCAGGCGCCGGCCGTGAACACCACCCCGGAGAATTTTGCCAAGCTGAAGTTTTGGCTGTCCAACACGCCGGAAGGTCTGATGGCCCTCTACAAGGTTTGTCCGCATTTGGGCTGCCTGTATTCCTGGAACGACCAGGAATTCAAGTTCATTTGCCCCTGCCACGGTTCCCAGTATGAGCACAATGGCGACTACATCCTGGGCCCAGCCCCGCGCAGCCTGGACCACTTTGTGATCCGCATTGAGGACGAAAATGGCACTGTGTTGGCGCAAACCCCGACAGAGGGTGGCCCGGTTGCCCTGCCGGATAACCCCAACGCCGTCATTCGTATTGATACTGGCAGCCGTATCCTCGGCGAGACCCACGGCTAATTCGCCTATTGTGTGCGGAGAGAGTTCATGATCAACAGCTTAATCAAGCGCTTTAACATTCCGCCGCGTGATCAATGGCGCGAAGCGATCGGGAAACTGATCGACGACCGCGTGCGCATCATCACCGCCGGCCTGAGCATCCGCGAGTTGCGCGCCATCATGCGCGGCGACCCGCCGACCGAAAAGCCCAATCCGCGCTACAAAGTCATCACCACCAGCTTCGTAGCCCACTTGCGTCCGCGTTATTACCCGGCGGCGGCCACTTGGTTTACCCATACACTGCGCTTGGGCTTCTTCACCACTTTCTTCTTCGTGCTGGAGATCATCACCGGCATCGTCCTGATGGTGTACTACATCCCCTTCCCGGACCAGGCGTACGGCTCCGTGCTGGCCATCGAAAGCAACGTTTTCCTCGGCGAGTTCTTGCGTGATATGCACCGCCTGGGCGCCGAAGCGATGGTGGTGTTCAGTTGGCTGCATTTGCTGCGCACATATTTCACCGGCTCCTACAAGGGTCCACGCAGCTTCACATGGTTGACCGGTGTGATCCTGTTGCTGATCACGGCCTGGCTGAGCTTCACCGGCTACCTGCTGCCCTGGGACCAGTTGGCTTACTGGGCGGTCACGGTGGGTACCAGCATTACCGAGTCCGGCCCCGTGGTCGGCCCGGCGCTGAACCTGCTGATGCGCGGTGCGCCGGACATTGGCACGGGCGGTCTGCTGCGCTTCTATCTCCAACACGTCATCCTGATGCCCTTGCTGGCTATCCTGCTGATCAGCATCCACTACTACAAGGTCTCCCGCGAGCACAGTATCTCGCTGCCGGCGGTGGTGGAAGAGACTGAGATGGATCCGGAGAAGAAGAAAGAGGCCACCCGGCGTATCGACCTGATCCCGGACCTGCTTTCCCACGAGCTCTTCCTGATCGCCCTGGGTCTTTTCATTACTGTGGCGATTCTGTACTTCCGCGGCTTCGCTTCTCCACTCGAAACGCACGCCAACCCGCAGCAAACACCGTTGGACACCAAGGCGCCTTGGTACTTCTGGTGGCTGCAGGGCATCCTCAAGATCGACCCGGCCAGCATCATTGAGAACCTGGTCAATCCGCTGTTCGAGATGTTTGGCCTGAGTTACCGCGTGGAATTGAGCCGCTTGCTGGATAGCAAGTTCATCATGGGTTTGATGGTGCCACCGGCGCTGGTGCTACTGTTGATGGCGATCCCCTACATCGACCGCAATCCTTCCCGCCTGGCTCGCAAACGCCCCTTCGCGATTGCCTGGGGCGTGGCTTGGATCTTCATCGTCCTGGTGCTCAGCTATATGGGTACACCGGAGTATGGCATTGAGACCCCCGCCGCCACGCGCATCATCCAGGACCTGGCGCCTGAAGAAGGTGAAGGCCCGTTGCGCCTGATCCCGTATCCAGAGCTGGAAAACCGCCAGATGGAGTACATCGTCGGCCAGGACTACGGCACGGATCTCTGCCCGGGTCTCAGCTACTATCCGGACCCCGAAAGCCATCCCAACGACATTGTGGTGGGCTGCCCGCATCTGACCGAGGTCTTCCAGACTTTCAGTCGCCGTTTGATCGACGCTCAGATCGATGGCCGCCTGCCGGGCTTGAACGCCAAGCTGATCGTGGAGCAACTGCAGGCGGATGTGGTCAAGGTCACTCCGCATGTCGAGTGGACTGACCCCAGCACGGGCCAGGCACAGACCTACTACCACATCTACTTCCTGCATAAAGACCGGGCCATGGATGCCCATTAGTACCAAGGAGATTTACTAGGCAATGAAACGCATTCAACTGGAAATCGTCCTCGGTACTCTCTTGGTCCTGCTGACCACAGCCATGGTGGTGGTGCTCGGCTTCCGTGAGCCCCAGCGGCTTGAGCAATACGTGGTGCAGCAGCGCGCCGAGTTGATCGAGTTTGGCGCCACCGTCTTCACCAACAACTGCACCAGCTGCCACGGCTCTCTTGGCCAGGGTGTGGCGGGTGTGGCTCCCAGCCTGCGCGACGCGCACTTCTTCACGGAGCGCTTGGCGGAGGTGGGTTGGCAGGGCGGCCTGGAGGATTACATCATTTCCGTGGTCACCACCGGCCGTCAGATCTCCACCCGGCCGCAGCTTTACGCTGGCATGACCGGCCAAGCGCCGGTGATGCCGACCTGGTCGGAGAAGTTCGGCGGCCCTTTGCGTGACGATCAAATTCGGGCGGTGGCCGCCTTCATCATGAATTTTGAGCCCTATGCGCTGGGTCTAGTGCCCACCGCTGTGCCGCTCGGCCCGGTGGTGGATGAATCCACGCCTGAGGGTCGCGGCCAGGTCGTCTTCGCTGCCCAGGGTTGTACGGCTTGTCACGCCATCAGTGGGCTGAGTACTGGCAATGTTGGCCCTGTTCTGGACGGTCTGGCCAGCCGCGCTGGCAACACAGTGGCAGGGCTGAGCGCCGAAGAATACATCCACCAGTCCATCGTGGATCCGAATGCTTACATCGTGCCTGGTTTTGCCGAGGGCATCATGCCGCAGAACTTTGCTGAGCTGATGAGCGAAGACCAGCTGAATGACTTGGTAGCCTTCCTGCTAACCTTGGAATAAACTTTTTGGCTTGGTTTCAAAACGCCCCTCCGCCCGGAGGGGCGTTTTTGTAACCGGCTCTTCATACTTTGACGATATACTTTTGAGGCTGCTTCAACCCCCAAACTTATGAAACGCATTGTTGGAATCACTTTATTGCTCTTGCTGGTCTCTATGGCTTTGTTGGCTGCGCAGCGCGGCCAGCCGGTGGAGCAGGTGATTGGCGACCCCTTGTCAGGGGCCTTGATTTATGACAATTGGATTCTGGTTCTTGACCGGGAACCGCCCGAAGGAGACCATCCTCTGTGGAGCCGGCAGGATTTCAACAAACGATCTGGAGTAGGCACCTGGCGTTGCAGCACTTGTCACGGCTGGGATTACAAAGGAGCTGACGGCGCCTATGGCTTGTACTCCACGAACTACACCGGGTTTCCGGGTCTGCAGCGCGCCGTAGGGGCTAGCCATGAGCAAGTACTGAGCTGGCTGAACGGCTCTCAGAATTCGGCGCACAACTTTTTGGGCTTGACAAACGCCAGCGCCCTTAACGACCTGGCGGCCTTTCTGCGTACGCAGCAGGTGGATATGGATCTTTTGATCGATCCTGAGACCGGCGCCTCGTTGGGGGATACTCAGCGCGGCCAGGCGCTCTATGCACAAAGTTGCACTTTTTGTCATGGAGAGGATGGCCAGTTGATTAACTTCGGCACCCAGAGCAACCCCCTGTATTTAGGGGATCGGGCTGTGGCTGAACCCTGGCAGACGATGCACAAAATTCGGTTTGGCACCCCTACTGACTCACCCATGCCAGCCTACGAAAGTATGGACTGGTCATTGCGCATGATGGCAGATGTTTTAGCTTATGCACAAAGCCTGCCATTGGGCAACCCCGACTACTTGGCTATTACTTCTGCAAGCTCTCGTATCACAGGGAACGAGCAGCAGGCAGAGATGGAACTGATCGTTTGGGCCGCGGGAGCATTGATGGCGTTGCTCGCACTGAACATTGCGGGGGATATTTACTTCAGGAGCAAGACCAAATAGCTGGCTCGCGGGTTGGGTAAAATCTGGCTCATGACCCCCAGACACATTCGTTGGTTGGCGCTGGCTACTGCTGTTGTGGTCTTGTTGGCTGGCTACGCCTCGCTGACCAAAACCGTCACGATTGTGGCCGATGGCCGCGTCACCACCATCCTGACCCGGGCGCTGACCGTGGGGGCCGCGGTGGCTGAGGCCGGTATCCACCTGGCGGCTGAGGACAGCACCAATCCCCATCGTCTTTTGCCGATCAATGATCAATTGGTGATCGGTGTGCGCCGGGCGGCCCGCATTCAACTGACCGCTGACGGACAGACGTATGCCATGCGCGGCAGTGAGCGCAGTTTGGATCGCCTTTTGGCCGAGTGGGGGCTGAGCCCTGGCCCCCAAGACCGCATCCTGCTGGTGGGCCAGGTGTTGGACCCGGCAGCCGAGCTGCCTGTTGCGCCCTTCTTGAGCTTGGAATTGCGCCGAGCGGTCAGCTTCTCCTTGCAAGAGGACGGAGTGCCGCGTACTCTCAGCAGTTCGGCCAGCACACTGGGCGAGGCCCTGTCCGAGCACGGCATCCCGCTGCAGGCGGCCGACCAGCTGCAGCCGGCGGCGGAGACGCCGCTGGTGGCCGGCCTGCAGGCCGTACTGACGCGAGCCCAGCCGCTGCAAGTGATGGTGGGCGATGAGGTGTTGGCTTTGCACACTACGGCCACCACGGTCGGCGAGGCTTTGGCGCAAGTGGGGCTGGCGCTGCAGGGTCTGGATTACAGCCAACCCGCGACGGATGAACCCCTGCCCAGCGATGGACAGATCCGCATCATCCGTGTTCACGAGGAAGTGGCGCTGACTCAGCAAATCGTTCCGTTTGAAACCGAATGGGTCGAAAACCCGGAAGCGGAACTGGACAGCACCACGATCATTCAGCTCGGCCAGAATGGCGTTTCCGCCGCCCGCGAACGTATCCGCTATGAGGATGGCGAGGAAGTCTCACGCTCGCAAGAGGATCTGCGTACGCTGACCGAGCCGCAGAACCAGATCACCGGTTATGGCAGCAAGATTGTGATCCATACCGAGGTGGTGGACGGCGTGGAAATTGAGTATTACCGCAAAGTCACGGTGTTTACGACTTGGTACTCCGCTTGCAATCTGGGCCTGGGTACCGACGTGTGCGGCTACACTACGGCTTCCGGCTTGCCGATGAGGCGTGGCATGATCGGCACCTACCGCAACTGGTACAACGCCACCAAGTTCGCCACTGTGTATGTGCCCGGTTACGGCCCAGGCACAATCGCCGACATTGGAAGTTACAGTGACCGCAGTGTGCCCTGGATCGATCTGGGCTTTGACGAAGATGAACCGCATACCTGGACTGCCCGCTATGTGACCTTGTACTTCACTACGCCGGTGCCGTCCTACGTCCCCCCGATCTGGCCGCCCTAATGAGCCTGAACATCCCACAATTGCTGCGCACGCACGGCCTGCGGCCCGACAAGCGTTTGGGCCAAAACTTCCTGGTGGATGACAGTCACCTGGAGCGCATTGTAGAGGCGGCCGGCGTGCAGCCCGGCGACGAAGTGCTGGAGGTAGGCCCGGGGCTGGGCTCGCTGACCCGCCATTTGGCGGCTGCGGCCCAACGCGTGGTGGCAGTGGAGCTGGATAGCGACTTGCTGCCCGCCTTGCGCAGCGTGCTGGCCGATCGCCCGAATGTTGAGATCGTGCATGCGGATATCCTCAAGGTAAACCTGAGTCAGCATTTTAGCCAGCCTGGGTTTCTGGTGGTGGCCAACATTCCGTATTATTTGACTTCAAACTTGATCCGTCACTTATTGGAGGGGGCCTTACGGCCGGCGCGTTTAGCGCTGACCGTGCAAAAGGAAGTGGCCCAACGCGCCTGCGCCGGACCGCCGGAGATGTCGCTGCTCTCACTGAGTGTTCAGCTCTACGGGCGACCCCAACTGGTTCACCACATTCCGGCGGGCGCCTTTTATCCCGCGCCCAAAGTAGATTCCGCGTTGTTGTTGATCGACCTGTTTGAAGAGCCGGCGCTCCCCGTAGAAAGCGTGGATGTTTTCTTCAAGCTCGCCAAGGCCGCCTTTGCCCAAAAACGCAAAACGCTGGCCAATTCGTTGGGCGCCTTGTGGGGCAAGGCTGAAAGCGCCGCTCGCCTGCAGGCAGCGGGCATCGACCCGCGCCGTCGCCCGCAAACGCTTAGTCTGACGGAGTGGGGGGCGTTGTTGGAGGCGGTGAGCTAACCGCATCATTGCCTACAGCCTCGATTGTTGGCTCTGTCTGGTCGCCCGCCGAGACTTGCTCGCTGCTTCCGAAGGCTCGCAATGACGGCGGAACAGAACTTATTCCTCGCCCAGCACGTCCAGCATGCGCGCGTGCAGAGCCGGGTTGGCGGCCAGAATGGACTGCGGCGCGCTCAGGCAGTCCGGACCGCCGTGGATGTCGGTGGCCTGGCCGCCGGCTTCCTGCACCAGCAGCGCGCCTGCGGCCACATCCCAGGCGTTGAGCCGTTTTTGCCAGTAGCCATCCAGCCGCCCGGCAGCCACATAGGCCAGGTCCAGCGCGGCGGAGCCCAGGCGGCGCACTCCCTGGCTGAGAGCGCTGAAGCGCTGGAACTCGGCGAAATTGTTGTCCGGATTGGTCTTGGCGTCGTACGGGAAGCCGGTCACCAGCAGGCTGCGGATCAGACTGTCCACTTGGCTGACTTGCATCGGCTTGCCGTTCAGCTGGGCGCCCTGGCCGCGTTGGGCGGTGAAGAGCTCATCCGCCAGCGGGTCATAGATCACGCCGAGCGTCAGGTCGCCCTGATGGGCATAGGCGATCGAAACGCAAAACAGGCGCATGCCATGCGCGTAGTTGAGCGTGCCGTCCAGCGGGTCGATGTACCAGACATGCTCGGCTTGGCCGGCGTGTTCGCCGCTTTCTTCGGTGAAGAGTGTCTGACCGGGATACTGCTTATCGATCTCGCTAAGGATCAGCGCTTCCGACTGCTTGTCGATCTCGGTCACCAGGTCGATCTCACCTTTGTACTCGACCTGGTGCTGCTGTCCATAGCCTTGGCGCAATACCTCGCCCGCCGCACGGGCAATTTCGATGACATGCTTGAGAGTGGGCTGCATGGGGTGGTTATACCACCGGGGGACTAGCGTTCGTTGCGAGCTTCGGCGTCCAGCTGCTCGAAGTACGCGTTCAAGAAGGCCTGGCGGGCGGTCGCCAGCTTTTTGGCGGTCTGTGTATGCAGCCGGTCTTGGATCTTGCTCAGTTTGAACAAGTACTCGTGATAGGAACTGTGCGTTTCGCCCGGCTGCTTCTGGCCCGTCTGGCGGAACTGCTCTGAGGCTGGCGCGTAAAACGGCCAGCCCATGACCACATCGTAAGCCAGGGTGCGCGCCACGCCGAAAGCGCCGATCACGTCCAGCTTGTCGGCGTCGAAGACGACTTGGGCTTCCAAGCTTTGCGGGCTTTCGTCACCGCGGAAGCGGTGGGCGCGGATGCAGTGCTGCACGGCAGCGATGCGCTCAGCCGGCCAGCCCTCGGTTTCCAGCACCTGGCGGGCGAATTCGGCCGAGAGGTGCTGGTGCTCGGCGCGGCCTTCGCCGCCGGTTTCGGCGCCGCTGGCGTCGTGCAGCAGCACGGCCGCGCGCACGATCTCGGCATCGGCGCCTTCGGCCGCGGCCAGCTTTTCGGCCATGTTCAGCACGCGCAGCACATGGTCAAAACCATGCACGGGGTCTTTGTCTGGGTACCAGGCTTGGGCTTGTTCGATGGTCGGCATGTTAGAGGCTGATATTCAGCCAGTTCATGGCCAAATAGGCAGCGCCCAGCAGTATAAACCCAACCAGGCCGACGATGAAGGCCCGGATGACCAGGCGTATCAGCCCTCGGATGAAGAGGATGGACAGCCCAATGGCCGTGATGACGCCCAGAACCAGCCAGTGGCCGGGCACATTATTAATCAGGGTATCCAGCAGGAACATGTAGTGCACCTTTCTTGATCACTGTGTGTACAAGATTGGTGCCAAACCGGTAGCCAAGTTGGCGGTAATCGGCCACATCTAGCAAGAGTAGGTCGGCCTGCTTGCCCACCTCGATCGATCCGACCTGGTCCTGACGTTGAATGGCGGCCGCGGCATTGATCGTGGTGGCGGCAATCGCCTCGGCCGGCGTCAGCTTCAGATAGCGGCAGGCCAGGGCCAGCGAGAACTGCAGGCTTTCGCACCAGGCCGTGCCAGGGTTTAGGTCCCCGCCCACCGCCAACAGGCCGCCCGCCTGCAGCAACTGGCGCGCCGGGGTGTAATGCGCTTCACTGAGCGCAAAGGGCGTGGCGGGCAGGGCCACGGCCACCGTGTCGCTGGCCGCCAAGGCGGCGATCTCTGCCGCCGAAGTGGACACCAGGTGGTCGGCGGAGACGGCGCCCAGTTCGACTGCCATGCCGGTGCCGCCCAGGTTGTCGAACTCATCCGAGTGGATCTTGAGCGGGAAGCCCAGCGCCTTGGCTGCCTCCAGGATCTGGCGCGATTGAGCCAGGCTGAAGGCTCCGGTCTCGCAGAACACGTCCACAAAGGGCAGCGGGCGGCCGGCAGCCTTCTCGGCCCACCAGCTGCGCAGCTCCGGCAGCCAGGTCTGGCTGAGCTCCCGGGTGTATTCATCCGCGCGGCCTTTGAACTCGGCCGGGATGGCGTGCGCGCCCAGGAAGGTGAGTGCCAGGTCCCAGGGGCCTTCGTCGTCCAGGTGCAGCAGAGCCTCCAGCATGCGCAGCTCGGTCTCCAGGTCCAGCCCGTAGCCGCTCTTGGCTTCCATGCTGGTGCTGCCATGGGCGAACATGCGCTGCAGGCGGGCGCGGGTCTGCTGGATGAGCTGCTCCAGTTGCGCTGCTCGCGTGGCGCGCACCGTGGAGAGGATGCCGCCGCCGGCTTCCAGGATCTCCAGATAGCTTTTGCCTTGCAGGCGTTGCTCGAACTCGGCGGCGCGGTCGCCGGCCCAGATGGGGTGGGCGTGGGCGTCGACAAAGCCGGGCATCAGCACCCGTCCGCCGGCGTCCAGCATCTCTTCGCCGGGGAAGGCGGCGCGCAGTTCCGCGCTGCGGCCTACGGCGGCAATGCGACCGCCGTGCAGCAGCACTGCGCCGTCTTCGACCAGCCCCAGCGTCCCCAGCGCCGCGCCGCGCTGCGGGCCGCCGGCCAGGGTCAGCATTTGGGAAGCAGAGTGGATCAGCATTGGACTGGCATTATAGTCCGCCAAAGCGTCCGTTTCTTGACACGCTTACCCCGCCATGCTAGAGTTGCCTCGTTTTGGTGATCCTGTGACGATTTCCCGCACCAGCCAATTGGAAGCCCGCTTGCACGAGCTGCTGCAAAGCCTGCCCGAGATCGAAGGCGCGGCGGTGGTCAGCCCGGATGGTTTGGCGATTGCTTCAGTCTTGGCCGCCGGCATTGAGGAAGACCGCGTGGCGGCCATGTCAGCCGCCATGGTCTCGCTCGGTGAGCGCATCGCTCGCGAGTTAGGGCGCGGCACTATGGAGCAGGTCTACGTGCGTGGCGCTGCCGGGCATGCCGTGCTGACTGCGGCCGGCCCGCAGGCCGTGCTGACCGTGATGGCCCGCAACGATGTGCGCCTGGGCATGTTGCTCTTGGAACTGCGCAAGTCTGTGGCCGACTTACAGGCCCATCTCTAAGCTGCCGGATGGAACCGATCGCCCTCAGCGGCTTTACACTGCCCAACCGCTTCGCCCGCATCGCCCTGCAATCCCTGGAAGACCTGCTCAAACCCAAGGGGATGGAAACGCTGCTGCTCACCGCCCACCTGGGGCACCTGATCGAAAATTACCCGCCGGCCAACCTGGAGCGCGGCTTTGACTTCGCCGAGTTTGGCGCGTTGAACCTGGCGCTGGAGGAAATGTATGGCCCGCGCGGCGGACGCGGCATGGCGCTGCGCGCCGGGCGCAGCTTGTTCAGCCAGGCCCTCAGTCGTTTTGGGGCCTTGGCCGGCATGGAGGCGATGGCCTTCCGCATGTTGCCGGCTGGGCGCAAGCTGTGGGTCGGGCTGGGCGCGCTGGCGCGCATCTTCAGCGAGATGAGCGACCAGCACAGCCTGCTGCGCGAGAATCGCAATGAATTCCACTACATCGTACAGCGCAATGCAATCTGCTGGGGCCGCTCCGGCGAAGAACGCCCGGTGTGCTACATGATGGTCGGGATGCTGCAAGAGGCGCTGTTGCGCATCTCTGGAGGCCATGAATTCCGCGTTGACGAAGCTGAATGCCAGGCGTCCGGCGGTCAGGTCTGCCGCTTCATTATCCAGAAGGAACCCCTGAGCTAAGTTGTGAGAATTACCCTGGTGCTGCCTACATACAACGAGGCAGAGAATTTGCCCAAGTTACTGCCTGTATTGATGGCTTTGCCACTGCCCGGCCTGCGTGTGCTGGTGGTGGACGACCTGAGCCCGGATGGCACCGGCCAGATCGCCGAGCAGCTGGCGGCCGAGTACCCCGGCCGCCTTGAAGTGCTGCACCGGCGCGGGCCGCGCGGCCTGGGCAGTGCCTATAGCTTTGGTTTCGACCATGCCCTGCGCGGCGATGCTGAAGCCATCGCCCAGATGGATTGTGACTTTTCGCACCCGCCGGAGAAACTGCCCGAGATGGTCGCCAAGCTCGCCGACTACGACCTAGTACAGGGTTCGCGCTATGTTTCTGGGGGCGGGGTGGACGAGAACTGGCCGGTGTGGCGCAAGGCGCTTTCGCGCTGGGCCAACCTGTATGCGCGCACCATCCTGCGCCTGCCGGTCAATGATGTCACCGGCGCCTTCCGTCTGTGGCGGCGCAGCCTGCTGGAACGCGTGCCATACCAGCAGGCCGTATCTAATGGCTATATTTTTTTAGTGGAGATCCTGTATCTAGCCAAGCTGCAGGGGGCGCGCTTTGGCGAGGTCCCTATTTACTTTGCCGACCGGCAGTTTGGCACGTCCAAGATGAATTTGCGCGTCCAGTTGGAAGCCGCCTTGCGCGTATGGCAGATGGTTTGGCACTATCGTGCCAGGCGATAAGGCGAATAGCGCTTAGCTTTTGTGGCGCAGCTGTTCTTCCAGCGCGCCCAGATCCACGCGAGCGGTCATGTCCATGCTCAACGGCGTTACCGCTACTTGGCGCTGGGCCATTACGGCGTACACATCTGAGTCGACGTCGAAGACGCTGAGGTCTGAGACTTGCGCATACCCGGTAGGGCCGGCTTCTTCCCAGGAGGCGCGCTGCGGCGCGGTGGGCAGATAAAAGCGCTGGCGCGCCAGGCGGGTCATCACCCAGGGAGTTTGCAGCGTGGCATCCGTGGGCACTTCGATCTTCAGCACATGCATATCTTCCGGGAAGCTCTTTTGCAGCAGCTCCGCTGCGAACAGTTGGGTGAAGTAGGCGCCCACGCTGAAGTCCACCTCGTGCGAGTTGGACATGTGGTACTTGTGGTCGGTCTCCAGCGAGACAGCCAGGGCGGGGATGCCGTAAGAGGCGCCTTCCAACGCCGCACCGACCGTGCCGGAGATGGTGATGCCGTTGCCGAAATTGGTGCCGTAGTTGATGCCGGCCACCACCAGGTCCGGCGGGCTGGGCATGATCTCCAGAATGGCATGTTGCACGGTTTGGGCGGGGGTGCCGCCCACCGCGTAGATCGTCCATTCCTTGCCGTGCACGGTCAGGCTTTGGGTGGTGATGATGCCGTCAGACGAGGTGGGCATGCTGCGACCCATGCCTGAGGATTGCTGGCGCGGGGCGGCCACCCAAACATAGCCCAGCGCGGACAGCGCTTCAGCCGCGGTCCACAAGCCGGGGGAGTTGATGCCGTCGTCGTTGGTTAACAGAATTTGAGGTCGTTCTTTTTGCGACATAGACGCAGAATTATAGCAGTGCCTGACCGCCTGTCCAGACGCAGCCGGTCAGCTTAGGGCAGGGTGTTGCGATTGATCCAGTCGCTGCCCAGGCGAATTTCGACATCCACCGGGCTGTCCGGATCAAACTCGTGCAGAATGCGGTTGCTCGGCACGCCCATCAGCTGCGCCAGAAAGGCCAGCGTGTACGGGTTGCCGGTGCGATCCACCAACACTGTGGCCGCTTGGCCGCCCCCGCTGCTGTTCTCCACCACGCTGGCGCCCAGGCTGCTCAGGTATTGGGCGGTGCGGTCGCCCAGGCCCACGTCGCCGCTGCCATTGCGGATGGCGATGTTGGGCGCCTCGGCGCTCAGGCGCTCCTCGCTACTGCCGGGGGTCAGCGGCCCCAGGTTGCTGTTGCCGGTGAAGACATAGTCACGCAGTTCGTGGATCTTGTCGGGGATCGGGATCAGGATCGAGAGCTCATCCGGCGAACGGCCGTAGACGATCTGCTGCTCGCCAATCACCGCTTGGCGAATGTCCTCGGACTGCACTTGCACCGCCAGCACGGCCAGCTGGATCACGTCCTGCAGGGTTAGGTTGGTGCGCACCCCGGAGGACAGTTCGGCGTACAGCTGCGGGGCATTGGCGATCAGCCCAGGTAGCAGATTGAATTCGAGGATGCGGTTGCGAATGCCCAGGATGACTTGCTGCTGGCGTTCGGAGCGGCCAAAATCTCCCCCGCCGGAATAGCGCTCGCGGGCATAGGCCAGAGCCACATTGCCGGGCAGCACCTGCACGCCGGGCTGCAGGTTCTTAGGCTGGGTGTCTGCCCCAATTGGATCGACCGTGATGGGGGCTTTTACATCTATCTTGACGCCGCCGATCAGGTCCACAAAACGCACGAAGGCGTCGAAGTCGATCACGGCGTAATAATCAATCGGCACGCCCAGCGTCTGTTCCACAGTGCGCATGGCCACCGCCGGGCCGCCGCCGGGTACCTTGTGCAGCTCGCCAAAATAGTAGGCGGTGTTGATCTTGTTGGGCGTAAAGCCGGGGATCACCACCCACATATCGCGCGGTACGGAGATCATGCCGGCGGTCTTGGCCACCGGGTCCACGCTCAGCACGATCATCGTGTCGCTGCGGGCCGCACCGCCCACCCCCGTGTCGCGCGCATCGAGGCCCATGATCAGCACGGTGACCCGATCTGCACCGCTCCAGCCCGGCGGCAGGACATAGTCCTCAGGAGCGGACTGGATGTCGCCAGCCGTGACGCCGTTGTTGGAAGGCTGCACCAGCAGCGGAATGCCAAACAGGCCGCGCGGCGAAGTGGCCGCCATGTGGGCGAAACCATAGGCCACCGGGGCCAGCAGCAAGCCCAGGAGGATAAACACGCCAAAAGCAGCCAGCGAGAGGCGGCGGTGGGTATGGACAAAGGCAGGCAGTTTTAGTCGGCGCATGGTTAGGGTGTGGCTGTGGGACTGGGCGTTTCGCTGGGCGTATCGCTTGGCGTGAGAGTTTCGCTGGGGGTGAGCGTCTGGCTCGGGGTCAGGGTCGGGGTGTTGCTGGCGCCTGGGTCTACGGTGAAAGTGGCGCTGGGCGTCAGGCTGGCGGAGAGGGTATTGGTCTGGCTGGGGATCGGACTGGGCGTTTCAGAGGGGCCAAGGCACTCCAGCGCCACGAATTCTTGGGTCGGGAGCAAGCTGCCTTCCTGGCGAGCATTTTGCACATTTTGGTAGGCCTCCTGCGCAGCGCACCACTCACCTTCAGCGGCGAGCTGCTCCGCATGATGCAGCAGCGACTGCCAATAGCGTCCAAAAGCGGAGACGCCATTGGCGTCACGCAGGTCTGGCGCCAGCGACACCAACTGGCCGTAGTAATAGGCCGCATCCAGCGGATAGGCCAGCCAGAAGGCATTGCCGTACAGGTAGAGGCGTGCCCACTGGCGGTAATTTTCCGCGTGGCTGTCCAGCGGGCCAAAGGTGCCGGCCAAAGCGAAGTCGTACAAGCCCTGTTCGAACAGGCCGTATTGGGTGATGTTCTGTGCGCCGCGGTTGCGCAGGGCGGCGTAGAGCCAGCCGTCCACCTGCGCCGTAAAATAGCTGGCGTCGGCTTGGCGCAGGGCCAGCAGGGTCTCGATCGCGGCGGTCCAGTCCCGGGCGCGCAGGTGCCCCAAAGCCGCTTGGTAAAGCTGCTCTTTGGGCCGCGGGTCCTGCGTGGGGGTGGCCGTAGGCCCGGCGGGTTGCCCTGTGCTTGTGTTGCCGGTGATCACCAGCACTTCCAGCAGTTTTTGGCGCACATCCAGAAAGTTGGCGTTCTGCCCATAAATAAACTCCAGGCGCTCGCGGGCCAGGCCAAAATCTCCCGCATCCATATCGCCCAGCGCCAGGTTGTACTGCTCCAGCAGGTACATGCCGGTTTGCATGGTGGCGGTGGCGTTGTAGTCGCCGGAGCCCAGGGCCCAGCCGGCAGCGGCCCCGGCGCCAGACACCAGCAGCAGCCCGGCCAGCACGCTGAGTGAGACGATCACCAGCGGCGAACGCAGCAAGCCGCGCAGGCAGCCTGGGCCGCGCCCGTTGGCAGGCGTGGCTTCCGGGGCCGGGCGCGGCGCGCCCACCTTGCGGCCCAGGGTGTTGGGCTGGGTGACTTGGTTGGTTTTGTGGGGTTGGGTATCGTCAGGGCGGGCAGACATAGGCGTACCCAAATATTGTACTGTGCCGCGTTTTCGATTGTGTGAAATGCCCCGGCGCAATCTGGCCGGTTAAAACAGAAAACCAGCTCCATCAGAGCTGGTTTCCAGCGAGCGCTCTCGGTGCGACTCGAACACACGACCCCTTGCTCCGCAAGCAAGTGCTCTATCCACTGAGCTACGAGAGCTAAAGCCGGCTTCGCCGACTTTTGGAGCTCGCAAAAGCGGCGAACTCCACGGTTGATTGGCTTTTGCCAACCACTTCTTGAAATTGTAACGCAAGGTCACAATTTCTAGGCGGGGAGGGAGGGATTTGAACCCTCGTCCGAGTAAACCCCGGAACCCGCTTAGCAGGCGGGCGCACTAGACCAGGCTATGCGACCTCCCCAATGGAGTGCAGCGGAGGGAGAGGGATTCGAACCCCCGGTGAGTGAAACACCCACTGCGGTTTTCAAGACCGCCGCCTTCAGCCACTCGGCCATCCCTCCCGGACGTTCCGTCTCCCTTGGCGGGCAAAATTCTACCATAAGGGCGGGCGATGCGAGCAAAAGCCGCACAAGCTTGGTGAGCGTATAATAAGAAGCAGAGGCTGCACGTGTCCTTGCCGAGCGGCCTGTGTTATTTTCTTTAATCAAGCGAAACGAGGAGCATTGCATGGCCAACGTGGTTGCCTGGGCCGGTGAGGAACTGGACAGACTTAAACAAGATGGGTTGTACAACCACATCCGCACCATCGAGTCGCCGCAGGGCGCCTGGCTGCAAGTCGACGGCCGGCGTGTATTGAACTTTTGCTCCAACAATTATCTGGGTTTGGCCAACCATCCACGTTTGGCCGTTGCGGCCCAGCAAGCCATTGAAAAATACGGCATTGGCCCGGCAGCAGTGCGCAGCATTGCTGGCACCATGGACTTGCATGTCGAGCTGGACCGGCGCATGGCAGCCTTCAAGGGCGTCGAAGCGGCGATTACCTTTCAGTCCGGCTTCACCGCCAATCTGGGCGTCATCCCGGCCTTGGTGGGCAAAGACGACGCCATCTTCTCCGACGAACTGAACCACGCCAGCATCATTGACGGCAGCCGCTTGTCCGGCGCCACCATCATTCGCTACACCCACTGCGACCCGGCCCACTTGGCCCAGATGCTGGCCGAGCATCGCAGCCAGTACCGCCGCGCCCTGGTGATCACGGACGGCGTATTCAGTATGGATGGCGACATTGCCCCGCTGCCCGAGATCTATGCTGAAGCGCGCAAGGGCGATGCCATGCTGATGGTGGACGACGCTCATGGCGAAGGCGTGCTGGGGACCGGCGGCCGCGGCATTGTGGACCACTATGGCCTGCACGGCAAAGTCGATGTTGAGGTCGGCACTTTCTCCAAAGCCTTTGGCGTGGTGGGCGGCGTGGCCGCCGGTAGCAGTCGCATTGTGGAATGGCTGCAGCAGCGCGGCCGCCCATTCCTGTTTTCTTCGGCCATGACCGTGCCAGACGTGGCGGCTTGCTTGGCGGCGGTGGACCTGCTGGAAGAGTCCACAGAGCTGGTCGAACGTCTGTGGTACAACGCCGAATTCTTCAAGAAAGAAATGAAAACCCTCGGCTTTGATATAGGTCACAGCGTGACCCCCATCACCCCGGTGATGCTGGGCGAGGCCCAGTTGGCCCAAGAATTCAGCAAGGCCTTGTATGAGGCCGGCGTGTTTGGCATGGCGATCGCGTTCCCCACTGTGCCACGCGGCAAAGCCCGCATCCGCGTGATGATCTCCGCCGCGCACAGCACAGATGACCTGGAGCAAGGGCTGCACAGCTTCGCCGAAGTGGGCCGCAAGTTGGGGGTGATCTCGTGAGGGTCGTGTGAGCGCCTGGCCCGATAAGTTTGTGATCGGCCTGACCGGCAACATTGCCAGCGGCAAGAGCGTAGTGCGCCGCATGCTGGAGCATGCCGGTGCACTGGGCATCGACGCCGATGCTCTGGGGCACCGCGCCATCCAGCGTGGCGCTCCGGGCCACCAGGCGGTGCTGGATGCCTTTGGCAGCTACGTCCTCAGAGAAGACGGCGAGATCGACCGCAAGAAACTGGGCAGCCTGGTCTTTGCCGACCCGCAGGCCCTCAAACTGTTGGAATCTATCGTGCATCCCCTGGTGCGTGAAGCGGTCAGCCATCTGATCCGCAAGAGCAGCCAGCCAGTGATCGTGCTGGAAGCGATCAAGCTGCTGGAATCGCCGCTGGCCCAGGCTTGTGATTCGATCTGGGTGGTGACCGCCGGCGAGGCCGTGCAGCTGGAGCGATTGCGCAGCCAGCGCGGCATGGACGAGGCCGAAGCCCGCCGCCGCATGGCGGCCCAAAGCCCGGAATGGCAGAAAGCGGCCAAGGCCGATGTGGTCATTGATAACGGCGGCCTGCTGCTGGATACCTGGGAGCAGGTCAAAGCTGCTTGGAAGAAGCTCTTTCCGCAGTTCACCGGCGAGACCGTGCCCAGTCGCCTCTCCAACCTGGTGCAAACCACCCACGGCTTGCAGGTGATGCGCGCCCGACCGCGCCAGATCCGTGAGATCACTGAGTTCATTGCGCGCAGCAATGGGCATGGTGAGAGCGAAGCCAACCGCCTGCTCTCCTCTTTTGGAGAGAAAGCCATCCTGCTCCTGCGCAATGAGCACGGCTTGCAGGGCCTGCTGGGTTGGAAGGTCGAGAACCTGGTGGCGCGCGTGGATGACATCCATATGGCGGCCGGTGAGGATGAGGCCGGCCACTTGACCTTCCTGATCCAGGAAATGGAGAACGCCTCGCGCGAATTGCAGTGTGAGGTTGCCCTGATCTTTGCCGAACCCCAGTTGGCCGCCCAGCGCGACCAGTGGCAGAAGCTGGGCTATGAGGAGCGCTTCCCGCACGAACTGAATGTGACTGCCTGGAAGGAAGCCGCGTTGGAATCGCTGCCCCCCGGCACGGTGATGTTGTTCAAACAGTTGCGCGCTGACCGCGTACTGCGACCGATTTGATATGAGCCAGCTGCTAGACGAGATCCTCTTTATTCTGCAGCGCTTGTCCTTCGCCAGCGTGGTGGATCTGCTGCTGGTGACGGCCATCGTCTATGCCGGGCTTTCGTTCCTGCGCAACACGCGCGCCATGGTGCTGCTGCGCGGCATTTTGGTGCTGTATGTGCTGATCAGCTTGCTGATCGTGGTCTTTAACTTGCCGGCCTTTTCCTGGCTGGTGCGCAATTCGCTGCCGGCCATCTTGGTGGCCATCCCGGTCATCTTCGCCACGGAGATCCGCCGGGCGCTGGAACGTCTGGGGCGTGCCAGCCAGATCCTGACCAATGCCAACAACAACGATCACTCGCCCGATGTGATCTCCGCCATCACTCAGGCGGCTCTGCGCCTCTCCGAAAAGCGCCACGGTGCCTTGATCGTCTTGCAGCGCTTGGACAGCCTGGAAGAGTACGTGGATACCGGCGTCCTGCTGGACGCACAAGTCAGCCCCAGCCTGCTGCTGCAGGTCTTTCACCCCAATACACCGCTGCACGATGGGGCGGTGATCATCATGGACACGCGCATTGCGGGGGCGGCCTGTGTCATGCCGCTCTCCACCAGTGGCGTGCTCTCGCCGGGGGCGGAGCGCCAGATGGGCCTGCGCCACCGCGCCGCCTTGGGTACCTCCGAGGTCAGCGACGCCGTCTCTCTGGTTATCTCTGAAGAAACCGGCGCCATTTCGATCGCCTTTGGCGGGCGCATGATCCATCGTCTGGGCCGTGAGCGCCTGGACGGCGTCTTGCGCGCCTTCTACCGTCCGGTCCAGCCCAGCAATTCTTTCGAGCAGTTCATCGCCCGTTATTTGCCTTTCCTGCTCAGCGAACAGCGAGATAGCGAAGCCTGATATGTGGAAAGTCTTGCTTCTGCGCTTGTGGAACAACCTGGGCACTGTGCTGCTGGCCTTCGCCATCGCTTTCGCCGTGTGGGTTTCGGCGGTGGTGGCCACCGACCCCAACGAAGCGCGCGACTTCCCGACCCCGCTGGCTCTGCAGGTGCGCAACCAGGATGCAGGCCTGATCATTGTGGGCAACCTGCCCGGCCAGGTGCTGCTGCGCTTGGGTGCGCCGGTGTCTTTGTGGGACCGCCTCACCGCGCTGCCTGGGGCGGTGGAAGTCTTTATTGACCTGGAAGGCCTGGAGGCCGGCGAACACACCCTGCCGATCCAGCTTGATTCAGAGCTGCGCCCGCTGCGCGTGGTGCAGATCAACCCCGAGGAAGTCACGTTTCAATTGGAGCCGCTGGCCGTGCAGGAATTCCCGGTCTTGGCCCAGGTGATGGGTAGCCCGGCCCTTGGCTTTGAGACCGGCGACCTCAACCTGGGCTCGGCCAGCACCACCGTCTCTGGCCCCGCCACCCTGGTGGCCGAAGTAGACCGTGTGGTCGCCAGCCTGAACATTGCCGACGCGCGCGATACGGTCAGTGCCCAGGTCAGCTTGACCGCTTTGGATGAAGCCGGCAATGTGCTTAGCGGGCTGACCCTCAACCCTGCCCAGGCCGAGATCAGCCAGACCATCGTGCAGGCCGGCGGTTACCGTGAAGTGGCGGTGCGCGTGCAAACCGTGGGCTTCCTCGCCAGCGGCTTCCGCGTGACCAGCGTCACTGTGGACCCGCCGGTGATCACACTGTTCTCCACCGATTCGGAGGTCGTGGCTGGCTTGCCGGGCTACGTGGACACACTCCCGCTGGATATCAGCGGCCTGAACGAAACTGTTACCACGCGGCTGGCGCTCAGCCTGCCGCCCGGCGTGATCGTGGTGGGGGAACAACAAAATGTTCAAGTCAGCGTGGGTGTTTCGCCGATCGAGACCAGCACTTTACTCAACCTGCAGGTCGAAGTGGCCGGCCTGGCCTCTGGTTTGCAGGCGGCGCTTTCACCGCAAACTGTCAGCGTAGTAGTTTCCGGACCGCTGACCACACTGCAGAACTTGCAGGCCGGCGATATTCGTATTTTTGTCGATCTGACCGGCCTGCAGGCCGGCACGCATGTGCTGGTGCCGGAGGTTGAGGTGCTGCCGCGCGACGTGGAAATTGTTTCGGTCAGCCCCAGCCAAATCGAAGTTACTATTACCAGCCGCTAATGTCTAAACCTATCGTCGCAATCGTCGGCCGGCCCAACGTCGGCAAAAGCACCCTGTTCAACCGCCTGGCTGGCGAACGCCTGGCCGTGGTGGATGACATCCCCGGCACCACGCGTGACCGGCTGTACGCCAATTCAGACTGGGCCGGCCAGGACTTCGCCGTGGTGGACACCGGCGGCATTGACCCGATCAAGGTCGCCCAAGGCGCCGGCCGTCAGGCGCTCTCGGTGGGTTCTGCCGACTTCGTCAGCCAGATCCGCACCCAGGCCGAGCAAGCCATCCGCGAAGCGGATGCAGTCATCTTCGTTGTTGATGTCGAAGACGGCGTGACCCCGGCCGATTTGGAAGTCGCCGAGATCTTGCGCCGCTTCCAGCGCAAGGAAGGCGGCGAGCTGCGCCCACCGGTCTTCCTGGCGGTCAACAAGGCCGACTCCAGCGCCCGCCGTGAAGCGGCTGGCGCCTTCTACGAACTGGGCATGGGCCAGCCGCATCCCATATCCGCCGTGCACGGCACCGGCACCGGTGACCTGCTGGATGAGCTGGTGGCCGCCTTGCGCAGCCTGCCTGAACCGCAAGAAGACGTGGAGCAGGATGTAGCGATCGCCTTGCTGGGCAAGCCCAACGCGGGCAAGTCCACCTTGTTCAACAAGCTGATCGGCGAGGAGCGCGTGTTGGTCAGCGAGATCCCCGGCACCACCCGCGACGCGGTCGACACCATGCTGCAGTGGCAGGGCCAGCAGCTGCGTCTGATCGACACTGCTGGCCTCAAACGCCGCGGCAAGATCACGCCCGGTGTGGACAAGTTCAGCAGCATTCGTACCCTGCGGGCCATCGAGCGCGCCGACGTGGCCTTGTTGCTGATTGACGGAGTTGAGGGCATTACTGCTCAGGATGCGCACATAGCCGGCTACATCCAGGAAGCCTGGAAGAGTGCTGTGCTGGTGGTCAACAAATGGGATGCAGTCGAAAAGACCGCCAGCGCCCAGGACGAGATGGCGGCGCGCATCCGCAATGCGCTCAAATTCATTAGCTACGCGCCCCTGATCTTTATCTCGGCCTTGACCGGGGCGGGGGTGGGGCAGGTGCTGCCCACCGCTGTCAAGGTGGCCGAAGAGCGTCATGTGCAGCTGAGCACCTCGATGATCAACAAGGTGCTGGGCGAAGCACAGGACTATCAGCCGCCCTCTGGCAAATCTGGCCGCAGCTTGCGCATCTACTACGGCACCCAGGTGCGCAGCGATCCGCCAACTTTCCTGATCTACGTCAACGACCCCAAGCTGGTGCACTTCAGCTACCAGCGCTTTTTGGAGAACCGCCTGCGCGCCGCCTACGGGTATCTGGGCACGCCCATCCGCTTGGTGTTCAAGGGGCGCAGCGGCTAGCCACTCATGCTGGCCTAAGCCCTTGTGGCTATACTGTCCCGAGCATGAACACCAACATCCACGCCAACCGTTACACCCCCGCTGAGGAGCTGGCCAACAGCCTGTCCCACGGCGTGGGCATTGTGCTTTCGATCGCCGGCCTGGCCGTGCTGACCAGCTTTGCCAGCCTGTTTGGCAGTGTCTGGCATATCGTCAGTTGCAGCATTTACGGCGCCACTCAGATCCTGCTGTACACCGCTTCCACGCTGTATCACAGCATTCCCTTGGAGCGCGCCAAGAAGTGGTTGCGCACCCTGGACCATTCCGCCATTTTTCTGCTTATTGCTGGCACGTATACGCCCTTCGCCCTGGTCAACCTGCGGGGCCCCTGGGGTTGGAGTCTGCTGGCCGTGGTCTGGACATTGGCCATCGCCGGCATCGCCCTGCAGGGTGTAATGCTCAAACTGCCGCGCTGGGTCAACGCCATCCCTTACGTGGCGATGGGCTGGCTGGTGGTGGTTGCCATTCGGCCTCTGCTGGTGTCGGTGGCTCCCGGCGGCCTGGCGCTGCTGCTGGCCGGCGGCCTGGCTTACATGGTGGGCGTGATCTTCTATGTTTGGAAGCGTCTGCCGTTCAACCACGCCATCTGGCACGGCTTTGTGCTGCTCGGCAGCGCTTTACACTACTTTGCCATTCTGTTTTACGTGATCCCCCTGGCGGCCTAAGGCGATGGCTGCAGGAGCAAAAAAGCCCGCCAAACAGGCGGGCTTTTTATTCTGCACGGTCTGACCATTAAGGTCTAGACCGCCGGGTCTAGACCACCGGGTCTAGACCACCAGGTCTAGACCACACGGCGACCAAAGATGAAGGAAACCAGGGCCAGGATCAGGAACAACCCGAACAGCACTCTGGCAATCCCTTCTGCCGTCCCGGCAATCCCGCCGAAACCCAGCACACCGGCGATCAGAGCCACAACCAGAAAAGTAAGCGCCCATCTAAGCATTATTTGCCTCCTTGAACATGGGGGTATCTGGGCAAACGGGGCCAACCCGGCGCCCGTTACGCGCTTGACTCGCGCGGCCGGTGGTGCTATTCTTGGTAGTACATGTTGGAACATGTAGGTATAAGTTCTTGCATGTTGAGACACTATGGTTACCTCGATTGAAAAGAACCAGGCTGGCAAACCGCTGTATCAAGCGGTGGCTGATTCCATTCTGGCGGAGATCCAGTCCGGCCAGTTGGGGGCCAACCAGCGCATCCGCTCGGAGAGCGAACTGGGCCAGTTGTACGGCGTGGGGCGCAACACTGTGCGCCACGCCCTGGCCGAGCTGGCCGCTCGCGGCTATGTGCGCACGCTGCAAGGCGTGGGCACTTTTGTCGCCCCCGAGCGGGTTAGCAAAACCGCGGAGTACCTGATGGGCTTCACCCAGGAGATGCAGTTGCAGGGCCGCCAGGCCGGCAGTGAAGTGCTGGAGGCCGCCGTGATCCGCGCTGAACCTTTCCTGGCGCGCCGCCTGCAGCTCCAGCTGGGCGCAGAAGTGGTCTACTTGCTGCGCCTGCGTTTGCTCGACGGCCAGCCGATGGCCATTGAACGCACCCATCTGCCGCACACGCTCTTCCCGGACCTGCTCAACCACGACTTTTCCCATATGTCCTTGTATCAAGTGCTGGCTGAGCGTTATGGCCTGCGCCCTGACCACGCCGAGCAGGAGATCGAAGCCACTCTGGCCACGCCACAGGTGGCTGAGTTGCTCGGGCTGGAAATGCCGGCGGTGGTATTCGTCTTCCATCGCGAGACCCGCCTGGCGGATGGCCGTGTCATCGAATACGTTGACTCCGAAGTGCGCGCTGACCAGTTCCGCTTCTATACCAACTTGAAGTTGCACGCACCGGTCAAGGAAGTCGGCTTCCGCCGCCTGCCCGGCCGGGTCACCGCTGAGGGCTCCTGATCATGGTGCAGGTCTCTGAGAGCGAAGTCGAGCAGATCGTGGGCCGCGTGCTGGCCCAATTGAACGCGCCGGCGCTTGTTCAGGCTGCTGCCCCTGCGCCCGCCGGCGGCCGCGTGGCCATCGGTGGTCCCATTGCAGTTGGGGCAGATCACGGCGGCTTCGCCATGAAGCAGGACCTGGTCGCACATCTGCAGGCCAAAGGCTACCAGGTAGACGATTGCGGCACCCACAGCCCTGACGCGGTGGACTACCCTGACTTGGCTGAGGCGGTGGCTCGCAAAGTGGCCAGCGGCGAAGCTTGGCGTGGCATTGCCATCGACGGCGCCGGGATTGGCAGCTGCATGGTGGCCAACAAAGTGCCCGGCGTCCGCGCTGCCATGTGCTACGACTACGCCACCGCGGTCAACAGCCGTGAGCACAACGATGCGAATGTGCTCACCCTGGGCGCCGGCTTGCTGGGCGCCGCCCTGGCCCGCCAGATCGTGGACACCTGGCTGAGCACCGAATTTGGCGGCGGCCGCCATGCCGCCCGCGTAAATAAGATTATGGCGATTGAGAGCATACATGACCGCTAACCCTGATATTCGTTCGATTGTCGAAATTGTCGCCCGCGAGGTGATCACCGCCCTGGCTGAACAGGGCCAGCTGCCCGCCGGCGGGGCCTTGGTCGCCTCAGCTGTCAAAAGCGGCGACTGCGGCTGCGGTTGTGGCGGCCACAAGGCCACCCTCCAGACCAGCCCGATGGACGCCAGCGGGGCCGTTGCGCACGTCCACGGCGATTCCTGCACCCAGGAATGCGCCGACGGTATTTGCGTGCGCACTTGCTTCGACCGCGTCGGTCGCGTGATCACCGCTGGGGCGGAACGGCTGACTTCCACCCTGGGCGGCATTCCACAGGACCCCAGTGTGGCCCGCCTGATCGACCATACCTTGCTCAAGCCCGATGCCACCCCCGACCAGGTCGCCCAGCTGTGCTATGAGGCCCGCACCTACAATTTCGCTTCGGTGTGCGTCAATCCCGGTTATGTGAAGCTGTGCGCCGACCTGCTGCGCGGCACGCCGGTCAAGGTCTGCACCGTGATCGGTTTCCCCTTGGGCGCTTCGGCCCCGGATGTCAAAGCCTTCGAGACCGAAACCGCCCTGCGCGATGGCGCCACGGAGATCGACATGGTCATCAACATCGGTGCCCTCAAGGGCCGTGACTTCACCCTGGTGGCGCGTGACATCGCCGGGGTGGTGCGCATTGCTCATGCCGCCGGAGCGCTGGTCAAGGTCATTATTGAAACTGCACTGCTGACCGAAGAAGAAAAGGTCACCGCCTGCCTGCTCTCAAAAGAAGCCGGCGCCGACTTCGTCAAGACCTCCACCGGTTTCTCTGGTGGCGGCGCCACCGCGGCCGATATCGCCCTGATGCGCCGCGTGGTCGGCCCGGAGATGGGCGTCAAGGCCTCAGGCGGTGTGCGTGACTATGCCGACGCCAAGAGCCTGGTGGACGCCGGCGCCACCCGCATCGGCGCCAGCGCGGGCGTCAAGATCGTCGCTGGCGAAAAAGAAAAGGTCGCCGCTCCCGCGGCTGTGCCTGCCGCCGCCCCGCAGCCTGCCCAGGCATATTAGACAGAGGACACGCATATGTTGATCGCCAAAGTCATCGGCAACACGGTTGCCACCATCAAAGACCCCAAGCTGGAAGGGCGCAAGCTGCTCATCTGCCGCGAGACCGACCACACCGGCAAACCCACCGGCAAGCCTTACGTGGCGGTCGACTCCGTTGATGCCGGGGTGGGCGACCTGGTGCTCACCGCCCACGGTTCCAGCGGCCGCCAGACGGATATTACCAAGGACACTCCGGTGGATGCAGTCATCATGGCGATCATTGACACCCTCAACGTGGACGGCGAAGTCGCTTTTCGCAAGAGTTAGTGAGACACAATGGCTGAATTCGATAAAGACCTGCAATCCATCCAACAAGCCCGCTCCATGGTGGAGGCCGCCTACAAAGCCCAGCAGATCTGGGCCAAGGCCACCCAGGAGCAGGTGGACCGCGTCTGCGCCGCGATGGCCGATGTGGCTTTCCGCGCCGCCGAGCGCCTGGGGCGCATGGCCAGCGAAGAGACCGGCTACGGTGTGCCGGAGCACAAGAAGCTCAAGAACGAATTTGCCTCCCGCAATGTCTGGGAGAGCATCAAAGACGTGCGCACCGTCGGCGTCATCCGCCATGACCCGCATAAGCAGCTTTATGAAGTCGCCTGGCCGATGGGTGTGGTCGCCGCCCTGACCCCCAGCACCAACCCCACCTCTACCGTGATGAACAAAGTGCTCATCTCGGTCAAGGCCCGCAACGGCATTGTGGTCGCCCCACACCCCTCGGCGGTCAACTGCTGTGTGGAGACCGCCCAGCTGATGGCCCGCGCCGCTGTGGAAGCCGGCGCGCCTGAAGGACTGATCCACTGTATGTCGCTGGTCAGCCTGCAGGGCACCAACGAGCTGCTCAGCCACAAGCGCACTGCCGTCATTCTCGCCACTGGCGGCGGCCCCATGGTGCGCGCCGCCCACTCGCAGGGCAAACCGGCCTTCGGCGTTGGTCCCGGCAATGTGCCGGTCTATGTTGACCGCAGCGCTGACCTGGAGAAGGCCGCTCGCTACATCGTGGGCAGCAAGGCCTTTGACCATTCCGTGATCTGCGCCACCGAGCAGGCCGTGGTGGCCGACCGGCCGATCGCCGCCCGCCTGGAACAGTTGATGAAGGCTGAAGGCGCCCATTTTACGGACGAGGGGCAGACCCAGGCCATGCGCCAGCTGCTCTTCAAACCGGACGGCGCCATTAACGCCGCCACCGTGGGCAAGTCCCCACAGGTGTTGGCCGCCATGGCGGGCGTGCAGGTGCCGACCTCGGCTCGCATCCTGGTGGCCCGGCTTAGCAAGGTCGGCCGTGACGAGCCGCTTTCCCGAGAGAAGCTGACCACTGTACTCGGTTGGTACGAAGAAGACGGCTGGGAAGCGGGCTGTGACCGCTGCCTGGAGATGATTCACTTCGGCGGCCGCGGCCACAGCATCATGCTGCATGCCACTGACGAGAAGGTCATCATGGCTTTTGCCCTGGAGAAGCCGGTCTTCCGTATCGGTGTCAATACCATGGGTACGCTGGGCGCGGTGGGCCTGACCACTTCCGTCATGCCCTCCATGACCCTTGGCTCCGGTGGTATCGGCGGCGCCATCACCGGCGACAACATCACTGTGCACCACCTGTTCAATGTCAAACGCCTGGCCTATGAAACCTCCGCGCCGCCGGAAGCCGCTTTGCGGCCTGGTACGGAGGCGGCTGGGGTAACCAATCCGGACTCCCAGCAGTTGGAGCGCATTGTCCAGGAAGTTGTGCAGCAAATCCTCAGTAGTTCACAGGCCTAAGCCTGTTGGCTAACCAACGCAGTACGAGAAAACAAGGAGAAAAGCAATGGCACAAGATTTGAGTTTGATTGCCCTCGGCATGGTCGAAACCCGTGGCCTGGTGGGCGCCGTCGAGGCCGCTGACGCCATGGTCAAGGCCGCCAATGTCACCCTGATCGGTTCTGAGTATGTCGGTGGTGGCTTCGTGACTGTCATGGTGCGCGGCGATGTGGGTGCGGTCAAGGCCGCTACCGATGCCGGGGCCGCGGCCGCCAAGCGCATTGGCGAGTTGGTGTCCGTGCATGTCATCCCGCGCCCGCACGAGAACGTCGAGATGATCCTGCCGCAGAACACGCGGGGCAACTCCGGCGGTCGCGGCGGCGCCAAGGCCTAAGTCGCTGCCCTAAGTAGCGCTTTGGATCCCGCCGCCAGGCTGGCGCGCGCCGCACAGGTATTGCGGCGCATCGACCAGCCGGAACCGCCGCCCCTCGAGGTTGTCCCTCAGGGCCGCCTGCTGACCGGTGTAGACCTTGGCACCGCCTACCTGGTGCTGGTCGTGCTGGATGAGCAGGGCCAACCGCTTGCCGGCGAATACCAATTCGCCCAAGTGGTGCGGGATGGCCTGGTGGTCGATTACATCGGGGCGGTGGACCGGCTGAGCGCCATGAAGGCCAGGGTCGAGGCCCGCCTGGGCCGCCCGCTGGAAGAGGCGGCCAGTTCTTTCCCCCCGGGCGTGCCCCGGGCGGAGGTGCAGGCCACCGCCAACGTAGTACAAGCCGCCGGCCTGCTGTGTGACCAGCTGGTGGATGAGCCCACAGCCGCCAACGCCTTGTTGGGCCTGCAGAATGGCGCCATCGTGGACGTGGGCGGCGGCACTACCGGCATCGCCATCATTGAGGATGGCCAGGTGGTCTACACGGCTGATGAGGCCACCGGCGGCACGCACTTCAGCCTGGTCATTGCCGGTGCACAAGGCCTCAGCTTTGAAGAAGCTGAGGAGTTGAAGAAGGACCCGGCGCAGCAGACCCGTTTGCTGCCGGTGGTGCGCCCGGTGATGGAGAAGGTGGCCAGCATCACCGCTCGCCACATCCAGGCCTACCAGGCCAGCGGCGACCGCACGGTCGAGAGCCTTACCTTGGTGGGCGGTACTTCCGCTTTCCTTGGCATGGCGGAAGTAGTGCAGCGTTACACCGGGCTGCCGACCAGCGTGCCGGACTGGCCCATGTTTGTTACCCCGCTGGGGATTGCCCTGAGCAACCAGCGCAACGAAGGAACGGATTAACCATGGCAGATCAAAAATTTTCTTTGCGGTGTTACTGTTACATTGACCGCATGCAGCCCCAGTACGCCGCGTTCGTGGGTACTGTGACCCAAGGCGACCTGCCGACTGAAGGCATGGCTTCGCTCTATATCGAAATGGCCCCCGGCAACGAAGCCTTCCGTCTGGTGGACATCGCCGTCAAGGCCACTGAGGCCAAGCCCGGCGCCCAGATTGTGGAACGCGAGTTTGGCATGTTTGAGGTGCACTCGATGAACCAGGCCGCCGTCAAAGAAGCCGGCCAGGCCGTCTTGAGCCACCTTGACCTAAAGGTCGAAGACCGCATTCGCCCGCAGATCGCCTCCAGCCAGATCATCACCAATGTGGACCCCTACCAGGCGCAGCTGCTTAACCGCTTCCGCCGCGGTAGCATGCTGGTGCCTGGTGAGACTATGCTGGTCATGGAGGTCGCCCCGGCTGCCTACATCAACTTGGCCTGCAATGAAGCTGAGAAGAACGCCAGCATCAAGATCATGCATGTTTCCTCGGTGGGGCGCTTCGGCCGCATGTGGCTGGCCGGCTCCGAATCTGAGATTGTCAGTGCGCACGATGCGGCCACCAAGGCCATGAGTGCACTTGAGGGCGTCAGCAGCTAAGGAGCGGCCTATGGCTAAAGTCTTTTATACCGAACGTGACATCGAAGACCTGGCCCGCCAGGGCGTCACGTCGCTGACGGTCACCGATGACGTCGTCATCACCGACCTGGCCCGTGAGAAAGCCCGCCGCGTGGGTCTGCAGCTGATTGGCGAGCGCGACAGCCGCCCGGCCAGCGCCCCGGCGCGTCCGTACCTCTCGGATGTGGCCTCACCGGCCGCCAGTGCGCCGGCGCCGCCCGCCGCGGCCAGTGCGCCGGTCCACAAGCCGCACATCACGCCGGTCGCCCCCAGCGGCTCGCTGAGCAGCGCAGAGCTTGAAGCGCGCATCTTCACCGCGGTCAAAGCCAAGCTGGGCAGCCAGGTGGACGATGCCTTGCTGCGTACCATCGTGCAGCGTGTGCTGCGGAGCCTGGGCCGCTAATGCTGTTCGGGCGCGTACGCGGCGTCGCCGTCAGCACGCTGAAGTATCCCAACATGGAGGGATACCGCCTGCTGGTGGTCGAGCCGCTTGACCGGCAGCTTAAGCCCAGCGGACCACTGCAAGTTGCCGTGGACGTGGTCGAAGCCAACCAGGGCGACCTGTGCGTCATGGTGCGCTCGCGCGAGGCGGCCTTGTCGCTGCCCGGGCATAAGTTCGTGCCGGTCGACCTGGCCCTGGTGGGCCTGGTCGACGAGCTGACCCAGCGCCCAGACGGCGAATTTGATTTCACCTTGAAAAAAGGTGTCAGCAGGTACAGCTAATGATCTTGGGCAAAGTCACCGGCACAGTCGTTACCACCATTGGCCACGCCGATTACAAGAATCGCCGCCTGCTGGTGGTTCAGCCTTTGCTCTTGCCGGACGAGGAGCCTAGCGGCGACTTCATTGCCCTGGATAGCACCCAGGCTGGCATAGGCGACACGGTGCTGGTCAACCGTGAAGGCAACGGCGCTCGCCAGGTGCTGGGCAACCCAGACGCCTGCGTCATCTCGGTCATCGTCGGCATCGTCGACTCGCTCTCCATTCCCAGTTTTGACTGATCCCTGTTCCTGCTGGGCGAGGGCAGGGCGTGTATAATCACGCCGCTTCGCATGTCCTTGCCCCCATCTCCCCCAGAACTTGGTCCGCTGGACCGCCAGAATGTCGTCGCGCTGGACGAGGCGCCGTCATCCCGGCTGCGCCGCACCTTACGCGAGGTCTTCGAGACCATTCTGCTGGCCTTGGTGCTTTTCCTGGCGATCAACTTTGTTTCCGCCCGGGTGCGTGTCGAGTTCAACAGTATGTATCCCAATTTTCACAATGGGGATTACGTCATAGTCAATCGGCTGGCCTACCGCTGGGCGGAACCACAGCGCGGGGATGTGGTCGTCTTCCCTTATCCCAATGATCCGGATGAGGATTACATCAAGCGTGTCATTGGCCTGCCCGGGGAGCGCATCGCCATCTATGCCGGCAAGGTTTACATCAATGGTCAGGCATTGGAAGAAGCCTACGCCAGCGAACCGATCCGCCTGGACATGTCTGAGCGCATCGTGCCGCCTGAGCATGTCTTTGTCATCGGCGACAACCGCAACGCCTCCTCCGATTCGCGTGAATGGGGCGCCTTGCCGATTAGTGACATCATTGGCAAAGCCGTCTTTCGCTATTTTCCCTTTGATGCGATTGGCGTAGTGCAGCACTACGCCCTGCCAGATCCAGGGGATAGCTAGCGCATACCTTGTGGTAAAATGCGCTGCTGTTTCGTGAACCAGACATGGTCTCGTATTCAGCATGGCCAAAGAATCAGCGGGAATTCCGCTGATTACAAGGTCGGCTGGCCTTGCGAAGCAAGGCAAAATTGAGCGGCGCAGCCGTTCATTAGCCCCCATCGTCTAGAGGCCTAGGACGTGGCCCTTTCAAGGCTAAAACCGGGGTTCGAATCCCCGTGGGGGCATTTTCTGGCAGGCGCGCGGCCACGGCTTGCCAGGAGTGCAAAAAAGAAGTTACTTTCACCAGCGTCAGTTGCTGGCCCGGGCGACACCGCCCGACAATAAGGAGTACGACTGCAGTATGAATAAAACTTCCAAAGTTAAACGGTCCCGCGCACTTGGCGTCCCGCTGACTCCCAAGGCGCTTAAGATCATGGAGCGCCGCCCCAATCCTCCTGGGCAGCATGGCGGCCGCGGCCAATGGCGTCGCGCCTCGGACTACAAGCAGCAGCTGCTGCAAAAGCAGCGTCTGCGCGATCAGTACAACATTCGTGAAGCCCAAATGCGCGGTTACATCCAACGCGCCTACCGCACCAAGGGTCGCACGCCCGAGACTCTGATGATCCTGCTCGAGTCCCGCTTGGACGCGCTGGTCCTGCGTGCCGGCTTTGCCCGCAGCATCTATGCGGCCCGCCAGTACGTCAACCACGGTCACATCACCGTCAACGGTGAGCGGGTGGACATCCCCTCCTACTCGGTCAAGCCCGGCGATGTGATCGCCGTCAAGGAAAAGAGCCGCAAGATCCCCGCCATTGTTGAAGCGTTGGAAACTGTAGGCAACGTTCCGCCGTATGTCGAGACCGATAAGAAGAGCATGAGCGCCAAGTACACTCGGCTGCCCGTGCCCACCGAGATCCCAGTGATCTGCGAAGTCAACCAGGTCATCGAATACTACTCGCGCTAACCCGCATGCAGCACACTAAACACCCGCCGCAACCCGGCGGGTGTTTTTTGTTCCCCGTACGCTACCTTGCAAATTTGTTAGCCAGACGTCAATTAAAACTGGAGTAAGCTCAGACTTTGCGGAGTTGTCAGGGGCGGCAACCATAGGTGTGACCTGAGGGTTGGCAGAAGTGATCGCGATCACCAACAAAGATTTGCCCAAAAAGATCAGTTTGCTGGTTCTAGGCGTGGCCTTGCTGGTCCTGGTCGGCTGGTGGCTGCAGCTTCGGGTGCTTACCTCGATCTTGCCTGGCCTGCCTAGCATGAAGGCCAACACCGCCCTTGGTTTCATCCTTCTGGGCGGGGCATTGTATTTGCGCGAAATGCGGCTGCCTCAGACACGCTGGTGGAAGCTGCTGGCCCTGCTGAGCCTTGTATTCGCCAGCCTCCTGCTGTCACAGTTCGTGTTCAATCTAAACCTGGGCATCGACCAGGCTTTGTTCCCCGACAATTTTGGCGATGTGCAAGAGGGGTTGCCTGGGCGCACCTCCGCCCCCACCGCTGTCGCTTTCGTGCTGCTCGCTTTGGCCATGCTCACCGAAAACCGCCTCAAAGACCGCCACCGGCAGACAATGATCCTGGTTGTTCTGCTGCTGGGGCTGAGTGTCTTCTTTAGCTATCCATTTTCCTGGGTGTACGGTACCAGCCTGTTCTCTTATACCGGCATGGCCCTACATACCTCTGTGCTTATTGTGCTGCTGGCGGCCATCATGTTATTGGAGATGAAGCAGCGTGGCTGGGTGGATTTGATCCTGGCCAACAACGCCATTGGCCAAAACACACGCAATTTGCTGGCCGCTGCGCTGGTCACACCCTTTTTGCTGGGCTGGCTCATCTTCTGGCTGCAGAGCCGGGGTGTGCTGCAGGCCGGCCTGGCTTCATCCTCTTACGCGGTTCTGGTCATGCTCTTTTTGGGCGCAGTCATTGTGCTCAATGCCGTCAATCTGCAAACTGCAGAAACCTCTCAGCGTTTGTTGCGCAGCAACCTGGCCAGCACCCAACAGCAGTTCAATGCGCTGGTGCAGAATTCGCCTTCAGCCATCATCCTGAAATCCACACAGGGCCAGTACCAGATGGTCAATCTGCCGTTCGAAAAGCTGGTCGGCCTGCCTGCCGACCAGGTCATCGGCAGGATCGCTGAAGACATTTTCTCCAGCGAGTTGCTGCCCAAAGTGCTGCTCAGCGACCAGCAAGTGCTCTCGTCCAAGCAGGTCGTTTCGTTTGAAGCGCAGGCGCGCCTGGAAGGCGAAAAGCGCAGCTACCTTTGCACCAAGTTCCCCATGTTTGACGCCAACGGCGACCTGGTCAGCATTGGCGCCATCTGGACTGACATCACCGAGCAAAAGAAATTGGCTGAGCACCTGGGACAAAAGAACGAAGAGCTCGAACGCTCCAACAAAGAGCTGGAGCAGTTTGCCTATGTGGCCTCGCATGACCTGCAGGAGCCGCTGCGCATGGTCTCCAGCTACATGCAACTCTTGGAGAGTCGCTACCGCAAAGACCTGGACGGCGATGCGCTGGATTTCATTAACTATGCAGTGGATGGAGCCCAGCGCATGCAGCGCCTTATTCAAGACCTGCTGTCTTTTTCGCGGGTCGGCACACAGGGGCAGCCACCTGAGCCGGTGGATGCACGCCAAGCCGTGGACGATGCTCTGCAGAACTTGAAGGTGCGCATCGAAGAGACCGGAGCCAAGATTACCATCGCTGACTTGCCGCAAGTGGTGGCTGACAAGAACCAACTGGCTCAGGTCTTTCAGAACCTGGTGGCGAATGCCATCAAGTTCCGCGGCGAAGCCGCGCCCAAAATTCGCATCAGTGCCAGCCAGGTGGACGGCTTTGCCGAATTCAGCATCAAAGACAATGGCATCGGGTTTGACGCCAAGTACACTGACCGGATCTTTGTGATTTTTCAACGCCTGAACAGCCGGGAGCTTTACGAGGGTACCGGCATTGGCTTGGCGATCTGTAAGAAGATCGTCGAAAGGCACAGTGGCCGCATCTGGGTCGAGTCCAAACCGGGAAAGGGCAGCCAGTTCTTTTTCACTTTCCCGCTGGTCCCGGAACTGCCGCCAGATTACGCACTCGATGCGCAGCGAGAGACCCAGGTATGGCAGCAGCCGCAAAACGATGAGAGTGCCCAGCAACGCGCCGACCGCATGTTGTAAACATGCTCGGACCAAAGGAGAGGCGACATGGAAGGAACGGAGATGATTGACATACTGCTGGTAGAGGACAACCCAGGGGATGTGCGCCTGACGCAAGAGGCCTTTAAGGAAGGCCGGCTACGCAACCAGCTGCATGTGGTCATGGATGGTGAGGCCGCCATGCAGTACTTGAAGCAGCAGGGCGATTACGCGGCTGCACCCCGCCCAGACTTGATCTTGCTGGATCTGAACCTGCCCAAAATGAACGGGCGCGAAGTGCTCAGTGCCATCAAGCACGATCCGGACCTCAAGCGCATCCCCGTGGTGGTCCTCACCACCTCACAAGACGAGACCGATATCACCGAGAGCTACCGTCAGTTCGCCAGCTCCTACATCGTCAAGCCGGTCAGCATGGAGAAATTCATCGGCGTGGTCTCCTCTTTCAAGGAATATTGGCTTTCTGTGGTCAAGTTGCCTAACGTGCAGGAATGACATCGCACTGCGTGCCATTTTCTGATATACCAGCACGATGAAGAAATTTGGCATTCTCACCGGGGGCGGAGACGCCCCCGGCCTTAACGCCGTCATTCGCGCCGCAGTGCTGGCCGCCGAGCATCAATACGGCTGCGAAGTGGTCGGCATTCGCTCCGGCTTCGATGGTTTGCTGTTGCCTAACGGCTTGGTGCCGCTGACGCCTGCCAGCGTGCAAGACATCCACTCCAAAGGTGGCACCATCCTGGGCGCCGCCAACCGCGGCAACCCCTTTGCACGCTTGGTGGAGCGTGATGGCCAACAGGTCGTCGAGGACGCCTCTGGCGAAGTCGTGACCCGCATCGCCGAGCTGGGCTTGGACGCCCTGATTGTGGTCGGCGGAGACGGCACGCTGGCGATTGCCCGTGACCTGATGCAAAAGGGCGTCAACGTCGTGGGCGTGCCCAAGACGATCGACAATGACGTCGGCGGTACCGAGATGACCTTCGGCTTTGATACCGCCCTCAACATCGCCGTGGAGGCCATAGATCGCCTGCACACCACCGCCGAGTCGCATCAGCGCGTCATGCTGCTGGAGGTCATGGGTCGCGATGCCGGCTTTATTGCCCTGCATGCCGGCCTCAGCGCCGGGGCGGACATTATCCTCATCCCCGAAGTCCCTTTTTCTTACTCGCTGATCGCCGAGGAGATCCGTAGCCGTTTGGCGGGCGGCTATCTGGATGGCTTGGTGGTTGTCTCCGAAGGCGCCCGGCCGCTGGATGGTGAGCAGGTCTTCTCGCGTGCCGGTGACCTGTTGGCCCTGCCGCGTCTGGGCGGCATTGCCCAGCAGGTCGCCGCCTGGCTGGAGCAGGAATGCCAGGTGGAAACACGCACCACCGTACTGGGCCACATCCAGCGCGGCGGCACGCCCACCGCCTTTGACCGCTGGCTGGCCACGCGCTACGGCGCCGCCGCCCTGCGCCTGGCCGCCACGGGGCAGTACGGTCGCATGGTCTCTTACCAGCAGGGCCGGGTGACAGACGTGCCGCTGGAAGAAGCGCTGGGCCATCCCAAACGCGTGGACCTGCAGGGCGATGCCGTGCGCGCCGCCCGCGACATCGGCATCTGCCTGGGCGATTGATCGCCCAAGGCAGATTAAATACCAAAGAGCCGCTTATTAGGCGGCTCTTTGGGTTTTCTTGCGCTGTGGCAGCTTTATCGCTCAGAAGCGAGGAGGGCTGCCACAGCGCAATGTTCAGGACTAGTACTGTCCATGGGCAACACCTCCTCTACGATGGGATAGCAAGGGGGGATGGTTCACACCAACAGAGTAGAGTATTACACGTTGGTGGGCGGATGTCAAATGAATTCGCCGGCTACTTGGCCAGTTGGCGCTGCTCGTCGTCGCTGCTGTCGAACTCGGCCAGTTTGCCGGTGGCCACAAAGATGGTGCGTTCGCAGATGTTGGTCACGCGGTCGGCCATGCGCTCCAGGTTGTGGCAGGCCCACATCAGGTGATTGATGTGGCCAATATCGCCCGGGTCGGCCCCCATCTGACGCAAGATTTCGTTGTTCACCACCGTGAAGAGGGCGTCCACCTTGTCGTCCTCGGCCGGGATCAGGCTGGCCGCATTCGCATCACGGGTCACAAAGGCTTCCAGGGCGCGGTGCAGCATATCCACACTGATCTCGGCCATCTGCATCAGTTCGGCCGGCACCTTCAGACGGCTCTCAGCGCCCAGGTTCAGGTTGATCTTGCCGATGCCCTTGGCGTAATCGCCCATACGCTCCAGCTCGCTGGCCACGTCCAGCACGGCGGCCAGGATGCGCAGGTCGCCCGCCATGGGCTGCTGGGTGGCGATCAGCACCAGGGTGCGCTCTTCCAGTTCGAAGCGCTTTTCATTAATGATCTTGTCGGCTTTGTAGACTTCTTCCGAGGCGGCCAGGTTGTGATCTCTCAGGGCGCGCACGGCTTGCAGGGTGGCTTGCTCCACCATGCTGCCCAGCAGCAGCACCTCATCCAGAAGTTCGTGCATTTTGCGTTCAAGCGTTTCCCGGGTCATGGCTGGTTCACCTCAAGTCTGATTATACGCCTATCGCTTGTTGGCGACTTTATGGGAATGTTAATGGCTTGTTTTCGCCGTTTTGGACCCCGGCGAAATATAAACTTAATTCTATTGGAACAGAATTTTCAACGTAGTATAATCACGCAGCGAATTTTTATCAGAATCTTCATATTTATTTTTCCGGCGCAGGCCTTAGGGCTCGTGCAGCGATAGGAACAACCACGAACACGAATGTCTGACTCACAGGCTACTCCCGCCATGCAGCGCTACGCCGCCGAGGTGTTCCGCATCCAGCAGGACACCCCGCAGGTTTCGCTTTCCATTTTGGCGGACAACGTCGAATCCTCTCCGCAGGCCATCGCCCGCATGGTCAAGCGCCTGACCGACGCCGGCTACGCCACTTACGAGCCGTACCGCGGCATCCGCCTGACGACCGAAGGCGAGCAGATTGCCATGCCGGCCCTGCGCCGTCACCGTTTGGGTGAAGTCTTCCTGGTCAAAGTCATGGGCTACGACTGGGCCGCCGCCCACGAACTGACCGACGTCTTTGAGCGCGGCATGAACGACGAGCTGGAGGACCGCATGGCGGAGATGGCCGGCAACCCGACCCGCTGCCCGCACGGCGAGCCGATACCCAGCAAGGACGGCACGATCATCATGCCGCAGGATGCGCCGCTGGTGGACATGGAACCCGGCAGCGCCTGGCGGCTGAGCCGGGTGCGCACGCACGATATGGACAAGCTGCGCTACATCGGCAACCTGGGCCTGACCCCCGGCGTGGAGTTCACCCTGGTCAGCCGGGCGCCGTTCAACGGCCCGCTGCGCCTGCAATTTGAGCGCAGCGATCAGGTCATCGGCTATGAGCTGGCCTCCAGCCTGTGGGTGGAAAAGATATAGGTACGCTTGGGGCGCACGGCTGTGCGCCCTTGCTGAGTGGCGGTTCCACAGATCCCCCCAAACATTGATTACAAATCCAGCCGGTAGCCCATGCGCCGCATGGTGTGCAGTAGTTTGGGCTTCTTGGGATCCTTTTCGATCGCCTGGCGCAGCCAACTGATGTGCACGTCCAGCGTGCGCGTGTCCCCGGTGTATTCGGTGCGCCAGACTTCTTTGAACAGCGTATCGCGCGGCACGGCCTGGCCGGCATTGTCGATCAGCATGCGCAGCAGCTTCATCAGGCGCGGGGTTAGCGCCGTCTTTTTGCCGTGAACCTTGACCGTCTGCGCGTTCAGGTCCAGCTCCAGCGGGCCGGCCCGCAGCAGGCCGTCTTCGTCTGCCGGCAGCAGCAGGCCGATGCGGTTGATCAGCTTGCGCGGCGTGAAGGGCAGCACCAGCACGGCGTTGGCGCAATCGAAGCCGGCTTCGATGGGGTATTGCGAGTCGGAGATGACCAGGATCGGCATGCCGTCCACCAGGTTGCGCACTGAGGTACAAATGCGCTTGCCATTGGTGCGCATGGAGGCGGCGTCGACGATCACCAGATCGTGACGGCTCTTTTCTACTCGGCTGATGGCTTGTTTTCCGGAGCTGACCCGCTCCACTTGGAAATTCTTTTGGAGCAGGGTGGGGACGAATTCGGGGTTGCTGGTCCAGCGGCCTTCTACCCACAGAATGCGCGTGTTGCTGGCTTTGATGAACTTGCGCGCCATTCTTTATTTTCCGCCCAATGTGGTAGAAGTGTCGTACTCGTCTTGCATCGGCTGCCTCGAAGGCGGCATTATAACGCAATGTTAAAAAAATACGAGCCGGGTTTTTAACAATCCATATTCGTCTGGCAATTCCGGTGAGGCTGGCGTTAAAATAGCCTCGATATCCCACATGATAGAATAGCCCACTTTGCCGGCCCAGGCGCCGGCCGGGTCGGCTTTTTCTGAGCCGGGAGGCTGCAACTAGATGATCGAAGTCGTGATTGATAGCATTCGCGTCGGGCTGATGTCCCAGCAGCGCGTGGTGATCTTGCGTGAGGTGGACGCCGAGCGCTACCTGGCCATTTGGATCGACCCGTACATGGCCGAGCAGATCACCTTCGCCCTGCAGGAGGTCGAAGTGGCCCGGCCAATGACGCACGACTTGATCCGTGAGATGCTGCGTTCGCTGGAGGCACGCGTCTCGCGCGTGGAAGTGCGCGCCCTCAAGGCCGATGTCTTTTACGGCAACATCGTGGTTGAGGTGGATGGGCGCACGGTCAACGTGGACTCGCGGCCCTCGGATGCGCTGGCCATCGCCGTGCGCACGCACGTGCCCATCATGGTCTCGCGCGAGGTGATGGACGCCGTCGGCATCGTCCCCGAAGAAGACCTGGACGAGGGTGAGCTCTCCCCCGACGACATTTTCGAAGAGAAACCGCAGGCGGAGGAAGCCGACAGCCGCCTGGAAGTGTTCGAAGATTTTCTGGACAATCTCAGCATCGGCGAGGATGACGATGCTGACGAAGACGAACCCGGCGGCGAGAACAACTAGCCCGCCATGAGCGACCTCTTCCCGCAAGAAGCCGAGCAAGCCCCCAGCCCGCAGTTGGTCCCGCACAGCCGCGAGACCGAAGAGGCGGTGATCGGCTCGGTGCTGATCAACCCCGAAGCTTATTATGATGTGGCCGGTTTCCTGACCGGCGACGACTTCCACATCCACCGCCTGCGCTGGATCTGGGAGGCTTTCACGGCCCTGCATGAGCAGCGCATCCCGGTGGACATGCTGACCGTCACCGAGGAGCTGGACAAGCAGGGCCGCCTGGCTGAGGTAGGCGGCCCGGCCTACCTGACCAGCCTGGTCAACAATGTGCCCAGCTCCATGCACGCCGAGGCTTACGGCCGGTTGGTGCAGCACAGCTCCATCCGCCGCCGCCTGCTGGAAGCCGCCAATAAGATCGCCAAGGTGGCTTACCAGGAAGACATCACGGTCGAGAGCGCCATTGACGAGGCCGAGAAGGCCGTCTTCGGCGCCAGCGAGCAGCGCCTCTCCACCGACCTGCAGCCGATCAAGGTGGTGTTGTCCGACTACTTCGACCAGGTGGAGCAGATGTCGCGCCGCGGCGAAGAGATCTACGGCGTGCCCACCGGCTTCATTGACCTGGACCGGCTGTTGATGGGTCTGCAGCCCTCCGACCTGCTGATCTTCGCCGGCCGCCCGGCCCAGGGTAAGACCAGCTTCCTGATGTCGGTGGCCAAGAACGCGGCCCAGATCGCCAAGAAGCACGTGGCGATCTTCTCCATGGAAATGTCCAACGACCAGTTGGTGCAGCGCCTGCTCTCGCAGGAGACCGGCATCAACGGCCAGAAGATGCGCAGCGGCAAGCTGAACCAAAACGAGTGGGACCTGTTCGCCCAGGCGATGGACGTGCTGGGCGACACGCGCATCTTTCTGGATGACACGCCTGGCATTTCGCCCACGCAGATGCGCGCCAAGTGCCGCCGCCTGCACATGGAATTTGGCCTGGACCTGATCGTGGTGGATTATTTGCAGCTGATGCGCGGCGAGACCCGCAACGAGAATCGTGTGCAAGAGGTCTCGTATATTTCGCGCAGCCTGAAGGTGCTGGCGCGCGAGCTGAACGTGCCGGTGCTGGCCGCCGCCCAGCTCTCGCGCGCCGTGGAGCAGCGCGCCGACAAACGCCCGGTGCTGTCTGACCTGCGTGAGTCCGGCTCGCTGGAGCAGGACGCCGACATTGTTATGTTCATCCACCGGCCCGACCTGAACGAAGAGGACAGCCTGCGCAAGAACGTGGCCGAGATCATGGTCAGCAAGCACCGCAACGGGCCGACCGGCATTGTCGAGCTGGTCTTCCGTGAGGATCTGGCCAAGTTCGAGAACGCCGCCACCAAGAACATCGACTTCTCGGAGTTTTAGGTGGGCGCCGCGTTCCCCGGTTTCCCCGACGGCAAGCTGCGTTTCACCCGCATCCCCGGGCCGTTCTTCAGCCAGCTGCTGCCGCAGGTGGACGATCTGAATGAGCTGAAGGTGCTGCTGTACGCCTTCTGGAAGCTGGAGCGCATGGAAGGCGACCCGCGCTACCTGCAGCCTGAAGACTTTAGTGACGACGCGGTCTTCATGGCCGGGCTGGGGGACGCGGCCGCCCTGGCAGACGGGCTGGCGCGCGCCGTGGGGCGCGGCGTCCTGCTGGTGGCTGAGCTGGAGTTCGACGGCGCCCAGCGCCGCTTCTACTTCCTCAACTCGCCGCGCGGGCGCGAGGCGCTGCAGGCCATCGCCGACGGAGCCTGGAAGCCTTCCGGCGACGCCCGCTACCCGATCGAGCTGGCTCAGGAGCACAGCAACCTGTTCAGCCTGTATGAGAAGCACATCGGCCCGATCACGCCCATGCTGGCTGACATATTGAAGCAGGCCGAAAAAGACTATCCGCACGACTGGCTGCAAGAAGCCATCGGCATTGCGGTGCAGAACAACGCCCGTTCGTGGAGTTATGTGGACGCCATTTTGCGGCGTTGGCAGGAAGGAGGCAAAGATGAGCGACGAACTCAAGGGGATTCTGAAAAGGATCGCCGAAAATACGTCGAAGGCGAGTTCTCAGACTACATCGAGCACTGAGAACCCGCGCGCCTATCTGGCCGGCGACCCGGACTGCCCGCAGTGCGGCGGGCTGGGCTATGTGCGCAGCGAGGTGCCTCCCGGCCACCCCGAGTTCGGCAAGCTGCAGATCTGCAGCTGCCGCCACGGCGAGGTGGCCCAGCACAGCCGCCGCCGGCTGTACGCCATCAGCCGCCTGGATGAGCTGAACCACCTGAGCTTCGACAACTTCGAGGTGCGCGGCCGGGTGGGCCTGACCGCCCGCCAGGCCGACTCGCTGGAGACGGCCTTTAACCAGGCGCAGCACTTCGCCCGCCAGATGGAGGGTTGGCTGCTGCTGGAGGGTGGCTACGGCAGCGGGAAGACGCACTTGGCGGCGGCCATCGCCAACTTCGCCGTCTCGGTCGGCCTGCCGGCGATCTTCATCACCGTGCCGGACCTGCTGGACGAGCTGCGCTTCTCTTACGGCTCGGAGCACGGCTTCGAGGAACGCTTCGAAGAGATCCGCCAGGCGCCGCTGCTGATCCTGGACGACTTCGGCACCCAGAACGCCACCGAGTGGGCCCAGGAGAAGCTGTTCCAGATCCTCAATCATCGCTACATCAACCGCCTGCCGCTGGTGGTGACCACCAACCTGAGCCTGGACCAGGTCGAGGGGCGCATCCGCTCGCGCCTGTCTGACCCGGAGCTGGTCAGCCACTTGCGTGTGCTGGCGCCGGACTACCGCCGCCCGATGGACGACAGCAGCCAGAACGAACTCTCGGCGCTGCACCTGCTGCGCGAGCGCAACTTCGCCAACTTTGACCTGCGCGAGGGCGAGGGGCTGCCGCAGGCGGACCAGAAATCGCTGCGCAAGGCCTTTGACGCCGCCCGCAAGTATGCCGAGAAGCCCAAGGGCTGGCTGGTGTTCATGGGTTCCCACGGCAGCGGCAAGACGCACCTGGCGGCGGCGATCGCCAATTACAGCCAGGACATGGGCAAGGTGCCGTTGTTCGTGATGGTCCCGGACCTGCTGGACCACTTGCGGGCGACCTTCAACCCCAACAGCCCGGTCAGCTACGACCGCCGCTTTGAAGAGATCCGCAACAGCGAGCTGCTGGTGCTGGACGACCTGGGCACCCAGTCGGCCACGCCCTGGGCGCGCGAGAAGCTTTACCAGTTGTTCAACCATCGCTACAACGCCCAGCTGCCGACGGTGATCACGACGGCGGACAGGCTGGATGATATGGACCCGCGCATCCGTTCGCGCATGTTGGATACGCGGCTGTGCACGATACACGGGATAACGGCCCCCGCTTTCACAGGTAAGGCCAAAAGATAAAGTAGCCTGGAGAAACCCAGCACGCCATAGGCGGGCGGTTTCTCCCGCGCAGCGAAGCTGCGCAAGCGCCTGGCGTTTAC
>JAHCII010000019.1 GCA_026129305.1 Anaerolineales bacterium
GTCAGGCCAGAGCGCACATCTTCTTCCAAGTTGATGCGGATATGGTCGGCTTTGCGGGAGCTGGTGGTGGATTTTTTGGTCGGCATGGGCTTGTCCTTGGTGGCGCGAGTCTACCAGCCGCCGAATCGGGTGTCAATTAAGCGCCAGTTAAGCGATGTTATCATGTGGCGGATACGGAGTATGGCATGAGCAAGGACAAGCACTTTTATCTGGGCCGCCTGCGTGACCTGAAGGCGGGCAAGACCAGCAAAACCGATTTGATGTACGACCCGGATGATCTGGTCACGCACGGCGTCGTATTTGGCATGACCGGCTCCGGCAAGACTGGCTTGTGCATTGATCTTCTGGAAGAGGCTGCTCTGCAAAAGATCCCAGCCTTGGTGATCGACCCCAAGGGTGACATTACGAACGCCTTGCTGCACTTCCCTGAACTGCGCCCCCAAGACTTTGAGCCGTGGATCAACCCGGACGAGGCACGCCGTGAGGGCAAGAGCACCGCACAGCTGGCTGAACAAACCGCAGCGACCTGGAAACAAGGTTTGGCGGATTGGGGCATCGGCCCGGAGCGCATCCGCGCCCTGGACGAAGCGGCCGACTTCGCCGTCTACACACCCGGCTCCACTGCGGGTCTGCCGGTCAGCATTCTGGCCTCGTTAGCTGCGCCAGACCTGGACTGGGCAGGCAACCAGGAGATTATCCGTGAGCGGATCGCCTCCACAGCCACCGCCATCCTGGGGCTGGTGGGGCTCAAGGATATTGACCCGGTCAAGACGCGGGAGCACATCCTGCTGGCCAACCTGTTTGAGTACGCTTGGTCCGCGGGACGCGACCTGAAGCTGGAGGATTTGATCCGCCAGGTGCAGAATCCGCCGTTGGAGAAGATCGGCATCCTCGATTTGGATAGCTTCTTCCCGGCGCGGGAACGCGCCGCACTGGCCTTGAAGCTCAACAATATTTTGGCCGCGCCCAGCTTCCAGGCCTGGCTGCAGGGCCAGCCGCTGGACATCGCCCAGCTGCTGTACGCGCCGGAAGGCAAGCCGCGCCACTGCATCTTCACGCTTAATCACCTGGCCGAGGCGGAGCGCATGTTCTTCGTCACCTTGTTGTACTCGGCGGTGGAAACCTGGATGTACGGCCAGAAGGGCAGCGGTTCGCTGAGGGCGATCGTCTACTTTGACGAGATCCACGGCTACCTGCCGCCGGTGGCTGCGCCACCCTCCAAGGCACCCATGCTGCGGATGCTCAAGCAGGCGCGTGCCTTCGGCGTAGGCCAACTGCTGGCGACGCAGAACCCGGTGGACGTAGACTACAAGGCGTTGTCCAATGCAGGCACCTGGTTCATCGGCAAGCTGCAAACCGAGCGCGACAAGGAGCGCCTGCTGGACGGCTTGGAAGGCGCCCAGCACAGCAACTTCAAGCGTGCCGACTACGCCCGCATCATTTCCGGCCTCGGGAAACGCGTCTTCTTGCTGCACAATGTGCATGAAAAAGAGCCGGTAGTGTTTGAGACCCGCTGGGCGATGAACTACTTGCCTGGCCCGCTGACGCGCAGCCAGATCCCGGAATTGAATTCACTGAAAAGCAAAAAGAGTACGCCCGCTGCGCCCTCGCGTGCGGCCAGCCAGGCCAAAGGCGGGGCGGATAAGGAGAAGACCAAAATGGACGAGATCACCCTGAGCAAACCCATCGCCCCCTCTGGCGTGCAGGAAGTCTTTATGCCTGCCAGCCTGAGCCTGGAAGCCTCGGCGCAGGCCAACCGCCGCGAACTGCCGGCCGGCGCCAAGCGCATGGGGTACGTCTACCGACCGGCGCTGATCGCCCAGGCGCAGGTGCGCTTCAGCCAGCGCAAGTACAACCTGGACTCTGAGATGCACAAGGCTGCCCTGGTGGACTATCTGGATGGCCGCACGCTGCGCTGGGATGACTTTGAGCGCGAGCCACTTGATGAGCGCCGGCTGGAGGCGCGCCCTCTGGAAGACGCCAGTTTCGCTGAGTTGAACGGCGCCCTGGCCGACGAAAAGCAGCTCAAGAGCCTGGAGCGCGAGTTCAGCGACTGGGTATACCGGGCCGGGGAGGCCCAGGTGTGGGCCAACGACGACCTGAAGGTTTACGGTGGGCCGGAGCTGAGCCGCGAGGAGTTCCTCCGGCTGACCCAGGCCGCCGCCGACACCAAACGGGACGACGAGATCGAGAAAGCCAGCAAGCAGATCGAGAAGAAACTGGATGCGCTGCAGAAGAAGCTGGCCAAGCACCGCTTGGGCCTGAGCCAGAAAGAACAGCGCGCGGCTGACCGCCGGCTGGAGGAATATGGCACTCACGCCGAGAACATCCTAAGCTTGTTTCTTGGCCGCCGCCGCACTCTGACCACTTCGCTGACCAAGCGCCGTTTGACCTCTGAGGCGGCTGCCAATGTGGAGGCGACCAAGGAAGAGATCAAACAGCTGGAGGCTGAAGCCACCGCGCTCAATGAAGAGGCCAAATCGCTGGTTGACGAGATCGATGCCCGCTGGGATGAGGTCGCCCAGCGTATCACCCAGATCGGCGTGCAGCCCACGCGCAGTGATGTGTTTGTCAGCCTGTTTGGCATCGTTTGGCTGCCGCATCACCTGGTGGATGTGGGCGGCCGCTCAGTGGAAATTCCCGCCTTTCAGGCGTAACTTTCCCCACGAGCGAGTGTTCCTGTGTCTGAAAGGTGCAGTTGCCGCTGCGCCCTGGCTTGCTTGACAAGCCACCCTTGATAGGTACAATTGCCCAGTTTGATAGCTTAGGAGGCTTGAAGTGGCAGACACGTTTGAACAAGTGAAGGGCACCATTATCGAATTGCTCGGTGTTGATGAAGCCAAGGTCACCCGCGAAGCTCGCTTCCGTGAGGATCTGGAAGCTGACTCGCTGGATATTGTCGAACTGATCATGGCTCTCGAAGACAAGATGAGCATTGAGATCTCCGACGAAGACGCCCAAGGCATCACCACCGTGGGTCACGCCGTGGACTACATTGAGGCCCAGAAGAAGTAAGTCTCTTCCTCCGCCATCAAAAAGCGCAGCTTAGGCTGCGCTTTTTTGTTGCCCGCCAGCAAACAAGGGTATTATCTGCCAGTGTTTCCCGAAATGTTGACAGATCTGGAATTGGATGGCTGGACACTGAAGGTGCGCCCGCCGCTGGACGGCTCTGAACCGCGCCGGGTGGTGTGGATGATCCACGGCTGGACTGGTGATGAGCGCTCGATGTGGGTCTTCGCGGGGCGCATGCCCAAGGATGCCCTGCTGTTGGCGCCGCGGGCGCCGTACCCTTCGCAGCACGCTGAGTTGGATGGCTACAGCTGGGTCATGCAGCGCTCCGGTGAATTCAGCCCGCTGCCGGCCTTTCAACCCGCTCTGGAAAGCTTTGGCGGCCTGGTGACCGCGGCTGCGACTCATTATCCCAGTGGGGACTTCACGCGCGTCGGCTTTATCGGCTTTAGCCAGGGGGCGGCCTTTAGCTTCGCCTGGGCCCTAAGCCAGCCGCAGCGCGTCAGCCGGCTGGCGGCGCTGGCCGGCTTTTTGCCGGGCGGCGCAGAAAGCCGGCTGGCCGGGTTGGCTGGGCTGCCCGTCTTCATCGCGCATGGCACCCAGGATGAGACTGTGCCCGTCAGCCTGGCCCGCCAGGCTGAGGAGCAGTTAACCGCCGCCGGTGCCCAAGTGCAGTATTGCGAAGGCGAGACGGGCCACAAGTTGGCCGCCGAGTGCGCCCGCCAGCTGGCCGAATTCATGGCCGTTGTATAATTTTTGCTTATGAGCGACGAAGCGCTGCGTAAGCATCTGGAGGAGTTGAGCGCCGCCCTGCGCGAGCACAACTACCGTTACCATGTGCTGGACGAACCGGTGATCAGCGATATCGAATATGACCGCATGCTGGCCGAGCTGCGCGCTATTGAAGAAGAGCATCCCGAGTGGATCACGACCGATTCGCCGACCCAACGGACTGGTTCGCAGCCCTCGGCGCGGTTTGTCAAAGTCACCCATCCCGCCTCCATCCTGAGTTTGGCCAATGCCTTTGGCGAGACGGACTTGCGGGCCTGGTTTGAACGCATTGCGCGCCTGGACGAGCGCGTGGCGCGCACCCGTTTTGTGGCGGAACCCAAATTGGATGGCCTCTCGATCGTGCTGCACTACCAGGATGGTTTGTTCGTGCAGGGCGCCACGCGCGGCAACGGCGAGGTGGGCGAGGACGTGACCGCCAACTTGCGTACGCTGCGCTCGTTGCCGCTGCGCATACCGGCCAAACCCGGCGGCCCCCAGCCCCCGGCAGATCTGTATGTGCGCGGCGAAGTCTTCTTCTATAAGGCCGATTTCGAAGCGCTCAATAAGCGCCAGGCAGCGGCGGGTGGGCAGATCTACCAGACCGCCCGCAACACCGCCGCTGGCACCCTGCGGCAGCTGGACCCCAGCATCACTGCTGCGCGCCCGCTGGCGCTGTATGTCTACAACATCGTGGCTGCTGATGGGCGCCTGCCTGCCACCCAGTGGGAGACGTTGGACTATTTGCGCCAGCTGGGCTTCCCCGTGGCAGCCGAGTCGCGCCTGTGCGCCGGGTTGGACGAGGTTTTGGCCGCCTACGCCGAGTGGAAAGAGACCCGTGACCAGCTGCCCTATGAAGTCGACGGCATGGTCGTCAAAGTGGACGACTTGGGGCTGTCTGACGATCTGGGCGTGGTGGGTAAAGACCCGCGGGCGGCCATCGCCTACAAGTTCCCGGCCATTGAGGTCACCACCCAGCTGCACGGGATTGGCGTCAATGTCGGCCGCACGGGCGTGCTAACGCCGTACGCCATGCTGGAGCCGGTGGAGATCGGCGGCGTGATCGTGCGCCAGGCCACTTTGCACAACTTTGACTTCATCGCTGAGAAGGATATCCGCGTCGGTGACCGCGTGCTGGTCAAGCGCGCCGGCGATGTCATCCCGTATGTGATTGGCCCCGTGCTGGCCGCTCGCAGCGGTGCCGAAACGCCTTATGTACCGCCGCAGGTCTGTCCGGTCTGCCAGCAGCCGGTGGAGCACATTGAGGGCGAGGTGGCCTGGTATTGCATCAACAGCGCCTGCCCGGAGCAGCTGGTGCGCAATATCGAGCATTTTGTCTCGCGCAGCACGCTGGACATTGTGGGCTTGGGCATCAAGATCGTCGAGCAACTGGTGCAGGCCGGCCTGGTCAAAGACGTGGCCGATCTGTATAGCCTGACGCGGGAAGACCTGCTTCAAGTGGAAGGCTTTGCCGACAAGAAAGCCGACAATCTCCTGGTCTCCATCCAGACCTCCAAGACGCGCTCCCTGGCCCAGCTGATCTATGCGCTGGGCATCCGCGGGGTGGGCGACGTGGTGGCCCAGATGCTGGCGCGCAAGTATCGCAACCTGGACCAGCTGGCTACCGCTGGCATGGACGATATTGACGATATCGAAGGTATTGGCCCCAGCATTGCCGAGGCGATCACTGATTGGTTTTCCAAGCCAGCCAACCAGCGCGTGTTGGCCAAGCTCAAGGCGGCCGGCTTCTGGCCGCAGTCGGCACCGCCCAAGGCGCCCAGCGGCCCGCAACCCTTTGCCGGCCAGACCTTCGTGATCACCGGCACGCTACCCAGCCTGAGCCGCAAAGAAGCCCAGCAGCTGATCGAAAGCTTGGGTGGTAAAGTCTCTGGCTCGGTGAGCGCCAAGACTTCGTATGTAGTGGTGGGGGAGGATGCCGGCTCCAAGCTGGACAAAGCCCGCGAACTGGGCATCACCACCCTGGACGAGGAGGCTCTTAAGGCTTTGGCGGGAGCCGGCTAAGCACTCACCGCCAACAACATCAGCTTCTATCGTGCTTGTAGATTTCTGTAACTTTGCTTTGACCCTGGTTGAATTCGTAGTTAACCGCGGCGCATTTTCTTTCTCCACCATCAGCATAGATTTTTGACCACGCTGCTCCTACACTCTGCGTACATTCACTACGCTTTGAGGAGCAGCATGGCAAAGATTGGTTTGTTTTTTGGTTCGTCCACCGGCAATACGGAAAATGCCGCCGAGCTGATTCAGAAAGACTTGCAGCAACGCGGTTTGGAAGTGGACCTGTTCAATGTGATGGCTGACCCGGTCAGCAAGATGCAGGAGTACGACTGCCTGGTTTTGGGCATCCCCACCTGGGATATTGGCGAATTGCAGGAAGACTGGAAGAACAACTGGGACGAGCTGGACAGCCTGCAACTGGCTGGAAAAAAGGCGGCCTTGTTTGGGCAGGGCGACCAGCGCGGCTACCCGGCCACTTTCCAGGATTGCCTGGGCCTGCTGGGCAATAAGCTGCGCGAACGCGGCGCCATGCTGGTAGGTTTCACTTCCACTGATGGCTTTGAATTTGATGAGTCGCTGGGTGTCGAAGATGGCAAATTCATGGGCTTGTCCCTCGACGACGACAACCAGCGCGAACTGACCGAGGGTCGGGTGGCCGCTTGGGTGGAACAACTGGTGGCCGAGTTCAATCTGGCGGCACAGGCAGGTTAGCATGTCTCACCACCAGCGTACGATCGCCAAGCTGGACGCGTTCCATACGGTCGCGCTTTGCAACCATAATGCGCTACACCTGAATTGGGGTTCGCTTTCTGTGCACATCCCGCGCCATAATTTTCAGCAGTTGGCGCAGATGCTGCATCAGGTCACGATCGGTTCTGCTCGTCAGCAGTTGAGCAATCCGTCCTGCCGGCTGAATCAGGACAGCAAAGGCAATTTTGAATTGCGCTTTCCCGATCTGGCGCTCTACTTAAGTGCCAACGATATGCTGCAGTTGGTGCTGCTGGTGGAAGAAGCCGTGCTGGCCCTGGGAGAACAGGACCAGTTTGAGGCACTTGAATACCCCACGGGACCAGTCTTGGTGGAAGCCCGGCCTTGGAGCAGTGGCCGTTACCGGCCCTCCATGAATTAACCTGCAGTAGACAGGTGCATCCAACAGATGGAGTTTAGCAGGGCGGGCCGGCTGGCCCGCCCTGTACGTTGCTCGGTTGACAGCCCGCACCGCCTAAGCTAAACTCACTCTCAGTTTCCAGGAGAGTAGATGAATTTTCCACGAATTGAAGACAATGTCACCAAGCGAATTGACGCCATATTGCAACGCGTCAGCTTGGCGCAGGACGCGGATCTCTACCATTACAACCAGCCTATTACGGAACTGCGCGGTGGGGCGCGTGTGTTGGTACATGGCCGCGAGATGGGCATGTTCGCCTCTTACAGCTATTTGGGCCTGATCGGCCACCCCAAGATTAATAAAGCGGCCAAGGCTGCGATTGACAAGTACGGCACGGGTACGCACGGCGTGCGCAGCCTGGCCGGCACGCTGGAACTGCATGAGGAACTGGAGCAGACCATTTCCAGCTTCAAGAATGCCGAAGCGGCGATTACCTATACTTCAGGCTACGCCACCAATCTGACCGTGGTCTCGACCATGTTGGGGCGCCACGATTACGTGTTTTCTGACAAGCTCAATCACGCCAGCATTGTGGACGGTTGTATGATGTCTGGGGCACGTTTTGTGCGCTTCAAGCACAATGATCTGGATGACCTGCAGCGCCGCTTGGAGGAAGCGCCGACCAATGCCACCAAGATGGTGATCGCCGACTCGGTCTTCAGCATGGACGGTGATGTGATTGACCTGCCGCGCATCGTGGAGCTTTCTCGCAAGCATCATGCCTGGCTGATGATCGATGAAGCGCACTCGGTTGGCGTGCTCGGCGCCACCGGCCGAGGCATTGAAGAGCACTATGGCATGGACGATGTGATCGATATCAAGATGGGCACGCTGAGCAAGACCATCCCTTCGGTCGGTGGGTACATCGCCGGCAAGAAGGATGTGATCAATTTCTTGCGGCATGCCAGCCGGGCCTACATTTTCTCGGCAGCGCTGCCGCCGGCGCAGGCCGCCGCAGCCAATGCCGCTTTCCAGGTCATCCTGGAAGAGCCGGAGCGCATGCAGCGCTTGTGGGCCAATTCCAAACAGTTCATTGAAGGCATCAAGAGCCGCGGTTTTGACACCCTGCAAACCGAGACGGCGATTGTGCCGGTGGTGTGCGGCACCGACGAGCTGGCTTACGCCATGACCCGTGAGGTGCAGAACAAGGATGTCTTCGTGCTGCCTGTGGTCTCGCCGGCAGTGCCGGAAGGTCTCTCGCGTCTGCGCGCCACGGTCACCGCCGCCCACGAACCCGAAGAGATCGAGCACGCCATGGACATCATCGCTGAGGCGGGCAAGAAGCTGGGCGTGATCTAACGAGTCCCTGCAAGATACAGCTACTAAAACGGCCTGCGCTCAGCGCAGGCCGTTTATCTTGTGCAGTGCAGCGCCCAGGTAGAGGGCATAGCCTTCAGCGGCTTCTTGCAGCTGGCGGGTTTGCCGGGTGTTTAGCGGGGCGAAGGGCGCCGCCTCAAAGGTGAGCCGGTTTTTGTTGAACGTGCGTTTCCAGGTGCCCAGAACCTGACCGTCCTGCACCATCACGGCCTGGATCAGGCCGTTCTTGTACGGCATCAGCGCGCCGGTCAGGTCGGGCGGGACCACCATGGAACGGTCTTGGTAGCCCACGATGAATTCATCAAAGGCGGGCAGCAGGCAGAAGCCCTTGGCCTTCTGCGGTTCTCCGCCCATCCAATAGCTCGTCCCATCGACGACTTCATGCTCCAGTTCTGGACGGATCATTTCGTGAGCGCTTTTACCTTGCTTCACGCTCAGCCCGCTCCACCAGATCCAATCTTCCACCCGAGCCGGCCCATGGCTACGGAAATAGCGCCGGGCCAGTTCGGCCAGGGCGTCTTGCTCGTTGAGTTGGATGGGGTTAGGAGCCCAGTCCGCCAGCCAGGCGAAAGTGGGCTGCCTGCCGCTCAGCGGCCCCATGCACAGCAATCCGCGCAGGCCGGCATGGGCCAGCAAGTGATAGCCGCGCTGGGCGGCCGTGGGCAGGCCGGCTGCCTCCAGCCGGGCATAGAGTTGATTGCGCTCCAGCAGGTGGCCGCCCTCCAGTGCTTGCTGCAGCACAATGATGCTTTTATCCAGTTCGGCCGGCCCCAGCTGCTCGGCCTGCAGCAGGCGGTTGCCGGCGGCCAGCGGTCGTGGCGAGACCAACCGCGTGACCCAGGCGGCGTCGGGTGCGGGCAGCAGGTGAATGGTGCCGCGCAGGCTCCACACACGCAGCACCTGCTTGCTGGCGATCAGCGCTTCGATCTGGGCCTGACTGGGCTGGGCAGCCAGGCGCCGCGCGGCGGCGTACTTGACCGCAGCGTAATCCTGAGCCTGCATGGCGCCCATGTGGGTCAGCAGTTCCAGCAGGCTGCCCGGGTGAGGGTAGTGAATGCGCTGGCTGCTCAGGCGCAGGGCGCCGATTGGATTGGTTGGCATTTCAGTATTCTACTTGCAGCGAGATGGCGTATCATCGGTCCGTGAACAACCCTCAAGCTCAGTTGATCCTCAAACCCGGCCGGGAGCGCTCGTTGCAACGCCGCCATCCCTGGATTTTCTCTGGCGCGGTGGCAGAACTGCGCGGCAATCCGCAGCCGGGAGCGACCGTGCAGGTGTGCGCAGCGTCCGGTGAATTCCTGGCCTGGGCTGCTTACAGCCCGCAATCGCAGATCCAGGCCCGCGTGTGGTCCTGGCGGGAGGACGAAGCCATTGACCGTAATTTTCTGCGCCGTCGCTTGCAGCGGGCGCTGGATGCCCGCCGCGGGCTGAAGGCCCACAGCGACAGCTGGCGTTTGGTGCACGCTGAGTCTGACGGGCTGCCCGGCCTGGTGGTGGACCGCTACGGCCCGGTGTTGGTGCTGCAGTGCCTCAGCTGGGGCGCAGAAGCCTGGCGAGATGAGATCGTGGCTTTGCTGGCCAAGATGACCCAGCCAACGGCGATCTACGAACGCTCCGATGTGGATGTGCGCCGGCTGGAAGGCTTGGCCGAGCGCAGCGGCCTGCTGTGGGGAGAGCTGCCGGCAGAGACACTCAGCATCGAGGAGCATGGGCTGCGCTTCGCGGTGCAGCTGGCCAGCGGGCACAAGACCGGCTTCTATCTGGACCAGCGCGCCAACCGGCTGCTGCTGCGTTCGCTGGCTGAGGGCAGGCACGTGCTGGACTGCTTCGCCTATAGCGGGGGTTTCGCACTCAATGCCCTCAAGGGTGGGGCGGCGAGCGTGACGCTGGTGGAGGAATCCGAGGCGGCGCTGGAATTGGCCCGCCAGAATCTGGCGGCCAATGGCTTTGCGCCCAAAGCGGCTGATTGGATGCGCGGCGACGTCTTCCAGATATTGCGGCGCTTCCGTGACGAAGGCCGCCAATTCGACTTGATCGTGCTGGACCCACCCAAATTTGCGCCCACCCGGGCGCAGGCCGAGCGGGCCGCGCGTGGCTACAAGGATATTAATTTGCTGGCGCTCAAGCTGTTGCGCCCAGGCGGACAACTACTGACTTTCTCGTGCTCCGGCGGCGTGGACGCTGATTTGTTCCAGAAGATCGTGGCCGGCGCGGCCTTGGATGCTGGGGTCGAGGCGCGCATTCTGCAGCGGCTGGGCGCAGGGCCAGACCATCCGGTGGCGCTCAGCTTTCCTGAGGGGGAGTATTTGAAGGGGCTGCTAATCGAAGTGGAGTAACTGCCGGTAAAGCAACAAAAAACCGGCAGCGATCTGGCTGCCGGTTTTATTGCCTAGGCTGAGGCGCCTGTGTAGTTCTTTAAGCCGTAAAACCAGATTTTGCGGGAGATGAACGCAAGAAAGACAGTGAAGAAGAAGGTGAACAGCAGCGTCTGTGGGGTCAGACGGCCGGTGAGCGCTTCTGCCGGTACGGTTACGGCAAAGGCCACCGGGATCAGGTAGGTCAGGCCCAGGCGCAGCCAGTCTGGGTAGATGCCCACCGGCCAGCGCCCGGCTTGGAAGATGCTGCCGATCATCTCCATCATCTCCCAAACGCGTACCGACCAGAAGGCCGCCGTGCTGGCGATAAGGATGATGCTGTACAGGATCACCGCTCCCATCAACAGGGCCGCGCCAAAGGCCAGCGCCTGCAGCCAGCTGCTTTGCTGGCCGATTTGGGTCAGGGCGATGGCCAGCACCACCACGCCGATGATCACATCCACCAGGCGCCACAGGGCTAGCTGGCGCACGCTGATCAGCACTTGGGCATCCTCCGGCTTGGTCAAGATGAAGTCCAGGCGGCCTTCACGCACATCCTCCATGAAGGCCCAGATGTTGGGAAAGATCAGCGCCCCGACAAGGCCGGACATCAAGAAGAACACTCCGTAGATGGCGAGCAGTTCCGCGTGGGTCCAGCCACCCAGGGTTTGGGTATAGCTGAAGACCACGTTCATCACGATCAGACCGGTCGTCAGGGTTAGGGCCGATTGGAAGACCTGGATAAAGAAGTTGGCCCGGTACTGCATCTCGTTGAGGATGCTGATGCGAGAGAACAGACCGAAGAGTTGAAAACCACGTAGCATGTTTAGCTCCCGACCGCAGTAAAGTGCTTGATGGCCTGCTTCCAGACCAACATGATGAACAGATAGCCGCCCGTGATCCAGGCCAGCTGGGCCAGCAAGCCCCAACCCAGGGCTTGGGGATCCACGCGGCCCAGCAAGACCTCGATAGGGAAGTAGAAGGTCCATTGGAAAGGCATGAAGTTGGCCACAGTTTGGGCCCAGGCGGGCATCACGCTCAGTGGGACCAGGCGTCCGGAGAAGAGCAGCTCCAGCACAAAGTAGAGCTCGAAGATGGCGTCCACGCGCTCGGTCCAGAAGCAGACCAGGCCCAGCACCCACATGAACAAGAAGCGCACGAAGAAAGCCAGCATCAGCGCCACCGGGAAAACCAGGATCTGCCACAGCTCGGGGTTGACCTCGGGCCGGAAGAGCAGCCAGAGCAGGATGCCCATCGGCAGCCAGTAGATCACCTGGGGGATCTTGTAGCCCAGGTAATAGCCGATGTCGACCTGTAGCGGGTGCACGGGTCGCAGCAGCTCGGCCGCCAGGCGGCCTTCTTTGATGCGCCAGTGGAAGCTGTGCGGCCCCATCGAGAGGTTGAACTGGCGCACCAGAGTCCAGATGATGTAATAGCCAGCGAACTGAGCGGTGGTGTATCCGCCCACCGAGCCGCCTTGCGCCTCCGAGACGGTAGTCCACACCACCAAGTAGATGACCGGCTCGATGAGGATGTGCACCATGAACATCATATTGGCCAGCCGGTATTGCAGCTGTTCAATGATGGCCTGGCGTCCGGCGACCATGTACATCTTGATGCGGTCGCTTAGGGTAGCGGCAGGCAGTTCCTGCACGGGCTGTGTGGCTGCGCTCATTGGGCGATCTCATCCGGCGTGGCGAAGACGGTTTCGATGATCTCTTCGATCGGCGGGTCTTCCACGGTCAGGTCGGTCACCGGCAGATCAGCCAGCAAGCGGGCGGTAACCTGCGGGGCCTCGGCCTTGCTGACCCGCAGGGTGGTGCGGTTGGGCTCGGCTTTGAGCACATTGCCGTATTGGGCCATGTCCGGCGCTTTGCCGTTCATGTCGCTGGTGCTGACCACCAGCGTCTTCATGGCGGAGAAGCGACCTACCAGGCCGGCCAGGTCGCCATCATAGAGGATGGTGCCGTGGTGGATGACGATGACGCGCTTGCACAGGGCTTGCACATCAGCCATGTAGTGGCTGGTGAGCAGCACGGTGGCCTTGTGCTTATGGTTGTATTCCTGGATGAAGGTGCGCATGCGGCGCTGCATGGTGACGTCCACACCGATGGTGGGTTCGTCCAGGAAGAGCACCTGCGGCTGGTGCAGCAGCGCGCCGACCATCTCAGCCTTCATGCGCTCACCCAGCGAAAGGTTGCGCACCGGCTTGTTGACCAGGCCCTGCAGCTGCATCAAAGCAATCATCTCGTCGCGGATCTTGGTGAACTGCTCCTGCGGGATGCCGTAGATGGCCCGATAGAGGTCGTAGGAGTCGATGGCTGGGATATCCCAGTTGAGCTGGCTGCGCTGGCCCATCACCAGCGTGATGCGCTGCAGCAGCTCGCGCTGGCGCTTTTCCGGCAGGTGGCCCAGCACGCTGAGCTCGCCGCTAGTGGGGTAGAGCAAGCCGGACAACATCTTGAGCGTGGTGGTTTTGCCGGCGCCATTGGGGCCAAGAAAGCCGACGATTTCACCGGGCTCAATGTCGAAAGTGATGCCGTCTACAGCGCGCACTTCCTTGTGCTTGCGCTGCAGCAAGCTGACCACGGCTGCCTTCAGGCCCGCTTCGCGCTCGGGCACACGGTAGACCTTGGTCAGATCTTTGACATGAATGCCATTTGTGGACAAGATTCCTCCAAAAGATTTTAGAAAAGGCGAAAACTTACTGATTTCTTTGCAAGATAATAGTGCATCTTGTTAGAAAAGTCAACAAAATAATTGAAATTATTTATATCTGACATCAATTTTCTCCATAGATGCCATGCGGGCATAAAAAAACCGCAGGAGAGCCTCCTGCGGTTTTGGGGATTCGCGGATTGAACCGGCGTCAGTACGCCGCTTCAGGAGGCTGAGTAGTGCTGCATCGGATTGTGTTCATCTTAGCCTCCTTTACCTTGAAGTCGTTCATCAAACGAACGCTTGGTCTATGATACGCTCAAGCCGAAAATTTGTCAACTACGGCAGCGGATTGGCCGGGTACGTGCCCTCTGGCGCGTACCAGTCTTGCGGATTAACCTCGGTAACAAAGTCGCCGGCATTGACCAGCACCGGAATGTAATAGTGGTTGGGGCAATCCACCGAGAGACCGCAGGGTACCGCGTTGGTGTAGCCAGCCGCATAGTCTTCCCCGGCCAGGTAAGCCACCACATAGTAGGTGCTGGGCGGCAGGTTGCTGATCTCGTAATAACTGGTGCCCTGGCTGGTGGTGATGTAGTAGAAGTAGTCGTTGTTCATATCGAACGCGATCACATTCAGTGCAGGGATGAAGGAGCTGGGGTAGCTGAGGTAACCCGAAATGGTGCCGGTGTTTGGCGAACTCTGGCCACTGCCGCTACCGGTGGTGCCCATGCCCTGGCTGCCGCTGTTTTGGCCTTCTGTCGGGTTGAAGTAGTTGCCGTCTGGCCCGGGGATGTCGCCGGGTTCGGTGTACCAATCGCAGATGTCGATCCCGCTGACCGTGCCGCCTGCAGGCACGTGGAACTGAACGAGATCATGGTCCGTGCAGTCGGCGGTCAGGCCGCAGGCCACGGCTTTGGTATAGGCGCCGCCAAAACTGAGGTCGGGCAGCCAGGCGTAAGCCAGATAAGTACCCTCCGCCACTTCAATGGAGTAGTCCTGTTGGTTCTGGCCGATGGAGAAGCTGAGCGGCGTCTCCAGTGTACCCACTTTGGTGAGGTAGATGTTCATGGGTGGGATGCCAGAGCTGGGAAAGCAGACCGCGCCCTCGATTTTTCCGGGGCCACTAGGGACTTCGGTCGGTTGGGGGGCATCCAGGGTTTGCTGCGCCTGTAGAGTGCTGGCGACCATAGCCGCAATCTCATCGGCGTCCACTTGAGGCGCGCAGGCGGTTAATAGCAAGAGGCCACAGGCAATAAAAAGAACAAGTCGTTTCATTTTTTGTTTCCCTGTAATAAAGATTCCGCTGAGCGAGCGGTTGGCGAGATTATACGCAAATTCAACAGCTACGCTAGATTTTATAAAGGGAAATGTCGGTAAATAAAATAGCCGCTGGGCAGCGGCTATTAGGTGGAGATGGCGGGAATCGAACCCGCGTCCGACTGATTAGGTTTGCACACGTCTACGAGCGTAGTCGGTTGTGTTTGTCACCGCGTGACCCACAAACGACAAGGGGGTTCACGCGGCCACCCGTTAGGTCTTTCGCGCCGGTAACGGGGTCGGGCGCGGCACTCCGGCATTGTCTCGCCTGCTCCCGCCCAGCCGGAGGGAGGGCGGGGCAGACGCGGCTCTCGAGGAGCCGGACAGTTCTTAGCTAACCGGTGTTACGCGGCGAGCGGCAGAGCTGCGTAGTCAGTGCTTTTGGCACTTAAAGTTTGCGCTGAGTTAACGAGGTCGGCGCCTCTCGGCTCGCAATGTGCAACCAGCCTCAACCGTCGAAGCCAGTCATCCCCATGCAAAAGTGATTATATCATTCGCGCCTATGCGTTTTGTTAGAGGGTTTCTAAAGTTACAATGTTGAAGCTTGAATTCGTTCTTTTTAGGCTGATGCTGCTCTCCGCCCCTGACTAAGGCTTTCTCTATGAATCTGGAAACCTATATCATTCGTTTGACCCACAATGCTGCAGCCATTGCCAATCTGGTGCAGGGCGTGCCAGCGGAGCAGGAGCGTTGGCGGCCGTCTGCCTCTGACTGGTCTATTCTGGAGGTGGTCAACCACCTTTATGATGAAGAACGTGAAGACTTCCGGCAGCGGTTGGATCTGTTGCTGCACCAGCCGCAAGCCGACTGGCCGTTGATCGACCCGGCTGGCTGGGTGACCTCACGTCAGTACAGCCAACGTGAGCTGCCCGCTTCTCTGGAGAACTTTTTGCAAGAACGGGAAAAGTCACTCGAATGGCTGCGCGATCTGTCACAGCCTGACTGGGAATCGGGGCGCATGGCCCCCTGGGGCAGCAAAATGCGCGCCGGAGACATGTTGGCCGCCTGGCTGGCGCACGATTTTCTGCACATCCGCCAGTTGAATGAGCTGCAGTACGCCTACTGGGCGCGGGCCGCTGATCCCTACCAGGTGGGCTATGCTGGTGATTGGTAGCCGCCGTTCGTCTAGCTGGGTTCTTTAGGGCCTAGCAATTCCACCTGAATCCCGTCCTGGTCCGGCAGGCTTAGGCCCGGAGCGCCCTCGCGCTCGATGGGCAGCAGCTCGCGGCCGCTGGCCGCCAGCTGCTGCTGCAAAGCCTGCCAGCCTGTTGCGTCCGGGATGCGGTAGGCGTAGGACAGCAGGCCGGTGCGGCCGGCTTGGCGTGCCGGCGCGCCGCGGCTGTGCCAGATGTTGGCGCCCAGGTGATGGTGATAGCCGCCGGCGGCCATGAACAGCGCGCTGGGCATGGCCATCATCACGTCCAGGCCAAGCACGTCGCCATAGAAGCTTTGCGCCAGGCCTGTGTCCGAGACTTGCAAATGGATGTGGCCAATATCTGTGCCGGGGTCAATCGTCCCCGCCGCGGCCGCTTCACGGTCAGCTTCCTCCAGCAGTTTGTTCAGGTCGAGCGGCAGGTTGCCCATTTGGATGCTGTCCTGCAGGCGCGGCCAGTCGGCGCGCGGCCGGTCGCGGTAGATCTCGATGCCGTTGCCTTCCGGGTCGGCGAAGTAGATGGCTTCGCTGACCTGGTGGTCTGAGGCGCCCTGCAGCGGCCAGCCCGCCGCCACCACACGCAGCAGGGCGGTGGCCAGTGGGCCGCGGCCCGCGAAGCGGAAGGCGGTGTGGTAGAGGCCCACGCCAAACGAAGAAGAAGGCTGCAGCTCGGCTTGTGGGTTGTGCACCAGGCTCAGCAGGGTGGGGCTGTCGGGTTGGGTCCCCAGCCGGGCGCGACCGTTGGCCTGCTCCACAACTTGGAAACCCATCAGTTGGCCGTAGAAGCGCAGCATATTGTCCAGGTCGCGCACTTGCAGTTCCACATGGGCGATCTGGGTAGCGGGGTGGATCTTGAAGGGGTGATTGTTCATGATTGACATATTGACGCTCGTCTATTAGTATCTATTACATAGATGCGCATCTATACATATTGCAGAAAAGGAGGTTGCGCATGTCTACTGAAAGCACCGAGTTGCAAATTTTGAGTAACGGCTCTTGCTGTGGCGGCGGAGGTTGTTGCTGATCCTATCTCGTGGCCAGCGCAGTTATGCGCTGGCCACGATCTCTTTAGGAAGTAAGCTCAGACAATTGGCTGGCCGCCCGGCTCTCTGGGGCAAAGGTGGATAGCAATTGACCGCAGCATTGCGCCACAGCCTCCTGATTCAGTGTGTAGTAGCTATGCTTGCCCTGTTCTTTGATCTCGACCAACCCAGCCTCGCGCAGCACCGACAGATGATGAGAAACGGTAGGCTGGCTGACCTGTACCAGCGTCACGATCTCGCTGACGGAGCGCCAGGCGCAGCAACAGGCATCCATGATCTGCTGGCGGGTGGGGTCTGCCATGATCTTGGCAAAAGCCACGGAAGTGATGCGTTGTGTGCTCTTTTTCATATCGACAGCTTTCAATAAGTGTACCTGTGCGTCGTTGGGCTTGTCAAATGCTTGCCTGCTGACGTGTTATAGTCCCGCGAGATGCGGGTCTTATCACTGAGCGACATTGTGCTGGAATCTATCTATACCCCCGGTGTGGCGGAGCGCTTTGCGCATGTCGACTTTGTGCTGGGCTGCGGGGATTTGCCGTACTATTATTTGGAATACTTGGTGGATGTGCTGCGCAAGCCGGTTTTCTTCGTGCGCGGCAATCACGCCTCCGAAGTGGAAGCTTCCGACCACGGGGCAGACCGCAAGGCGCCCTGGGGCGCGGTGGACCTGCACCGCAAGGTGCTCAACTTTAACGGACTGTTGGTGGCAGGCTTTGAGGGCTCACTGCGTTACCGCAAGGGCGGTTTTATGTACACCCAGGCGGACATGTGGTGGCTGGTGCTGGAGATGCTGCCGCGCCTGCTATGGAACCGTATCCGCTATGGACGGGCGCTGGATGTGCTGGTGACCCACTCGCCGCCGTGGGGCGTGGGCGATGCGGATGACCCAGCCCACCAGGGCTTCAAAGCCCTGCGCTGGCTGCTTAAAGTGGCCCGGCCGCGCTATCATTTCCACGGACACATCCATGTCTACAGCAATGCCACTCCGACCATACACCGATTCCGGAAGACGATCGTGATCAACACCTATGGGTCTCGCCAGACCCAACTGCGCATTCCCCAGTTGCGCCATACTAGCCAGTCATGAGCTTTTACAGCCGCTACAGCACTGCGGTGCAAGACTTTCGCCGGGCCCGCCGCCGGGCGGCGCTGCAGGAGTTCCTGCAAAGCATCGGCGGGCGCAGCAGCCGGCTGCTTTCTTACGACGAAGTGCGCAAGAAGATCGGCCGTGGCAGCCTGCTGCCGCGCGGCTTGCGCGATGTACCTCTGAATGCGATCGTGGGCACGGTGGGGCGCTATGAGGACTTCAACCGCCAGTTCTTGCCGCGCCAGGCCAGCCAGCAAGGCCGCTGGGCGCAGGTGCGCCTGGCGGTGGAGGGCAGCGGCTTGCCGCCGGTTGAGCTCTACCAGATTGGTGATGTGTACTTCGTGCTCGACGGCCATCACCGCGTCTCAGTGGCTCGCGAGCTCGGCTCCACGACGATCGAAGCCTATGTCAGCGAGTTGCCCTCGCGGGTCAAACTGACCGCCGATCTGACGCCGAATGACCTGATCTTGAAAGCCGAGGAAGCGCTCTTCTTGGAAGAGACCCGCCTGGATGAGTTGCATCCGGAACTGGATCTGCGTGTCACCCTGGCCGGCCGCTACAACGAAATGTTGGAGCACATCCGGGTGCACCGCTATTACATGGGCGTGGACCAAAAGCGCAGCAATGTATCCCAGGCGGAAGCTGTGGAGCACTGGCTGCAGGCGCTCTACCTGCCGGCGGTGGAGTCCATCCGCCGCTTGGACCTGTTGCATGACTTCCCAGGCCGCACCGAGGCCGATATGTACCTGTGGCTGATGAAACGCCGCCACGAATTGGAAGAGCAGCTGGGTTGGGACCTGGGTACGGAGGAAACCGCCGCCCACTTGTGGAACCGCTTGTACACCAAGCCGGGCCGCTTGTGGGACCGCCTGCGCCGCTGGCTGGGCCGCCAGCCTGTGCCCACCCAGTGGCGTCTGGACCGCGGCCAGATCCGGCCCGGCCAGAAGCTGTTCCCGCGCATCCTGGTGCCGATCAGCGGCGAGGATGCCAGCTGGACGGCGGTGGACCTGGCCATCCGCGTGGCGCACCAGGAAGCTGCGGAGCTGCGTGGCGTGCATGTGCTGGCCCGCGGCGAAAGCCGTGAGAGCCACAAGCTGGAGCAGATCCGCACAGAGTTCCAGCGCCGGCTGGACAAAGCCGGGGTGCGCGGCCGCCTGGTGTTGGAACAGGGCAACATTTCGCGGCGGGTCGAAGCGCGCTCGCACTGGAGTGATCTGGTGGTGCTGCACCTCAAGCACCCGCCGGCGGCGCAGCCGCTGCCGCGTCTGCTTTCTGGCTTGCGCGTCTTCCTCTCACGCAGTCCGCGCCCGGCGCTGGTGGTGCGCAAGGCCAGCCGCATGCGGCACGCCCTGCTGGCCTACGATGGCAGTCGCAAAGCCAACGAGGCCTTGTATCTAGCTGCCTACTTGGCCAACGCCTGGGGCGTACGCATCACCGTCTTCAGTTCGCGCGAACAGCGCATCACCGAGGCGCTGAATTTGCAGAAAGCCAAAGGCTATTTGATCTCCCAGGGGGTGGAAGCGCAGTATCTCTCTGCGGCAGGTGAGGCTGCACCGGGCCTACTGGAAGCGGCGCGTGAACAAGGTTGTGACTTCATGCTCATCGGCGGCTACGGCCGCGGCAATCTGCTGGAGATGGTCTGGGGCAGCACGTTGGACCACGTGCTGCGCGAATTCAAGGGTCCCGTGTGGGTGTGCTGTTAGCTTAAGGCCAAAGCGCTTCCAGCGTCTGGATCTCTTCTGACGATAAACGCCAGCCCAGCGTGCCGCCGAATTCGGCGGCCTGCTGGGCGTTCTTGGCGCCCGGGATGGGCAGGGTGCCTTTGCTCAGGCACCAGTTGAGCGCCACCTGTACCTGGCTTTTACCGCCGTGCGCCGCGCCGATGCGCTGCATGGCCGCCAGCAGCGGCTGGGCACGCAGCAGTGTGGCCCGGCTGATGCGGCGCAGGAACGGCGGCGGATTTTCTAGGGTGTATTTGCCGGTCAGTAGACCCTGGGCGATGGGGCTGTAGGCGATAAGGGTCACGCCCATATCCTTGCACAATTGCAGCAGGCCATTCTTTTCCACTTTGCGGTCGGCCAGGTGATAACGCACCTGGTTGCTGGCCAGGCGCAGGCCGCGCTTTTCCAGAGCGGCCTGGGCGCGCTCCATCTGTTGTGGGCTGTAATTGGAGACACCAATTTGCAGGATCTGTCCGGCCTGCACCGCTTCGGCCATGGCGTCCATCCAATACTCCACACGGCGCGGCGGGAAGGGCCAGTGAATTTGATAGAGCTGGATGGGCCGGCTGCCCAGACGCTCCACACTGCTGCGCAGCGCTTCCCGGAATTGGGCGATCGAGATACGCCAGGGGTAGGGGAAGAATTTGCTGGCAATGTAGACCTGGCTGTTGCCCGCCGCCAACTGACCGAGCACTCTTTCTGAACTACCCATGGCATAGAGTTCAGCGGTATCAAAGAAATTGAGGCCCGCATTCAGGCTGGTCTGATAAGCGGCGGCCACATCGGCGCTGTTGTAGCGTTGGCCGCTGCTCCAGTAAGGCTCGTCGCCCCAGGCCCAGCAGCCCACGCCGATAGCGCTGACTTCGGGGCCGTCTGCCCCTAAACGGATGGTGTTCATGATTGCCCTTTGAGGCCGCTGTAGGCCAGGAAGGCGGCGTAGCCCAGCATCAGCGCCAGGCTGGCGGCCTGCAGCCACCAGCGGCCGCGGATGCTGAGCTGACCCAGCCGGCCCAGGATGAGAGCCAGCAGTTGCAAGCCGCCAATGCTGAAGCTGTAAAAGCCGAGCAGGAACAGGATGGCGTGCAGCCAGGAGAGGCCCAGGGCCTGCAGCAGCAGTGGCCCCAGGATCAGCGCCCAGAACAAGTAAGGCCCCGGGCTGAGAAAGATCATCAGCACGCCCTGCGCCAACCCGCGCCAGGGCGACTGCGGCGTGGCGGCCTGCGGGTTGGCCTGTTGACCGTGGCTGCGCATCTCTTGCCACAACCCCCAGGCCAGCCAGATCAGCAAGGTGGCACCCGCCAGGCGGATCAAACGCAGGAAGTCATCCGGCACCTGGCTGATGAAAAAGACCAGCAGCGCGGCAATCGGAATATCGGCGATCAGCGGCCCAAAGGTGACCGGGGCCGCCCGCCGCCAACCGCCCAGCAGGCTTTGGGCGATGACCAGCGACTGGAAAGGCCCTGGGCTGAGCGCGGCGTACAACCCGATGCCGGCGCCCTGCAGGAAGAAAGAAATGCTGTTGAAATCCATGGGTGCGGTTTTTTGAAAAGGAGCCTGCGACCGCAGGCTCCTTTTTGTCTTTCTACGGCATCTCTACCGTGACGATCAGAGGCAAGTGGTCTGAGGCTGTCGTGCCGGGGATCAGGAAGTCCCGATAGCCCAGGTCAGGACTGAGAAAGATGTAGTCGATCTGGTGCGTTGGGTCGGCCGCGTAGTAGGTGTGGGTCGGCGGCTGGCCCAGCTCGCGGGAGACATCTATGAAGCCGGCCTCCAGCATCAGCTGGATGGCGGCCGACTCAGGGCGAGCATTGAAGTCACCTGTCACCACGGTGGTGGGCCGCCCATTCCACTCATCCAGAATGGCGGAGGACTGCACCATGCGGATCTCGTCCTGGCCATCCTTCTCGCTATAGTGCGTGTTGATCAGGGTCAGTACCTGGCCATTCACATCCACTTCGGCCACGGTGAAACCGCGCAGCAGCAAGACGTCATCCGGCGGCAGGTCGAAGAACTCCACATTTTCCAGCGGGTAGCGGCTGTAGATGGCCATGCCCCATTGGCTGTCGGCGGTCGCATCCCAGACGTACGGCATGTTCAGGCGCAGGGAGAACCACTCGAGCATGTCCATGCCACCCCAGATCAGCCAACCGCGTGAGATCTCTTGCAGCATGACAATGTCTGCGCCGCTGTCTTCGATCACGCGAGCCAGCGCTTCGGGGTCGACGCGGCCGTCGGTATTGACCGCATCATGCACGTTGTAATTGATGATGCGCACGCTGCCGGCGGGCCTGCTGGAGGGGTTGTCGGTCAGTTTCCAGCCCGGCAGCATCAGCAGCGGGATCAGCAGCAACGCCGCGGCGCTGTAAGCCGGGGTAAAGCCCGCCGTGTGCGCTTGGGCGCGTCCGGCCGCCATGGCCAGCAAGGTCACCACAGCCGCGGCGGCCAGGGGCAGCACTGGCGGCCGGAAACCAAAGTCAATATCGAATGAAGCGTAGTACAGGAATAGCAGCAAGACTAGGAAAACCTGGCTGAGGCCATTGAGCAAGCTGGTCTTGAGCAAACCCGGTTCCCCTTTGGCGCCGGTCGCGGAAAGCAGCAGGAGCAGGCCCAGCACTACGCTAAAGGCCTGGCCCAGCAGCAGCACCAGGCTGGTCAGCCCGGCGCCCGGGGTGTTAAGCACCAAGGCCAATAGCGTCAAGGCGCCGGCTAGCAAGGCGTGCAGCCAGCTCGGGCGCAAGCCTGCGATCTGTGTGCCGATATACAAACCGAGGAAGTTGCCCAACACCAGGAAGATGGCCGCGGCGGGGGTATGCCAGCCGGCGTTGGAGGAGATCAGGGGCAGGCTTTGGAAGACGAGTAGCTGCAGGAACAGCCAGGGACCAACCGCCAGCGTGGCCAGGTTGGCCTTCCAGCTGCCGTCATGGGCCGCCGGCGCGCTGGCGGCCACTCGGCTGAGCGTCCAAAGCTGCACAACCACAAGCGCCAGCACCACCACTACGGGCCATAAGCCGCTCTGCCATGAGAGGTCCAGCGTGCGTCCGGCGGCGACGATCACGCCGTCCAGCGCCAGGCCCAGCAGGAAGGCCAGCCCAAAGTGCAGCGGGGCATTGCCGCCCTGGGCGCGCACGCTGCCGATGGCTACCGGAATGAAGATGAGGAAGAGAGCTACCGCCGCGGCGGAAATGTACAGGTCCAGCGGTGCGGTCTGGGCGAACTGCTCCGCGGCACGCAGTAGGGCCAGGCCGCCTGCGCTGATCCAGAGCGCATTGCGCGTACCCGCCAGGCGGTTGAGCAGCCCAGCCAGGAAGCTGAGCGCAAAGATGCCGATGGCCACCGGGGCCAGGCTGAGCGAGGACATGCCCACCGAATCGCGCAGGTAGCCGACAAAGCCGACAAAGAGCACGCGCAGCTCCTGCAGGCCGAAGACCACAGTCAGCGCAGTCAGCAGCCAAGCCGGGGCGTGGCGCTGCCAATCTTTGGTGAAGGTCGATAGCATAAGTATTTTGCCTTTCTTTAGCGAAGTTAGGGTTTTTTGCGTTTTTGAGTGCTTTGCCGGTATACAGCGTCAGGTTCATGCAGGTAGGCCTTGAGGGCGCCTGGTGTGCGTAAGGTCTTGATCACATCCGGCAGGCTGGCGAGAAATACGACCCCCCAGGTGGCGATAATAAAGTAGACGACCTCGGCAGGGCGGTTGTGCCGCGCGGCCACCACCAGCATGCTGGCAAAACCGGCCGTGCTGGTGTAGAGGATGTTGCGGGTGGGCAGCAAGATCGCCATGCCCACTACAAAGCTCCAAAAACCTTCCGGGAAGACGATGTAGCTGATCGCCCCCAGGGCGGCCAGCAGGCCTTTGCCGCCGTGGAAGCGCAGCCACACCGGCCAGTTATGGCCCGCTACCACGGCCATGCCGTTGAGCAGCCGCTCGGGGTAGTCTACGCCGAGCACTTCCGCCAACCACAGGGCTGCGGCGCCCTTGGCCACGTCCAGGGCGCCGCCCAGCAGCCCCCAGGCCACCCCCAGTTGGCGCGACAGGTTGCGCCCGCCCACATTGCGGCTGCCCACTTGGCGCAGGTCTATGCCTTTGACCCAGCGGGCAAGGATTTGTGTAAAGGGGATGGAACCGATCAGATAGCTGGAGACGAGCGAAAGAATAAGCTTGGCTTCCATAGATCCCTAGTATCGGTGAAAACCGTGATCTTGGCTAGCTCTTGCGCAGCGATTGCCAGAGCAGGCAAATGCCGACCACGATAATGATCACCGGCCAAACGTAGTTCCAACTGGCTGCGCTGCCCAGGCTGACAAACAAGCCAAAAAGGATCAGGGCTCCAGCCGGGAAAATGGCCCAGCCCAAGGGCTCGCTGCTGGTGCGCAACCGGCTGATGATCAGGAAAGTCAGGCCAATGCCAATAAAGAGCAACCCGCCGGTTTCAAAGGGTATATCCAGGCGCAGATCATCCAATACCGAGATGATCGCCAGCGTGAACATGACCCCGCTGGGGATCAGCGCCCACCAGTTGCTGGGTTCGCGCCGGAAGATGAACAGGAAGCCGGCCCCAATGGCGCCCAAAAAGACCGCGCCGCCCAGAGCATCGCCGATGGGCGGGAAGAAGAGATCAAGCAGGTTGGAAGCTGCCAGACCCGCCAACACCAACCCGACGAAATTCAGCCAGGGATTGTTTTGGAGGCGCGCCTGGTCAAAGAAATACAAGGCGCCCAAGGCCCACAGGCCGGCAAACAAGGCATCGTTCCAGTCGCCTTTGAGGTAACCCCATTGCTGCAGGCCGATCAGGATGCCGCCGGCGATCAGCAGCACGCCAAAGATGGTGCGGTAGTCTCGTTGCATGGTTCTCCTATTTCACCTGTACAGAACTGAGGCCAACTTCGATGATCAACTCCAGTTTGTTGGCTGCTTTGTCATAGTCTACGGATTGGTAGGCATTCAGGTTTCGCGGAAAGCGCTGCTCATTGATGACCACTGAACCCAGCCCCGATTCAACGTTGATGCGGGCTGCTACGCCTTCCGGCACGGTGATGTCGAAATTGGCCGCCCCGCCGGAGATCTTGGCCCGTGTGTGCCCGGCCCGCTCTGGCATCACCAGAGTGGTGCTGCTGGCCCCCGTCTCGATCTCGATCTCCTGAACCTGGGTGTCGCGCAGATCCAGCGTGCTGTCCGCCGCTCCGCATTCCAGCTTGATCGTCGCTGGGGTTTTGGCATTGAGCTGCAGCTTGAGGCCCTGCGCGTCATTCCAATTCCAGGGGAAGAAGGTGGTCAGGCCGTGCAGACCGGTTTCCAGGCGCACGCGCAATGTATCGCCCTCGCGCCGAGCGGAATGCTGGAGCGAGCCTGAACCACTGAGCAGCTGCGTCCCGCTGCCGCCGCCGCTGAGGCTGAGCTTGCCGGCGCCGTAGGTCAGACGCAGCTCGGCGCGCTTGGCGCCCTCAAGGGGGATTTGGAGGCTATCCGCTGTGCTGTTCTGGTCGTCCGGCCATTGGCGGCTGAGCAGGGTGTAAATGCCCAGTGCGATCAACACGATGGGAAAGAGTAACTGCGGCCGAATGCTGAACCAGTTGAGATTGTTGCCCAGGAAAAGAACACCGGCCAGGATCAGCAGCGCGCCCCAAAATAGATTGTGTTTATTCATGTTGTTCCTCAAGCTTTCATCCCCCATTATACGGTTGCAGGCCGCTTGCTGAAGTGTCAAATGCCTCAGGCAAGGCGCGCCCAGGCGAAGTAGGTAGGCACTTCCGCGACGGGTTGGGCTTGGAGTGAGGCCAGCTGTGCGGCCAAATCGGCTGCGGGCAGCAGCCCGGCCAGGTCCGCCTGCAGCACTTCGGCTTCCAGCGGGTTGTCCCGCGCGGCCGGATCGCTTTGCAGCCGGCCGCTTTCCGAGGGCGGTAGGTCGGCCGCGGCAAAGCTGGCGGCCAGGTGCGCGCCAAAACCAGGGTCGGCCCCTTGTTGGCGCAGAGCCTGGATCTGCAGCTGATTGAGTGTCTGCAAGGCGCTGCTTGGCGCGGCGCGGGCGGTGTAGTCTGGCTCGGCAAAGGCCAGGACTGTCCCGCCGCGCCGCGTGATGCGGGCGGCCTCCCGCAGGGCTTGCACCGGGTCAGGTAGCCAGAGCAGCACATAATGGAAGAAGCTCAGATCGAAGCTGTTGTCCGCATAAGGCAGATACAGCGCATCGCCGCAGATCAAATCGGCCGCGCAGACACTTTGTGCCCGTTGCAGGGCAGGGCGGTCAATATCCAGGCCGTGGATGGCTGCGCGAGTGGCGGGCAGGCTGCGCAGCACGGCGCCGGGGCCGCAGCCTATCTCCAGTACGCGCTGGGCGTTGGCCAGCCCGGCCCGGGCGAACAGGTGGCGGCGCAGCGGCGCGGTCCAGCCGGCTTGCTGCTGGTAGCGGCGTTCAGCCAGGTCAGGGGGCAGGGACATCCTGAGTATTATAGAGCTTGGAAAATTGCTCAGGGAAAATCGTAATAGACGGTCGCCCTTACAGGTTATATACTGTATCTATGGCCATCGCTATTCGCCCCACATCCGTGAACGCACTTTGGCAGGGCCTTCGCCAGAACTCCAGCAGTTTTCTGGCCGCCCTGCAACCCCCTGAAACTCCCAGCTTGGGATTGCATTATTACGATATCGAGGCATCCAACGGGCGCACTTTCCGCATCCACCTGCGGGTGGAGCCCAGCGGCAATGGCGTGCTCTTCGTGGATGTGACCGATGTGGTACACCTGAACCAGACCGCGACCCTGATGGCCAAGATGGCCTTGGATGGTGTGCCACGCCACGCGGCCCGGGCGCGCCTGGCCAGCTGGCGCAGCGGCGTGGACGCTGCGCAGCTGAACAGCGAGCTGGACCAGATCTACGACATGGTCGACGGTTTCCGCCACCCGGACGGGGACTGTGCCACCTGCCGCCTGTCTGATGCGGTATCCATGTCGCCCTTGTTCAGTATTGAGATCAATGCGCCCTATAAAGTAGACATGGCGCTGACCTACGGCTGCAACAATGAGTGCCCGCACTGCTACAACGAGAACGACCGCCTGCAAATGCCCTCGCTGCCTTTGGCGGAGTGGCAGGCCGTGCTGGACCGCCTGGCTGAGTTGGGTGTGCCGCACCTGATCCTGACCGGCGGCGAGGCTACGCTGCACCCGGACCTGCCGCAGATCATCCAGTACGCCGAGAAGCTGGGCATGGTGGTGGGCCTCAACACCAACGGCCGTCACATCGCCCACAAGCCCTATATGGAAGAATTGGCCGAGGCCGGCTTGAACCATGTGCAGATCACGCTGGGTTCCAGCCGGGGAGAAGTGCACGATGCCATGATGGGGGCGACTTCGTTCGAGCAGACCTTGCGGGGCATCGAGAACGCGGTGGCCAGCCGCGTGCACGTCATCACCAACACCACGCTGATGCGGGCCAACATGGACCACGCCGAAGAGATCATCGAGTTCCTTTACTCGCTGGGCATCCGCACTTTTGCGATGAACGGCATGATCTATTCCGGCGGCGGTTTTGCCCATCCGTCTGCCATCACCGAGGCGGAGATGCCCGCCTTGCTGGTGCGCGTGCGTGATAAGGCGGACGAGCTGGGCATGCGCTTCCTGTGGTACACGCCCACCGAGTATTGCCGCATGTCCCCGGTGGAACTGGAAATTGGCGCCAAGCGCTGCAATGCCGGGGAGTACTCGCTCTGTATTGAACCGAATGGCGATGTGCTGCCCTGCCAGTCGTATTACGTCTCCGCAGGCAACATCCTGCACGATCCTTGGGAGCAAATTTGGGATGGGGAACTGTTCCGCTCTTTCCGCCACCGCGAAGAAGACCCCAGGGGCTATGGCCTGCCGGAGAAGTGCTGGACCTGCCCCGACCTGCCGCTGTGCGGCGGCGGCTGCCGCATTGAACGTGAAGCACGCGATGGTGTGCGCATCGCCGGCGAGGGTGGCGGCGGTTGCTCAGGCTGCAGCGGCAGCTGCGGCACCGGCGGGGCGGCCCACGAGATCAAGAGCCATGTGCACACTGCCGGCTATATCCCGACAGGCGGCTTCATCCCTTCGCCCAGCACCACGCGCACCACGGTGCGCTCCAGCGGTAACATGTCGCTGATCGGCCTGGAGGAAATTCAGTAAGGACGACTTTGCGACGTAGGAATTCGAATAGGCTCCAGGGTTATGATTATTCCTTGCCCGGGGCCTATTTTGTTACTTTGGTTGTGAAAGACCGCAGGCCACTGTTTGGTGTGTTGAATAATGGCGATGTGTTGCTGAATGCTGTTGGAAGCTTAGCACGACAAGAGTTGTTAACTTCGGTAGCTATGAGAAAAGAAATACGTTTGGATGAGTTTGTATTCATGCCAGATCATTTGCACGCCATCCTTTTTATTGATGACCTTGATGGCACACAAGCCTCCTCGACAGTCAGCGTTGGGGCGCACGGCCGTGCGCCCCAACAACAACGGAAGCCAAGGTCATTGGGCTCACTAGTTGCTGCTTATAAAGCGGCTAGTACTCGAGTGCTTAGGGCGCATCTAGGAGATCCTGAGATACTGATTTGGCAAAGGAACTTTTACGATCGCGTCATACGAAACCAGACCGAATTAGAACGCATGCGCGGGTACATAGCTTATAACCCCTGAAACTTTGGGAGGGATGGTGATGTTCAGGCTCTGTAGTAGGATCGTACGACCGTGCGACCCTAAAGGCCGTGGCAGCCGAGGTATGGATGCTCGTTGAAATAAGTATTCTTTTTGCTCTGGTTTACATCGCCTTCCGCGTCTGGCGCTGGCGGCAGGCCAACCTGCAGCCCTACACGCCTGCCCTGGCGCGCATCGAAGGCGGCGGGGTCAAGCGCGGCCTGACTCCTGCCGAAGGCGCTATCTTGCTGGGCCGTCCTCTGCATATCACGCTCACCCTGGTCATCTTCGAGATGCTGCGCAAAGGCTTCCTGCGCCAGGTAGCTGCCGATCCGCTGACGGTGGAAGTGACCGAGGCCTTTCGCACCCAGGGCCGAGGCCTGAGTCCACAGGCGCGCGGCGACCAGCGCCGGGCGGCTGCGCAGAAGATCAACAGCACATTGCATCACTACGAAGAGCCGTTTCTGGAGATTATCGAGGCCAATCCGGGCCGCCCGGTGGCCGAGTTGGACCTGGGCGTGGCGGTGCAGCCGTTGGTGCGCTATGTGGCCGGGCGGGTGGGCGGCTACAGCCTGGAGGAGAGCCGGGAATACTACCGCCTGATCATCGAGCGGGCCCCGCGTGAAGCGCGCAGCGACGGCCGCCTGACCTTTGAACGCCAGAAAGTGCTGGACCGCAACTTTGGCTGGGTACTGCTTGGCGACGAGTTCGCCGGTGTGCTGGATACGCAGGAGCTCAGCTACTTGCCGTTGTGGCTGCGCCCGCCGCGCGGCTCCGGCCAGGAACTGGGCGCAGTGGGCTTCGCTGCTTGGGCTAAGGGTGTGATGGATGGGTTGGCGGGTGTGGTGGCTGAGGAAGATGTCAAGCTGACCTTGGGCCGTGAAGAGGATGCCACCACCGCGACCTTGCTCAATGACATCACCCGCACCACGTTTTACGGCTGATTAATCTCTATTATCATTGTACGAGCTTGTGTCTGAGGAGCCCTGATGTCTAATTTGCCTACGCTCTACAACAGTGAAGATGCCTTCCGCGACTACGTGCCGCGCACCCAGGAGTTTATGACGCTGGGCGCCCAGGCCGGCTTGCGGCCCACAGCCGAGGACAAGGCTCCCGCGGCGCTGGTGGTGATCGATATGCAAAACGACTTTGTGCGTCCTGATGGAGCGTTGAGTGTGCCCGGCTCCGAGGCCGACCTGCAGCGCCTGGTCGAATTCATTTACAACAAAGCCGAGCAGATCAGCGCCATCTACTGCACGCTGGATTCGCACTATCCGATGCAGATCTTCTACAGCGAGTGGTGGCACAACCCGGCCACCGGCGAGCAGCCGGCGCCTTTCACCGTCATCACTGCCGAAGATGTGGCCCAGGACGCCTGGGTCGCCCGGCAGGATGCGGAGTGGTCGCAGCACTACGTCACTGAACTGGCCAAGCAGGGCCAGAAGCAGCTGATGATCTGGCCCAAGCACACCATGGTGGGCACCTGGGGCCAGGCCCTCTCGTCGGCGTTGTACGAGGCGATTGCCTGGCACAGCGCCGCCCGGCAGACCCAGCCAGTCTTTGTGACCAAGGGCGACCTGCCGCAGGTGGAACGCTACGGCGCCTTTGCGCCAGAAGTGGAATATCCCGGCGACCTACGCGGCCGGGCCGACCAGTCCTTACTGGACGAGCTGGCCGGTTACCAGCGCACCTGGTGGGCCGGCGAGGCCGAAACGCACTGCGTGATCGCCAGCCAGGTGCAGGCGGTGGAGTACTTCGCCAGCAAGCCCCAGGTGTTGGAGGCATGCACTTCCTGATCGACTGCACCAGCCCCATCCTGCACCCTGAGGTCGACTTCGTCGGCCTGGCACGCGCGGAGCAGCAGCGACTGGCTGCGCTCGGTGTGAAGCTGGTAAAAAGCACGGATTAGCCGTAGATGAAAAAAAGAGGCCGGTCAAAAGGACTGGCCTCTTTTTTGTCTATGAAGGGCTATGCCTTAACCTTCCAGATCTTGCTCCACTTGTCATTCAGCATATTGCCCAGCACTTTCTTGCCGCCCTGTCCTGCCAGCACGTCGCCATCCGGCTCGACGTACAGCCAGGCGCGGCCGGCCCCGTCCAGCGCTTTGGTTTTCTGGGCTTTGAGCTCCAGGCTCACCGGGTTTAAGCCTGAGTAAGGCACCGGCATGTCCCAGACCAGCGGCAAGCCCATATGGTTGGCGTGGTCGGCGGCGGTTTGCAGCTTGTCGCTGAGTGCTTCGTCACTCTCGCTCAACGACAGGGCACGCACGCCGCTCTCGGCGATGCGGTCGATCAGGCTATTGATCTGCTTGGCGTTCTGCTTGGTCAGCGTCAGGTGGGCGGCGATGAAAATGTCATCGTCGAGCACCTTGCGCCAGTAGGCAAAACTGGCCAGTGAGTCCCAGGTTTCCTCTTTGTTGGGCTGCAGCACGATCATGGCGTGGTCCAGGCCGGCATCTAACAAGGTCTTCAGGTAACGCGTGTCGCCCAGCTTGCGGCCGTCGGTAATCAGGCCGCTCACCAGGCCGTGCTCTTCGGCGCGCTGCAGCAGTTGCGGCAGGTCCTCACGTAGGGTGGGTTCGCCGCCGGTGAACAGCACATGCGGGATGCCGACTTCGTAGGCCTTGTCGATGATCTGCGTCCACTCTTCGGTGCTCAGCTCGCGGGTCACGCGCTTGGTGGGCGCCGCATCGCGCGGCGCTCCGGCGGGCAGCTTGTAAGTCAACGCGCAATCCAGCCGATAGGGCGCGGTCATCGAGTCGGTATAGGGCGCCTGGCGTTCCAGGTTCAGGTAGGTTACCGGATCCAGGTCAGGCGTCTCGATCAGTGTTTGCAGGCTTTGCGCAAAGTTGGCGTAATCCGTATCGGCCTGTTTTTTACTCACCCGGTAGCGTTGGCTGATTTTGGCGGCAACTTCATCGGGAGGGGTCAGGTGGATGAAGTGATATGCATATTCTGTGGCGGATTGGTTGAGGTGCATCACCGTCGAGGCATTCAGCACCAGCAACCCTTCGCCGTTCGGCTCTACACGCAGGTGCAGGCGGTAGTGGAAGGGATGGCTGGCCGGCGCGGTGTAGGTGTAAAAGCCCGGCTCCAGGGGAGCGGCGCGCTCGGTGTCGCTCAAGCCCAGGCGTTCTCGCCAGCCCATCAGCGGCCTCCTCCGGCGCAGGCGCAGGCGCAGCCGGCGCAAGCGCAGGCGCAGGAGCTGCCGCCGCCGCTAAAGCCACCGCCACTGCTGCTGGTGCGGCTGGGTGGGGGCGGTGGGTTGGTGACCTTGGTTACACCACCGGTAAAGTCGCTCAGGTTGCCCACCACGCCGCCGGCCATGTTCTGCACGCCCTGTACCATGGAGGCGGCGAAATCCGAGCCCGGCAGGGTGGGCAGCGAAACGCCGCCGCCCGTGCTTTTGGTCGGTGCACCGGGGCCGCTGCGCCCCCCGCCGCCGGCGGTGCGGAAGGTGGGGTCATAGCTGCCCCACCAGCGCGGTACATACACAGAGCGCCCACCACCGCCGAAGACGTCTTGTGTGCGGCGGTTGTAATCCTTGTCCATCATGGTCCATTCCAGGTTCTCTTCGTACAGCTGGCTCTGGACCTTGGGTGTGTCGGCTGCCTCCACTTGCTTCCAGGCATCCTCGGAGATCTTGCGGTAGAAGTCGACGGTTTCACGCTTGCTGAAGCCGCGCATCTTGGTCGCCACGCCCTTGACCAGGCGCACCATCATGTCTTGCAGTTCTTTGCGGCGCTTGGTCTTGTTGCTCTGGGCGAATGCGCCCAGGAATTCCATCTCATAATCACGCAGACCGGCCTCGGCGGGCAGCGGCGAAGCCACTTTGAGTTCCAGGGGATCGCGTTTCTCCACCTCAGCCGCGCCCTTCTTGATCGCCGAGAAAAGCATCATGGTCATGATCTTGTCCATGGGCTGTTCGAGCAGGATAGCCGCCTCCGGGGCGGTCAGGCCGCGCTTGATGCCGTGGCCTTCGATCGAGATCTTGGGTGGCAAGTACTGCATGCGGCGCCGGCGGTCTGCCGCCACTGCCACCCAGATGATGATGCCCATGATCAGGCCAAAACAACAGCACACCAGCATGGTGATGACAAAGTCCGGGTCCAGACCCAGGCGCTGCCAGATGTTGGGTTGCTGGATGGTACTGGCCGGCACGTAGTGAGTGGGGAAAGAGGCGCCAAAGATGTATTCACGCGAAGGACTGGCGCTGGGGTTGCGCCAGGTGTAGGTGATGCGCCCCTGGTTATCCCGTCCGGTTACCGGCTCATCCGGGAACCCCACATGGCCTTCAGTGTGCCAGCGCGGCTCCGCCGGCTGCACACCGGGCGGCAGGTGGAAGATGACGGTCAGGTCTGTTGTGCCGTAGGTGAATTCACTGCCGAAGTAATTCGGCATGAACAAAGCGCTGGCGTAATCGTCATCCAGGTTGTCGGTATACAGCACCTGACGAATGCCGGTCACACGGGCGCGGAAAGTGCCGCTGCCGCCGGCTGGGATGGGATTGCTAAAGTAGATGGCGGGGCCGGCATCAATGTAAGGAGATTGCGCCTCAATGCGTGATGCCGCCTGGCCGTTCATGGATGCGGTGATATTGCCGGCAGAATATTGCCGGTTGGGCAGGCCCAGGTCCACCACGTCGATGGGATGCGCCCCGGTGCCGTTTTGGAAAACAACTTCATAGTCAACTGTGACGGTGCCGTCGCTCTCCCAGTACACATCCACCCAGGCGCGTGGCACAGCGAAATAATAGTCCTGGGCCGAGACACTGAACGGCATGGCCAGCATGACCAGCAGGCCGAGCAGCAGCAGGGCAGAACGCCAGGACGGCTTGCGCAGGTTCTGCAAAAACTGTCTTACCATTTGGGTTTCTCTTCGACTTGATAGACAGCCCCACAATAGGGGCATTCGACGTTGAGCGCGCCGCCCACCAGGCGCACGTTTTCGCTGCTCAGCGCGCCGCCGCACTGGCGGCACTGGAAGTTCTCCAGATTGACATCTCCGGTGAGCTCCACTTGGTAGGTCACCTTGTGTTCTTGAGAGGCAGGATCTTTGCGGTTCACGTACCAAATGATGCCCAGACCAATTGCGGTGCTGATGGCGCCAACCGCGATCCAACCAATGCCGCCGCCCTGATCGCTGAACGCACCCCATATAAATAGCACGCCGAAAAAGACCAAAATCGCGGCGAAAATATTGCCAACTGTCTTCATTGAGAACTCCTTGTGTCTTCCGTAGTGTAGCCGATTTTTTGGCAAATCTTGGCTATCAGAGTGGCTAGAGGGTTAGAATGGAGCCAATTCATCTGAGGTGTAGGAGCAGGTATGTCGCAGAATACTTATGTGCCGGGGCTGGAGGGCGTGGTAGCCGCCCAGACCCGGATGAGCAAAGTGGATGGTTTGGCGGGGGAATTGGTCATCGGCGGCTTCAAATTAGAAACGATTGCTGATAAAGCTAGTTACGAAGAAATGGTCTATCAGTTGTGGTACGGCCAACTCCCGAAAGAAACTGAGCTGCAGGCCTTCACTGCGGAGCTGGCCGCGCTGCGCAGCCTGCCGCCGGCCGCGCTGGATCTTTTGCGCTCGATCGCCCACAAAGATCTGGATATCATGGACGCATTGCGTGTAGCCACGGGCGTACTGGACACTGAAAGTGATGCGCAGGACAGTGATGAGTGGCTGGCCAAGCGGCTCCTAGCTGCCACGCCCACGATTGTGGCCGCCGCTTGGCGCCTGCGCAACGGCCAAGAGCCGCTGTCGCCGGACCCCAAACTGGCGCATGCGGCCAATTACTTGTACATGCTCGAGGGTCAGGCACCCAGTGCGGCGCGTGCCCGCGGCTTGGAAACCTATTTGAACACCGTCATCGACCATGGCCTCAACGCTTCGACCTTCACGGCACGCGTGATCACCTCCACCGGCTCGGACTTCGTCTCG
>JAHCII010000002.1 GCA_026129305.1 Anaerolineales bacterium
GGGCGGCCTCGGTTCGGGGCTTGCTGGTGATACGCGGGTTTGCTTTTGGCCCCGCCCGGGGCGCCCAAAGCCGGGTCTATGCCCACATCCAGGGTCTGTTCAAAGACCTGATGGGCGAACAGACCGTCGCCGCAGCCCAGGTCCAGCACGGGCGTGCTCAAGACAAAATCGTCGTAGAACTCGGCTTCCACCGCCCGCAGCAAGGCCCGGAAATACGGCAGCTCGCCCATCATCGGCAGCAGGAAGCGGCTGGGCGCCCGCGTCTCTGGCGTGCTCACGACAACTCCTTGCCGTGCAACTGCTGGTAAATCTCGCCGAACAAGGCTTCATGCCGTTCGGCGCAGGCCGCCGGGCTGAACTCAGCCCGCAGCTGGGTGCCCTGGGCGGCGCTGGGCTGCGGGCCGTCCAGCACCGCCAGCATGTTCTCCGCCAGGGCCGCCGCGTCGCCCACCGGGCTCACCCGGCCCATGCCGGTCAGCCGCACCGGCTGGCGCACGCCCGGCAGGTTGCTGGCCACGACTGGCTTGCCGTTCATCATGGCTTCCACTTGCACGAAGCCAAAGGTCTCGGTGGAGTTGGTGCTGGGCACCACCAGCAGGTCAATGTTGGGGTAAAAGGCGGCCATCTCTGGCAAAGTCAGCGTACCCAGGAATGTCCAGCGCCCGGCGCGTTGCAGGGCTTCGATGCGCGGCCGCAGGCTCTGCCAGTAGGCCTCTTCGCCCAGCACATCCGTGTGCTGGCCGGCAAACCAGACCATCGCCCCCGGATACTTGGCGAACACCGCCGGCAGCGCATCCAACAGCAGTTCCACGCCTTTTTCGGCCGCCAGGCGGGTGGCCATGGCGATCACCGGGCGTTTGCCCTGCGGGTTGTGTGCGGCAGCCAGGGCGGCCACTTCGGCCGGCAGGGCCGCCGGCAGCTCCACCGCTGGCGGGATGATGCGCACTTTGTGCGCAAAACGCCGCAGCAGCGGCGAGTGGCTGGCGAAGTCTTGCGTGTAAGACGAGATCTTGTGCGTGAACAGGCCGGCCAGGCTGTTCATCAGCCCCACCACCGCGCCCACCAGCCAGTTGAACAGGCCGGGCGGCAGGGTCAGGTCTGAGTGATAAATGAAGACGGTGGGCTTCTTCCACAGGCGGCCGCGCAAGGCCAGGCCGGCCGCGTCGAACTGCGGCAGGTGCAGTAGCAGCACGTCGTGCTTTCGGATCTCTTCGCTGGCGATGCGCCCGAAACTGGGCATGATCACGCCCTTGCTAACCCGCAGTGCCACCGGCACCCGCCGGATGCGCAAGCCCTCGCTTTGCTCTTCCAGCGGCAGGTTGGGCTCAAATTGCGAGGTCAGCACGGTCAACTGGTGGCCGCGGGTCGCCAGCGCTTTGGCCAGCCGTTCGGCGTAGATCGTCAGCCCGCTGGTGTGCGGACGGTAATAGGTCAGAACGGTGAGGATGCGCACAAGGTATCTTAGCCAAAAAGCTCCCGGTGGGCTTCCACCCAGTCCACCAGTTCGGCGGCGCCTTGTTCCACGCGCATCTTGGGCTGCCAGCCCAGCGCCTGCTTGGCCTTGCGGATGTCGCTGATGTAGACTGCCTGGTCGCCGGGGCGCACCGGGCCATGCTCCACCGGGATCTTGCGGCCAAGCTGCTTTTCCAGCAGCGGGCCGCACTCGGCCCAGATGGAAAGCGTGTGCAGCGGCCCGCCGCCCATATTGAAGATCTGCCCGGCTACCTGCTCGCGGCGAGCGATGGCCGCGTCATAGGCGGCCATCAGGTCGCTGACATGCAGCATGTCGCGCACCTGCTTGCCATCCCCGTAAATGGTGATGGCTTTGCCCAGCACCGCCGCGATCACGAACCAGGCCAGCCAGCCCTGGTCCTCCACGCCGAACTGGCGCGGGCCGTAAATGCAACTCTGTCGGAAGACCACGCTGGGGATGCCGTAAATGCGGGCATAGTCGCGTACGTACTGCTCGGCGGTGCCTTTGGAGCAGCCATAGGGTGAGTGAAAGTCCAGTGGCTGGCTTTCCGGCAGGCCATGCGGCAGGCGCTCGTAGCGGTAGCGCGTCTTTTCTTCCACCAGGCGGTGTTCGCTCATCTCGCCGTAGACCTTGTTGGTCGAGGCGTAGAGGATGAAGGGCTTGTGCCCGGCGGCGCGCACCGCTTCCAATAGATTGAAGGTGCCCAGGGCGTTGATGTCGAAATCGCTGCGCGGGTCAGTCACCGAGCTGGTCACAGCCACCTGGCCGGCCAGGTGCACGATCACAGCCGCATCGCCCACCGCGTCTTGCAGGGCGCCGCTGTCGCGCACGTCGCCCACGATCAACTCGAAGCTGTCCCCACCGTGCTTTTGGCGCAGCCAGTTCAGGTTCTTTTCAGCCCCGGTACGGGAGAGGTTGTCGAAGAGGGTCAGCTGGGCGCCGCGGCCCAGCAAATGGTCGGCGTAGTTGCTGCCGATGAAACCGGCCCCGCCGGTGATCAGGATCTTGTCTGCCATGTGCTTATTTTGCCCCAGAACGGTTGAGCAGTTGAGTATATACCTCTCCCAGGGATTGGCCTTGCTGCCAGAACCCGTAAATCCCCAGCAGGCCGGTGACCACTACATAGATCACATGCGATACCAGCGCATAGGCCAGCGCCGTGGCTGGGTCTGCGCCGAACAGGCTCAACGCGGCCACCATGGCCGCCTCCAGCACGCCCACATAGGCGGGCGAGGAGGGCAGCGCCACGCCCACCGAGACAATGCCAATACTGAAGGCAGCCCACAACCAGGTGGCTTGCGGGAAGAAGTTGAGCATCAGCAGGTAATACCAGCCTATGTTTAGTACCCAGGTCAGCAGCATTAAGGCGGCCACTTTAAAGAAACGGGCTGGGCTGCGCAGGGCGGCAATGCCCTCCAGAAACTGCTGCAGCTTGTCGCTCAGCCAGGCTTGCAGCCGCGGCCAGCGACCGGTCAGCTGGCCCAGCACCCGCGTGACCAGCTCGGGCTTGGCCGCCATCAGAAATAAGGCGATGAAGCCGACCAACACCAGCCCGCCGGCGACCCAGGCCGCCGTGTAGGCGCCTTCGGCGCCCACCACCAGCGGCAGGGTCGCCATCAATAGGCCGGCGGCAATCCCCAGGTCGAAGACGCGCTCCACCACGATGCTGGAGAGCACCTGCCAGAAGGGCAGCCCGATGCGGTTGCCCAACAGCAGCGCCCGGCCCAGCTCCCCCAGCCGGAAAGGCAGCACATTGTTGAGTAAATATCCCTGGTTGAGCGCCAGGAAGCTGTCTTTGAAGCTGGCGCGTTCTTGCAGGATGGTGCGCCAGGCCAGCGAGCGCGTGATCAGGGTGCCCACAAAACACAATAGCACGGGCGGCAGAATGCTGAGGCGCACCGCAGACAGGGCCTGGCCCAGTTCTTCCAGATCAACCAAATACACCAAGGCCGCCACTGCCAGCGCCGTGACCAACAGGCCGGGCAGCATGCGCCATAAAGTGCTGGGTTGCTTGCTCTGCTCGGCCTTAGTCATCGTTCAAGCGCAGCACAGCCAGGAAGGCCTCCTGCGGGATCTCCACACTGCCCACCATCTTCATGCGCTTCTTGCCCTTCTTTTGCTTCTCGAGTAGTTTGCGCTTGCGGGTCACGTCACCGCCGTAGCACTTGGCCAGCACATCCTTGCGCATGGCCTTTACGTTGGCGCGCGAGATTACCCGGCCTTGGGACACGGCCTGGATGGGCACCACGAACAGCTGGCGGGGGATCAGGTCTTTGAGCTTGGTGATGACTGCCTGGCCTTTGCTGAAAGCATGGTCCTTGTGCACGATGGTGGTGAAGGCGTCGACGGGTTCCTGGTTGACATGGATCTCCAGCTTTACCAGGGCATCGGCGCGGTATTCCTTCAGCTGGTAGTCCAACGAGGCATAACCGCGCGTGGCGGATTTGAGTTGGTCAAAGAAGTCTACGATGATCTCAGCCAACGGAATGTCGAAGTACAGCTGCACGCGTTCCGGCCCGGGGTATTCCTCGCGCAGGTAAACGCCGCGGCGCTTGGTGATCAGCTCCATCACCGGGCCGTAATAGCTGGTGGGCGTGAAGATCTGGATCTCCATCCACGGCTCGCGCACTTCGGCGATCTCGCCTTCGTCGGGCAGTTCGGCCGGTGAATCCACCCGAACAGTGTTGCCGTTCTTCAGCAGCACTTCATAGGCCACCGAAGGGGCGGTGACGATGATATCCAGGTCATATTCGCGTTCCAGGCGTTCCTGCACGATTTCCATATGGAACATGCCCAGGAACCCGCAGCGAAAGCCAAAGTTGAGTGCTTGCGAGATCTCCGGCTCGTAGACCAGCGAAGCGTCGTTGAGCTGCAGTTTTTCCAAGGCATCTTTAAGCTCGGGGTAGTCGTCCCCCTCCACCGGGTAGATGCCGGCATACACCATCGGCTTGACCTGGCGGTAGCCCGGCAGGGCTTGCGCGGCCGGGTGGGATTTGTACGTAAAGGTGTCGCCCACGCGGCACTCTGAGACGGTCTTCAGGCCGGTGGCTACGTAACCCACCTGCCCGGTCTCCAGCGCCTTGCGCGGCACCAGCGTGGGCGAAAAGGTGCCCATCTCGATCGGACGCAGCTCGGCGCCGGTCGCCATCAGCTTTAGCGTGTCCAGCCCCTGCAGGCTGCCATCCATCACGCGCACATAAGCGATCACGCCTTTGTAGGCGTCGTAATGCGAATCAAAGATCATCGCTCGCAGCGGGGCGTCCGGGTCGCCCTTGGGGGGCGGCACGCGCTGCACCACCGCTTCCAGCACGGCTTCGACATGGATGCCGGACTTGGCCGAGATGCGCAGAATATCGTCTGGGTCGCTGCCGATCAGCTGGCTGATCTCCTCCGCCACCCGGTCCGGGTTGGCGGCCGGCATGTCGATCTTGTTGATCACCGGGATGATCTCCAGGTCGGCTTCCAGCGCCAGATACAGATTGGCCAGCGTTTGGGCTTGCACGCCCTGGCTGGCGTCCACCACCAGCAGGGCGCCTTCGCAGGCCGCCAGCGCCCGGCTGACTTCGTAGCCAAAGTCCACATGGCCGGGGGTATCGATCAGGTTCAGGGTGTAGGTCTTGCCATCCTGGGCCTTGTACTGCATGTGCACGGCCGAGGCTTTGATCGTCACGCCCTTTTCGCGCTCCAGGTCCATGCTGTCCAGCACCTGGGCGGTCATGTCCCGGGCCGAGATGGTATCGGTCAGCTGCAACAAACGGTCAGCCAGCGTGGATTTGCCGTGATCGATATGGGCGATGATGCAAAAATTGCGAATTTGCTGCATAGCAGGCCAGTATAACTGAGAGGATTGACCTTTGGCTGCGCCGAAAAATGGTCCGTCTGGAGATTTGCTGAATTTGGGATGTGTGGGCAAAATTAGCTACTTCCCTTGAGGCATGTACTTAATTAATGAATGACTTAGCCTATGCGCTAGCCCTGTTGATTGCCGCTGCGGTATGCCTTGTGGTGGCACGCTTGGCTTGGACACGTGGGGATTACCGGGGCAGTCGCCCTCTGGCGGTGCTGATGTTGGCTCTGGCCTGGTGGTCGGTTTCCTACGGCGTCTTTTGGCTGCCGGTCGAGCCGGAAGGCTATTTCTGGTTGGATATGACCTACCTGGGCGTGGCTCTGGTGCCCACCACTCTGCTGGTCTTCACCATGCATTTCACCGGCCGTGCCAGCGAGATCACCCAGCGCCTTAAGGTGTTGCTGGCCATCCAGCCGATCGCTATGGTGCTAATGCTGTGGACCGACCCCTGGCACGGCCTGTTCTTTGGAGAGCGCCTGCCAGGGCAGGGCGCCATTCTGACTGGCGGCATCCTGTTCTATGGCCATGTAGCCTACAACTATGCATTGATCCTGTTTTGCTGTGTGTTGTTCTTCAATGCCTATGCCCGCGCCAAAGGCATTTACCAACAGCAGATCCTGACGATTTTGGTCGGCATCTCGATCCCCTTTGTGGCCAACGCCGCCAGCCTTTCGGGGTTCCAGCCCTTCCCGAATTTGGATATGACACCTTTGGCCTTCACCGCCACCGGCTTGGTCCTGGCTTTCGCTCTGTTTGAACTGGGGCTGCTGGATATTCTGCCGGTGGCGCGTGATGCAGTGGTGGAGCAGATGGCCGACGGGGTGCTGGTCTTTGATCTGCGCAACCGCCTGGTGGATATGAACCCGGCCGCCAAGACCTTGCTCAACTTGCAGGGCGACAAGCAGATTGGCGAGGAAGCCGCCCAGTTGCTGAAGAATTGGCCCCAACTGATCGAACACCTTGGCCCCTCATTAACTTCCGAAATTCAGTTGCGCATCACATCCTCGCCGAAACGCACCTTTGATGTGCGCTTGCTGCCTTTGCGCAACCAGGTGACGGAGCTCAGCGGGCGCATGGTGGTGGTGCGAGAGATTAGCAAACGCGTCCGCGCTGAAAAGGCCATGGACCGCGCCAACCGCGGCATGAAAAAGAAACTGGCTGAGATCGAAGAACTGCAAATTCAGCTGCGCGAGCAGGCCATTCGCGATGCTTTGACGGGTTTGTTCAATCGCCGTTATCTGGAAGAATCGCTGCCGCGTGAACTGGCTAAGGTGCGCCGCAGCAAAGAGCCGCTGAGTGTGGCCATGCTGGACATTGACCATTTCAAGAACTTCAATGACCGCTATGGGCACGCCTTGGGCGATGAAATGCTGCGCCACCTGGCTGCAACCATGCTTTCACACATCCGAGAGGGCGATATTGTCTGTCGTTACGGCGGCGAGGAGTTTGTGATCGTGCTGCCCGGCGCCAGCCAAAAAATCGCCATCCAGCGCATTGACGACTGCCGCCAGCTGTTCAAGAACTCCGTCTTGGAGCATGAGGACCTGGCCCTGTATTCCACCTTCTCTGCCGGCGTGGCCACCTTTCCCATGGATGGGGAGGAAACCCAGCAGTTGCTCCGGCAGGCAGACCAAGCCTTGTATTATGCCAAACACAATGGCGGTGACCAGGTGGCCGGCGCAGCGATTTTGCAGACCTAAGCGGTTTGTGCGTCTCCGGCCACAAACAGTGGGGCGATCAGCGCCTGCGGGCTGTGGCCGGCGGGCTGGGTACAGTCTGCCCACAGCAGGAACTCCTGGTTGCCTTTGGGTCCTAGGATCGGCGAGCGCATCAGCCCGCGCAGCCGATAGTCGTCATTCGATGCGAATTCCAACACTTCGTTCAGCACACGTTGGTGCACTCCCGCATCGCGGATCACACCTTTGCCGCGCGCCACTTCCTGCTTGCCCGCTTCGAACTGCGGTTTGATCAGCGCCAGCAGCTGCCCGTCGGTCGCCAACCAGCTGCGCACCACGGGCAGGATCACCTTGAGCGAGATGAATGAGACATCCACCACGATCAGGTCAACTTGTTCCGGCAGACGCTCCAGGTGGCGGGCGTTGGTGGCCTCCATCACGATGATGCGCGGGTCCAGCCGCAGGCGCCAGTGCAGCTGGCCCTTGCCCACGTCAATGGCGTAGATGCGCGCCGCCCCAGCCTGCAGCAGGCAGTCGCTGAAGCCGCCGGTGGAGGCGCCCACATCGGCGCAGGACCAGCCTTTGGGAGCAAGCGCAAACTGGGCCAACGCCGCCTCCAGCTTCTCGCCGCCGCGCGAGACGTATTTGGGGCCGCGGTCCACTTCCAGCTGGCTGTCGCTGGCCAGCTGGCTGGACGGTTTGGCCACCAGCTGCCCGTTGGCGCGCACCTGCCCGGCCATCACCAGGCGCTGGGCCTGGCTGCGGCTGTCGGCCAGGCCGCGGGCCACCAGCAGTTCATCGGCGCGTTGCTTGCTCATCCCGCGATTGTAGCATCGCGGCTGTGGGGAACGCGCAGGCCAAAATAATGTATGATTCACGCCATGTTGATCGCCCTGTTCAAGAACATGCGCCCCAAGCAGTGGGCCAAAAATGCGCTCTTGCTGGCCGGCCTGGTCTTCGACCGCCAGTTGACCTATCTGCCTGCGCTGGAACGCGCTTTGCTCGGCGTGCTGCTCTTCAGTCTGCTGAGCAGCAGCATTTACCTGATCAACGACGTGGTCGACCGCGAGGCCGACCGCAAGCACCCCACCAAGAAGCACCGGCCCATCGCCTCCGGCGCCCTGCCGGTGCCTGTGGCTGTGGCCGCCGCAGCCTTATTCATGCTGCTGGCCCTCGGCCTGGGTTTCTGGCTCTCGCCGCTCTTTGCGCTGATCTGTGTGCTGTATGTCCTGCTCAATTTCGCCTATTCATTCTGGCTTAAGCACATCCCCGTGATTGATGTGCTGGTGCTGGCCAGCTTCTATGTGCTGCGCGTGGCCGCCGGCGTGTCCGTGATCGATGTGCAGCGCTTCTCCCCCTGGATCTATGTCTTCACCATTTTCCTGGCCCTGTTCCTGGGGATCGGCAAACGCCGGGCGGAATTGTTGCAAAGCCGGGAGGGCGGCCCCACGCGTAAAGTACTCAAAGGCTATACCAACACGTTTTTGGAACAGCTGCTGCTGGTGGTGCTCTGTTTGTCGATCATTACCTACAGCCTGTACACCTTCCTGGCTCCCAACGTGCCGGAGAACCACGCCATGATGCTCACCATCCCCTTTGTGATCTATGGCTTCTTTCGCTATCTGTACCTGGTGCAGGTCAAGCAAGTCGGCGAGGCGCCCGAAGAAATTCTGTTCAATGATCGCCCCCTGCAACTCGATTTGCTGCTGTGGGCTGCTACGATCCTGTTGATCTTCTACATCTATTAGTATGGCTGTGACTGTCGCCTCCGCCCCCGGCAAGATCATCTTGTTCGGCGAACATGCTGTCGTCTACGGGCAGCCGGCCATCGCCGTCCCGGTGACTGCCGTGCAGGCCAAGGCCCGCGTCCAGCCGGACATCTCCGCCCCCAGCAGCCGCATCCTGGTCTGGGCCGAACAGATCGGCCTGGACGCCGCGCTGGACGAACTGCCCATCGACAATCCTTTGGCCGCCGCGGTGCGTGCGGCCCTGGTCGCGCTGGGCGTGCCGCGCCCGCCGGCCTTCCGCCTGCATGTCAGCTCGACCATCCCGCTGGCCGGCGGCATGGGCTCCGGCGCGGCGGTCAGCGTCGCCATCGTTCGGGCCGTGTCTGACTTTGTCGGTCGCCCCCTGGCCGACGAACAGGTCAATCAGATTGCCTTTGAAGTCGAGAAGTTGCACCACGGCACCCCCTCGGGCATTGACAACACCGTGGTCACCTATGCTCAGCCGGTCTACTTCGTCAAAGGCCGCCCGGTGGAGCGCCTCGAGGTCAGGCGCCCGCTGCATTGGCTGATCGCCGACAGCGGCCTGCCGGCGCCCACCGCCGAGACCGTCGGCGATGTGCGCCGCGGTTGGCAGGCTGACCCAGGCCGCTACGAAACGCTCTTCTCCGAAATTGGCCTGCTGGCCCGCCAGGCGCGTGAAGCCCTGGCGGCAGGTGATATGGCCGAGCTGGGCCGCTTGATGAACGCCAACCAGGCTCTCTTGCAGCAACTCGACGTTTCCTCCGCCACGTTGGATGCGCTCACCACCGCCGCCCTGGCGGCGGGGGCCGCTGGCGCCAAGCTCTCCGGCGGCGGCCGGGGCGGCAACGTCATCGCCCTGGTGGACGAGCCGCAGGCCGCCCAGGTGCGCGAGGCGCTGCTGGCCGCCGGCGCCAAGACGATTATTGATACCCGGCTTACTCGCCCGCGCGTTGAATAAGCAGTAACAGGTGTTTGATGCGCTGGCTCAGGCCCAGCGCCGTCTCCGCAAAGGCAGCCAGTTGTTGGGCATGGCTGCCTTCGACGGCGGCCGGGTCTGGGAAGCTCCAGTGGATCTGCTTGGGCGCCCCCGGGAAAATGGGGCAGCTCTCTTTGGCCCGGTCACACACCGTAATCACATAGTCAAAATCTTCGTTCAGGTACTGACCGACCAGTTTGGACTGTTGGCCGCGGATGTCAATCTTGAGCTGCTCCATCGCCTCAATCGCCAGGGGATGCACTCGGGTTGCTTCCGTACCAGCGCTGAATACCTCCACCCAGTCGCCGCCGTGCGCCCGCAGCAGCCCTTCGGCCATTTGCGAGCGGGCGCTGTTGTGCGTGCACAGGAACAGCACCCGCCGCCGCCGGCTGGGGGCTGCGGGTGCCTGGCCGGTCGGACCCAGCGCCGGATGTAAACTATCGCCCAGCGAGAAAAGCGCCGTCTGCAAGCGCGCCAGGTCCAGGCTGTAATAGGTCTGGCGCCCGTCCGCAATGCTTTGCGTCTCACGCACCAGGCCGCCGTCCCGCAGCAGGCGCAGGTGGTAGGACACCAGGTTTTGGCTGCTGCGCACGGCAGCTTGCAGTTCCTGCACGGTGAAGTCGCTGCCCGCCAGGGCGGAGACCAGTTGCCAGCGCAGCGCATGCGCCAGCAGAGCAAACACAGGGGGCGCTTCGGTAGTCAAGGTCGTCATATATATATATCAGTCCATTTTGAATCAAAATGATTTGATATATTATCCAGCCAAACAGGCCAACTGTCAAGCGGTATAGTAAGCCTGTGCAGCCCATCACCTTCCTTAAACTCGGTGGCTCGCTGCTGACCCACAAGGACCAGCCTGCCACGCCGCGGCCCGAGGTGATCCGGCGTGCCGCTGGCGAGATCGCCGCCGCCCGCCAGGCCAACCCCGACCTGCGTCTGCTGCTGGGCCACGGCTCCGGTTCCTTCGGCCATGTGCCCGCCAAGCAGCACGGCACCCGCGCCGGCGTGCGCAGCCCGGGCGACTGGCTCGGCTTCGTCGAGGTCTGGCGTCAGGCCAATGCCCTCAACCGCCTGGTCATGGACGCCCTGGCGGAGGTCGGCCTACCGGCCATCGCCTTCCCGCCTTCGGCGGCCGGCTTGGCCCACGGCGGCCGCCTGGCCGCCTGGCCGCCCGCAGGCCTGCAGGCCGCCCTGGCCGCCGGGCTGCTGCCGGTGGTCTATGGCGATGTGGTCTTTGATGGTGAGTGGGGCGGCACCATCGCCTCCACCGAGGATATTTTCGTCCATCTGGCCGCAGAGCTGCGCCCTGGGCGCATCCTGCTGGCGGGCGACGAAGACGGCGTCTACGCCGGCTATGACGGCGCAGACGCCCGCCTGCTGGCGGAGTTCAGCGCCGCCGATATGGCGGCGATGGGCGAGGGCGCAGCCGTCGGCGCCGACGTCACCGGCGGCATGGCTGGCAAAGTCGCCGCCATGTTCCCGCTGCTGGCCACCTTGCCGGACTGCGAAGTACGCATCTTCTCCGGCCTGCGCCCAGGCAACCTGGCCCAGGCGCTGGCTGGCGAGCCGCTGGGCACGCGGCTGCGTTGAGCTTGGCTAACTAGGGTTATGCCTGTGCCTCCAGGCCGAGGTTTTTGAGGGTCTCCTGCGTCCATTCGTCCAGCTGCGCCACGGCCTTTTGGGGGTCCTCCGCGAGCAGGCTGTCAATCTTTCGCACGCGTTCCAATATCCAGCCAATCCAGGGGATAGTGGGGTCTTCTTTAGTGGCGATTTCTAAAACGGCAATACTTTCTTCTAGCAGAGTGGCTGCCATTTCGTACTCTCCTGCGAGCACCAGAGCATAGGCACAGGCCTCTCTTTGGTAGTCGCCTGAGTTGGGTTTGATTTTTTCTTTGTATTTCTGCCAAAAATCCCAGGGAGTGACTACTTCGTTGAAAAAGGGCAAAGCTTCTATCTGGATGTGAGACAAGATGTCCTTGAAGATAGCCTCTTCATTTTCTGAAGAATACTCCCACCACTTATCGCCGCCTCCACTTAATGAGCCCAGACGGTCTCCATAAGTAAAGCTAATGTACTCTTTCGGCACAAATAGCGGCAGGATAAATGCCCAAATTGTAAAAGTAGTTTTACTAAATGCTGAACTATCAACGGCAAGCCCCTTTAAGAAGTAGTTGAAGTCGGCCACATAGATCAGGCCCTTCTTTGCAGTAAATCCCGGCAGGTGAGGCAGCAGATGCTTTTTCGCCAAGCGATGAAAAATGCGTCCTTGCATTCTGTGTCTTAGCTCACTTCCCATAGCCCAAGGATATGCATGCTGATAGCTGGATGTTCCCAATAATGGGGAATGACCTTGCGTAAGCTACTAAAACATTCTACAAAAAAGCTCGCATCTTCATATTTTGAAAAAAGCCCATGCTTGTTTCTAAGTGGCGAGAAGTGTATTTGCATTAATTGTATGATTGGTTTTAGCTTTGCGTGTGCCTCTTTCTCTCCCCCTACGAAGGGGTTCTTTGTGAGGGGATTGTCTTCAAACGGCTCATCCGCAAAGAACCATTCAAGGGGAGAATGGCTATACGAGTTATCACATACCTCAAAACCAAGGAATTGGTGTTCTTCAGCCAGCGTAGCAGGATCTTCTGTCACACCAATGACCTCGAAAGCTTGCTGGTCTGGCAGGGTTGCATAGGCTTTTGCGATACGCTTTGCCTCCTCGAGATCATCCATCAGTCCCCCTTCGGTACTGCTCTCTAAAAACACAAGAAATTCCTGGTTGACTGGATGGTCCTCTTTGAGGCTATCGATATAACCGGGGTGAGCGCGCTCAACGCCGCGATAATCAGATTTTCTGAACTGCCTCCCCAATAAAAGATATCTCACTCTGCTTGTAACCTCACTATCAGCTTATCCATCTTGTCCGCCAATACGGCCATCTCAGGCACCATCAATTGGGCCATGGATAAATAATCTCCCGCTCTACTCGTTGTTCTGATACATAAAGGACCACATCTATCGAAAGCTTTGTGTCAATATTTGCTCCGGCTTGCAAGTCATTACACATCCTTGTGGATCTAAAAGTGTTGTTGTAATGAATGGCTAATATCTGTTTTTCTTGCCAAACTAGATTGATGGTGCAAAAAACTCTCTCTATCCCCATTTCACGAGCCGAAATGTAGTCAGGTGGCCCCAGGCTTTGCACCAATTCTTCAATGGATAGTTCATAGTTGGGGTAAACCCTAATTTGTCTAAGCTGGTCATCAACCAATATAAAATTTACGCACCATTGCAAGGTAGTTCGATGCCTGCAACCATATCTGATCGAAGTTGCACTGACCACTTCATCTGGAGTTTCGCTAAATCCAAGTCCTGCGATGCTTTCTATGTCTGGGTCTAAAAAGGAGAGCCCTACGACTTTTTGCCGAATGCTTTCCTGGTTGTCCACCCCGATTTCTATGCCATACCAGCAGGGAGCGAGGCATGGCTCTCCGTCTAAAAGGGTTCTGTCTTGGAATTCAATCGGCACAGCCTTTGCGCAGGCGGAGAGTAAAAGGCAGCCGATGATGGTCAGACAGGATTTTAACCAGATATTGCGGTTCATCTGATAGCCTCTATTTGCGCCCTGATATATGAATACCTTAGGCCGCCGGGTTCTAGTCTAATTGATTCGTCCCCCCAGAAACTTGAATTTGGATAGACATATGCGACGAAACTCTCTGCCCAATCCTCTAAACTGTTGGTCAATGCATATTTTGTTCTACCCACTTCGCCTGTGCCTGGCGCTAAATCGTGATCTTCCCTGCTTGTTACAACATAGTAGCAGGCTGGTATTCCACTGCCACCATAGTTGCAGATTTCTTTTCTCGTTGCCACAACATTTGTCAGCCCTCTGCTTAACCGACCATAGTGACGCAAATCCCAGACATGACCCAATTCATGGGCAATAGTGTAGGTTGCAACCCCCTGGTTATTCATATTCCTGTCTAATAATACAATGTCCGCCAAGATTCTAGCGCCAACTATTGGGTCGGGCGCAAAACTATTGGAGCCGAAGAAGCTTTTATAGCGTGCGATGTTAACTGTTCTTGAAGCAATCGCAGAACGGAACTTTCCTGCTCCGCCCAGTGCTCTGGCGACATCTTGAACAGCTTTTTGCACATATCTAAGTTCATCCAAACTTCGCCAATTGCCTTCATGCCAGACCGGGAAAGTGCAGCCGAGCACTGCAAAAAGCATCCCAGGCAATTGGATATGGCGCACTCCCCAATCTCTTTGGATCCTGACATTGTAGGTACTTAGTAAGTAATTGTAGATTCTATCTGCCGTGGCAGCTTCCTCTTGGCTTATATACCCTGAGGGGTCGATATAGCGTATAGGGTTGGCATATCCGTATGCGTATTTGTGTAAACTGAATGGAAGTCCTACTAAGCCCCCGAAGCTATCTTGAGAGATAAACCTGCCCTGCCAAGGAGCATAATACCGCGCCCGCAGGTATTGCAGGCCCGTCTCATCCGTCCACTCGCCGGCAAAGCCGTAAGCCAGCTCCGCCTCGCCGGAGGTGGACTGCCGCGCGCCGTAAGGCTCGTAGGTATTGAACAAGGTGATGGCGCTGCTCTGCTCGGTCAGCTGGCGGATGGAGCCCAGCGCATCGCGCAGCGGATACTGCTCCAAGGTGTCCGTCTGCAGCGAGAGCAGTTCGTGCCCATACACATAGGCGCTGGTCCCGTCGTTCAGCACTTGGGTCAGGCCTCTGTTCAGGTCCAGGGTGTAGGTGGTGGTTTCGCTGTCGACCGTCTGCTGCATGCGCTCGCCCAGGCCGTTGTAGGCAAAGCCGTATTCGGTTTCGCCATCGTCAAACCCGATCAGGCGGTTGGCCACATCGTAACTGTACTGGTTGACCCCATCATCCAGCAGGTTGCCGTTGTCGTCCCAGCTGTAGGCAACCTGATTCACCTCCATCAGCCGGTTGGCGTCATCATACAGGTAGTCGAACTCCAGCGGGGTCTGGTCGATCGTGATGGTCTGGCTCAGCCGGTTGCCCACCGCATCGTAGCGACAGATTGACACCCGTCTGGCGCTCCATTACACTGGAGTTCCCATGATCACTCGTGAACAATTGGAAGCCCAGGAGGAGCAGCTGCTCGCCCCTTGGGGCGCGCGCAGCCGCGACAGCCAGGGCCGCCAGTATCCGGACGATGAGCCGCAGTACCGCACGCGCTTCCAGCGCGACCGGGACCGCATCATCCACACCACCGCCTTCCGCCGCCTGGAGTACAAGACCCAGGTCTTCATCAACTTCGAGGGCGACTATTTCCGCACGCGCCTCACGCACACCCTGGAAGTGGCTCAGATCGGCCGCACCATCGCCCGCGCCTTGGGCGGCAACGAAGACTTGGTCGAGGCCATCTGCCTGGCCCACGACCTGGGCCACGCAGCCTTCGGCCATTCCGGTGAGCACACGCTCAACGAGTTGATGAAGGATCACGGCGGCTTCGACCACAACCGCCAGTCGCTGCGCATCGTGACTGAGCTGGAACAGCGTTACCCGGATTTCCCCGGCCTCAACCTGACCTGGGAAGTGCGCGAGGGCATGGTTAAACACGAGACCGAATACGATGTCTCCGACGCCTCGCAATACGACCCGGAACTGCGCGGCAACCTCGAGGCGCAGATCGCCAATGTGGCCGATGAGCTGGCCTACACGACCCACGACCTGGACGATGGCCTGCGCTCCGGCTTGGTGACCCCCGCCGGCCTGGCCGGGCTGGAGATGTGGAAGCTGATGCTGGACAGCATTGGCTGGGACGGCCAGGACCTGAACGACCTGACCCGCCACCGGCTGATCCGCCGCCTGGTGGGCTTGCTGGTCAGCGATGTGGTGGCTGCCACCCAGGCTCGCATCGATGCCAGCCGCGCCCAAAGCGCCCGCGACATCCAGAAACTGGAGCACAACGTGATCGGCTACAGCGAAGCCATGCACGCCCGCAACAAGCCACTCAAAGACTTCCTCTACAAGAATATGTACCGCCACCCGCGCGTCGTACGCATGGCGGTCAAAGCCCGCAACGTGCTCACCGAGATCTTCCAGGCTTATGTAAAGGAGCCCAGCATGTTGCCCTATGAATACCAGGCCTATGTCGAAACCCGCGGCCTGCAGCGCACCGTATGTGACTACCTGGCGGGCATGACCGACCGCTACGCCGTTCAGGAATACGAGAAATTGTTTAATCCACAGAGTTTGCCATGAGCGATGAACATTATTTAACCGAAGAAGGCGCCGCCAAACTGCGTGCCGAGCTTGAGGACCTCAAAGGCCCCCAGCGCAGCGAACTGGCCGCCCGCCTGCGCGAGGCGATTCAGCAGGGCGATCTGTCTGAGAACGCCGACTATTCCAAGGCCAAGGAAGACCAGGCTTTTTTGGAAGGCCGCATCCAGGAGCTGGAAGCCCTGCTGGGGCGCGCCAACATCATCACCCGCGAAGGTTCGGCCGACGGCTCGATTGGCGTCGGCTCGGTAGTGGTCATCAAAGAAAAGGGTAGAGAGCCCAGCAAATACTTCCTGGTCGGCGCCGCCGAGGCCGACCCGCGCAACGGCAAGATCTCCAACGAATCGCCGATTGGCCGCGCTCTGCTGGGTCACAAAGCCGGCGAAACTGTCGAAGCCGAAACGCCCGCTGGCAAACTGTTCTTCGAGATTGTCAGCGTCGAATAGAATAACCCGCTGGAATATAAAACGCGCCTGCAGAGCAGGCGCGTTTTATATTCTCCATTCATCCTGAGTCGGTAGAGACGACGCAGGCAGGTTGCTTGCCACGCGTAAGGGCGCACGGCCGTGCGCCCCAACCCCTGGCCAGTGGTGACAAGCACAGAAGATCCCGGCTGGTCAAGGGAAACTAAAAGGCTCCTTCGACCGAAGGAGCCTTAGGTTGACTCACAACCCAAACCTAGACCTTAGACCACACCGCCAGCTCCAGCGTCACCCGCTCGAAGAAACTCTCCTCCGGCAGCGGGCCTTCGCCGTACTGCATATCCACCACACGCGCCACCATCTGCAGCGTAGCTGTCTCCAGCACTGTCTCAGCCCCCGGGCTGGCCAGCAGCGGGTCGCCCTTGGTCGCCAGACGCTGGCGGGAGGCGTCGTCGCGGAACAGGTGCGTGCTCATCAGCACCTTGGTCACCGTGTGCACATCATTCTTGTCGAACAGCCAGACCTCAAAAGCACTCACCCGCTTGGGGCTGCCCACGCCGATCGCTTCCGAGATGCTGACCCCGCACTCTCCCATGAAGTCGCCCGCGGTCGAATCGATGCTGAACGAGTCGTCATACAGGTCGTCGCCCAGCACGTAAGTCGTCATCCATTGGGAAAGCGGCGGGCTGTCTTCGCCGGCCTCTTCGTAGTGGGGCGGGGCGGTAGGCGTGTTCTTGTCGCTCAACGGGCTGAGCGGCCCCGCCGGGGGCTGTCGGCGGCGGTTCCGCGAGATATACACCACCGCCAGGGTCAGGCCCACGAACAGCGTGATGCCGCACAGCGTGGTCAGCAGCGTGCCGCTGCCGAACAGCGGTTCGGCCGGCGTTGCGCTGCTACCCGTGCTCGGGCTGCCACCGGTGGCTGGGGCCGTCACGCCCAGCAGCGCTTGGAAGCGCGCCAGGCTTTCGATATTCTGTCCGCCGGGGGCGGCGGCCACGGCCGCCATCGTCTCGTCGGCGAATTCGCCCAAGGCGCCCAAGCGTTGGCGGGCCAGGGCGTCATTGGGCTCCAGGGTGTAAGAGTCGATGGCGGCGCGCAAATAATCGGCGCGCAGGTCCGCTCGCAGGTCGGCCACCGAGGCATCTGTCCAGTTCACCGGGAACAGCCACCAGCCCAGCACCACCAGACCCACGATCAGGCCCGCGGCGAAAGCCACGGCCGCCAGCGTGCGTGGTTGGCTCAGGGCCGAGATGTTGATTTCACGTCCCAGGACGGTCAGCGTCCCGTTCTCCATTCGCATAATGTCAAAACTCCTGTCCGCGTGATTCTAGAGCAGCAAGAGCAAAAGTGCAACTTGCGTGCCAGCAAGGATTATTCTGTCATTGCGAGGAGGCCCGGCAGCGCCAGGGCCGACGAAGCAATCTAAGGGTTCAGCGATTCTTGACGACGTCAAGGCTCTGCACGCAGAGCCTTGGACTGTTCAAGATGCACATCCAGGTCGAAGATTGTTCCATCGGGCACGGTCACTATCACTAGGCCGTGCTGGGCTCTTCCTCGCGCTGCACATCGTCCAGCGGGAATTGGGTTTCGCAGGCCAGGCACTGGGCGAACTGCTTGTTGGCGACCACCAAGGTCCCGCCGCAGCTGGGGCAGGGCGTCGGCAGCGGCCGCTTCCAGGAGGTGAATTCGCACTCCGGGTAATTGGCGCAGCCGAAGAAAATGCGTCCCTTGCGGGTGCGCCGCTCGACGATTTCGCCGCCGTCCACCGGGCAGGTCACGCCGATCTTCTCCAGCCACGGTTCCGTGTGGCGGCAGTCCGGAAAGCGCTCGCAGCCGATGAATTTGCCGTAGCGCCCCCAGCGGATGATCAGCTGGCCCTGCTGGCAGGTGGGGCACTGGCGTCCGACATACTCCGGTCCGGCCTTGCTCTCCGGCATTTCCGCCTTGGCGCGCTCCACCACTTCGGAGAACGGCTCGTAGAACTCGCGGATCACTTTGACCCACGGCTCTTCGCCGGAGGCGATCTTGTCCAGGTCTTCTTCCATCTCTGCCGTGAATTGGTAGTTGACGATGTCGGGAAAGTGCTCGGTGATCAGGTCGTTGACCAGCAGGCCGGTCTCGGTCGGGATCAGGCGGCGGTCCTCACGCACAATATAGCCGCGCTGCTGCAAGGTGTTCAGCGTAGGTGCGTAAGTGGAAGGCCGGCCGATGCCGAACTCTTCCAGGGTCTTGATCAGCGTGGCGTCGCTGAAGCGCGGCGGCGGCTGGGTGAAATGCTGCGCCGGCAAAAGCTGCAGCAGCTTCTGCGCTTGGCCCTCAGCCAGGTCGGGCGGGATTTTGGTGTCCGCCTCTCCCTCGCCCTTAGCGCCTTCTTCCAGCGTTTCTTCGTACACGGCCAGGTAGCCGGGGAACTGCAGGATCGAGCCGGAAGCGCGCAGCAGGTACTGGTGCGCGCTTCCCTCGCCGCGCACCCGCACCGAGACGGTGTCGTACACCGCTGGGTTCATCTGCGAGGCCAGGAAACGCTGCCAGATCAGCTGGTATAGGCGGTATTGGTCTCGGCTCAGGTGGTCTTTGATCGCGCTTGGGGTGCGCAGCACCGAGGTGGGGCGTACGGCTTCATGGGCTTCCTGCGCACCCTTGGCGCGGGTCTTGTAGACCGGCGCCTCGTCGGGGATGTAGCTGGCGCCGTGCACTTCGGTGATGTAGTCACGCGCCTCCTGCTGGGCGCTCGCAGAGATGCTGGTCGAATCCGTACGCATATAGGTGATCAGGCCGGTATTCTCGCCTTCGCCCAGGTCAATGCCCTCGTAGAGCTGCTGGGCGATGGCCATGGTGCGCTTGGCGGTGTAGCCCAGCTTGCGCGAGGCCTCTTGCTGCATGGTGCTGGTGGTGAAGGGCGCCGGCGCTTTGCGGCGGCGCTGGCCGCGCTTGATCTCGCTGATCAGGTAGCGGGCCGTCTGCATGTCGTCCAGCAGCGGCTGCACCTGGGCTTGCGATCCCATCTCAGGTTCGGCGCCGTCCACTTCGGCCAGTTTGGCGATGAAGGTGTTCCGGCTGCCTTCCGGCTGCAGCTCGGCCTCGATCGACCAGTATTCCACCGGCACAAAGGCGTCGATCTCGCGCTCGCGCTCCACGATCAGGCGCAGCGCCACGGACTGCACCCGGCCCGCCGAGAGCCGGTTGCGCACCTTGGTCCACAGGATCGGGCTCAGGTTGTAGCCCACCAGGCGGTCCAGGATGCGGCGCGCTTGCTGGGCGTCCACCAGCGACATATTGATGTCGCGCGGGTGGTTGAAGGCTTCTTCGATGGCTGGCTTGGTGATCTCATGGAAGACCACGCGCTTGACCCGCTCGGGTTCGATCTCGGCGGCTTCCAGCAGGTGCCAGGCGATCGCCTCGCCCTCGCGGTCAGGGTCGGTTGCCAGGAAAATCTCTTCGACCTGGGCTGCCTGCTTTTTGAGTTCCTTGACCACCGGGCGTTTCTCGTTCGGCACGCGGTATTTTGGGGTGAAGTCGTTGTCCACATCCACCGAGAGCTGCGAGCGCAGCAGGTCGCGCACATGCCCCACCGAGGCCTGCACTTTGTAGCCGTTACCGAGGTAACGGCCCACCGTGCGGGCCTTGGCCGGCGACTCGACGATCACCAGCTTGCCCTTGCGTTTGGCCGCGGCGCGTTCCTCTTTGGTCGGGCGCGGCGGTGCGCTGAGCCCTTCATGCGCCGGGGTGCTGCCCATGCGGAACAGGGTGGTGCCGCACATCGGGCAGGTGCCGCGCGTGCCCGGTGCGCCGCTCTTGGTATATTCCGGCGCCGGGTCTTGCATCTCTCGTTTGGTTTTGCACTTAACGCAATACGCTTCCAAGTTTCCTACCTCTGGGTGAAATCTATTTGTAGTTAACGGCCCGCTACAGATATTGTTGCAGGCCCTTTTCTTTTAATAACTCGATCACTTTGCGCAAGTCCTGCGCACGCTCTTTGGAGCAGATCAATAAGACGTCGCCGGTGTCCACCACTACCATGTTTTCCACCCCCACGGTGACCACCATGCGCTCCTGGCCATTGCTGTGGATCAGTACATTCCGGCTGTCAATATCCAAGTGCCGCTCGCTGAGTATCAAATTGCCGCTGGCGTCCACCTCCAGCACCTCGAACAGCGAACTCCACGAGCCCACATCGTTCCAGGCCATATCCCGGGCGGGGATCACAGCCACATCCGCGGCTTGCTCCATCACGCCGTAGTCTATCGTCTGGGCGGCGATGCGCGGCCACTCATGCGCCAACACAGTCGCAAAGTCCGCCTGGTCCCAAGCCGCCGAGATCTTTTCCAGCGCTTCGTGCAGTTCCGGCATGTGGCGCTGGAACTCCTGCCAAATGCGCGCCGCTTGCCAGATGAACATGCCGGAATTCCAGGCATAGCCGCCCTCAGCCAGCATGGTCTCCGCTTCGGCCGCGGCCGGCTTCTCTTTGAAGCGCTGCGCTTTGTAGGCGGTGTAGCCGTCCACTTCGGCCAGCGCCGCCCCCAGCTGAATGTAGCCGAATTGCGTAGCGGCGTAGCTGGGTTCAATGCCCAGGGTCACCAGGTGGCCCTGCTCCGCCAACTGGCGGGCGGCCAGCAGATAGCGCTCAAACTCGGCTTCGTTGCCGATGTAATGGTCGGCGGTCAGCACGGCCATCACGGCGCCGGGGTCATGCGCCTGCAGGTAAGCGGCGGCCAGCCCGATCGCCGCGGCTGTGCCGCGCGGCTGGGGTTCCAGCAGGAAGTTTTCTGGCTTGAGCTCGGGGGCTTGCTCCTGCAGGCGGGCGGCTTGCTGCTGGTTGGTCACCACCAGAACATGCTCCGGCGAAAACACGCGCTGCAGGCGTTTGAGCGCGGTTTGGAACAAGGTGCTGTCTGCGATCAGCGGCAGCATTTGCTTGGGCGTGGCCTGGCGCGAGAGCGGCCACAGCCGGGTGCCACCGCCCCCAGCCATGATCACGGCGTAATAGTTGTTGGGCATGCTAGGGCTGGCTCCCGGTTTGGTAGGTGGCTTGGCCCTCACGCACTACGTAGCTCATGCCGCCCACCTGGCGTACCAGGCCCTTCAGTTCCATCAGGGCCAGGGTCGCCGACACTTGTTCGATCGGCAGGCCGGCCTGGACGCCCAGCTCGTTCAGATGCCGCGGCTCTTTGCTGAGAAGCGTATACAGGCGCGCCTCGGTGGGGTCGGCTGGCAGGGCCGCCGCGGCAGTTTGGTGAGCGGTCATCATTTCCAAGTTCAATACTTCCAACAGTTCCTCGAAGCGCAGCAGGGGGTGGGCGCCGCGCTGGATTAGAAAATTTGTGCCAGCGCTTTGCGGAGCGTGAATGTTACCCGGCACCGCAAAAACTTCCCGGCTTTGCTCGGCGGCAAAACCGGCCGTGATCAGCGCGCCGCTGCGCTGGCCGGCCTCCACCACCACTACCGCCCGCGACAGGCCGGAGATGATGCGGTTGCGCGGCGGGAAATTCGCGCTGTCCGGCGGTGTGCCCACCGCATAGTCGCTGAGCAATGCTCCGCGGCCGCAGATCTCCTGGGCCAGTTTACGGTGCTCGGGCGGGTAGACCCGCTCCAGGCCGTGTGCCATCACCGCCAGGGTGCGGCCGCCGGCTTCGAGGGCCGCCTGGTGAGCCACGGCGTCCACGCCGCGCGCCAGGCCGCTCACCACCGTCAGGCCGTGCCGCGCCAGGAAGGCAGCCAGATCCGCAGCCACCTGCCGGCCGTAGGCGGTCACCTGGCGGGTGCCCACGATCGCAACGGACCACTCGTCTTCAGGCAGCAGCCTTCCGCGCACATACAAGACCGGCGGCGCCTGTTCCAGCTCACGCAGTTTGCGGGGGTAGCCCGGCTCGTCCCAGGTGAGGGCTTGCAAGCTGTGCTGTTCCAGTTCTGCAGGCAGGCTGGCCAAGTCTGTGTTGTTACGCGCCTCCAGCAGCCGCTCTACAGCCGCCGGGCTAAGCCCGGCGGCCTTCAGCTCGCTGGGGTTGGCCGCCCAGGCGGCCGCCGCGTTGCCGAAGGCGTCCAGCAGAGCCCGAAAGCGCACCGCGCCAATGCCGGATACACGGTTCAATGCCAGCCAGTAGGTCTTTTCATCCATAGCAGCCGCCCCCAGGGCAAAAGCGGGCCGAGAATACCATAGCCCTTTAACGCCTGTCAACGACTGTGGGCAGTGTAGCTGGTTGTGCGGGTTGCGTAAAGGTTAGCTGTCTGGGTTGGGTTTCTTGGGTTGGCGCAGGCCGGGCAGCAGATGTACACGCATTTGCTTGGCGGCTGGATCCACGCTGAGGATCACCTGGGGGATGGCCGGCAGCAGGATCTCTTCACCGTCGGCCGCCCGCACCAGGTACACATCGTTGGCGCCGGTCACCAGAATGTCCGCCAACTGGCCCAGGTTTTCGCCGCCCTCGTCGAGCACATGCATGCCGAACAGTTGGTGATGGTAGTACTCGCCGGCCGGCAGGGGCGGGCGATCCTCTATGGATACGAAGAGCGGTTCGTTGCGGAAGGGCTGCACTGCTTCGTGGGTGGGAAATTCTTCAAAGGAGAGCAGCAACCCATCCGCATGCGGGCGGCGGCTGGCAATCGTTACCGGGGTATAGTCTTCACTGAGGAACAAGCGTGTGCCGGTTTGCAGGCGCTCAGGGAAGTCGGTCTCCAGGCTGACCATCACTTCGCCCCGCAACCCATGCGGGCGACGCAGTATGGCCACGCATACAAATACAGGCTCGCTGGGTATGGGCGAGCCTGTAAAGTGCTGTTTGCGTTTGGCGGCTTGGCGCCGGCGGGGGCTGCTCACTGGGGTTCGGAGATACGCAAGAAGGCGCGCTTGCCATCCCGGCTGGCAGAGACCTGCAGCAGGGTGCGGATGGCGTTGGCCACCCGCCCATTGCGTCCGATTACGCGGCCCATGTCTTCTTTGGCGACCTGCAGCGAGATCTCTGCACTGTCGCCTTTCTTGCGCTCGTGAACATGCACCTGGGTCGGGTCATCCACCAGCGAACGGGCTACGTACTCGATGAGTTCCTTCATTGTATGAACCGGGCTTATTCGGCGGCTTCGGCCGGGGTGTCCTCTGCAGGGGCTTCTTCAACTGCCGGGGCTTCAGCCTCAGCCGCGGTTTCTTCGGCCGCGGGAGCCTTAACTTCTTCAGCTGGGGCGGCCTCAGCCGCAGGGGCTTCAGCTTCTGCCACCGGCGCGGCTTCTTCCGCCGCAGGTGCCTCTGCCTGAGCCTTGGCGGCTTCAGCAGCGGCTGCCGCGGCGGCTTCACGGGCAGCCTGCTTGCGCTTGGAACTGCCGGCCGGAGGAGCCGGGCGGCGGGTCTTGGTGTTGGCGTTGCGGGTCTTGTCGGCGGCTTCAGCCTCGGCCAGCAGGGCTTCCAGGCCCTCGCCGGCTTTGTAGCGCTCAAAGCGCGCCAGCAAGCCAGCCGTCTGGAAGATCTGGCTGGCGGAATCGCTGGGGACGGCACCATTGCCAATCCAATGATAAATGCGGTCTTCTTTCAAGCTAATCGTGGCCGGCTCAGTGCGCGGGTTGTAAAAGCCAAGGATTTCAATGAAGCGGCCGTCTCGGGGGCTTTCTTTGTCAGCCGCCACAATACGGAAGGTGGCCTGCTTTTTGCCGCCTACTCGGCGCAATCGGATACGAACCATGTGCTGGAAATACTCCTATTCAGTGATTAACGCTGCCCTATTGTACTTGGAAACAGCGTGTGATTGTAGCTTGCTAGTCTGGAGCGGTCAAGGGTAGCCGTGTTGCGTGAAGTTTTTCCCGCAAACTGCCTTATGGTTCTGTGTTTTAATAGGCCGTCACACCGCCTGACGAGGAGAATCTATGGCTAAGATCGCGATTGTTACAGACAGCACGACCTACATCCCCAAAGAGCTCAGCAAGGGTCACGAAATCCATGTCGTCCCCGCTTTGATCATTTGGGGAGACCAAGAAATGTACGACGGTGTAGATATCCAGCCCAAGGAATTTTACGAACGCCTGGCCGCCTCCACCAAATCCCCCACCACCTCGCAGCCCACTCCCGCGGCCTTCAAAGAGAAGTTTGAAGAGCTGGGCAAGAAGGGCTTCGATGTTCTGGGCATCTTTGTGTCCTCCGCCTTTTCCGGGACGATCGCCTCTGCTTTGCAGGGCAAGGAAATGGCTTCGGGCGTGAAGGTGGAAGTGATCGATGGCCGTTCCGCTTCGATGGGCACTGGCTGGCCTCTGCTGCGAGCGGCCGAGGCCGCCAAAGCCGGCAAGTCCCTGGCGGAATGCGTCAAGATCGCCGAAGCCGCCCGGGACAACACCGGCGTGATGCTGATGGTCGACACGCTCGAGTTCCTGCACCGCGGCGGCCGCATCGGCGGCGCGCAGCGCTTCCTGGGCACGGCGCTTAATATGAAGCCGATCCTCGAAGTGGTTGAGGGCAAGCTGCAGCCGGTGGAGCGGGTGCGCACCAAGGGCAAAGCCGTCAAGCGTATGGTCGAGCTGGTTGAGGAACGCATGGGCGGGCGCAGCCCCGTGCGCATTGCCGTGTTGCACGCCAATGCCCAGGCGGATGCCGAAGCCTTGCTGGCTGAGGTGAAGGATCGCTTCAAGCCGCTGGAAGCCGCCATCACCGATGTGAGCCCGGCTGTGGGTACCCACACCGGCCCCGGCACCCTCGGCCTGGCCTTCCTGGCGGGCGTCGAGTAGGCACACAGGTTCAAGCAAATAAACTGGCGACCCTTGGGTCGCCAGTTTTTGTTATTCAATCGTCCCGTAGAATAGCGGCAGCGGCTCCACCGGCGCATCACTCCAGTGATGCGCCGCCAGCACGCGCGCTTTGGCGGCGGCCAGCTTGGCCGCATCGCCGGCGTGCACGCTGAACAGCGGCTGTCCGGCCTGCACCTGGTCGCCCACTTTGTGGTGGATCACAAAACCAACACTGTGGTCGATCGGGTCACCTTTTTGGGCGCGGCCGGCGCCTAGCTCTACGGCGCTCTCGCCCACCTCGCGGGCATGAATGGTCTGCAAATAACCGCTGCGCGGGGCCGGCACTTCCTCGATCAGGGCTGCGCCCGGCAGTTTGTCCGGGTCGTCCACATAGCTGGCATCACCGCCCTGGGCGGCCACCAGCGTGCGGAAGCGCTCCAGCGCGCTGCCGTCCGCCAGGCTGACCGCCGCCCGCTGGCGCGCGGCGGGCAGATCACTTTCCACTCCGGCCAGCACCAGCAAATGCGCCGCCACATCCAGGGCATGCTCGCGGAAGTCGGCCGGCCCGCCGCCGCGCAGCGTATCCAGTGCTTCTTTAACTTCCAGCGCATTGCCTACCGCGTGGCCCAGGGGTTGGTTCATGTCGGAGAGCAGCGCCACCGTTTTGCGGCCGGCTTGGGCGCCAATCGCCACCATCATCTCGGCTAGTGCCCGGGCGTCCTGCAGATTGGTCATGAAAGCTCCCAGGCCCACTTTCACATCCAGCACAATGCGCTGCGCTCCGGCGGCGATCTTCTTGCTCATGATCGAAGCCGCAATCAGGGCTGGCGAGTCCACCGTGCCGCTGACGTCCCGCAGCGCGTACAGCTTGCCGTCGGCCGGGGCCAGGTCGCCGGTTTGCCCGGTCAGCACCAGCCCCACGTCTTTCAGCTGCTGCAGGAACTCTTCCCGACTCAGGTCAGTGCGGTAGCCGGGGATCGACTCCATCTTGTCCAACGTGCCGCCGCTAAAGCCCAGGCCGCGCCCGGACATTTTGCCCACCCGGCAGCCGCAAGCGGCCAGCACTGGTTCCACCACCAGCGTGGTCTTGTCGCCCACGCCGCCAGTGGAATGCTTGTCCAGGGCCAGATCCACCACGCCGCTCAGGTCCAGTGTTTCGCCAGATTGGGCCATCGCCAGGGTCAGTTCGGTGGTCTCGGCCGCGTTCATGCCATTTAGCAGTACCGCCATAGCCCAGGCAGCTACCTGATAATCGGCGATGCTGCCGTCCGTGTATCCTTTAATGAAGAAGCGGATCTCTTCAGGGGTTAATTCTTGCTTGTCACGCTTTTTAATAATAATGTCTGTAGCACGCATGCAAAAATTATAATTCAGGCAATTGCATGAGTTTTGTGCTCAGCGGCTTGACAAAGCCGCGCCACTCGCAATAGACTACGATGACCTAGCTTGGAAGGATCAGTTTATCGCCCATCGTATGGCCATTCTGCTGACCAAAGTACGTCCACCGCAACGGCGCAAAGATGTTTTGCGCCGTGTGCGTCTAATTGACGTGCTCCACCAGAATCTGCATCGCAAGCTGACCTTCGTCTCGGCCCCGGCAGGCTATGGGAAAACCACGCTACTGGTCGATTTTGCCTCCGATGTGGATGCATTGGTCCTCTGGTACCGCATCGCTGCTGAGGACAATGACCTGGTGCAGTTTGTGCGCCATTTGGTGGCTTCTTTTCAGCAGCAAGTCGAGGGGTTTGGCGAAGAGCTGGAAGAAAAATTGGTCTCCCTGGGCGGCCAGCCAGACGCTGGCAGCCTGGCCATCGACTTCATTAATGAAGTCGAGCAGAAGGTGCAAGACTTCTCCCTGCTGATCTTGGACGACTACCATCTGGCGGGGGAAAATCAGCACATTGTTGACTTCATTGAGAACCTGCTGGAGAACCTGCCAGACCGCCTGCGCATCCTGATCGGCTCGCGCAGCGTCTACGGCATCCCAACCGCCAGTCTCTACATTCGTGACGAACTGGTTACCATCAGCCCGGACGAATTGCGCTTCCGGGCGGATGAGCTGCAAAAGCTGGTTTTGCAGAACCACCATGTCAAACTTAGTGATGAACAAGCCCGAGAGTTCGCCGAGCGGGCCGATGGCTGGATCGTGGCCATTCTACTGGCCCTGCGTACCATGGAAAACGGGGTCCTGCCTTCACTCACCGGCAAGGTCGAGCACATCTACAACTACCTGGCCGAAGAAGTGGTCAATCGCCTGGCCGAAGATCTGCGCGATTTTATGTTGGCTACTTCGGTGCTGGGCGACTTCAACGAAGCCCTGTGCAACTATGTTCTAGAGATAGAAGATTCGGCCAGTTTTCTGCGTTCCCTTGAGGAGCGCAATCTGTTTGTCAGCCGCACCGAAACCTCGGAAGGCCCCAGCTACCGCTACCATCAGTTGTTCGCTGAATTTCTGCAGGACTATTTTGAGCGCCACCACAAAGCGCGTTTCAAGAGCCTGCACCAGCGCGCTGCAGACTGGCATCACCAGCGCCGCGACTGGGAAGGGGCCATCGCCCACAAGCTGGCTTCCGGCGCACGGCCTGAAGCCGCCCGCTGGATGGATCAAGTGGCGGTGGATTTCTACACTTCGGGCCGCCAAATGCTGCTCAGCCGCTGGGTGGATGGCCTCAAGAAAGCTCCGGACCAGCGCACCCTGGCGCCGCACCTCTTGCTTTACCAGGCAAAGATCCTGGGCAACCAGGGGGCTTATGCCGCCTCCCTGAAGCTGCTGGAGATGGCCGAGCCGATCCTGGCCGAGAGTGACACGGATGCTTACGCCAATGCCATTGTTACCCGCGGCATGATCCTGCGCCTGACCGGCAAACACAAACAAGCCCTGGCTCTGGCAGAAGAGGCCCAGAGCCTGTTGGATAAGAGATCGCAGAAACCCGAGAGCCGCCAGAAATGGCTTCAGGCGGAGCGCCTCAAAGCGGTGCCGCTTTACTACCAGGGCCGGGTAGATTTGGCGGTGGCCAGTCTGGAAACTGCCGCGGCCGGTCTGCGCCAGCTGGCCATGGAAGACACGCCAAACCGCACACAGTTTGCCTACGATCTGGCTGAGTGCTTGAATGACCTGGGCCTGATCGAATTGGCCCAGGGTCGCATGCTGGAGGCGCAGAAAGCCTTCCAGGAAACACTCGATATTCATGTGGAGATCCGCAGCAATCTGGGCGCACTAGCCTCAGCGCGCAACAACATTGGCTATCTGCATCATCAGGTGGGCGAATATGCCCTGGCCTGGCGTGAGTACCGCCTGGCCTTGGAGCATGCCCAGATCGCCGGGCAGGAGCCGGTGCAAATTTCGATCCTCAACGGGCAGGCCGAGCTGTTGTTGGATGTCGATGAACTGCAAGAAGCCAAATCCCTGTTGGACCAGGCCTTGTCACTCGACCAAGAAGAGCTGCCCGAGCTTTCCGGCACCTACCTGGCGCTTGGCCGCTTTGAGCGCAAAGAAGGGCGCTACAACGAGGCGATGAAGTGGTTGCGCAAGGCGGCCGGCGCTGGCATTGATGAAGCCGAGTATCTGGCGGAGCTGGGTTACGTCTATGCCGAAATGGGGCAAGAGCCGCTGGCCATGGCGGAATTTGACAAAGTGCTGGCAGACTGGCCCAAGACCAAGTTGCCCAAGCAGCCGCAGGTCTTGGCGGCGCTACTGGCCGCCCGCACCAGCTTCTATACCGGCAATGAGCGCGCCGCCAAAAAGTATCTACACCGGGCACTGGAAGGATCAGCGCGTCTGGGCTTTGACCAGTTCATGGTGCCGGTCTTGCGCTTCCACCCGGAGTTCGTGCAGTTCTTGTCCAAGAACGGCGCCGCCGGCCAGGTACAAACGTTGTTGGATCGCCTGGCTCGCTTTGCCACTGGCAGAGCGGCCTTGGAGAGCAAGCCTCAGATCGAGGATATTCAACCGGCTCTGCTGGAGGTGAAAGCTTTTGGCCTGGGGGAAATTCGCCAAAATGGCCAGGTCATCCCCGGCGCGGTGTGGCGTTCCAGCCGGGCGCGCGCCTTGTTCTTCTTTATTCTGGACAAGGGTAGCGTGCGCAAAGACGCCATCGGCCTGGAGTTCTGGCCGGACTTCAGTTCCGGCAAGATCAGCAGCAACTTCCACGCCACCCTGTGGCGCGTGCGCCAGGCCCTGGGCTCTAAAGACGCCATCACCTTTGAAAATGAGCAGTATGCGCTGCACCCCTCATTCCAGATCTGGTACGACGTGGCGGAGTTTGAAGACTTGTTGACCCAGGCCGGCCAACCCAACCGGTCCAAGCTGGAGCGTATTGAGATGCTGCGCCGCGCCCTGGACTTGTACAGCGACCATTACTTGATTGATACCTACATGGATTGGTCAGACCGCCGCCGCGAAGAATTGCGCAGCCGCTATTTGGACGCCCTGCTGGAACTGGCCATCGCTGAAAAGGACAACAAGCAGTATCGTGAAGCCAAGCTCTTGTTCGAAAAGATCCTCAAGGTCGACCCGTATCGTGACGATGTCCATCTGGCCCTGATGCACTGCATGGCCCTGGCTGGCTCCCCCTCCACCGCCATCGCTCACTTCAAAAAATATCGTGCGTTGCTGCGTGAGGAGTTGAACGCAGAACCTCTGCCAGAGCTGCACGCCTATTACCAGCAACTGTCCATCAAGGTCTGAGACAGTTGCATCCTCGACAAAAAAACCGCCCCTGGCGGTTTTTTTGTTGTATATGGCATGAAACCTGCTCATACCTACGTTCATAGGGCATCTTCTATCATCCGGCATATCAAAAACACAACAAACTTCGGAGGAAGACAAATGACTAACATTCACATGAACCAACCGCGTGGTGGCGGTATCGGCACCGGCCCCTTGTTCAACCAGCCGCGTGGCGGTGGCATTGGCACTGGCCCCTTGTTCAACCAGCCGCGTGGCGGTGGCATTGGTACTGGCCCGCTGTTCAATCAGCCCCGCGGTGGCGGCATTGGCACCGGCCCCAGCGCCCACTAATTTGCATTTCTCATAGTCAAGAAAGCGTACGAGGAAATTATGTCCAAGCTAAAATTGAACGCAATCGCTACCCAGGCCTTGTTGGACAACGAATTCAAAGCAGCCCTGCTGAACGGCGAAGTCAAGGATCACCTGCGTGCTTTCGAGTTGAATGAAGAAGAAGTGGCGGCTGTGATGTCCATTCAAGCGATGGATCTGGACCAGTTTATCCGTCATCTCAGCGGTTTGATCCAGCCCAATGTGGTAGCCGCCTAATTTTGTTTTTAGGACTCATACTTGGCCTTTACGGCCCATAAGACCTTAGAGCGAGGGTAAGGTTCTCACCCCTCGCTCGTGGTTTTTAAAAGGACCAGTGGTTCCTGGCAAGTAGAGAGCGATGATGGCCACGCTAACCCGAATAAAGCTGCCTGTGGTTGACGCGAACAGCATGAAATTACGCCCCACTGACCCACTTCGCGAAGACTCTGCTTCGAACGTTGAATTGCAGTATGTCGAAGAATTGGCTGCTCTGGCTATCGCCGGAGCGGGCATCGCCTCCAACCTGGAAGTCGACAAAGTTCTACAGATCATCGCCCAACAGCTGACCCGCTTAATTGATGTGCCCGTTTGCCTGTTCTCAGAATGGCACCCCAATCCGCAGGCTTTGCAGGTCAAACTGCGTTACACCAACCCCGGCATCCCCGTGTCTGACCAGCAGGGGACCCACTATATGCTAGCCGACAAGCTGGGCATCCCTGTCTCAGAGCAGCGCGGCGCCATCCAAAAGAGCCAGGCAAACATGGGCTTATCTCGCAAGGAAAAACAAGCGCTGAAAAGAGCGGGCGTGCATGCTTTGCTGCTGCTGCCCCTGGTGGCGCAGAACCGCCTGGTGGGCGTGGTCGAGCTGCACGAGACCCGCCAGCCACGCCAGTTTAGCGACCGGGAGATCTACCTGGCGCAGACCCTCTGCCACCAGGCTGCAGTGGCGGTAGAGAACGCCCATCTTTTTGAAGCCACCAACCGCCAGCTGCAGGAACTCAGCATCCTCTACCAGGTATCCACGGCGGCCACTGAAGCCACCGATGAAGACCAGCTTATTGTCCGTGCCACAGACCTGATTCGGGATAGTTTGTATCCCGACAATTTTGGCGTGATCATGCTAGACCAGACCGAAAACCGTTTGCAGATCCATCCCTCCTACCAGAGTGAAGACGCCATCCACCAGAATGTGATTGAGTTGGGCCAGGGCGTCACTGGCCAGGTAGCTAAAACCGGCAAAGCGCAGCGCGTGGCTGACGTACGTAAACTGAAGAATTATTTGGGGTATGACACCCAGACCCTGTCTGAATTGTGTGTGCCCATGAAGATTGGCGACCGCGTGATCGGGGTGATCAACGCCGAGAGTCAAAACGCCGATCACTTTAGCGAAAAGGATGAGCGCATTTTGCTGACCTTTGCCGGCCAACTGGCCGGCGGCATTGAGCGGCTGCGCACCGCCGCCGCCGAAGAGCGCCGCGCCCGCCAGCTCAGCGTGCTCAACAAGCTTACCGGCGAAATGAGCGGCGTGCTGGACACCGACAAGCTGTTCCAGATCGTTGTTGAGCGCTTGAACAAAGATATGCAGTACACCTCCACCGACATTGCCTTGGTGGATGAGACCAGCCACGAATACAGAGTGGTTCAAGCCGCCGGCAGCTTCACGCCACTGATGAAGGCCCAGGGTGGTTACCGCCAGCCTTTTGGGGTCGGCCTGTTGGACGAAGCAGCGGCTACCGGCAGGCCTGTTGTGGTCAACAATGTCCACCAGCGAGCAGGTTACCTGCTGGTGGAAGGACATGAAGCGATTCAGTCCGAGCTGGTCATCCCTATCAAGATCTACAAACGCGTGGTTGCCTTGCTGAATGTCGAAAGCGACCAACCCAACGCTTTCGACTCATATGAAGTGGACGCCCTGACCACACTGTGCGAGCAGATCTCGGTGGCCTTGGAGGGCATTGATCTCTTCGATTCCACAAGACGACAGCTGCAAGAACTGACTGTGCTGCACTCGATTAGCCAGGCGGCGCTAAATGCCAAAAGTGAAGATGAGCTGCTCGAACGCGCCACGGAAGTGATAGGCGACAGCGTTTACCCTGACCAGTTTGGGTTCCTAATGTTGGAACCCAACGGCGAACATCTAACTGTCAACCGCAGCTATCGTGGTATTTCAGACGAGGTCAAACGCCGCCGGGTGCACCTGTCGCAGGGCGTGGTTGGCAAGGTCGCCAGCAGCGGCACCTCTTGGCGCGTTCCAGACGTGCGCAAAGAGCCCAACTACCTGAATGTCAGCAGCAGTATGCGCTCTGAATTGTGCGTGCCGCTGCTGAACAACAGCCAGCGCGTTATCGGCGTGATCAATGCCGAGAGCGCCCAGCTGGATGCTTTCAGCGACCGTGATCTGCGCCTGATGGAGACGATTGCCAACCAGTTGGCCAATGCCATCGAGAAACTGCGCCTGTTCGGCTCTGAGCGCGCTCAGCGCCAACAGGCGGAAACCCTGCGTGAGGTGGCCGCCATCCTTAACAGCGAGACCGACCGGGCCAAGGTCTTGAACCTAATCCTCGAGCAGCTCAACCAGGTCGTGCCCTTTGAGAGCGCCTCCATCCAGATCAGAGAAAACGGGCATCTCAAGTTGCAGGCTTTGGCCGGCGCCTTGGATGAGAGCTTGCTTGGCATGGAAATTCCCCTGGAAGAAAATCGGCTGATGCATCCGATCATCTTCGACCACGAAACCATCCTGCATGGCAACGTCCACCAGCAGCCGGAGTGGATCGTCATGCCAGGCATCGAAAACATCGTGTCGTGGATCGGCGCGCCGCTGGTGGCGCGCGGGCGCTGCATTGGTATGTTGACGGTGGATGGCTACCAGGAAAATCAGTTTACCCATAAGGACGCCCAACTGGTCTCCGTTTTTGCGGCTCACGCCGCCATTGCCCTGGAGAACGCGCGCCTCTTTGAAGACGCCCAGGAAGCTTATGTCCAGACGGTGACTGCCCTGGCCAGCGCCATTGACGTGCGCGACAGCTACACCAGTGGACACAGCCGCCGGTTGGCTGACCTGGCTGTGCTGACCGGCCAGGAGCTGGGCTGCACATCGGACGAACAACTTGACATTCTCTGGGCTGGCTTGCTGCACGACATTGGCAAGATTGGCGTGCCGGATGAGATTTTGCGCAAGCCTGGCGACCTGACCCCGGATGAGGCGGCTATCATGCGCCGCCACCCTGAGATCGGCGCCCATATTGTGGAAGGGGTCAAATACCTTGAAGGCGTCGCCCCCATCATTCGCGCCCATCAGGAGCGCTACGATGGTCGCGGTTACCCCGACGAGCTCAAGGGCGAGCAGATCCCGCGCATTGCGCGCATCATCAGCGTGGCTGATGCTTATGTCGCCATGACCGATGACCGTGTCTATCGCAAGTCAATGGGGCATCAAGAAGCGATTGCCGAACTCCTGGCGCACAGTGGCACGCAGTTCGACCCGCAAGTGGTGCAGGCCTTTTTGAAGGTCATGCAAGCCCAGGCTGTTTAGACGATCAGCATTGCATCACCAAAAGAATAGAAGCGATATTCCTGGGCGATGGCCTCCTGATAGGTCTGCAGGATCAGCTCGCGCCCGACAAAGGCGCTGACCAGCATCAGCAGGGTGGAACGCGGCAGGTGGAAATTGGTCAGCATCGCATCCACCATTTGGAATTCGTACCCCGGCCGAATGAACAGATCGCTGCGACCCTGGTAGGCCGCCAGGCGGCCGCCCTGGGCCGCCGTCTCCAGCGTGCGCACGGAAGTGGTGCCCACCGCCACCACGCGGCCGCCGGCTTGCTTGGCCGCTGTGATCTGCGCAGCGGTTTCAGCGCTCAGCTGGCACCACTCTGTGTGGATCACATGCTCTTCGGCGTTCTCTTCGGTCACCGGCGCAAACGTGTCCAGCCCCACATGCAGCAGCACGCTGGCCGTGCTCACGCCTTTGGCGCGCAGCGCATCCAGCAGTTCGGGCGTGAAGTGCAGGCCAGCTGTGGGCGCCGCCGCGGAGCCGGGTTCCTGTGCATACACAGTTTGGTAGCGGGCTGGGTCGGCCAGCGGGGCATGAATATAAGGCGGCAGCGGCATCACGCCCAGATCGGGCAGGTCGGCGTCCAGCGGCTGGCTGAAGGCCACCAAGCGCTGCGCCCCGCCCAGGTCTTGTTCGACGGTCGCCACAATGCGGTTGGGCAGCTGGAGCTGCTTGCCGGGGCCGAGTCCCTTGCCGCCCACCAGGGCTTTCCAGTGCAGCTCGTCCACGCGCTCCAGCAGCAGCAGCTCGGCCTTCCCGCCGCCGGGCAGTTTATGGGCCGCGATGCGGGCCGGCACCACCCGGCTGCGGTTCATTACCAGCAGGTCGCCGGGTTTCAGGAAATCTAGCAAATACGAAAAAGTGGTGTGCGTGCGCTGGCCGCTGGCGCGCTGCAGCACCAGCAGGCGCGACGCGTCGCGCGGCTCGGCGGGGTGCTGGGCGATCCGCTCTGGCGGCAAGATATAGTCGAAATCTGCGGTTTTCAAGCTCAGAACAGGGTGGGGGCGTTGTCTGTGCCCGTGTAGGGCAGGCCCAAGTGTTCATAGGCCCGCCGAGTGGCCATACGGCCCTGGGCCCGGCGCTCAATAAAGCCCAGCTGCATCAAGTAGGGCTCCACCACATCCATGATCGTGTCCGGCTCTTCGCTGATCGAGGCGGCGATGGTGTTCAGCCCCACCGGGCCGCCGCCAAATTTTTGGATGATGGTACTCAGCACGCGGCGGTCCATATCGTCCAGCCCGAGCGCATCGACTTCCAGCAGGTCCAGCGCCGCATGCGCCACCTCTGCCGTGATGGCGCCGTCGGCGCGCACCTCGGCGAAGTCGCGCACCCGGCGCAGCATGCGCAGCGCCACCCGCGGCGTGCCGCGCGACCGCCCAGCCAGCAGCGCCAACCCGGTTTCGTCAGCTGGGCTGCCCAGCTGGGTGGCGGCGCGCTGCAAGATGGCCTGGATGGCGCCCGGCTCGTAGTAGTCCAAACGGAAAGTGGCGCCAAAGCGAGCGCGCAGCGGGGCGGTCAGCAGGGCCAGGCGCGTGGTGGCCCCGATCACCGTGAAGCGCGGCAGCTTGAGCCGGATGGCGCGCGCCGCCGGCCCCTTGCCGATCACGATGTCCAGCGAGAAATCTTCCATCGCCGGGTAAAGCACTTCTTCCACGGCTTTGCCCAGGCGGTGAATCTCATCCACGAAGAGCACATCGCCCGAATTCATATTGCTGAGGATGGCGGCCAGGTCGCCCTGGCGTTCGATGGCCGGGCCGGAAGTGACTTTGATGTTGACGCCCATTTCATTGGCCAGAATGTGGGCCAGCGTGGTTTTGCCCAGACCGGGTGGGCCGTAAAAAAGCACATGGTCCAGCGCTTCTTTGCGCTGTTTGGCGGCGGCCAGCAAGATGCTCAAATTCTCGCGCACCTTGTCCTGGCCGATCAGCTCGCTGAGGGCGCGCGGCCTGAGGGCCGGTTCCAGTTTGTCATCGCTGCGCGGTTGGGGGTCCACCAGGCGGGGTTGGCCAGGGTTCATCGCAAAGATTATACATGAGCGGGTCTGGCCCGGGTTTTTGCGGCCCAGCCGGCCAAGTCCACATATAATCCTGCCAACTGAGGTACCCACATTATGAAAAACGTCCATGCTTCCCCCCATCCATTGGTTGCCCATAAACTGTCCATTTTGCGAGACAAAAGCACCGAGCCGCGCAAATTCCGTGAGTTGGTGCGTGAGATCAGCGCGCTGTTGACCTATGAAGCCACTCTGGATCTGGAAACGGAGCCGCGCCAAGTGGAAACGCCCATGGGCGTGGCCCAAGGCCGCAGCACCAAGAAAGAACTGGGTCTGGTGCCCATTTTGCGCGCCGGCCTGGGCATGGTGGACGGGGTCTGGGACCTGGTTCCCGACGCGCAGGTCTGGCACATTGGCCTGTACCGGGACGAGAAAACCTTGCAGCCGGTGCAGTATTACAACAAGCTGCCCACGCTGCCCACCGTGGGCGTCTGCCTGGTGCTCGACCCCATGCTGGCCACGGGCGGATCAGCGGCAGCCACCGTCGGCATCTTGAAGGACTGGGGCGTGACCCAGATCAAGTACATGGGCATCATCGGCGCACCGGAGGGCATCGAGCACCTCAGCAGCCAGCACCCCGACGTGCCCATCTACCTGGGCGCGGTGGATGAGAAGCTCAACGACATCGGCTACATCGTGCCTGGCTTGGGCGATGCTGGCGACCGCCAGTTCGGCACGGGGTAGGACGCGTTATCTGTCATTGCGAGGGGTGAAGCGGCTATGCCGCTGAACGACGAAGCAATGGCGGTGAGTCTAGCTTGCAACCGCCGCCGCTGCCGCTTTGGCAATCCCTACGAACTCCTCCGCCTTTAAACTGGCCCCGCCCACCAGCGCACCGTCGATCTCCGGCATGGCAAAAAAGCCGGCCGCATTGCTGGCATTGACTGAACCGCCATACAGCACGCGCAGGCCCTGGGCCAGTGCATCGCCGTACAGGCCGGCCAGGGTTGGGCGCACTACGTTGCGCAGCAGAGTGTTGGTCTGCTCCGGCGTGGCGGCTTTGCCGGTGCCGATCGCCCAGACCGGCTCATAGGCCACCACCAGCGCCGCCGCTGAGTTGAGCGAGCTGGCGTCCAGCGCAGCGCGCAGCTGTCGTGAGAGCACTTCGGCTGCCTGGCCGGCTTCATTCTCCTGCAGGGTCTCGCCCACGCACAGCACCGGGCGCAACCCGGCGGCCAGCGCCGCACGCACCTTGCGCTGCACGTCAGCATCACTCTCGCCAAACAGTGCTCTGCGCTCCGAATGGCCAATGATCACATATTGGCAAAACTCCGCCACCATGCTGGGGGAAAGCTCGCCGGTGAAGGCGCCGGACTCTTCCCAATATAAGTTCTGCGCGCCCAGGGCCACGCCGCTGTTGTGCAGCAAGGCGGAGACCGGCATCAGCGCTGTGGCGGGCGGGCAGACCAGCTTGTCCACTCCAGCTACGGCTTGCAGCCCGGGCAGCATCTCTTCCACCAAGCGCAGCGCCTCGGCGGAAGTCTTGTTCATTTTCCAGTTGCCGGCGATCAGGGGTGTGCGTGCCATGATTATTCCTTGTCCTGCAAGGCGGCCAGGCCGGGCAGCAGCTTGCCTTCCAGCATTTCCAGCGAGGCGCCGCCGCCGGTGGAAATGTGGGTGATCTTATCAGCCAGGCCGGACTGCTGCACGGCGGCCACAGAGTCGCCGCCGCCGATGATGCTGTCGGCTGAGGAGTCGGCCACCGCCTGCGCCAGCGCAAAGGTGCCAGCAGCGAACGGCTTCATTTCAAACACGCCCATCGGCCCGTTCCACACTACCGTGCCGGCCTTGGCGACTTGCTCGCCAAAGGCCGCCGCGGTCTGCGCGCCAATGTCCAGGATACGCCAACCGTCCGGCACGTCGCCGGTCGCTATCGTTTTGTGCTGCGCGCCGGCGTCAAAGGCATCTGCGATGACCACGTCCACCGGCAGGTGCAGCTTGTCGCCGCCTTCTACTAGCAGAGCCTTGGCCGTCTCCACGGCCTCCGCCTCCACCAGCGAATCGCCCAACGCATAGCCCTGCGCCTTGAGGAAAGTGTTGGCCATGCCGCCGCCGATCAACAGCTGGTCGGCTTTGGTCAGCAGGTTACGGATCACTCCGATCTTGTCACTGACTTTGGCGCCGCCCAGAATGGCGACGAATGGCCGCCGCGGCTCGGCCAGGGCCTGGCCCAGGTAACGGATCTCTTGCTCCATCAGCAGACCGGCCACGGCTGGCAGGTGCTTCGCCACACCCTCGGTCGAGGCGTGGGCGCGGTGGGCCGAGCCGAAGGCATCGTTCACATAAATATCGGCCAGCTTGGCCAGTTGGATCGCCATCTGCGGGTCGTTCTTGGTCTCGCCGGGATAGAAGCGCGTGTTCTCCAGCAGCAGGATCTCGCCGGGTTGCAGGGCCGCCGCGGCAGCTTCCGCCTCTGGCCCCACACATTGCGGGCAGAATTTGACCGGCGCGCTGACCAGGGTCGCCAGGTAGTCGGCCACCGGCTTCAGCGAATATTGGGGGTCAGGCTCGTCTTTGGGGCGGCCCAAATGGGAGCACAGCAGCACCGCTGCACCGCGCTCCAGCAGGTTGTTGATCGTCGGCAGGGCGGCGCGGATGCGCGTATCATCCCCCACCACACCGTTGTCAATCGGCACATTGAAGTCCACCCGCACCAGTACGCGTTGGCCGCGCGGCTCAATGTCGGCAATCGTCTTCTTGTTGAACACGTCCAAATCCTCTCTAGATCTCTGCCAGCGGGCCTGTGCGTTCCTGCAACAGGTCCATCAATATCTGTGCCAGCCGGGCCGCATCGTGGTGGCCAGGCTTTTTGGGGTCTGCCAAGGCGGCTTTGTACAGGGCGTAATGGTTTTCCAACCCTTCTTCGGCCACCACCCATTCGGAACCGACCGGCAGCCTGGCGGACTGCTCCTGGTTGCTCAGCACAATATCAAAGACGCCCTTGCCAATGTGTTCCTCGATGGCTTGCACATGGTCGCCGCAGCGGTAGCCGTCGGTTTCACCGGCCTGGGTGGCCAGGTTGCAGATAAAGATCTTCAGCGCCGAGCTGTTCTTGACCGCCGCCGCCAGGTCAGGCACCAGCAGGTTGGGCAGAATGCTGGTGTACAGGCTGCCTGGGCCGATCACGATCAGGTCGGCGTTGAGCAGCGCATTGATCGCGTCAGGATAGGCCGGCGGCGAATTGGGCTCCAGCCATACGCGCCGCACCGACCCGCGCATGTTGGGGATCTGGCTCTCGCCGTGTACGCGCACTTCCATGCCCGCCAGCGGCACGGCCATGTCCGCCACCAGGCGCACATCGTGCAGCGTGGCGGGCAGCACCTGGCCGTGCACCGAAAGCACCCGACCGGATTCGGCGATGGCTTCTTCAAAGCTGCCGGTGATCTCGCTCAGGGCGCTGATGAACAGGTTGCCGAACGAGTGGCCCTCCATGCCGCTTTCGCCGCCGGAGAAGCGATATTGGAAGAGCTGGGTGATCAGGGTTTCGTCGTTGGACAGCGCCGCCAGACAGTTGCGTATATCGCCGGGGGGCAGCACACCCAGCGAATTGCGCAGACGGCCGGAGGAGCCGCCGTCGTCCGCCATGGTCACGATGGCGGTCAGATTATAGGTGTGCGCTTTGAGGCCGCGCAGCAGGGTGCCCAGGCCATGTCCGCCGCCGATCACCACAATGCGCGGCCCGCGGCCGCGGCGCCGGTGGTCAGCCAGCGTATCCACCATCGCCTGCCCCGGGCGCTGGTAGGGCGCCATCAAGGAGCGGTTCATCTTGATCACGCCGTAGACCATTGAACCAAAACCCAGCAGGGCAAAGCTGACTGCGCGCAAGGTGCGGTCCAGGAAGCGTAAAGAAAACAGATCGAAGATCTGCAGCCACCAGACCTCTGGGGTCTGGCGGTACACATCCAGGATCAGCATGGCCGCGCCAATGCCGATCAGAAAGGCTCCAAAAAATATCAGGAGAATCCAGCGCTTTACCCCCAAGCCTGGAGTGAGCCAGCGGAGGATGCGCAACGCCTCATTCCAGGCCGTGCGCAGCCCGTCAGAGAGCCGTGCACCCATAAGGCTTGGGATGATAGCAGTCTTTGGAAGCAGCGTCAACGCGCCGGTTTGGAGCTGCGGCTGCATCTCACGGTATGATTGGCGGCTGATCATGGAAGTCGCCCAACGTGAATGGCGCGTCGCCGCCAAACTGGACCCGCAAACCGAACAGCAGCTCAGCATGCAGCACCCGCTCATGCGCCAAGTGTTATTCAACCGCGGTGTGCGCACCGCCGCCGAGGCTGAGCGCTACCTGCAGGCTCTGCTGCCTGAGGTCCATGACCCCTTCCTGATCAAAGACATGGCCCTGGCGGTTGACCGCCTGGTGGCTGCCATCCAGAAGGGCGAGCACATCGTGGTGTATGGCGATTACGACGCCGATGGCGTCACCGCCACCGCGCTGCTGCTGGATAGCTTCGGCCGCTTGGGCGCCCAGGTGCGGCCTTACATCCCCAATCGTTTCGAAGAAGGTTACGGCCTTAATATTGAAGCTCTGCGCACCCTGAAAGAAGAGGGTGCGGACCTGGTCGTCAGTGTGGATTGCGGCATCCGCTCCTTGAAAGAAGCCGCCGAGGCGCGCCGCCTCAAGCTCGACCTGATCATCACCGACCATCATTCGCCGGGGCCGGAGATGCCAGACGCCTTCGCCGTGATCAACACCAAGCAGCCGGGCGATGAGTACCCTGAAAAGCAGCTGGCCGGCGTAGGCACGGCTTACAAACTGGCCTGTGCCGTGCAGTCCCGCTTGCAGCCCGGCGCCGGGCCGGACACCAGCCTGCTGGATCTGGTGGCGCTGGGCACCGTGGCAGACATGGTGCCCCTGGCCGGGGAGAACCGCTGGATGGTGCGCAACGGCGTAGCCCGCCTGCGCCAGCCTGCCCGCCAGGGCGTCTGGTCGTTGATGGGCGCCTCCGGCGTTAAGCCGGCCAAGGTCACTGCTGGCGACATCGGTTACCTACTGGGGCCGCGGCTGAATGCCGCCGGCCGCCTGGAAACCGCCCTGAATGCGCTGAATTTGCTGGTCAGCACGGACTTGTTTGAGGCCGGGCGGCTGGCCCAGTATCTGGACAGCCAGAACCGTGAACGCCAGGCGCTCACGCGCGAAATGACCGCCACGGCCGAAGAGATCGTGGCTGCCCAAAGCTCGCAGGATTTCCTGCTTATCGCCGCCGACGAACAGTTCAATCCCGGCGTGGTCGGCCTGGTGGCCTCCCGACTGGTGGAGAAGTTCTATCGGCCCGCCATCGTGGCCCACCGCGGCCCGGACTTTACCCGCGCCTCATGCCGCAGCATCCCTGAACTGCATATTACCGATGCGCTGCAGACCTGCGCCGACCTGTTTACCAGCTTCGGCGGGCATGCCGCCGCAGCCGGCTTCACGGTCCCCAACCGGCATTACGCCGAAGCCATGCAGCGCTTGCAAGCCTTAGTGCGTGAGCAGCTAGGCAGCCTGCAGCTGCGCCAGGTGCTGAGTGCCGATGCTGAGCTGCCTCTGATCGACCTCAAGCCAGAGTTGTTGGGGCTGCTGGAGCAGGTCGAGCCGACCGGCATGGATAACCCGCAGGTCAACCTGGTCAGCCGCGGCCTCAGCGTGCGTGATGCGCGTGGAGTGGGGGAAGAAGGCGCACACCTTAAGCTGAAGGTCAGCGATGGCTGGATCACCTATGATGCGATCGCGTTTCGCCAGGGGCATTGGATGCAGAACTTGCCGGCGCGCCTTGACTTGCTCTATCGCTTTGAAGCCAATGAATTCAACGGTCGCACCTCGCTGCAACTCAACGTGCGCGACCTGCGCCCCAGCGACTAAACCCGCTCAGTCAACAAAACGATACTTCAGCAAGGCCCATAACGCTTCAAAAGCGTCCTTGAGCTTGATCTTTTTGCCCTCAGAATAATCGCGCGGGTTGAAACTGATCGGTACTTCATAGATACGCGCCCGCCGCTTGAGCAGTTTAGCCGTGATCTCGGGTTCAAAGTTGAAGCTGTTGGAGCGGATGGTGATGCCTGCCAGCGCCTCGCGCCGGAAAAGTTTGTAGCCGGTTTCCATATCTGTCAGGATGTTGTTGTACAGGATATTGGTGATCAGCGTCAGCAGCTTGTTGGCCACCATATGCCAGAACATCGTGGGCCGGCGCGGCCCGCCCATAAAGCGCGAGCCATAGACCACATCGGCGATACCCTCTTCCATCGGCTTGAGCAGCGCTGGGATGTCGCGCGGGTCATATTCCAGATCGGCGTCTTGGATCAGGATCAGTTCACCTTGGGCCGCCTGGATGCCTGTGCGCACCGCGGCGCCCTTGCCCTGATTGCGCCGGTGAGCGACCAGACGCACTTGAGGATCGTTCAGGTCTGCCAGTGCGTCTGCTGTGCCGTCTTGTGAGCCATCATCCACCACAACGATCTCATCTGCCACGCCTGTGGCTTTGACGCGCTTGAGGATCTCCAAGATGGTTTGGGCCTCGTTGTACACGGGCATCACGATGCTGAGCTTCATGGCCCGGATTATACGCCGGGTGCACCCAAAAACCCGCATGCTATAATCCCCGCAGAGCCACAGGGGATGCAGGCTCGGACCATTACCGGCGGTGTTTTTTTGCATGGGCAGTTTGAGTTTTAAGAGCATATTCCCCAGAGTGTGGCGAGTAGGGTTGGTTTTGGCGTTGGCGCTGGGGCCTTGGTTGGCCGCGCCCCGCCAAAGTCAGGCGGCGTCCGCCGCTCAGCTGGATGACCCGCTGAGCAAGGCGGCCGCCTTACTGCAGGAGCTCTCCCCCGAACAGCGCGTGGGGCAGCTGTTTCTGGCCACCTTCGTAGGCGCCGGCGCCAGTGCAGAAAGCCAGATCTACGACTTGATCGCCAACTATCATATCGGCGGCGTGGTCCTCCGTCGCGATATGGACAATTTCTCCGGCCTGCCAGATACGCTGGCTGACCTGGACAGCCTGACGCGGGCGCTGCAGCAGGCGGCCGCCGCCAACGCCGGTGAGACGCGCACCGACGTGCTTAGCGGCCAGAGCTATACCGACCAATACATTCCCCTGCTGGTGGCCATCAATCAGGAAGGCAATGGCTACCCCTACGACCAGATCCTCGAAGGGCTCAGCCCGCAGCCTTCCGCCATGGCGCTGGGCGCCACCTGGGACCCGGAACTGGCGCGCCAGGCAGGTGAGCTGTTGGGGCGCGAACTCTCCACTTTAGGCGTCAATATGCTCCTGGGTCCCTCGCTGGATGTCTTGGAAGACCCCCGCCCGGAGAGCCTGGGTGACCTGGGGGCACGCAGCTTTGGCGGCGACCCCTTCTGGGTGGCCCAAATGGGCCAGGCTTACATCCGCGGCGTGCACACCGGCAGCGACGGCCGCATGGCCGTGGTGGCCAAGCACCTGCCCGGCAATGGCGGTACCGACCGCCCGGTAGGGGAGGAAGTGCCCACCGTACGCGAATCCCTGGAGCAGCTCACCCAGGTGGAACTGGCGCCCTTCTTCGCCGTGACCGGCGAGGCGCCGGATGCCCAAACCACGGCCGATGCGATGTTGATGGCTCACATTCGCTATCAGGGCTTTCAGGGCAACATTCGCACCACCACGCGCCCCATCAGCCTGGACGCGCAAGCCTTTGCCCAGCTGCTGGGCTTGCAGCCTTTTGTTGATTGGCGTGCCACCGGCGGCCTGGTGATCAGCGACAATCTCGGCACGCGCGCCATTCGTCGCAATTATGACTCCACGGAGCAGGCCTTCAATTCGCCCCTGGTGGCGCGCGATGCATTTCTGGCTGGCAATGACTTGCTCTACTTGGGCAACTTCCTGGCGACTGGGGACCCGGATGCCTATACCAGCATCCGTAACACGGTCTCATTCTTCGCCCAAAAATACCGGGAAGACGCCGCTTTTGCCGAGCGCGTCGACCAATCGGCCTTGCGCGTGCTGGCCCTCAAGTTCAAGCTCTACCCGGAATTCTCGCTGGACGAGGTGTTGCCAGAGGCGCAGAGCTGGCAGGCACTGCAACAAAATGAAGCTCTGATCTTTGAAGTCGGGCGTCGCTCCGCCACTTTGCTCAGCCCAAGCATGGACCAGCTGGGCAGCGTGCTCCCCAGCAGCCCCGGGCGCTTTGAGCAGATCGTCTTCATTACCGACAGCTACAATGTCTTGCAGTGCAGCAGCTGCCTGCCTGAAAATGCGCTCCCAGCCGGCGCCATGGCCGACGCGGTGGCAGACCTGTACGGCCCGCGCGGCGGCAACCAGATCTCCACCGCCAACCTGAGCTCGTTTTCCTTTTCCCAACTGGCCCGTACGCTGGACGGCCTCTGGCCGGACGGCCAGGACCCCGTGGCGGCCAGCTTGCAGATCGCCGAATGGGTGGTCTTTCTGCCCACCCGGCAGGACAACCGGTCCGAGTCGAATGCTTTACGCCGCCTGCTTTCCGAGCGGCCGGACTTGCTGCAAAACAAAAAAGTGGTGGTCTTTGCCATGGACGCTCCTTATTACCTGGATGCCACCGACATTACCCGGGTGAGCGCCTATTACGGTCTGTACGCCAAGCGCACCGGCCTGGCCCAGGTGGCCGCCCGTCTGCTCTTCCAGGAGCTGCACGCCTCCGGGGTCTCCCCGGTGTCTGTAGAGGGCATTGGCTACAGCCTGTTGTCCGCCGTGGCCCCCAACCCGGCGCAGACCATCCCCCTGCAGGTGCAGCGGATCTCACCGCCTGAGCCGCTGCCCAGCCAAACCGCAGAAGCAGAAGCCACGCAGAGCAGCCTTACTCCAGAGCCTACCCCGCCGCCTGTTTTCCAGGCAGGCGATTCGCTCAGTTTGCAGGCCGGCCCGGTGTTGGACCACAACGGGCACATCGTGCCGGATGGGACCATCCTCACTTTCGAGATCTCGCTCACCAATGAAGGTCCCGGCCTCAGCCGCCAGCTGTCCGCCCCTACCCGCCAGGGCTACGCTGCAGCCTCCTATTCCATTGAGGCCGAAGGTTTCTTGCAGATCCTGGCAGCCAGCGGCGACCCGCGCGCAGTGTCTGTCGCGCAGCAGTTCGAGGTTTTGGGCATCAATCCGGAGGGGTTGGCGCTGCAGGCCACTCAGACGGCTCAGGCCCAGATGATGGCCACTGCATCGGCCATCCCACCGGCCGTCACCGACGCCCCCTCCATTGAGGTGGAGCCTCCTCGGGCTGGCTTGGTCGAATGGTTCTTGACCACGCTCATCTCTGTCCTGGCCGCCGTCTTTGCTTATCAGGCCAGCCTGAACAGCCAGCGCAGGCGCTGGGCGGTGCGCTACGGACTGTGTACTTTGATTGGTGGCTTGTTGGTGGGTAGTTATCTGGCGTTTGATCTGCCAGGCAGCCAGGCGATCTTGAATTGGAGCGGCGAGTGGGGTGTGGTGCTGTGTGCCCTGATAGGCGCCGGTCTGGGTTGGGCAGTTGCCTGGTTGTGGCGGGAAGTGGCCAACATGCCGCGACCGATGACCGGCTCAGCGTCCAATCGAAGCGATAAGACTGAGCAGTAGCAGGCTGCCCGCCAGCCACAATAGGCCGCGCTCTGCGCGCGAACTCAGAATATCGGCCAGGGTCGGGCTGGGTAAACGCCCGCTGTTGCGCGAATTGGGTTCCAGCTTGCCCAGCAGCGCTTCTTGCAGCGCCTGAATGCTCTGCGGGCGCTCCTCCGGGTGCAGGTTCAGCGCCCAGATCGCGGCTCGCTCGGTGCGTGAGCTGACCTCCGGGTTCAGTTCGCGCATGGCGGGCATGCTGTTGGGGTTGAGGAAACGCTCACGCGCTTCAATGGGCGGCGTATTGGTCAGCAGGTGATACAGCGTGGCGCCAAAGGCGTATACATCGCTGCGGGCGTCTGTGTGGCCCGTGTCGCCGCCATACTGCTCCAGCGGCGTGTACAGCGCCGTGCCGCGTCCCTGCACGATGGTCACCGTATCCTCCTGCGCAGCCAGGATCTTGACCAACCCAAAGTCCACCAGCTTCACCACGCCGTTGGGCGTCAGCTTGATGTTGCTGGGTTTCACATCGCGGTGCAGGATCGGCGGGTCCTGGCTGTGCAGGTAATGCAGAGCGTCGCCGATTTGGCTGGCCCACAGCAGCACTTCTTCTTCTCTCAGGAATTCGCCGCGCTGGCGGGCGGCCATCATTAACGAGCGCAGGTCTTCGCCGGGGATGTAGTCCATCACCAGATAGTCGCTGTGTTCCTCGGAAAAGAAGTCAGAGACTTTGGGCAGGTTGGTGTGGTCCAGGCGCGCCAACACCGTGGCTTCTCGCAGGAACTGGGCGCGGGTCTGGTCCAGCGTCTCTTGGGACAACGACGGGTCGAGGCGCACTTCTTTCACCGCGCATTGGCGGCCTTGCAAACGCAAGTCATCGGCCAGGTATATGCTTCCCATACCGCCGCGGCTGATGAATTGAGCAATGCGATAGCGCTCGCGCAGCACCTCGCCAACTTCTAAGGGCATGTGGTCTCTTCTTTCAAAATGAATTCCTTCCAGCCGGAATTGTTGCGGGCGTAACGACTGGGCGTCTGGCAGCGTCTTGACTAAGGCGCTGAATTGAGTGGCCAGAATTTTGGTATTATAACTTGAGAGGTTTGATGGCTTCTAAGAACGAGTCCCATCCCGTTCTCTTGGCACAGAGTGGGCCATTAAGTGGAGAACGATGGCCAATCCGTGGCCCCCTAACGATTGGTCGCGACCAGGACTGCGACATTGTCATTCCTGATCGCAAAATCTCTCGCCAACATGCCCAGCTGCGCTTGAGCGATGACGGCGTAGTGCTTGAAGATCTGGACAGCAAGAATGGCACCCATCACAACGGGGAGCAGCTGCACGGCCGGGTCTTATTGAAGGACGGCGATATCGTTCAGATCGCCTTGGCCCAAAAATTCGCCTTTATCAGTTCAGACGCCACTGTACCCCTGGAATTTGAGCCGCCCGTGGAAAGCGGCCTGGAAGAACGCCGCCTGCGCATGGACAAACGCTCCCGCCGGGTGTGGGCCAATCAGGTGGAGGTCGCCCCGCCGCTCTCGCTGGCCCAGTTCACCATGCTCGACCTGCTGTATCGCCGTGATGGCTTGGTGGTGCCGCGTGAAGAAATGGTGCGGGCGGTCTGGGGCCAGGAGGAAGCCTACGGTATCTCCGACCAGGCCGTCGACGCTCTGGTGCGCCGCTTACGCGACCGCTTGGCCGAGGCCGACCAGGACTTCGAATATGTGGTCACCGTGCGCGGCCACGGCCTGCGCCTGGACAATCCCAAGCTGTAGTAAATCGTTATCAAGGGTCTGACGCAGGGGGTACTCGGCCGGGCACCGTAACAAATTCTTCGTGATTTGTGCTGTAGGGGCGAGGCATGCCTCGCCCGTAGTAGTCACAGGTATCCTTGCAATTGGGTGAAAGTTGCAGCTTTGCTAAGAGCTTAGAGCTTACAACCTATAGCTATCCTTGCATGCCCTTTTCCATCGAGACGCGCAGTGCGGCGCGGTACGCCGCCCGGATCTTCTCGGTTAGCTCTTTATCCTCAGTAGCTTCCAGTTGCATCATCATCGCTGACAGGCTCTCGATGAATTCGGGAGTGATCTCGTCCTTGTGCTCGGTCACGATCTTCTTGAGCGTTTCATCGTCCGCGGCTTCCATCAGCTTGTCCAGCAATTCCGGGTTGTAGCCCGGGGTGATCAACTGCTGGATGACCTGGGTCAGCGTCTGCAGCTTCTGCAAGCGGGCGCTGTCGTTCTTCTGTTGGGCTTCTCCCAGTGATTGGTTCAACACCTGGATGAAGAACTCATCCAACACGGCCGGGTTTTCCTGAATCAGTACGGCCGCATCCTCGGCCCCCAACAAGGCGTCCAGGTTGCGCAGGGCCACATTCAAACGGGCTTGCAATTGCTCATCGACGCGCTTGGTGATCTCCAGCAGATCCTCACGCATCTTGTTGAGCTTGTCTTTGTCGGCCCCAACTGCTGCGTCCAGCCGTTCGCTCAGCATCTGAAAGAAGCTGTAGTCCAGCCCCGGGCGCGCCATGCTGGCCAGGGCGTTAAAGCGGATGTCGTTGCCGGCCGCCTCGCTCAGCAGGTCCAGCAGCTTTTCACGTGTCAGCTCTTTGCCCGCCGCTTCCAAGCTCTGGCGGGCGGCCTCGACCTCATCGGCCTGTGACTTGATCTGCCGGCCCATCTCGGTGTGCTCCAGTAGCGCTTCCTGGATGCGACCCAGTTTGGACACGCTGGCCTCATCGCGGGCCGCCATGCCTGCTTCCAGCATGCGGCTCAGCAAGGTGAAGAATTCGCTGTCGATCGTCTCACTGCCGGCTTGCACCATCGCCACTAGGCCGTCGTCGGAGGCCCCCATTAGGCGCTGCAGCAGGTCCACCCGCTTGCGCTGGGCGTCCAGCATCTCTTTGGTGACGCCCTCACCTTCCAGCACTTTTTCGATCAGGTTTTGCAGAGTGAACATTTGCTGCGGGTTGAACAGGTAACCCTTGCGCTGCTCTTGCGGCAGGTTATCCACCACTTTGTTGATCAGCGGGGCAATGCTGCGTTCCTGCTCCATCACCGGCACGTTCAACTCCGCCGGGAAATAGGTCAGCAAAAATTCCTTGGAAGGGTCGTGATAGATCAGCGGGGTGGGGACCTGGCCCTGGAAACCACAGAAGGGGCAGTTGATCACGTTGAAGCTGCCATTCAGCAGGCGCTGCTTGGCTTGCGGGTCCGCGGCCACATCAAATAGCTGCTCGATCTCGGTCACGCTGGGTTGTTTGCAGTTGGGACAGGGTACTTGAATTTTAGCCATGCTCTCTTCCAAAAATAGTTTATTGCGCACGCGGCAGCGAGAAGCATACCCTGGCGCCGTCTTTGTATTGCGTATCGACCCAAATGCTGCCGCCATGCGCTTCCAGGATGGCGCGCGTCAGGTACAGGCCCAGCCCGGCGCCCTTGGTGCTGCGGGCGGTTTCGCCAGCGCGATAGAAGCGGTCGAAGATGTGCGGCATATCGCCCGGTGGGATGCCCGGCCCCTGGTCCTGCACGCACACGACCACATGCTCAGGCCGCACCTGTCCGATGATGCGGATCTCGCCGCCTTGCGGCGAATACTTGGCCGCGTTGGACAGCAGGTTGAGCAGCACCTGGCCCAGGCGCTGTTCGTCGCCCAGCACTATGGGGAAGTCCGGGGGGAAGTCTAGCACGATATTGTGCTTGTCTGTCTGGGTGCGGAAGCGCTCTACAATGCGCTCCGCCAGGCGCCCCAGCGCCAGATCGCTGGCATTCAATGCCAGCGCGCCGGCCTCCAGGCGGGAGGCGTCCAGCAAGTTCTCGATCAGCTCGGCCAGGTGATCGGCCTCCTCCTCGATCACTTCCAGGCTGTCCTGCACGACCTTGCTGTCCCAGCGCACATCTTCACGGCGCAGCGTGCCCACGTAGCCCTTGATCAGCGCTACCGGGGTCTTGAGCTCATGGCTGATCACGGAGATGAACGTGCTTTGCATCTCCTCTGCCTGGCGGAAGTGGCTCACATCCCGCACCGAAGCGATGATGTTGATTAGTTGGCCTTCAGGGTTCAGCAGTGGGGCGTAGGTGATCCCCACCGGCAGGGTGCTGCCGTCTTTGCGCAGCAGGTCGCCCTCCACGTACAGCGTGGCCGTGGGGGTCAGCGGCCAACCGCCCGCTTCGGCGCGTTCCAGCGTAGGCCCATGGGTGACCTCTTTCCACAGGATGACCTGCGCATGCTCCCGGCCCACGATCTGGCTGGGTGTCTTGCCCAGCAGGCGCGCCAAGGCTGGGTTGCAGCGCTCAATGGCGTGGTTGGGCTGCAGGATCAGGATGCCGTCCGCCACGGAATTCAGCAGGCCGTCCAGCCGCTGGGCCTGGCTGCGGCTTTGGTTGTACAGCTGCGCATTGTGCACGGCGATGGCGGCCTGGTCGGCGAAGCTCTGCAGCAGCAGCTGGTCCTCACGCGAAAAGCGGCCGTGGTAATTGCGGAAGACAAAAATCACGCCCAGCACTGAATTCTGCACGATCAGTGGCAGGCCCACGCCGCTCAGCAGGCCGAGGCTGACCTCGCGCGCCAGGTTCTGCAGCAGACGGTTGACCTCGGGGATCTCGAAGCGGGCGGCCTCCTCAAAATCCGGCACCTCGGCCAGCAGCGGGTCCAGGTAGCTGATCAGCGGTTCGGGAATACCAATGAAGGCGGCTACATTCCAGCCGCCTTCATTGCCGCGCAGCGCCACCAGGCCGGCCTGGCCGGCCAGCAGCTCAGCCGCGTGCTGCAGAATGCGCGCCAAGACATCATCCAGGTTCAACTCCTGGGTGATGGCACGGGCGATTTCCAGCAAGTAGTCGCGTTGGCGTACTCTGAAGTCAGGCAGCATCAGCAGACCTTCCCCCTATGATAGCCAAAAACGCGGCCGAAGGGATGTTTACTTCTTCGGCAGGCTCTTGGCGGTGATCTCCAGAGCCTTGTCGATCACTTCGGCGGGCACGTCCAGCATGCCGCGGAAGCGGATCGAGCGCTCGCCTGATTTCAGCGCATACAGGCCGTTGTCCTTCATCGCGCCGATGGTGGTGTCACGCGCGGCCTTGTCCGGCAGGTCAAAGGCCACCATCATGCCGCGGCCGCGCACGTTGCTCACCAAGCCCTTGGAGCCGTCGGCCAGACCCTGCAGGCCGCCCATCAGCTTCTCGCCCATCTTGGCGGTGTGCTCCATCAGCTTTTCTTCCTGGATGATCTCCAGGAAGCGGGCAGAGCGCACCATGTCGGTCAGGTCGCCGCCCCAGGTGGAATTGATGCGGCTCTCTTCTTCAAAGACGTTGTCGGGCACTTGGTCGATGCGCGGGCCGGCGATGATGCCGCACACCTGGGTTTTCTTGCCGAAGACGATAATGTCGGGCTGCACGCCCATATGCTCGATGGCCCAGGTCTTGCCGGTGATGCCCAGACCGCTCTGGATCTCGTCGGCGATGAACAGGAATTCGTGCTCATCGGCCAGGCGGCGCAGTTCGGCAAAGAATTCGGGGCGGAAGTGGTTGTCGCCACCTTCGCCCTGGATCGGTTCAATGATCAGCGCCGCCACGTCGCCCGGGTACTGCTGCACGGCCGCCTCGATCTGGGCGATGGCGATCTCTTCGGCGCGCTTCACCTCGGCCAGCACCTCATCGGTGATCGGGAAGCGCAGTTTGGGGTTCAGCACCCGCGGCCATTCAAATTTGGGGAAATACAGGTACTTGCGCGGGTCATCCGTATTGGTCAGCGACATGGTGTAGCCGGAGCGACCGTGGAAAGCTTCACGGAAATGGATCACCTTGGTGCCCATGCCCTCAATACGGTGCGGCTGGCCTTTGGCGGCCGGTTTGCCGATGCGGCCAAAGTTCTGGCGCGTCTTCCAGTCGAAAGCCGTCTTGAGCGCATTCTCAACTGCCAGCGCCCCGCCGGCGATCAGGAACAGGTGCTTCATCTCGGCCGGCATGGCGATCTTGGCGAAGGTCTGTACGAATTCCGCCATCTGCACAGTGTAAAAATCTGAGGAGGAAGGCTTGGTGATCGCCACACTGAGCAGCTTTTCAATGAAAGCCGAATCGTGCATCTTGGGGTGGTTGTGGCCGATGGGCGCACTGGCGAAATAGGTATAGAAGTCAATATAGTCCTTGCCGCTCAGCGCGTCGTGCAAATAAGCGCCATGGGACTTTTCCACGTCCACCACAATCGGCTCTGCGCCGGATGGCAGGTGTTTTTCGATTTGCGCGTGAACTTCAGAAGCTTTCATCGAGTTCTATCTCCAAAATGGAACATGGTTGGGGGGATTGCGGGCATTATACAGCCAAACGGTATAATGGCTAGGTACGCCGTCAAACGGCCCCTGATTTGCCATTCATGACAGTTGAAATCGCCTTAACTCTGGGCATTTTAGGCGTGGCGTTGCTGCTGCTGGTTTTCGAGCGGCTGCGCGCTGACCTGATCGCCCTGCTCGTCCTGCTCAGCCTGACCCTCACCGGCCTGGTCACCCCTGGCGAGGCCCTTTCCGGCTTCAGCAACCCCAGCGTGGTCACCGTGTGGGCTATGTTTATTCTGGGGCTGGGCCTGGCGCGCACCGGCGTGGCCGACTGGCTGGGCCGTTTCATTTTGCAGGCCAGCAAACAACGCGGCGAAGCCGGGCTGATCGCCCTGATCATGCTGCTGGCGGTGCTGCTCTCGGCCTTTATGAACAGCTCGGCGATCGTTGCTATGTTCCTGCCTGTGATCAGCGTAGTGGCCCGCAAGCGCCAGTTCCTGCCGGCGCGCCTGCTGATGCCGCTGGCTTTTGGCACGGTTTTGGGCGGCTCCACCACGCTGATCAGCACCATGCCCAACATCCTGGTCAGCAATGCCCTGGAAGAGTTCACCGGCCAGGGCTTCCGCTTCTTCGACTTTGCGCTGACCGGCCTGCCGGTCAGCTTGGCGGGTGTGGCGTTCATGGTCCTGATCGGCCGCCACCTGCTGCCCCGTCGGGAACGCAACCTGGAATGGCCGGGCGCCGAACCGGGCAAACTCTTTGGCCTGGAGGAGCGCCTGTTTGTACTGCGCCTGCCGCCCGGCAGCCCGCTGGCTGGCAAGCGCCTGGCGGAAAGTCGCCTGGGCAGCGCCCTCAAGCTGAACGTGGTCAGCATCCAGCGCGCCGGTCTGACCCAAACCGCGCCCAGCTCTCAAACCCTCCTGCGGCAGGGCGATGAATTGCTTGTGTTGGGCAAATCGGACTGGCTGCAGGACCTGCTCTCCGGCCAGCAGCTTCATTTGGACAATGGCAAGCAGCGCGCCCCGCAGGAGCAGTTGAAACTGGACGTGAAAGAGCTGGTCTCCAGCCAGGTGGATCTGGCCGAAGTGGTCGTGCCGCCCGGCTCGCCTGTCATCGGCCAGAGCTTGTATCAGTGTGATTTCCGCAAGAAGTACAAGGCCAATGTGCTCGCCATCTGGCGTGAGCGCCCGGTGCGCACCAACTTCCAGGATATGCCACTGCGTTCCGGTGATCGCATCCTGGTGCAGGCCAGCCGCAAACAGCTGAATGAGCTCAGTGCCTCGCCGGACTTCACACCCGGTGAGCCGAATGCCGTGGCTGCTTACGAATTGCAGGAGCGGTTGCTCCTGCTGACCGTGCCGTCAGGCTCGACCTTGGAGGGCAAAACCCTGGCGCAGAGCGAACTGGCCGATGCCTTCGGTTTGTCGGTGTTGGGCATCGTGCGCAATGGCAAGACGCGCCTGATGCCCAAGGCCAAAGAACGCTTGCGAGCCGGCGATCAGTTGGTGGTTGAAGGCAAGCTGGAAGATGTGGAGCTGCTGCAGGCCATCCAGCAATTGGAGGTCAAGGAAGTCCTGACCCCCCAGTTGGATGAGTTGGAGAGCGTCGAAATTGGCCTGGCTGAAGCTGTGCTATCGCCGCATTCGCGGCTGAATGGCAAGACCCTGCGTGAACTCAAGTTTCGCGAGAAGTACGGCCTGAACATCCTGGCCATCTGGCACGGTGGGCGGGCCTATCGCTCCAACCTGCGTGAGATGCGCCTGCACCACGGCGATTCGGTGCTGCTCTACGGGGACCGCACGCGCATTAAACTGTTGGCCGAAGAGCAGGATTTTCTGATCCTTTCCGAAGAGCTCCAGGAGTCGCCGCGCCGCGAGAAGGCCCTGCTCTCCATGCTGATCATGGCGGCCGTGGTGTTGGCCGCCGGTCTGCGCCTGCTGCCGATCGAGATCGCCGCACTGGCTGGGGCGGCTGCCATGGTGCTGACCCAGTGCCTGACCATGGAGGAGGCGCAGCGCTCCATCCGCTGGCCGGCTGTCTTCATGATCGCCGGCATGCTGCCGCTGGGGATCGCCATGCAGACCAGCGGCGCGGCTGAGTTCCTGGGCCAGCTCGTGCTCAGCGAAGCCGGCGCCTGGCAGGCCTCCATCTTCCTGGGTGCGTTGTTCCTTTTTAGCAACCTGCTGTCTCAAGTGGTGCCGCCGCCGGTCGTGGCCGTGCTGATGTCGACTGTGGCGCTCAGCGGCGCGCTGCCTGCGCATACCTCGCTGCAGGCCTTGCTGATCATGATTGCGCTCGGTTCGGCCATGCCTTTCCTCAGCCCCATGGGGCATCCGGCCAATCTTCTGGTGCTCGGGCCAGGAGGGTATCGCTTTAGCGATTACACTAAAGTGGGCTTGCCGCTGACCTTGCTGGTCATGTTGATCGCGGTGCTGGTGGTGCCCTTCGTTTGGCCGCCCTAGATGACGAAGCATAGACCCTTTCTTTTTGAATTGATGGCTGCCGATGGCCGTGCCCGCGCTGGCCGTTTCAGCACGCCGCATGGCATGCTGGAAACGCCGGTCTTCGCCCCCGTGGGCACCCAGGCCACTGTCAAGGCCGTTACCCCGGCCCAGCTGCATGAGTTGGGCGCCAGCTTGGTGTTGGCCAACACCTATCATCTTTATTTGCGCCCTGGCGACCAACTGGTCAGTGACATGGGCGGGCTGCACCAGTTCATGCAGTGGCCCAAGCCGATGCTCACTGATTCGGGTGGATTTCAGGTCTTTTCCCTGTCGGATACGCGCCAGATCGACGACGACGGCGTCACTTTCCGCAGCCACTTGGACGGCTCAGCGCACCGCTTTACCCCGGAGAGAGCCGTCGCCATCCAGGAGAACCTGGGGGCGGACATTGTGATGGTGCTGGACGAGTGCGCCGAGCCCTACGACCGGGCCTACAACGAGATCGCCATGCAGCGCACGCATGCCTGGGCCAGGCGCAGCATGGCGGCCCGCACCCGCCCGGACCAGGCCATGTTCGGCATTGTGCAGGGGGGCGTCTTCCCGGATCTGCGTGCACGTTCCGCGGAGTTCATTGCCGCCCAGCAGTTTGAAGGCAATGCGATTGGCGGCCTCTCGGTGGGCGAGAGCAAAGCCGAGATGTACGCCATGCTGGATGTGGTCACCCCCATCCTGCCGGCCGACAAGCCGCGCTACCTGATGGGCGTGGGCACGCCTGAGGACTTGGTGGAGGGCATTCGGCGCGGCGTGGACATTTTTGACTGTGTGCTGCCGACCCGCCTGGGGCGCACGGGGGCCGTCTTCCTGCGGGCCGGCGGCCGCCTGAATATGAAGAACGCCGAGTTCGCCCGCGATACCCGCCCGGTGGACGACGCCTGTGCCTGCTACTCTTGCCAGAACTTCAGCCGGGCTTATTTGCGCCACTTGGTGCAAACCAAGGAAATGCTGGCTTCGACCTTGCTGTCCATCCATAACCTGCACACCCTGGTGCAGCTGGCCAAAGACTTGCGGGCGGCCGTCCTGCGTCACGAATTTGAACTCTATGTGACCGCTCTGAATGTGCGCGCTGGCGCAATCGAGTAAGATTCACTATCCCGAAGAGAAAGCGAACCTAGTTGCCTGTGGAATTTTTGCATGTCCTTTTGCTTGGAGCGATTCAGGGCGTCACCGAATTTCTGCCCATTTCCAGCTCCGGGCATTTGATTTTGGCCCGCCACCTGCTTGGTATTCAGCAGGAGCCCCAGGTGGCCTTCACCTTTGACGTCATCATCCAGCTGGGCACCTGGCTGGCGGTCATGATCTATTACTGGGCCGACATCCGTGCCATTGCGACCGATATGTGGGCCGGCCTGCGGGGCCAGCCTGGCCCACTGGCCCGCCTGGGCTGGATGATCTTGCTGGCCACCGTGCCGGCGGTCTTGATCGGCTGGCCGCTGAAGGACCGCATGGCTGGTGAAATGAGCGGACTGTTCTTCACGGGTATCTTTTTGTTGATCAATGCCGGGCTGATGCTGCTGGCGGAATGGCTGGGGAAGCGCAGCCGCCAGTTGGCAGACGCCAACCTGAACGATGCACTGCTGGTCGGTATAGCGCAGGCCGTCGCCCTGCTGCCGGCGGTTTCGCGCTCGGCCGCCACCATGGCCGGCGGCATGCTGCAGAACTTCACCCGGCGTGATGCGGCTCGCTTTGCTTTTCTTATGTCGGTGCCGGTCATGCCCGCCGCGGCCGCGGTGGGTTTTTGGGACCTGGGCCATTTGCCCAACCCCGGCGCTCTCGGCCTGCCATTGCTGGGCGGCTTCCTGGCCGCTGCGCTCGTCGGCTACTTCAGCATCCGCTGGTTGCTGGGCCACTTGTCGCGCAACTCTTTCATGCCTTTTGCGCTCTATTGCCTTGTACTGGGCAGCCTGGTACTGTATTTTAGCTAGGGTATTCTAGGGAAATGAGCGGGCTGTTCTCTCGCTTCGTCGTACTCCTGGGTTTTCTCCTGGCGGCCTGCAACCCGGCCCCGGCTCCGGCCGCCGTGCTGCAGATCGGCCTGAGCCCTGCGGCGCGCCCGCTGCAAGCCGCCATAGGTGTCTGCCTGCCCGCCGGCGAGGGCTTGTCCGCCAATCTGCAGGTGGTCTACCCCAACCAGGTCGACCTGGCGGAGTGGGATGTGTACTTCCAACTTGGCGAGCCTGCATCTGAACCGGGCTTTGTGGCCCAGGTGGCCTGGGAACAGCTGGCCCTGGCCCTGCCTTCTGGGCGCCTCTTCCATCCATCTGCCGTGCAGGCCGCACAGCTCTTCCGGGGGCAGATAGGCAACTGGAGTGAGCTGGGCCAGGCGGCTGCAGAGGTGAACCTGTACCTGCCGCCTGCCGGAGATGAAACCCGCCAGGCCTTTGAGCGCGCCATCTTGCAAGGCCAAGTAGCGGGCGACGCCCGGCTCACCGCATCGCCGGCTGAAATGGCCGCCGCCGTGGCGGCGGATGCCAACGCGGCGGGGCTGTTGCCCCTGGCCTGGGCCAGCCCAGGCATCACCTTGACCAGCCTGGACCTGCGCCTGCCGGTACTGGCCCTGGCGGACGCCCCACCGCAAGGGGCTGCGCAGGCTTTGTTGGCCTGCCTGCAAGGGCCGCTGGGCCAGGCGACTTTGACGGAGTTGTACGAAGGCATCCAATAAAAAGGCCCGGGTTCCCGGGCCTTTTTATTGGATGTAGGCTTACTTCATTTGCTTGGCGATCTCAGCCGCCTTGCGGATCATTTGGTTGGTGTAACCCCATTCGTTGTCATACCAGGCGAAGATCTTCACCAGGTTGCCGTCCACCACCTTGGTCATCTGCATGTCGATGATGCAGGCGTGCGCATCGCCGACGATGTCGGACGAGACGATTGGGTCGTTGGTGGTGCGGATGATGCCCTTGTAGCGCTTGGAATTGGCTTCATCGGTCAGCACCTTGTTGATCTCTTCCGGCGTGGTGTTCTTCTCGGTCAGGAAGACCACATCTGACACCGAGCCGACCGGCACCGGCACGCGCAGCGCCACACCGTCGAACTTGCCCTTGTACTGCGGCAAGGCCAGCGTGGTGGCCTTGGCCGCCCCGGTGCTGGCGGGCACGATGTTGATCGCTCCGGCCCGGCCGCGGCGCACTTCCTTGGGGTCCGGTCCGTCCACGATGCCCTGGCCGGCGGTGTAGGCGTGCACGGTGGTCATGATCGCCTTCTGGATGCCGAAGTGGCGGCCGATGACCTCCACTACCGGCGTCAGCGAGTTGGTCGTGCAGCTGGCGCAGGAGATGATCGTGGCTTCGTCCACCGGGTCACTGACACCATACACCACGGTCGGCACGTCCTCACTCTTGGTGGGGGCGGAGATGATCACGTATTTGGCACCGGCTTCAATGTGCTTGCCTGCGTCCTCTTTCAGCGTGAAGCGGCCGGTGCTCTCGATGACAATGTCGACCTTTAGCTCTTTCCACGGCAGCAAGGCCGGGTCCTTTTCGCTGAGGAACTTGATGCTTTGCTTGCCCACCTTCAGTGTGTCGCCGTCCACGCTAACTTCGTGCGCCAGGCGGCCATAGGCCGAGTCGTACTTGACCAGATAGGCGATGTTGTCTGCCGGGGCGATATCGTTAACCGCCACTACTTCCAGTTCAGGTGTGTCCATGATCAGGCGCAGCGCGGCGCGGCCGATGCGTCCCATGCCATTAATTGCAATGCGTGCCATGTTTCCTCCAGAAAAACAGGTGGGTAATTGCGCGAATTATAGTTCTCGTTGCAGCAAACGAGAAGTGATATTTGACCCCTGCGGTAATCTTTTGGTTAGAAAAGGTCCGGTTGGCTGTTCGGCCCGGCCAGGCGGTGGGAGATCAGGATGGTCAAAAACCCCAGGCTGATCAAGATCAGGCTGGCGGCGATGGCAGCTCCCAGGTTGCTTTCGAAGGCGTTGTAAATGAACAGGGTCATGGTTTGTGTGCGGCCGGTGATATTGCCGGCGAACATCAACGTGGCGCCAAATTCGCCCAACGAGCGCGCCCAGCTGAGCGACAGGCCGGTCAGCACGGAATTGGCTGCCAGGGGGAAGGTCACTCTCCAGAAGACTTGTTGGTTGCTGGCCCCGTCCATGCGGGCGGCCTCCTCAACGCTCAGTGGCACGCTTTGAAAGCCGGTCTGCGCGGCCCGAATGTAGAAGGGCGCCGCCACGAAGACCTGGGCGATGACCACGGCTGCAGTGGTGAAGGGCAGGCTGACGCCCAGGGCTTCCAGGCTTGCGCCGAACAGGCCGCGGCGCCCCAGCGCCAGCAGCAAGGCCAGTCCAGCCACCGTAGGCGGCAGGATGATGGGCAGCTCGATCAGGGCGGTCAGGGCGCGTTTGAAAGGGAAGCTGCGCCGGGCCAGGAAATAGGCGATCGGTGTGCCCAGCACAAAGATGCACAGCGTAGCCAGGCCTGTGGTGAGAAAGCTGAGCCCGATGGCTGCCAGCAGTTGCGGGCTGGCCAGCTGCCCCCAATCCACCCCCAACCCGCGCAGCACCACCGCCAGCATGGGCACGACCAACAGCAGACCCAAGAGCAGGCCGAGGCCGGCGCTCAGGCTGGATTGAAGCTTTTGCCAAAAGGGAATCATCGTCTTAGTGAGTCTAAATTAGTCTATCATGGAATAATCCATGATAGACTTTCGGCGTGCGTATCCCTTTGCCTGATGAAACCATTCTGGGCTTGCTGGCCGCAAGCCCGCAGCACGGCTACCAGCTCTTGGCCCACTTCCAGGCTAAGAGCGAACTGGGCCGGGTGTGGACGCTGAGCCGCAGCCAGCTCTACGCCGTGCTCAAGCGGCTGGAGGCCAGCGGCGCCGTGCGCGGCCAGAACTTCAGTTCCGGCAGTTCGCCCACCCGACGGGTCTACACATTGACCGAGCAAGGCCGGCGTCTGTTGGACGCCTGGCTGCAGCAACCCCAGCTTTCTGCCAGCATGCGCCAAATTCGGGTGCAGTTTATCAGCCGTGTGCATATCGCCGGCCTGTTGGGTCTGCCCACGGGTGCCTTGATCGCCCGCCAGCGGCAGGCTTGCCTGGCCCAGCTGCAGCAGGTGCAGGAGGCGCAGAAGCGGGCCGGCTCCCCCAGCGAGATGATGGTTCTGGACTTTTTGCAAGGACAGCTTGAGGCGGCTGTGGATTGGTTGGACCGCTGTGAAGCGCTGTTGGCAAGTTCCCCACACATACAGGAGAAGCAATGAAAAAATTTGGCAAGCTTCATGGAATTACGCTCGGTTTGATGGTCTTGTCCGCCGTATTGGCGGCCTGTGCCCCGGCGGCCAGTGGTGAGATCACCGTCTTCGCCGCATCTTCCCTCACGGATGCCTTCACCGAAATTGGCGCCGCCTTTGAAGCGCAGCACGCCGGCAGCCAAGTGCTGTTCAACTTTGGCGGCTCTTCGCAGCTGGCCACGCAGCTGGCCGAGGGCGCCCCGGCGGATGTTTTCGCTTCCGCCAATCAGGCGCAGATGGCCAATGCTCAGGCCGCTGGGCGCATCTCAGGCGAGCCGGTTGTGTTCCTCACCAATCGCCTGGTGATCGTTGTGCCCGCCGACAACCCGGCCGGCATCCAGACTCCGGAAGACCTGGCCAAGGCCGATCTGCGCCTGGTGCTGGCCGCGCCGGACGTGCCCATCCGTGAATACAGCGACCAGGCCATCGCCGCGTTAGGGGATGCAGCTTATCAACAGGCGGTGTATGCCAACCTGGTTTCCGAGGAACCCAATGTGCGCCAGGTTGCCACCAAGGTCGCCCTGGGCGAGGCGGATGCAGGCATCATCTACACTTCAGACGTCACCCCCGACATTGCCGGCCAGGTGCTGCAGATCGAGATCCCTGTCGAAGCCAATGTGATCGCTGTCTACCCCATCGCGGCGGTGGAAGGCGGCCAGCCGGCTTTGGCGCAGCAGTTCATCGATTTCGTGCTGGGACCAGACGGCCAGGCCATCTTAGCCAAATGGGGCTTTGGCCCGCGGCCGTAGTTCCTGGCGCTGTGAACTAAAAGAGCCCGCCTACAATGGCGGGCTCTTTTTTTGCTTGTTGTACCAGCGCAGACTAGCAAACCCCCGAAGAGACCGTAACGCTACTCTGTATAGTGCGAGGAGCTTATTGATGTATGGAGTTGCGTTAGTCTGCGTAGCAGACTAGCAACTCCAGAAGTTCGGCCGCAGAGCGAACGTATACCCCCACTGCGACTCGAACGCAGGTCCCCGCCTCCGGAGGGCGGTGCTCTATCCACTGAGCTATGGGGGCTTACAGAACAGCGATTTTAACACGCTGGCGCAACAAAACCATCCGGGCTTCGTTTGTTTAATCAGATTCCTTGGCGGTGATTAAAAAGAATTGCCATCAACCAATCCCCTCCGGTTGATGGCAACGAACTTTGCCTGATCTATTGTGCAGGACTGCTGTTATAGTTGGCTTTGTCTCTAGTGAAAATAGGCAGCTGTACTTGAAATGTAGACATTTGTACTATTCAGATACACACAAAAAACGAACACGAGGTGGGAAATGAACAAAATGTCTCAGCCAAACCATATCAAAGTCGCCATTCTGGATGACCACATCAGCGCTTTGGACAGTTACCAAATGCGTCTGACGGCCAACAAGAACATCGAGGTGGTGGCCACCGCGCACTTTGGTGATGAACTCGAAGGCATGCTCGACCAGCATGCTGTGGATGTGCTGATCCTGGACGTGGGGGTACCCAATTCTGCGGAAAATCGAAACCCCTATCCCATTCTGCACATTATTCCGCGCCTGCGCGAGAAGTTTCCCCAGATCCACATCCTGATCATCTCGATGTACGAACAGCCCACCTTCGTCCGCTTTTTGCTGGAAGCAGGCGCCACTGGCTACATTGTCAAAGAAGATCAGGAAGCCATCATCCGTCTGCCGGAAATTGTGACCTCGGTCAGCACCGGGGGCATCTATCTCTCCGGCCGCTTGCACAATTTGCTGGCGCAAACTTCCAACGAGGAAAGCCGCATGCTCAGCCGGCGCCAGCAGGAAGCCATTTCGTTGATCACCGCTTTTCCGGAGCTGGACACGGATCATCTGGCCAAGCGTATGAGCGTGGCGCCTTCCACCGCGCGCAACCTACTGTCCCGGGCCTACAAACGCCTGGGAGTGCACAGCCGGGGTGCGGCGGCTCACCGTGCCCGTGAATTGGGCTTGCAGATCATCTTCCCCGAAGAGCCTGGCAAATAGCCCTATCGGGCCACGCGCGCCATCAGACGCTGCACCGGAGCCAGCATCTGGTCCAGCAGTTCGCCAAGCGGCGAGCTGTTTTGCAGCTGCATCTGCGACAAGTGCTCGCGGGCCTGCTTTTCTCGCAAGATCAGTTCATTAATACAGTAGCTGATCGCGCCGCTGCTGACCAGGATGCTTTGCGCTTCTTGCAACGCCGCGGGGTCGTTGACCTGGCTGCGTAGTTCTTTGAAGCGAGCCTGCCGGCCGTGGGGCGCCAGTTCGGCATACAAGATCGGTAAGGGTGAACGTCCCTGTAGCCAATCCACGTTGGCTGGGGCGCTAAGGCAGTCGTTCAAGTCGTCGTGGATTTGCAGCATCTCCCCGAACAAAGCGCCAAATTCATAGCACTGGCTTGCGCTTTCCCCGCCCGCTCCTGCGAACAGCGCGCCTAAATACAGTCCGGTGGCGAAATATGGCGAACTCTTGGCGTGGGCCACCGCCCAGTAGTCCTCTTCACTGGCTGGGTTCTGCACGTCCAGCTCCTGCCCGTAGGCGGTGTCCATTTGCATTCGCACAATGGCGGCCATGGCCGGCTGGCTGAGCGCAGGTTGGGCGTTCTGTAGCACGTCAGCTGCCATGCCCAGCAGGGCTGTGCTCAGGTTGGCGGCGCGCCCCACGCCGATCTGGTGCTGCAGGCCGCGCGGGTCCTCGTCGAGAAGGTCGTCGACCAGCAAGATGCCCATATGTGCGCAGGTCATGGCCGCCAGGGCCGGCGTCAGCAGGCTCTCATCGCCGTCAGTGGCCTGGCAGGCCCGCAGCGGGAAATCCCAGGCCACTGGCTTGTGCGTCAGGGCCCTTTGGCAGGCTTGTTGCAGTTCCGGCCAGCGCAAGGTTTGTGGATGCTCCAACAGCAGGTGGACAGCTTTTAAATACCTTTCCATTGTTCCTCCTCTATTACAATGGCACAGACAGAGGGCGGCTGTGCAGCCGCCCTCTGTGCAGGTCGGTTTACTCCGTCCAGGCGTCCCAGGCCAGTTCTGAACGAACGGCCAGGATCTCGCTGAGCGAGGCCTCGGTGATGTTGAAAAGTTCGGTCACCAAAGCGGGTTGCTCATCTTGGGCGAAGAGGGAAGCGTGAAATGCTTGAATGCTCATGAGGAATCTCCTTTTTTTGTTCATAGTTAGGAAATAGGGTCTACGTATGATCAGCGGTTGGTGTCTGCAGCAATCACCTCCTTTCTAAAAACCATGATGCACAGCAGCGTTAATCCCCGGGGGCGCCGTTTAGGTGAGATCTTCTTGCCCGCCTTCGTTCTCTGGGTGCTGTTTGTCTTTACCTACGCGCGCTTTTACAGCATTCCCTACTTGGGGTTTGAATATCGCGGTGTGAGTGGAGAGATCACCGAGGTCCACCTGCCTGAAATGGGCCTGGAGGTGGGCGACGAGATCATGGCGGTCAATGGCCGGGCCTGGTCACAGGCTACCTCGCGCGTGGGCCTGCACTTGCTGGCGCTGAGCCAGCCTGGTGATGTCCTGCTCTTGGACGTGCGCCAGGGGGAGAGCGTTTCCTCCGTGACCTGGCAGGTGGCTGGGGCAACGCCCAGTGAGTTCTCCTCCCGCTTTTTCAATACCTGGTGGGTCAGCTATGTCTTTTGGTTGGCGGGCACTGTGTCGCTGGTCTTGCTGCGCCCCAAGGACAAGCGCTGGGCCTTGCTGGTGGGGTTCAATTACGTTACTGCGATTTGGTTCATGGCCGGCACGCTTTCACGCTTTGGGGTCCTGCTTTCGCCTCTGATCCTGCGCATGGGCATATGGCTCAGTCTGCCCATTTATTTGCATCTTCATTGGGTCCTCCCGCGCGAGATCCGCAGATTGCCCAGGTTTGTTTGGTTTGCCCTGTATGGCCTTTCGATCCTGGCTGCATTGGGGTACCTCTTCGGCTATACCCCCTATGATTCCTACCTTTCGGCTTTTCTGGTGGCAGTCCTGGGTAGCGTAGCTTTGCTCACCTATCGCTTCTTCTTGTGCCAGGCAGAGCGTAAGGAAATTGGCCTGATCCTCTTCGGCGCCGGGGTGGCTTTTTTGCCCGCCGCGGTGGTGGCGCTGACCTCTCTGCAGCCGGACGCATCCGCCACTTTGCCGGGCTATGTCATCTCGATGATGGCCCTGCCCGGCGCCTATCTGTATATCGCCATGCGCCGCCGGTTGGGCGACTTGGAAGTGCGCGCCAACCGGGCCATCTCGCTGTACCTGTTCCTGGTGCTGATGGTGACCTTCTCTCTGCTGCTGTTGCCCATCACGACCTTGTTGTTCCCCGGGTTGGCTGGCGCGGGCGGTGTGGTGGTGGTCACGGCCGTGGTGGCCTCTTTGTTCAGCATCCTCGGCTTCTCAGGGTTTCAGAAATTTGTCGAACGTAAGATCCTGGGCATTCCGGAAACTCCGCAGCGCCTGCTGGAAGAATTTGCCGGCCGGCTTTCCACCAGTTTTTCTCACTCCAATCTAGCCGCATTGCTGACTACAGAAGTCTTGCCCGCCTTGTTCATCCGCCAATCCGCTTTACTCAATTTCGACGTACGCAGCACGGGCCGAGTGGTCTATTTGCAGGGCGTGAAAGCTGACAGCTTGCCAAACCAGGCTCAGCAAAAAGTGCTTGCCAGCTTGCCGGCCAATGCGCTGATCGAGCAGGGGTATTTCGGCCGGGCGCAGCAGTGGGCCAAGGTCAGCCTGCCTCTTGTGGTGGCCGGGGAGCCGCGCGGCTTATGGCTGCTGGGGCGCAAGGACCCCGATGACCACTACAGCGAGGCGGAGCTGCGTTTGCTGCGCTCCCTGGCCAACCAGATGGCGATCGCGCTGGTCAACATAGGCCAGGCCAGTGACCTGCGCTCACTCTACCAGGCCAATGTGCAGCGCCAGGAGGCTGAACGCATCCACTTAGCGCGTGAACTGCATGATGACACACTGGGCCAGGTGGGTGACTTGGTGCGCCAGGTGGCCGGAAGCCAGGCCGGGACCGAATTAGCGCCCAAGCTGGAAGGTTTGGTGGGCCAGATCCGCCGCATGATCAACGGCCTGCGCCCGCCTTTGCTGGATCAGGGTCTGTACTTTGCGCTTGTCGAGCAAACTGAGCAGTTGGCCCGCCGAGCCGACCGGAAACTGAATGTCCGCTTGGCAGTGCCGTTGAGCTTGGACCGCTTTGACCCGGAGATTGAGGTCCATATTTTCCGCATCGTGCAGCAAGCGGCAGACAACGCCCTCAAATACTCACGCGCCCGCCACCTGGTGATCGAAGGCAAGATTGATGCACTGGGTGTGGATTTGACCGTCTCAGACGATGGGATCGGTTTCCGGCTGACAGACTCCGCTGGCCTGGACGAATTCCTGGGCAAAGGCCATTTTGGTTTGGCGGGCATGCAGGAGCGTGCCGCCATGATGGGCGCCAAGCTTAGCGTGATCACCGCGCCCAAGAAAGGCACGCGTGTACACCTGGCTTGGAGGCGCCCCGCATAGCCAATTCGGTTGTTAAGGTGCAGCCTGCGTAGGCAGAAGCCAGGGCTAAGCAAGCAAATGTCTCAGCCTTAGCCTAGGCTGTCGCTGCTCCACCAAATTGGCCGATTTGTGCAAATTTGTGCGCATAACGCGAAGAAAACAAAAAAGCCCCGCCATTTGGCGGGGCTTTTATAAAAGCTTGGGCTAATTCTTGGGGACAATGACCACTTTGCGGCGTGGTTCTTCGCCCGTACTCTCGGTGGTCACTTCGGGGTTGTCGCGCAGGGCGATGTGGATGATGCGCCTTTCGGCGGGCGACATTGGCTCCAGGTTCTGGCGGCGGCCACTGCTGATCGCCTGCTGGGCCATGCGCTGCGCCAATTGGCGCAGACTGTCCTCGCGGCGCTTGCGGTAGTTCTCCACATCGATCACGATGTGCGCCGAGTGGCCGACTTCTTTGCTGACGATCAGACGTGTGATCAGCTGCAGAGCCTGCAGGGTTTCCGCCTGGCGGCCGATCAGAATGCTCAGGTCGCCGCCGGTGATGTTCACCATCACCGGGGCTTCGGGCTCATCCTCTTCGGGTTCTCCCAGGCTGCTTTCCACCTGGGCGCGCACATCCATATGATGCAGCAGCTCTTCCACCGTGGCTTGGGTGATCGCCAGAAGGTTTTCCGTGTCTACTGGCAGGTCGCTGTGGGCTGGCTGGCGCCGGCTGGGCGCCGCTGCGGCGGTTTCTTGTCTTTCGCCACCGGTGACGGTCAGGCGCACCCGCGCCTGGCGTCCACCCAAGCCAAACAGGCCGCCGCTGCCTTCATCCAGCACTTCGATATGGACTTGCTCTTCAGAAAGACCCAACTCTTGCAACCCTTTGCGAATCGCTTCTTCTTTGCTGGGGGCAATGATCTCTAAGTTGGCGCGATGTTCCATAGGCGTCTGTCGGTTAGTGTAATCCAAAAACTGCTTATTTGGCAGTACCGGGCGTATTGGCGCTGGCTGCCGCGGGCCGCACCCGCATGAAATAGTACTGGACGATGCTCAGCACATTGCTGGTCACAAAGTACAGGGCCAGGCCGGCGGCGTAAATGTACGAGATGTAAGCCATCAGCAGGGGCATATACAGGTTCATCATGCGGCCCATCTGGGCGCCCTGGTCATCCGAGCTGGTGGGGGTCATCATCTTGCTCTGGAAGTAAGAAGTGATCATCACCAGAATGGCCAAAACCGGGATGCCGAAGGGGATGCCCGGAATGTTCAGCCGTTCAGGCTGGCCCAGGTCCATCCATAGGAACTGGGCATTCAGCGGGATCAACTCAGCCGCGTTGGGCAGCGAGATGCCGCGCGCAAAGTTCAGCAATTGCAGCGGAGTGGCGGCCAGGGCGCGCATCACGGTCCAATACATGGCGAACAACAGCGGCAGCTGCAGCAGGGTGGGCAGGCAGGCCCCAAAGGGGTTGATGCCCATTTCCTGGTAGAGCTTCATTTGCTCCTGGGCCAGCTTTTCGCGATGCTCGGCGCCTTTGTATTTCTGCTGCATGGCCTTCCACTTGGGGTTGCTCTGCAGCTCTTGCATGGCCTTGGCGCTTTTGATCTGCTGCGCGTTGAAAGGATAGGTGACCAGGCGAATCAGGATGGTGAAGACGATGATCGCCAAGCCGAAGTTCTCGCCCAGCAGGTTGTAGATCCAGACGAGCACATTGGTGAACGGGACAATAATAAATTCAAGCATGATCTTCCTTCTGCCTAACTTTCGGGAGTAAAGCTCCACACCACAGAGCCGGAGCTGTCCAGGGCGATGAGAACGCTGTCATTGCCGTTCAGGCCCAACAGCAGTAGCTCGCCGGCTGCCACCGGAGTGCCATACAGCGCGCCGGCATAGCTTTCCGGCAGCGCCAACTGGCGAGAACGGCCATCCAGGCTGAAGGCATACAAGCTGCCCGCCTCATTGATCACATACAGGCTGTCCTGGAACCAAGTTGGGGCGCCGGTGATGGCGCCGTTGGTTTGACCGCGCCAGACCTGGCGACCACTGGCGGCGTCCAGGGCGTACAAGTAACCTTCCAGGTCGCCGATTACCAGCAGGTCATCCACCAGGGCGGCCTCGCCCCAGACCCAGCCCTCGGTATCCGTGGTCCAGGCGATCTGCCCGCGAGTGGTGTCCACGGCGGCCACGCTCTGCGCCAGGGTGCCCACATACAGCGTGCCGTCCGGGCCTAGCAGCGGGTTGCTGACCGTCGTGCCGCCCAGGTCCAGGCTCCACAGCTGTTCGCCGCTCTGGGCATCCAGCGCGTAAAGCATATGGTCCATGCTGGCGACATATAGCGTGCTGCCATCGCTGGCGGGCTGGCTCCAGATCGGCTCGCCGGTGGTGAAACTCCATTGCAGGTTGCCGCGGTTGTCCAGCGCATACAACTTGTGGTCGGAATTGGGCGCATACACCAGTTGGCCCACAGCCAGGGCAGAGCCAATGTAGCGGTTGCCGCCGGCGTTAAACGCCCATTGCTGGGAACCTGTGTCTGCATCCAGGCTGTAGAAGACATGATCGTACCCGCTTACCAGCAGGTTGCCGTCCGGGCCGGCTTGCACTGGGGCATAGCTGTTAAAGGCGCCGCTTTCGGCGGGGAAGCGCCAAGCTTCAGCGCCATTTGTGGTCTGCACAGCGTAGACGTGCGGGCCATAAGCCACATAGGCCACACTGGCGTCCTCATTCAGGCTGACGCCAGGCCAGCTGCCCGCATCCTGCGGCGTGCCGCAGGCGGCCAGCAACAGCATCAGGGGCAGCAAAATAAGTACATGTGTTTTCTTCATCGAGTAGATCAATCCATTCCTGTGGAGTTAGGGTACCGGGTCGTAACCGCCCTTGCTGAGCGGGTTGCAGCGTAAAATGCGCACAAAGCCCATCCAGCCGCCTTTGAGTGCGCCATATTTGTAAATGGCCTGGTAAGTGTAGTGTGAGCAGGTCGGGTAATAGCGGCAGGTGTCGGCGGGCAAAGTGTGCGAAAGGGTCTTCTGATACAAACGGATAGGCGCAAGCAGCGCCAAGCGCGGCAGGTTTTGCAGGGAAAGCGGCAGAGATTTGAGCGACGGCGAACGGTGCTCTTGGATCTCTACCTGGGGGTGGGTGTGAGTGCTCATTCTTGCTTTAGCAATCCGGCCTTGCCCAGCATGGCCTCCAGAGCCGCTTGCACCTGGGGGCTTTTGGCATCCCGAATGCCGGTGCGCGCCATCAGCACTAGATCCAAATCCGGTTGCAGCCGCTTGATCAGCGGCTGCAACCCAGCACGTATGATGCGTTTGGCGCGGTTGCGCTGCACCGCTCCGCCAAGAGCCCGGCTGGCGCTAATGCCAATGCGTAGGCCCAAATTTTCGTTGCTCAGCCAAAACAACACCAGATAGGGGTGGGCGGCTGATTGGCCGCGCCGCCGCACACGCTTGAAATCATCGTTCTTGCGAAGACTTGAAGCACGTTTCACCTGGCGGTGCGCCTCGCTCAAGCCCGTGGGCTGTACAAGCTGCCGGGCTAGCTGTTCCAGTTGATCTTTTTCACGTGCTGGTTAGCGCTGACGGTCAGGCTGTGGCGCCCGCGCAGGCGGCGGCGCTTCAGCACCGCGCGGCCATCTGCACTGGCCATGCGTTTGCGGAAGCCGTGCACACGCAAGCGGCGGCGAATCTTGGGTTGATAAGTTCGTTTAGGCATCCTATTTCCTTACTCTTTCGCAATCAAACTTTGCGATTATACCGCATAGCTGGGGCGAGTTTCGAGAATAGCAGCCTGGCGGGACTGCTATAATGGCGGCGAATTTCTGGAGGTTTAGTTATGAGTGAAACGATAAACACCCCTGAGTATGGTCCGCCTCCCATGGATGTGCTCATCTCTGCGCTGGGCGCCTTGGTGATTGGCGCGGTGATCTGGGCTGGCGGCTTTGCCACCTTTTGGGGCGTGGATTACCTGACCGCAATGTTCGGTATTTTTCCGCCTGCTGATCAGCTGCTCAACAGCGCCATCCGCGCTGCCTTCGTGGGCATTCCCATCCTGGCTGGCTTGGGCGCAGCCTGGGTTTCCTTCCGCTTTTTGCTTAAGCTCGACTGATCATTCGTCTTCCGGGGCGGCCATGCCGGGTTGCTGGACTTCCAGCACGTCCCCGTGCAGATTGATGCGCACCCGGAAGCCGCTCATCCCCAAATAGGCCCGGCTGCCCTCCGGCAGTCCTGACTCGAGAACCTGGTCGAATTGCTCGTCCATGTTCTCGAGTTGCTTTTCTATTGCCGCTCGCGTGAAGATATCGTCCTGGCCCAACATTTTGGCGGCTTGCTCGCTCAAAAGGTCCTCATGACCCTGCAGCAACGACTTCAGCTGGGCCAGCACCTGGCGGTCCACCTGTTCTGAGGGTACGTGGCGCCGAAAGCCAGCGTCGTTGACCACGTAGAACGCTTCTTCCCCCACGTTGGTGGTATCCACCGGTTGGTCAAACTCATCCACCACCAGCCCGCCAAACAAGGCTTGCCTGGCCATCAGGCGTGGCTATCCCAAAGCGGTTCGGAGATCCCCTTGTGCTGGTTTTCGTAGCGCGCCATCACAAACAAGGCATCTGAAAGCCGGTTCAAGTAGTGCAAAGCCTCTGGGCGCACCACGTCCTCGCGTCCGAGGGTCACCAGGCGGCGTTCTGCCCGGCGGCAGACCGCCCGGGCCAGTTGTAAACTGGCCGCGCCGGGGCTGCCGCCGGGCAGAATGAAGTTCTCCAGCGAACCCAGCTGGGCGTTCAGTTCGTCGATCAGTGCTTCCAGGGTTTCGATGTGCTTTTGGGTAATGTGGGGCAACTGGTACTGTGCGCCTTCATCGGCGGGGAAGGACAGCTCTGCTCCCAGATGAAAGAGCAGGTTTTGCACCACCGGCAGGGTCTCGGCCAGGCGCGGCGCCAGACCCTGAGCCAAGGCCAAGCCCAGTAGGGAATTGACCTCATCCACCGCGCCGTAGGCGCGTACACGCGGGTGGTCCTTGGGCACACGTTGCTTGCTGCCCAGCGCGGTGCTGCCATCGTCTCCGGTACGGGTGTAGATCTTGGTTAATCGCGGCATGGCGCGATTATACATGCCCCAAAATCCCGCTGGGCTTATGCGTTATCATGGCGGCATGTGGCTACGCCCACGACCCTCTCCCACAGGACAGCTCGACGAATACGGCCAGCGCATCCGGCGCATTGAAGAACTGGTGCGCCGCCAGTTGGCCCGCCGCCTGCATGACGGGCCGACCCAGTCGGTTTCGGCTCTGGCCATGCGGGCGGACATCACCCGCCGCCAACTGGCCGACCCACAGCTGGCGCAAGATGAACTCGCCAAGCTCGAAGCTCTGGCCCGCCAAACCGCCGCCGAACTGCGCTATATGCAGTTTCTGCTCATCCCCCAATCACTGGCCGTGGCCGGGCTGGAGACGGCTTGGGAGGACTTGGCCAACCAGTTGAAGGAACGCTATGGCCAGGCTCTGGCGCTTGATGTGGACAAACGAGGTGTGCGGGCCCTGACCCCGCAGCAGCAAGAGCTGCTGTACTACATCAGCGCCGAGGCGCTGGAGAACAGCTGCCGGCATGCACGCGCCTCACAGATCGGGCTCAGCCTTAGCTGGCCCGAGGCGGACGTGGTGCTGCTGGAAGTTAGTGATAACGGACAAGGTTTCGATGCGGACCTGATGCTGCAAACCGGTGAGGAGAAGCGCAAGTACGGCCTGGCCATCTTGTACGAGCGGGTTAAGCTGCTGCCCGGCGAGCTTTCGATCGCCAGCGAAGCCGGGCAAGGCAGCAAGCTGCGTGTGGCGCTGCTGGCCGCCCGCGGGCGGCTGAACAACGAAGCATGAGAGCTTGGGCGGCGCTCTGGTTCTTCGCCTTTTTTGTCTGGATCCCCGTTGAAGATACGCATATAGGCTTCGTGCTGGGCTTGGCCGCCGCAGCGGCCGGCTGGCTGGCGCTGCGCTGGCGCCCCATGACGCTCTTACGCGGCGCCCTGTTGGGCTTGGCCATGCCGCTCTTTGCTGTGGGGTTGATGGCTTTTAAAGGGGGACTGCACGGGCATGCTTTCCCAGACTTCACCGTGCACCAGATTTTGACCATCTTATATGCCGCACCCTACACGCTGCTGGCCGGTTTGGCCTTGGGCTGGAGTATTCGGCGCCTTTCATAACTGAAAGGCAAAACTTGTCCTGAGCACCTGTCAAAAACCCATTAAAATCCAATGCCATGCAAGTACTCCGTGTTTTGCTGCAAGCGCCGGAATTTGGGGAAGAACGGCTAAGTTCCACCACCAAGCTGCTTCACAGTATCACTATTATTCTTTTGGGGTTGACTTCAGTTCTTTTTTTCCTGAATTACTTCTATATAGTTTCAGGCCCCATCCAACTGGGCTTTATTCTGATTGCCCTCTTTGTGGAGCTGCTGGCTTTCCAGCAGCTTAAAACCGGGCGCATTCAAAATGCCCGGCGCATCCTGGTTTATGGCCTTTGGCTGGTGATCACGGTCTTCATCCTCACTGTGGAGGGTGTCCGAGGCTCTACGGTATTTGGGCAGTTCTTGGTCATCTTTCTTGGCGGAGTGCTGATCACCGAAAGCACCGCCATAGTCTTGGCGGTGCTTTCGATTTTGGCGAATTACCTGGCGGCGCTGCTCGAAAGCGGGCCTGGGCTGTTGTTCGGCACCGAGCTGCCTTCACTGGCATCGCATTGGGCCCTGCAGGCCGGTTATTTGCTGCTGGCGGTGGGCCTGGTCATGCTGCTGGCGCGCAGTGGCCAGGCTGCCACGGCCGAGCGCGACAATAATGAGGATGATCTGCTGGAGCGCTTGGATGAATTGAGCGTGGCCAAGGCCCAGTTGGAGATCAGCGAACGCAACCTCAGGCGGCGTGAAGGTGTTTTGGCCGCCATCCGTGACGCGGCCGAGCTTTTGCTGCGGGATGAATCGCTGGACGCGGCAATCCAGGGCCTGCTGGCCGATCTGGGCGCCTCCACAGACGTGGACCGGGTGTACCTGTACGAGAATTATGAAGACGCGCAAGGCAAACTAAGCATTCGGCTCAAACATGAATGGGTGGGCGAGCTGGCTGCGCTACCGCCAGAACGGGCCAACGCCAATGCACGTCTTGAGGAGATCGGCTTTGCCGATTGGGCAGAGATTTTACGGAAAGACCTGGTGGTGCGGCTGCAGGCCAGCAATGCTCCAGAACCCGTGGCTGGTTTGCTGCGCGAATGTGGCGTGCAGTCGGTGCTGGCGGCTCCCATATTCTCTGGGGAGACCTGGTGGGGCATCATCGGCTTCCAGCAAACCCGCTGGGAGCGAGAGTGGGGCGCCCTTGAAGAGGACGCTCTGCGAGGTGCAGGCAGCATCTTGGGCGGGGCGCTCCAGCGCCGCACTATGCAGGCTGAACTCAACCAGAGCGAACTGCGTTATTTGGGCATCTTGCAGGACCAGTTCGATCTGATCTGTCGTTTCAGCCCAGACGGGAAACTGGTGTTTGCCAATGATTCCTATCTGCGTTTTTTTGGCTTGCGCCGCGAAGACCTGTCCACCTTGAATGTCTGGAGCTATGTACAGCCCACGCACCATGAAGCCCTGCGCCGGCGCATCGCCTCACTCAACCAGCAGCGTCCGGTGCTGGCCAACCACATCCTCACGCGCCGCGGCGACGGCGTGATGGTGTGGATGGACTGGACCGAGCGGGGAGTCTTTGACCACAATGGCCAACTGAAGGAAGTGCAGTCTGTCGGCCGCGATATCGACCAGGAGATGCGCCTGCGTAAACAGTTGGAAGAGAACCTGGCGCGTACGGAAAACCTGGCGATGACCGATGCCCTGACCGGGCTGCTGAACCGCCGGGCGATTATGGAGCATGCGGAGGCCGAGTGGCAGCGCTCAGACCGCGAAAACAGCCCGCTTAGTTTGATCTTGGTCGATCTGGACAACTTGAAGAAGGTGAATGATACCTACGGCCACCTGGCGGGCGACCAGGCCATCTCCTACATCGCCTCTGTCATGCACGGCAGCATGCGCCGCTATGATTGGGCCGGCCGTTGGGGCGGCGACGAGTTCCTGTTGGTCCTGCCTGGCGCAGACAGCCGCGAAGCCGCCATGATCGCTGAACGACTGCGCAGCAAGGTCAGCTCTTTCTCCTTGCCGAACGGGAATACTTTGCAGGTCAAGGTCAGCCTGGGTGTGGCCAGCCGGGATGCGCAGCACAAAGTGCCAGACTTGGAGCAACTGCTGACCCAGGCCGACCAAGCGCTTTACCAGGCCAAGCAAAAAGGGCGGGATCAGGTGGCGTTGGCTGCTCAGTGACATTCCATATATAATCAACTTCTTCTTTCAAGCTGTTTCTGGTGGGCAAGGGACCAGGCATTGTGCATTCCCCAAATCTGCTTAGACGAGCCATAGAGTTCAATCAAATAGACGGGATTTCCGCAGAGTTGCGCGAGCGGCTCTTTCTGAGGGCCTTTGGCGGCGTTGCCGTATTGATCGTGCTGGGTCTGCTTCTGTCAGGCGCCCTGACAAGTGGTGACCTTGCAGGTCAAATTGCCGGAATCACCTGCATTGCTCTGCTTATAGTCGTTTGGGCTTTGTATGCCCTGCGCCGCACCTATGCCGCGCTTTTCCTGATGGTCTGGGGCGTTTGGCTGATCGTGACCACCATGATCATCAGCGAAGGCGCCAGCACCGGCATTTGGATGCTGCCCCAGTTCCTGATCGTCGTCTTTGCGCGGTTCGTATTGACCGGGCGCGTCGCTACCGTATTGGGTGTGCTCACCGCCCTGATGGATTTGGCCGTTTATCAGTTTCAGTTGTATCGTTTCTTGCCCAATGGACTGGGAGGTATGGCTCTGCAAAACGAGGGGCTGGCGATTGCCAGCAGCTTGTTCTTTGTTTTGCTCATCTTTCACCTGACCGATATCGTCTTGCGTGAAACCGTGCGCCAAAACCAATTGAGTGAAGGCCGCTATCGCTCTTTGTTTAACAACATTACTGACGCAGTGCTGCTGATTGATAAGAACTACTCTTTTCTGGAGGTTAACCAGCAAGCAGAAGAATTGCTGGGGGTCTCAAAAGAAACCCTGGCCGGCCGCTCGCTGTTTGAGGTGACCAGTCAAGAGGAGTCGAAGATCTTGCAAGGGCAGTTTGATCGGCTCGAAAGCGAGGGTAGCCTGGAGCCCTTTGAGCGACCGCTGGCGCGCGCAGATGGAAGCCGCCGTGTGGTGGAGACCACTCTGAGCATGGTCACCGACGAAAAGGGAGCGCCGCGTTTCTATCAGGCGGTCATCCGCGACATTACCGAGCGCAAGCGTCTGGAAGATGATTTGCGCCTCTCGCTGGGCGAAATGGAATCGCTGGCGATGCAGGATGCGCTGACCGGTTTGCTCAACCGCCGGGCGATCATGGAACACGCCGAGGCCGAGTGGCATCGCTCACGGCGTGAGCACCGTCCCATGTGCATCATGCTCGTCGATTTGGATAACTTTAAGAATGTGAATGACACCGTGGGCCATCTGGAGGGCGACAAAGTCATCCGCCAGGCGGCCCAGGTGATCCAGTCTTGCCTGCGCCGATACGACTGGGCAGGTCGCTGGGGCGGCGACGAGTTCTTGCTTATCCTGCCCGGCACCAGCCTCAGCGATGCCAGGCAGGTGGCTGAACGCCTGCGCAATGAGTACGTCGCTTTCGAAGAACGCAGCCGGGTCGTCCTGCACTTGCAGCCTTATCTAAGCATTGGCATCTCGGTGTTTTCTGGCCGCGCTGCAGACGAGACCAGCTTGAACGAGCTATTTGCCCAAGCAGATAAAGCCTTGTATCTTGCCAAGCATCAGGGCAAGAACCGGGTGGAGATCTTTCGCCAGGCAGACGAAACTCTCATTTGATTTTTAAGCCCAGTTCTTGGACTGGGGTATTCAGCCGGTAGAATCGCTGCTCGTCCCTGACTCACGGAGGTGAACCTTTGAAGATTCGAATTCCGCTTTTCTTGGGGATCGTTATAGGTCTGTTGGCTTTGGTGCTTGTCTACCACGCCCAGGCCGAGACGCTCAGCGAACAGCCTGCAGAGGAAGCCAGCCTCGTGCAGGTAAATACCCAATGCGACAATCAAACCCGCGACGCAGCCTTTCCGCGCTTCGCGCGCCTGATGCACGACCCGCAATGGATGGAGTACTCCTCACGCATGGCTGCCCCCGATTGGCCGTCGGGCTTCCACTATGATTGGTACCCACAAACGGTTCAGCTCTTTGTCAACCCCAAGTCTGGCGACGGCCGTTTCGCTTACACCCGCGCCTGGTTGCATTACCTGCGTGAGCTGCAGCCAGATGATGCCACGGCTGTTTGGATCGCGCGGATTGCCGCCGGCTTGTTCAACCGCAATGGAAATGTCCCGATCCCAATTTTGAACCTGGAGCAGTTGAAGCAGGAACCGGTCGCTGAAAGCATTTCCTCGGGCGGCAATGTTGTCAGGATCCTGGAGACGCGCAATGGATCGGGCCGCATTGAGATGATCTATTTCAAAGACACTCCACCAGAGGCTGAGTACATGAACTACCAGAACTTCCCCTGGTTGGTGACCAAATTTACCTCAGTATCTCTGGAAGGTGACCTGGGCAATGCAGGCGGGATTGATGTGTATTTCCCCAATTTGTCCAAACAGAAAGAAGGCTACTGGGTGGACCTGAAGCGCGTCGAGTTCTTTCCGCAGTTGCCTTACTGCGCCACGGCCAAGCGTGATCTGCAAGTCCTGAGCGATACCAACGGCTTGGCCAAGCAGCTGGCTACCCTGGCTGCGGGTCAGAGCTTTAGCATTCGCGAATATCTGCCGCAGGGCAGCGACGTTTGGGGCCGCATAGACGAAGGCTGGGTGCTTCTCGAGCAGCTTAACGCGGCAGGCCAGCCGGTCTACACTACAGACTGGCAAATGGACACCCGGCCGCCCATCCTCTTTCCCAACCGATAGACAATAAAAAACGCCTGGATTTCCAGGCGTTTTTTTTTATTGTCTATCGGTTGGCTTACTTGCAGCTGATTTCGCGCACTCGATTGGCAGAGGCGGTCAAGTTGCCACGCTGATACTCGCCGTTATTGCAGGCGAAGTGGCCCCAAGTGTATTCGCCCCGGGTGATGCTGACCACCTTTTCACTGCCAGCCGGGATGGTGAAGACATAGGTCTGAGGCCCACGCAGGGTCAGCACCAGGCGCGCCCCGGTCTTGTTCACCAAGGTCACTTTGGTGAGTGCCAAAAGCTTGCCCACGTCCTGGGTGTTGGGGGCCTTGCTGCCCGGGCCGCCCTTATCGCCACACTTGGGGACCATCCACTTGAACTGATGCTTGCTCAGATCCAGCTGTCCACGAGTGGTAATACCGCAGGCAGTCAAGTGATAGCTGTACTGGCCGCGTTCAGGGGTCATGAACTTGGTTTGCTGGGAGCTGACGCTCATGTAATAGGCCCGTCCGGCGCCATCACTGGAATACAAGCGCACCGTCACGGCTTGGTTCGACTTGTTCTCTATTATGAAGCGCATCAAGTTGGACTGGGCAAACACGGAACTCGGCAGGGCGGCAGACAGCAGCACCACTGCCATAAGCGCCAGAAAAAGTTTCCGTAGGAAGCTCGCGGGTTTCATAAGGTCGTTCTCCTTTGGGGTCTGGGGAAATCCAGCCTGAATCCTATTGCATTGAATTTGGAATGTCAAGCTGAACCCCGTGAGGATTTAGCCGAACCTAAAAGACAAGGTTTTTCGCTTTCAAATTTGATTGCAGTTCGTTTGTTTAGGGTGCTAGAATCGCCTACGTTGGGTTAATCAGTACTCAGCTCTATAACCTCTAAAGGAGTACTAAGTATGGCATACGAATTTACAAATTCCAAAGGACAGAAGTATTACCTGCACGCGCAGACGCGCACCAGCAAGAACGGCAAGCCGCGCACGCTGCATTTCTTCTCCAAGGAGATCAAGGAAGGCGCAATTGACGCCGTGCCCGCTGGCTACACTGTAGCGGAAATGGCCACCGGTCTGCCGGTGCTCAAGAAGAGCACCTAGTTTTTTAGGTCGCAGCACACCAACAGCGCAGCCATGCTGCGCTGTTGGTTTTTAAGCTACACCCTGCGCAAGATCACCTGGGCTGCTGTAACCCCCTTCCGCTCCCAGAATTGCTGAAAGCGGGATTTGTGCAGGCCCTGCACGCCAAGCAGGAAGGCTTCAGGGTGTGTTTTCACAAAGCGCTGGTCTTTTTCCACCTCAGCCAGCATGCTGAGGAAGTAGTCATGCTTGTCGCTGGCAATGCTCAGCTCTCCACCCGGTGCCAAGACATGCGCCATGGCGTCCAAAAACCCCAGGCGGAACAGGCTGCGCTTTTGGTCCCTGCGCTTGTGCTCCGGGTCTGGGAAGTGCAGGCTGGCGCGCTGCCAGCCTGCGGCGGGCAGCAATGGCCGCAGCAGGCTGAAGTTGGCGCGCACAATGCGCAGGTTATCCAGCTGGCGCTCGGCGGCCAGGTGGGCGGCATAGGTCGCCAGCCGGTGCGAGACCTCGACCCCCACGAAGTTCGTGTCGGGGGCCTCTGCCGCCAGCTGCACCACATATTCCCCGGTGCCCGTACCTACGTCTACCACCAGCAGCCGGCTGTTGCCGAAGAGCGCTTCAGCGCTGAGGGGCAGGTGGCTGTGAGGATCATGGCGCAGGCTCTCGGCAGGCAAATCGAGCAAATATTTGGCCGCGGTTTGCGGGTCCAGGGTGATGTGCTTCAGTCGGAAAAGACGGCGTCCGCGGGCCATGGCAAACAGATTATATGCGCAGGTTTAGGGTTAAAAAGAAAGAGGCGCCTTAGGCGCCTCTTTGGAGTTGGTGAGGGGGTTAGGGACGCAGCGGGCTGATCGTCACCCAGGCGCCAGATTCGCCCACGGTCACTGTGCCGCTGCGGGCGACGCCGTAAGCGGAATAGTAGTAATCATAGGTGCCTGGGAAGACGTTGAAGCGGTTCATGCCCAAGGACGCCACCACCGAATAGCTGGTGGGGCCAATCAGCGTGATGCGGATGGGGAAGCTGTAATGGCTGCCGATGCGCAGGTTGCTGCTGCCGAACTGGTCCGGATCTGAATTCAATTGGGCTAGCTTCACATCCACCACTTCACAAGGATAGATGATCAGGTTGCCCGTGCCGTTTTTGAGGATACGGACTTCGCCACCATAGGTGCCGCCGCAGGCCTCATAGGAAAAGGCGTAGGTGCCGACTGCCAGGCTGAGGAAGCGGTTGTTCTCCAGAGGAGAGATGGCCAAATCATAGCTTGCCGGCCCGGTTAACTTGACCGTTATCTGGCTTGGGATGCGGCTGCTGACTGTGAACTTGGCATATTCCAGAGGAGCGGAACAGGGCGGGATCACCAGCCATTGCAGCGAGGAATTTACGGTAAGTTCACCGCTTACCTTCTCGCCGCCGCAGGCCGTATAGGTGTATTTATAAGTGCCCTCTTCCACGGTCTTTAATAGCTTGCCGGGCTCCACATCAAAGCTGTAATTCTTGGGGCCGGTCAGAGTGATCTTGACGGTGCCTTCCGTGTCGTTGTGCACGTTTAGATCATAGGTGGCCGCGGCCATCACCGGGCTAACCACGCCCAGGGCCAGGGCAAACACGCTAAGCAATACAATCCAGGTTTTTTTCATCTCAGGCAACTCCAATCGTTTCAGGGGGTGGGCAGACAGGTGCCTGCCAAGGCTGAGCGAGCTGATAATAGCTTCTGCAAAAGCAGATGTCAATATAAATGCAAATGCCCTGACTTTGTATAATCTTTTACTCATGTGTCTGGGATGGCCTGTGGCGCACGATCGGGGATGAAACTCCTTTGGCTTGAACCGGAACTCAACAACAAAAAAGCGCAGCCAACTGGCTGCGCTTTTTAAACATTACATTTGCATTACTGGAGTGACATCCTGAGCCTGGGGACCTTTTTGTCCCTGGACGATCACAAATTCCACCCGTTGTCCTTCATCCAGGCTACGGTATCCTTCGCCTACGATCGCACTGAAATGCACAAAGACATCTTCGCCGTCATCGGGTGAGATGAAGCCAAAGCCTTTGGTGGCATTAAACCACTTTACCGTGCCGGTAACGCGTTCCGCCATGATCTCGGTCCTCCTTTCTTCAAATTCTGCTAGAGGTCCTGATCATTTGGAACAGCTACTTGCAAAAAGGAGAGCTGCTAGCACCGCAAAAATTCTAGCATGCGCAGATTTGCGTGTCAACGAGCGCTTAATCTTCAAGCCGGCCTAATAAAGTTGTTAGCTATTGCTGCACTTGAATGTGCTACCGTCAAGTTTCATGAGAATAGGTGAGGGATGGCTAGAGTTCTTGTAGTGGAAGATATGCCCGACAGCGCTCAGATCGCGGCTCAAATTTTGCGGAATTATGCCCATGAGGTTTACCTGGCGCAGAGCGCGCAAGAGGGGCTGGAACTGGCGGCCCAGTTTTTGCCTGAGCTTATTCTCTATGACTATTGGCTTCCAGATATGGATGCGCGCACCTTTCTGAGCCGCTTGGAGGCGCAAAACCCGGCGGGCGGCATTCGGGTGGTCGCCTGTACGGCTGCTCCCCGCGCGGTCATCGAACAGGGCGTGCAGGGCCAGCATTTCCACGCTTATATATTTAAGCCTTACCGGCTTAGTGCATTTATGCAAGTGGTTGAGGAGCAACTATCCTTAACCTAGCGGTGACTATTGACGCCTTTAGAACGGGGAGATGCCGGTTAATTAATCGTTCGTTCATTTATGTTGAAACAGGTATACTGCGCAGGCTAACGTTAGGTTAAGAAGGAAAGCTTGCAAGAGACACCACAAATTCAGGAAGACCAGCTGGTACGCGAGGCGATGAATGGCGGTGAACAAGCCTTTGCCGCACTCTATGACGAGTACATAGACAGCATTTATCGCTTTATTTTTCTGCGGGTTGAAGATCAGCAAACTGCAGAAGACATCGCTGCCAACGTCTTTATGCGCGCTTGGGAAAAACTGGGCAGTTACCAGTTCCGCGGGGTACCCTTTAGAGCTTGGTTGTTCCGCATCGCGCGCAATGCGGTGGTTGACCATTACCGCACCCGCAAGGAAACCGCTCCGCTTGAGGCAGTGGTTAACACACACGACGAGAGCGCCATTCCTGTTTCGCAGCAAGTTGGGCTGCGTATCGAAGTACAGCAAGTGATGGACTGCATGCAAGAGCTCACCCGGGATCAGCGTAACGTGCTGACCTTGAAACTCGTTCATGGGTTAAGTACAAAGGAAATCGCCAAGAGCCTGGGTAAACGCCAGGGTGCAGTACGGGCTCTTCAGATGCGCGGTTTACAGGCCCTGGCAAAACTATTGGAGAAGAATGGCAACTAAGCTGGATATTGCTCTGGAACAGTGTTTGGAGCAATTGCGCACTGGGGAAGCCACCGTGGAGCAATGCTTGCAGCGCCACCCCGAGCTGCAAGAGCAATTGCGACCAATGCTGGCGGCCGCGGCTCAGGTACAGGAGCTCAGCGAGTTTAAACCCCGCCCAGAGTTCCGCATGCAGACTCGCGCCATGTTGCATGGATACATGCGCGCCAGCCCGCGTCGCCGCCCGGCCTTTTCTTCAGGGTTATTGCGTTTGGCGACCAGCCTGGGCGTGGTTGTTCTCGCCTTGGTGAGCACCGGCGCGGCGCTGGCTCAGTCAGCTTTGCCAGGCGACCCCCTGTATGCCGTCAAGCTCACCACGGAGCAAGTCTGGCGCAATCTGCACAGCGACCCCGTGCGAGCGGATGCCGCCCTGGCCAACCGCCGTGTGCAAGAGATTGTCGCTGTTCAGGGCCAGGCCGAGCTGGAAGAGATCAGCATTAATCTTTACGCCGAAACGGTGCAGCAGTTGCGCAGCGCGGCCAAAGACGATCCTCAGCTCACTGCATGGCTGAACCAGCTCTTGCTGGTTCAGCAAGATACTTTGGAAGAGCTGCTGATTAACACTGACACGGGTTTGTATGAAAACCTGTTTGAGCTTTTCTTCCAACCCTTGAACAGTACCAAGCCATCGCCGGCGCCCACTCCTACGCCCATTGCTCCTTCGACGCCTGAGGCCTCCGGTGCAGGCCCGGCCGACAAAGCCATAGTTGCTACGGCTACCGCCAGCCCCTTGCGCCAGATCATCCCGACGGTCTTGTCCGTTCCTGCTTCTCCGAAAGAAGAAACCCCTGGGAACCAGGGGGTTCTTCCGATTCTTGGCGATGCAGTGGATGACACCTTGGATGCCACGCTAGACATTATCAAAAACCTCTTCGGCACCAAGGAATAAGCATGAGCCAGTCCAACCAGGGCAGACCCTTGGAGATTCGTTTCGGCTACCTGGTGCCTTTCTTTTTGGTGTTGGGTGCGCTGCTAAACCTTGCGATTACCCAGCCCCCTCATTTGCGTTTAGGACGCGTCTCAGGGGTCTCGATTAAGGCAGGCTACAGTGCAAACTATGGCCGCAGTATGCCGGGCTTGAACTTTCCGGCCATCGACCCAGGCATTATGGAAGAAGCTCAGCGCGATGCAGAAGCTGGCGGGTTCTCTCCAAGCGAGACGCCTAATTTAGCTGCGGCCACTGCGACGGCGACGCCTTTGCCTCCTGATCAGCCGACTGCGACCAGTGGCAGCGTGCTGCCCGTAGTTCCCACTTTGGTGGGCGCAATCCCCACTGTCGTGGGCGTCATCCCCACAGTGGCTGGCGTGGTTCCTACTGTGATTGGAGTAGTGCCCACAGTGATCAATGTAGTCCCTACGGTTGTTAACGTGATCCCTACCGTGGGAGGGATTATCCCGACTTTGCTGCCTGGTTTGCCGCCGCTACTTCCCTGATCCAGCCTGCATCATCTCCAGAAACGCTTGCGCCATGGCTGGATCAAAGTGTTTGCCGCTTTGTTCTTTGATATGGGCCAAAGTTTCAGCCCGGCTCCAGGCCCGGCGATAGGGTCGGTCGCTGGTCAGCGCATCCCACACATCCACCACCGCAAAGATGCGCGCAGACAGCGGGATGTCCGTGCCTTTTAGGCCACGCGGATAGCCGCTGCCGTCCCAGCGTTCGTGGTGCGCGTAGGGCACATCCATCGCAGGCTGCAGGAATTCGATCTTTTCCAGGAAATCCTTGGCCAGCACCGGATGCTTTTGCATTTGGAGCAGCTCTTCCGCATCCAGTTTGCCGGGTTTCAGCAGTATCTCGTCGCGAATGCCGATCTTGCCAATGTCGTGCAGCAGTGCGCCGCGATAGAGGTGCACCAGGTCAGCCCCGTGCAAGCCCAGGCTTTTGGCCAACTGCACGGACAGGTCGGCCACTCGACGGCTGTGGCCCTCGGTTTCGTGGTCACGCAGGTCTGTGGCTTGCGCCCAGCCCTCGATGGTTTCGTCGTAGGCCTTGAACAATTGGCGGCGGGATCCGCGTAGGCTTTTGGCCATGGCATTAAACGACTGCGAAAGCACACTGATCTCGTTTTGGCCCTGCTCAGGTACGCTAACCTGCAGGTTGCCTGCCGCGATCTGCTGCGCCGCCAGCTTGAGCTCTTGAATTGGGCGGCTGATGTAATTGGCGATTAGCAGGCCGATCAGAATTACCAACAGCAGCGAGGCCACCATTAGCACCAAAGTATTTTCGCGAGTGAATTGGCTGGCCTGCACCAGGAAGCGCGGCGCCAGAGCTATGCCCAGGTAGCCTAAGGCTTGTGTGTCTCTCACCTGCCACGCGCTGATCAACTCATTTTGGCCGGATTGTGCACTGCCCAGGTTTCGAGAAACGCCATCTTCCGGGTGGGCGCGCAAGTCGCTGAGCTGGAATGCGTCAAGAGGCATTGCTTCTTCAAATGAGCTGCTCAGCGGAAAACCGCTATTGTCGTAGAAGCTGACCTGAGCCAATGTCTCGGCACGCACCTGGACGCTCAAAGTATTCAGGGAGACGCCCGCCAGCGCGGCTCCCACCAGTTCTCCATTGGCTGAGTAGACGGGTCCGCTGACAAACAGGTATTGCCCCGCCTGGGTGGGCACCAAACCCACGAACTTATCCCCAGCCGTGTCTTCGGCGCCGGTCAGAGCCTTGTGTACAAAATCCTGCTGGCTGTAGGCCGATAAGGTCGACAACTCCTGATAGCCGTTGCTGGCATCATCCAAGCCAAGCGATAGCAGCGCCTGCCCGTCCGCCTGCAGGATGGCCAGTGCTTCCAAGCCAGTGTTGAAGGCGCCTGGTTCCACCAGGGCGCGCAGCAACTCTGTATCGCCGGCGCTGATCGCCTGGGCAACACCGATAGTGTGGCCGGCCAGGCGCTGCGCCGCCAGCAGGCTTTCCTCGGTACGCACCAGGCTTTGTTTGGAAATGATGGTGGTCTGAATAAGCTCGTTGAGGAAGCGCTCCTCCAGCGATTGGAAAATCAACCGCGTGACCACATACGTCCCCCCAGCTGCGATCAAGAGCGCCAGCAGGATGTAAGGGACAGTAATTTGAGTGAAAAGGGGAATATACGCTTCGCGTAAACGCTTAATCATCGTTGGCCCCGCGACCATTGTAGTCCACAGTCGCGATTTTGCTGCATGAACCTGACGTAGGCATTTGCTTGCAGAAATGGTTATCCTATGTAAAATCGGCACAGGCTGTGGCCGGGGTGGCTCCCGGCAGTTGAGAGGAGATTTTCAGAAACATGGCAGAACGTGAACAAGGAACGGTCAAATGGTTCAATAGCGCAAAGGGTTACGGCTTTCTTGAGCGTGATTCTGGCGGCGACATTTTTGTCCATTTTTCCGCCATAAACATGGATGGCTTTCGTTCTCTGAAAGAAGGCCAGCGTGTTGAGTTTGTCGTGGGCGACAGCGACAAAGGGCCTCAGGCCCAAGATGTGACCCTGATCTAAGCAAGCCGTTGAAGCCTAAGCACAAAAAACCCGCCACTTGGCGGGTTTTTTGTGCTTAGGCTGCGGTTTAATTCCCGGTGGAAAACACGGAAAAGTCGTCAAAAAAGATGCTGGTGGTGCTTTCGTAGGTCCCCGCGATCAGCCCCACTTGCCCATTGGCCAGGGCGTTGTCTTGGGTTTCGAAGACCAGCTCACCATTCACATACAAAGCCAGGCGAGGCCCATCGCAGACAGCTTCGATCAAATTCTCCTCGGTCCCCAGGCGAATTTGCCCGCTGGGCAGCAATTGGCTTTGGCCAATGCCCTCCAGCTGGCCTTCGTTGATGCGTTTGGCGATCACATAATAGCCATCGCTGCTGATCAGGAAAGCGTAAAAGCTTGCCGTGGCGCTGGTGCCCTGAATGCGACAGAGTAATCCATAAAAATTGTTGTCCGTGCCGTTTTGCTTGTGAGCGGTTACTTGCACGCGTGTATCGCTGAACAGGCGCCCAGGCATGGCCCATACGCCCGTGGCCCCGCCGCTGACCCCGTGGTTCACGCGCAGCACGTAGCCATCGCCCGCATACAAGCCCGGGGAGGATGGGTCGCCGTTGGTGTACCAGCCGCTGCCTATGTCAGAGAAATCATCGAAGAAGAGCAGCCCATCCGCCGCCTGGGCAGCCAGCTGCTCTTGCAGCTCGGCAATTTGGGCCTCTACATCGGCATGGTCTGGCGCGTTGGGCACAAAGGTCAGGTAGATCTGCAGATCCAGGGCTGCTGCGGCGCTGTTGCCCAGCGCAGTGTGCACCGCAGCCCGGTTGCGATACACCAGGCCGAAGTTGGGGTTCAGTTCAATCGCCCGCGCCAGGTCTGCCAGTGCCTGGCTGTGGTTGCCCTGCTCAAAGTGCAACATGCCGCGATTTTGAAAGGCGGAGGCGTAGTTGATGTCTGCCGTAACTGCCTGGTCGTAATCGTTCAATGCCTCCTCCACCCGGCCCAACTGGCGGTTGGCGTTGCCGCGCAGCAGCCAAGCCTGGGCATTCTGACCATCCTGCGCCAGGGCTTGGTCCAGTAGGATCAGAGCTTCGTTCAACAGGCCCTGGTTAATGGCATCTTGCGCCACTTCGATCAGACGGCCGGCGGGCAGTGTGGGAGTGGCACTGGCGGTTGGCGCCGGGATAGGCGTGGAACTGGGCTGCAGATCCAGGCTGATCTGCAGCGGCCCCTCATCCAATGCGCTGCAGGCGCCCAGCCAGAGCATGGCCAGGAGGCTTAGAAGGAACCCATACTTTTTCACAGTGGGCCTAACTGTACAGCAAAATTGCCGGCGCCGCAAACTGCATAAAAAAGAGGCGCACAGGAACCGTGCGCCTCTTTATCTTGGTTCGAAGGCCTAGCCGCGTACGATGATTTCGATCCAGATCGGCAGATTGAAGTCCGGACCCACGCCAAATGTGTCGCCGCCCTTGCTGCGCAGCATCCATTCGCCGCGGTAGGTGCCTGGCTCGGCCGGAGCCACCAGGTTGATGCTGAAGTTGGCGTAGTTGCCTGAGAGCACACCGAAGGTGATCGTCAGCGGGTTTTGGCCGTTCATGCGCGTGCCGCCAATGAAGACCAGCTCGTATTCGCCCGCCACCCAGTTGCAGGTGCCTACGTTCTGCAGGCGCCAGGTTTTTTGCATGGCCTGGCCGGCATTGACCCGCGTGCCGTCCGGGTAGCTTTCGTCATACACGTAGCGGGCGCCATAGCAGCTCCCTGCGGTGGGGTTGGTCGTGGGGCTGGCAGATGGTGCTGTCGTGGCTTGGGCATCCTCGGTAGCTTCGGGTGTCGCCTCACTGCTGGCGGCTTCGGTCAGCGCCAGCGCCAGGGCAGTCAGCTGGGCTTGTTCCACCGTTGCCGTGGGTTCGACGGCTTCTTCAGTCGGCGTGGCTTCCGGCGTCTCGCTTGGCACTTCCAGCGTGGCCGCGTTGAGTAACGCTTCCAAGGTCATTTGGACCTGTGCATCTGCCGTGGAGGCAGACATTTCAGTGGCCAGATCGGCAATTTGCTGATCGCTGTCCGCCGCGCTGCGCACACAGGCGCTGAGCAATAGAGCTAAAGCAATCAGGGAGAAAAAGAGCATTTTGCGCATGAGCGCACTATACAAGAAAGCTTTTGTGCACGCAACCAAAAAGAGGCGACCATTGCGGGTCGCCTCTTGGGTTTTGGACTAGGATTGGCTAAGGCCCCAAGCAGGGGTCAGGCAGTGAGCTGCCCGGTCGCGACCCGCAGAACTCGTAGTCGCCGCCGTCGGTGAACTTGCCCACGAATTGGTTGAGGTTGCCGGCCTTGATCTGGGTGGCCCAGGTACCGCTGCCCGGTGCATTCACCGAGCCGCTGGCCGATTGGCGCGAGCCGCTCAACGTGCCGGAAATGCTGACCGCCAGGGCGCCGGGGTTCAGCGTCATCGAGCAGTTGATCGAATTGCCGCTGACTGTGCAGCTCATCGGTCCGGTGTAGGTGGTGCCCAGGATGACCGTGCGCATATTCCAGTTGCCTTCCCATTCGTAAGACGGGGTCGGCGTCAGCGTGGCGGTCGGCGTGGGCGGTTGGGTGGCCACCGGCAGGTTCCACTCGGCAAAGTTGGCCGGGGTGGCATACTGCAGCCACAGCCAGCAATCGCCGGAACCGGCCGGGTTGCGCACCACCACGTAGTTGGTGGCGTTGTAGACCTTGAGCACTTCCACGCTCTGCCCGGTCTGGATGGTGGTCAGCAGCGTGTAGTTGCTGCTGGGCCCGCTGCGGCAGTTGGTGTTCTGGCCCACCGATACCATCGGGAGCGCCGGCGTGGGAGAGAGCGTGGCTGTCGGCTCACTGGCCTCGGTCGGCGGCACCAGTGGCGTGGCGGTGTTCTGTGCGCCGGCCGCGGCAGTTTGCAGCTCGGCGATCTGCAAGGTCTGCGCCACGCCGGTCTGGATCGCGGCAGCATTGGACCCTGGCGCACAGCCCTGCAACAACAGTGCCGCGCAGAGCACGATCACCAGGTGAACCAAACGTAGTTTCATAGACGGCTACTCCTCTCTCAGAGAGATCTTACGGCCACTGGCAGGGCGAGGGGATCGAGCTGCCGGAACGCCAGCCGCAGAATTCCCAGCTGCCCATATCCAGGTTGCCTACGAATTGGTTCGTGTTGCCCGATTTGATCTCGGCAGCCCAGTTGCCGCTGCCGGTGCCGCTGTAGGTGCCACTGGCAGACAGCTTGTTTGCCGCAATCGAGCCACTAAACACATAGCTGAACGCTCCGGGGTTGCCCACACCAGAACAGGTCAGGGTGGACCCGCTGACATTGCAGCTGATCGTGCCGGTGCGTTCCACGCCACCGTGATACACCCGGAAGTTCCAGGTGCCCGGCCAATAAGAGACCGGGGTGGCGGTCGCCGTGGGCAGCGGGGTGGGGGGCAGTGTGGCCTTCGGTAAGCCATAGGCCGAGAAATCAGTTGGGTCGGCGTAGCGCAGCCACAGCCAGCAGTCAGCGTTGTTGTCTGGAATTTGGATGACCACATAGTTATGGTCGCCGTCATAGGTCTTGATAACCTCAGCCTCTTCGCCCGCGTACAGGATGGTTACCTGGTCATAAAACACGCTGGGGCCGCGCCGGCAATTGGTATTTTCGCTCACCGAAACAATCGGGGGCGGGGTGGCCGTGTCCACCACAGGCGTGGCGCTGGCTGCCTCGGCCGGGGGCGGCGTGGCTGTGTCCGCTGGCAGGTTGGCCGCAGCCGCCTGTGTCTGCAGATCAGAGATCTGCAGTGTTTGAGCGATGCCGGTCTGGATGGCTCCCTCGCTGGCAGCACCAGCACAGGCTTGCAGTAGAAAGGCGCCTAGGATGAATACAATTGGGATTATTTGACGAATTTTCATTTTTTCTCTTCCTCCAGATAACTATACACGCAAAATGCCGGGTAAAGCACGCTTACCTGGCCTATCGTGATGCTGTTTGGAATACGAGAGATACGGGAATGTGTTACGAGGACTTTAGGTGATATGGAGAGCCGCGGGCCGCGTTCCGGCTGAGCCGGCTAGCTGCGCCCTCGCGGCCACAACACCAGGCCGATGATGGCCAGCACCACGCCGATCACGGCCCAAGTGGGGTCATTGTTCATCAGGCTGTCTGTGGCGGTGAACAGACCGGCGCCCTGGGCAAAGAAGAGCAGGCCGGGCAGGCCAATCGCAAGGGCAAGCAGTTTGCGCAGCATGGGTCAGATCTTTCCTTCGGGGGGCGGGGGAGACGCGTAGGTGTCTTTGTCCAGGAAGTCGCCCTTGCGCGCACTGGCTTGCTCATAGGCGCTGGTTTCACGCTGGCGACGGCTGTAGCATTCGTTGCACTCCCAGGCACGCCGCGGGTCGGCGTCTGCCCCACTGCGCTCAAAATCGGCCGCGGGCCGGAACTGCTTGCAGGTGTAGCATTGCTGCAAAACCAGCTGCGAATAACCGGGGTTGGCTTTAGCCGCCTCGTTCTCGATTGGGGTGGCGCGTTTGGGCAGGCCGGCCACCCAACCCCAGCCGTCTTGGCTGCGCTGAATGGTGCCGCCCTGGCTGACCAGCTGCGGGGAGAAGTCCCAGGCGCCCTCCCGGGCGGTCAGGCCGCGGGCTTGATACCCACCGTCCTTCAGGCGGTACACAAAGGCGGTATTGTCGCTCAGCCGGTAGGCGCGGATGGCGCCTTCGGCCGCCGCTTTTTCCAAGATTTGTTCATAGCTCATGCTGCGGTCACCTCTGTGATGGGGGCAATAGTAGGAGGATTATAACGGCTCGTTCGCCGCTACTCCACCGGCTTGAAATAGTTGGTCATGCGGCCGCGGCAGAGCAGTTCACCGCTCTCCTCCAGCAGCACATCCACCTCGTGCACGGCGTGCGTCCGCCCCCGGCGCAGCAGGCGGGCGGTGGCCCGCAGCGTGCCCGCCGTGGCGGAGCGCAGATGGCTGGCGCTGACCTCGATGCCCACCGGGCGCGCCAGTTCCAGGTCAGCGCCAAAGGCGGCATGGCTGCTGGCTGCGGTCTCGATCAAGAACAGGCTAATGCCGCCGTGCAGCAGCCCGAAAGGTTGGCGCAGCGCATCGGTGATCGGCAGGCGCAGGGTCAGGCTGTGCTCGTCCACATCCAACACTTCGCCGCCCAGGCGGCCAAAGGCGGAGCGGGCGTGGCCTTCGCGCGCCATTGCCAGCCAAGTCTCTTTGTCTAAGGTAGGCATGGCTTCATTATAAAGTGCCGTCTAAACCAAAGGCGGCGCGCAGTTGGGGCTTGATCCTGGCCACGGCATCTGCCCGGTGGCTGATCTGGTTCTTTTCCTTGAAGCTGAACTCGGCCATCGTACGTCCCGTGCCCGCCACGACGAAGATTGGGTCGTAGCCGAAACCGCCCACGCCGCGCGCTTGGGCAACGATCTGCCCGCGGCATTCCCCTTGCGCAAAATGCAGCTGCGGCTGCGGGTCGCCCGGCAGCGCCAGGCACACGGTGGAGACGAAGCGCGCCGTCCAGGGCTGCGGGTGGCCGGCCAGCAGTTCCAACAAGCGGGCGCGCCGCTGGGCATCGTCGCCCGGGCTGAGCCGGGCGGAGTGCACGCCTGGGGCACCGCCCAGCGCCGCCACCTCCAAACCGCTGTCGTCCGCCAGGCAGGGCAGGCTGCTGGCCTGCGAGAATGCCGCCGCTTTCAGTGCCGCGTTGGCGGCGTAGTCGACCCCGTCTTCGAGCACCTCCAGCTGGTCCAGGCCCACGTCGGCCGGCGCCAGCAATTGCACGGGCACATCCACCAGCAGGGCGGTCAGCTCACTCAGCTTGTCGCGGTTGCCGCTGGCCAGCAACAGTCGTTCCATGGACTGCATTCTAAGCCATTCTGCGGCATGACCCCACGCGCGGGGGTAGGCCTGCCTAACAGCGCTGTATGTGCGGTTGCTTGTTGACTATTTTGCAATTTTTGTTATACTTTTCCCAAGTTATTCAGAATCCTTTGCAATATCGGCTGCGAAGGATTCTTTTGCAAAACAGCGCCGGACTCACCAGAAAAGGCGCATTGCGATACGAACATGACCACGCGCGTGAACCCACTTCGCATCAATGTCGGCTTTTTGGTTAAAGCCGAGGTGGGTTACACCCGCACCATCGAATTTGATGAAGCCGAGATGGTGCTGCCGCCAGACCTGACCGTGTATGACCTGCGCGGTGCGGCCACATTTGGCCGCACGCCCCAGGGCTTGGTGGCGGAGGTGGCCCTCAGCGGCCGCACCAGCGTGGAATGTGTGCGCTGCCTGGACGAGTTTGAGCAGCCTATCGCCACGCAGTTCATGGATTTGTACGCCTTTGATGAACGTTCGGTGACCGAGTCGCAGCTGCTGCTGCCGGCCGACCATCACATTGATCTGGCTCCATTGGGTCGCGAGTACCTGCTGCTGGACCTGCCGTTCACCCCGCTGTGCCAGCCGGATTGTCAGGGCCTGTGTCCGGTATGTGGCAACAACCGCAACCACCAGGCCTGTGAGCATGCCGACCCGTTTGATCCGCGCCTGATGGCGCTCAAGGATTTATTAGACCCCAAGGAGTAGTGTCCGGCGCGCGCCTTGCGCCGTGGCCAAGGAGGCATTATGGCTTTTCAATCCAAGCAACAAATCGATGAACAGAACGCCACCCTGTTGGGTGAGCGCCTGCAGGGCTTACCGGTTTCGCCCGAGGGTTTTGCTGTGCTGGACGAAGATCAGGATTTCCAGCGCCTGGAAATGCACTTCATGACCCATGCAGAGCCTGAAGACGCGGCGGATGATTTCCATGCGCTCGACATGGAAATGCCGGAAGCCTACGAGCTGCCTCAGGATGAAGTCATCGACACGGTCGGACTCTACTTGAAAGAGATGGCCCGCGTGCCCCTGCTGACCATGGAGCAGGAGGTGGACCTGGCCAAGCGCATTGAAGCCGGCAAGAAGGCCCGCCGCCAGCTGAACAAGCTCAACGGCAGCACACCGCCGGCCAAGCGCGCCCAGCTGGATGCCGTCATTGAAGACGGCCGCTTGGCCCGCGAGCACCTGATCAAGGCCAATACGCGCCTGGTGGTCAGCATCGCCAAAAAATACATGGGCCGCGGCGTGCCTTTCCTGGATCTGATCCAGGAAGGCAACCTGGGCCTGATGAAGGGCGTCGCCAAGTTCGACTATCGCCTGGGTTTCCGCTTCTCGACCTATGCCACCTGGTGGATCCGCCAGACCATCACCCGCTCGATCGCCGACCAGGGCCGCACCATCCGCGTGCCGGTGCACATGATCGACCGCATTCGGCTGATGTACAAGGCGGCCCACACGCTGGAACAGCGCCTGGGCCGCCCGGCCAGCATCGAAGACCTGGCTGAGGAACTGAACGAAGACATTGAGAAGGTCGACTGGATGCTGCGCGTCTCCTGGCTGCCGCTCTCACTGGAGAGCCCGGTGGGCGACGAGGAAGACTCCGAGCTGGGCATGTTCGTCGAAGATGAGAGCAGCCCCAGCCCCAGCCAGTCTGCCTACAAGAACATGATGGAGCAAAAGGTGGCTGAAGTGCTGGCCACGCTGACCCCGCGCGAAGCGCGCATCCTGCGCCTGCGCTTCGGTCTGGAGAACGGCCGGGCATACACCCTCGAAGAAGTTGGCGAGAAGTTTGGCCTGACCCGCGAGCGCATCCGCCAGATCGAGGGCAAGGCCCTGCGCCGCCTGCGCCACCCCAAGCGTGCCCGCCAGTTGCGCGAGTACCTCTAAAAACCGAAATCCTTCTCCTCTTGGAAACAGAAAGGCCGCGTCCCCGAAGCGCGGTCTTTCTGCTTAAGGTTTACTATAAGGGCGTGGGGCAACCAATGCGCGCCAGACCAAAATCACTCTCCGCCTTCTTTGCCCTGTACCGCCTGCCACTGGCCCTGGGCGCCATCGCCTTTCTGCTGCCTTTGCTGCCACGCGCCTTGGCTGGCAGCCAGTCGGTCTGGCTGGCGGTGCTTTGGCTGCTGGCCTTGGCCCTGCTTGCACCCTGGGGGCCTTGCTGGGCTGGGCTCTGGCCTGGTTCGGCCGCGGCCCAATCGCCCAGCTCGGCGCCCTGGCGCTGAGCATCACGGCAGGGTTTTTCATGCTGATTGTGGGGCTGAGGCTGGTTGACCTGCTGGAAACGCACCTGGCTGCCCATTGGCGGCGGGAATACTCCATCCTGGTAGCCGGCCTGATACTTTGGGCTGTGTTTCGCGGCGGCTTTGCTCTCATGCGCTTTTTGACCGCCCGGCTGCTGGCCCGCATGCAGCAAGACCGGCGTACCGGGCGGCTGGCCGCGCACAAAGACCACCAGCGTGTGCGCTTTCCCGGCTATATCGCCAAACCGGCCAAGGCCCTGGCCTATCCGATCTTGACGCTTCTGGTTGTCTTCATCAGCAGTTCAATGGCCTTCTTTATCCCCAGCTTTTCGGCTCCACTGTTCTGGTTTGTGATTGTGCTTTCAGGCGCGGCTGCGCTGGCCATGTATGCCTATCGGCAGCGTGGCGCACAAGCCAAGCCGCTTGTGGGGCTTCTGTGGAGTGCCGGAGCCCTGCTGGCCACGGCCAAGGCTCTGCAGCCCAAGCTGTTTGCCAACCTGCCCACGGCATTGCTGGCAGTGCTTAGCCTAGTGGCGCTTTTCGTGCTCCTGCACTTTGCCTTGCCAGCCGCGACTTTGTGGGTGCGTCGCGAGATGTTTGGCCCCCACCACCAGGCTGGGCCGGGGCTGTCTCTCGATCTCTCTTGGGCTGGTGGGCATCGGCGGGGTCTTGGGGGCCAGCTGGGAGCGCCGGCTGGCACAGCAGATAGATGACAGAAATACATCGTTTGCCATCATGGGCGCCTGCCTGTTATTTGTGACCTTCTTGGTACTGAATACGGTGGTGTCCCAGTACATCCACGACAGACAGCCTCGCCAAGAGTAGGAAAAACGCCCCTAAAGGAGGGGCGTTTTTGAACCTTTGTCTGCTTGGGTGGCTAAAACCAGCCGCGCTTGCGAAAGATCAGGATGGCGGTCAGCATCAGCACCAGGCTGATGCCCACCGTCAGCCAGAAGGCGTGCGGCGTCTCGCTGAACGGCAGGCCCACGTTCATCCCATAAAAGCTGGCCACCAGGGTCGGCAGACCCAGCACCAGCGTCACCGAGGTCAGCACTTTGACCACGTCGTTCTGGTTGTTGGAGATCATCGAAGCGAAGGCATCCATCATCTGGTTCAAAATGTTGCTGGAGATGTTGTTCATTTCGATCGCCTGCATCGTCTCGGTCAATACATCATCCAGCAGGTCCTGGTCTTCCTCAAATTGGTTGAACAGGCGCATGCGCTGCAAACGCTCGATCATGACTTCATTGGTCTTCAACGCCGTAGAAAAATACACCAGGCTCTTTTGGTACTTCAACAGCCGGAAAAGGTCTTTGTTGTCGATCGACACGGTCAGGCGTTCTTCCAGGTTGTCCACCAGGCGGTTGATAGTGGTCAGGTGCTTGAGGTAGAGCTTGGCCGTATTGAACAGGATGTGCAGGATAAAGGTGTTGTGCTTGCGGGTGTGCAGCGGATATTCCTTGTTCTTCTTGGACTCGCGCAGGCTTTCCGTGTTGAACTTGGACACGGTCATGATCCACTTGGCCGAGGTGATGATCGCCAGCGGCACCGAAGTGTAAGGGATGTCTTCATGGTCACCCTGGAAGTAAGGCACGCGCAAAATAATGTAGGTGATGCCGTCGTAACGCTCCACCCGGGCCAGCTCGTCCACGTCCAAGGCGTAGGTGATCGCCTCTTCGGGCGCGCCCCAGTCCACCAGCTGCTCAATTTCGTCGGCGTGCGGCGCTACCGCGTTGATCCAGACGCCTTTGGAGACGCGCTCCTGCTGGACCAGTTTGCCGTTCGGCATGGTCTTGAAGATTTGGATCATGTATTGCTCCTTCCGGAGCAAGCGGGGTTAAAAACAAAACCCGGCACCTGAAGACGGCCGGGTTGGGGAGAGGCAGGCAGGCTTAAGCCAGGCGAGCTAAGCGGCTCTCCAAACAGGCACGTCGAACAAGGCGCAACGCTTGCTCGATAACGGATCGATGTCTAAACTACTGTCAACTTCCATAGTTACCCAGCCAGTCTACTCCTCCGCTTGGCGCCTGTCAACACCGGCTAGCGCAACTCGCTGCGGGCGTAGTAAAAAAGCAAGTACAAGATCGCCAACGGAGAATGAAGTTGCCGATGAAGCCCAGCAGCAAGCCCAGACCGCCCAACTGCCAGCTGGGCTGGAAGATGAGTAACAAAGCGGGCAGGGTGAGCAAAACAGCAGAAGCACGCGTAGTTTGTTCATTTGTATCCCTAGGGTTGTGATTGCACCATCCAAGCCGGGCTCCACGGCCCTGGCTCGTTTAGTGCATTGTAGGCGCGTATACGCCAGTAGTATTTGCCAGGGGCCACAGGTGCCCAGCTGTAACTTGTCTGATCCTGTTCAAGAATGGCGTTTTGTACAAGACTTTTGAAGTTTGCCGTTGTGGAAATCTCTATCTCGTAATGGTCTCCCCACGGTATGTCGTTCCAGGTGAAGGTTAGCTCGCCGGGAGCCAGTGGGGCTTTATCTGCGGGTGATACCAGGCCAACTCTGCCTGGCTTTACTTGGATGACATGAATCGCATAAGGGTGGCTCCAACCGCTCCAATTCCCGGCAGCATCGCGTGCTTGTACACGCCAGAACAAGACGCCGACGAATTCTTCACTTAGTACCGGTTTCAAACTGTTCTTGGCCAGGGGGCCAGATTCGAACACTGGGCTGGTGAACAACACATCCGTCGCGATCTGCAGATTGAATGCTGTAGCGCCAGCCGGCTTGCTCCATTGCAACGCAGGCATTCCGCGATGGTTGAGACTGTTGTTGACAGGTTTCAGCAGGATCGGAATGGCTGGTGGTGTGGTGTCGACTGTGAAGATGCGATGGTTGCTCCAGCGGCCTGGATAATCCAGATTATTTACTGCCCTTATTCGCCAGAAATATTTTCCATCCGGCAATTCAGGAGACGTGAAGGAGTTTGAGAGCAACCCACTCTCATTTATGACCAGGTTATTTGTAGCGAAATTTGCAGCCCGTGAGATTTGGATCTCGTAACCAGTTGCAGTAGCTAGAACAGCCCATTGCAGCGAAACTTCGTTATTATTGGTCAGGAAGTTATTGTTTGGCAACTGCAGGGCTGGGGCTCCCAGTGGGGCAGGAGTGATCGTGAATTTTGCCGCTGGCATCCAAGTGGTTCCGCCATCAGTACTTAGCCGCCAGTAATAATGGCCAAAAGGCAGTGCTGTAGCCGGCTGGTATTTCACTGTCGCCGGCGTCAAATTCGAAACAGAAAGCACTACATCCAAGAAACCCTCATCGTTGGCTATCTGCAGGCTGTATCCGGGAATGCCAGCACCTTTCGCCCATTGGAATGTGGGATGGGGGTTGGTTAAGTAGCTTTCTGCCTTAGGGGTATTCATTAGCGAAGGCGTAAAGTTACGTATTTCACTCCATTCACTTATGTTGCCTGCGGCGTCAATAGCACGCAGCCGCCAGTAAATGGTTTGGCCGTAAGTTAAAGCCTGTGCGCTGGCTAACTTGTAGACGAGTGTAGTGGTCTCTGCGTTTCCCAGAGGGCTGGAGAAATCTTGATTGTCATCCCAAATCAGTTCGTAGCGAGACGCGGTAATGGTTTTGGCCCATCTGAATTGCGGCGTTAGATTCGCTTGATTGCTGCCTTGGGCTGGGGCCCCTAAATGGGGTGCGGGGGGAGGCGTAGTATCCAAGGTGAAGCTACGCATGGTGCTCCAGGGGCCGGGTTGCCCTTCTGGGCCCAGCGCGCGGACTTTCCAATAGTATTGGCCATCACCGACAAGAGGTGCCGAAAGTGTGAAAGCTAACACTGGCTCCGCTTCCAGGAGTAACGTTTCGTTTACCTCGGGGCTGAGGAATTTCTTGTCATTGTCTATTAAGATCTGATATTGCTCACCCCAGTCAACCTGGCTCCAGGAAAAGACCGGCAGATCACTAGCAGAAACTGTGTTGTTTAGTGGTGCTGTCAGCATTGGTCCAGCCGATGGCGCGGGTGGGCTGACCACCGATATCAAGGCACGCCCATCTGTATTGTCGTCCTCCTGGCTCTCCGTAATGAGGCAATTGGAATCAACAGTTACAAACAGCTCCTGCATACCTTGCGGGAGCGCATCAAGTTCGATATCAAATTGCTTATATTCGCCCGCTTCCAAACCGGTAAAGGACACAGATTCGTCACCACGGTCATCTGAACAGAACTCTGGCTCTCGGTTAATGTAAACATCTAAGAAAATCTCATAATCAGGATGCACATCAGCTACACCGATATTCTCCACAGCGATGCTCAATATGACGGGGAGATGGGTATAGGATGTTGGGGAGTAACCGGTGGTTACTTTCAGATTGGGCAAGCTGGGATCATAGGTGGTGAATACCCACCAGCTGTTGCTGTTTGCAAGTGTTTGCCCCGCAGCATTCACAGCCCGCACTTGCCAGTAATAGGTGGTGTTGGGCAATAAACCAGTCAGTAATTTGGATAAATTTATGCCGTTGGTTTGCCATGAAGTGTCGCAGACAGCGTTGTTATTCGTATCAATACAGTATTCATAAGAAGTGGCCCCATTGGCCGCAACCCATGAAATCATTGGGGCTTTTGACTGATTCAGGGCATTATTTTCTGGACTGCTCTTGCCAAAGGCAGCTGGAGCGATTGGTGCAGTTGTGAACGCCCACCAAGTGCCGCCGTTGGCCATCACGTTGCCGCCTGAATTGACAGCCCGCACTTGCCAGTAATACGTTGTGTTAGGCGTCAAGCTGGAAAGCGCCTTGGAAGTACTGGAGCCGTTGGACTGCCAAGAAGCATCACATATATTGTTATTGTTGGTGTCAATGCAGTATTCGTATGAAGTCGCGCCGCTGGCCGCCCCCCAAGAAAGAGTCGGCGTTTGTGATTGGTTGGTGGCGTTGTTGGCAGGCGCACTTTTGTTGAGGGCGCCGGGCAGCGAGACGCTTACCAGTGTGAAGCGCATGGCGCTGAAAGACACAGTGCGGGTGAGGTTCGCCTCATTGTTTAGGTCTACCAGTTTCACCTGTCCGGCATTGCCAGCGTTGAAGGCAAAGCTACCCAAGCTGACCCACTTGCCAGCGTTGCTTCCCTGGTTAATAGTGGCTGTTGAGGAACCGCCAGCGTGAGTTACCGTGTAGTTTGCCTTAGTTGTATCACCAGGAATGCTTAAGGTAGGACATTGCCAAGTGAGCGCCGCATGGCTTGGAATATAAACTTCCACTTTATAGGTCCCAGTAGTCGGCAGAGAGGGTTTCCAAATGCCAGAGTTTGTCGCCTGAGCCGGATTGTTAGTGTTTAGCGTCAGGAAGGCTTTGGCGCCACTGTAACCACCAATCTCATGCCAGGCAGTAACGCACATTCCGCCGCTATAAGCTGGCGTGAGCGTGGGGCGGTCCACGAGTATGGATGCGCCAGAAGCGGTGGTGAATGCCCACCAGGTGTTATTGTTGGCGAGGGTTTGACCGTTCCCGTTAATGGCGCGCACCTGCCAGTAATAGGTGGTGCCAATGCCCAAGCTGCTCAGCGTTGCCGATGTAGCCGCGCCAGCAGATTGCCACTGGGCATTGCATTCGTTGTTGTTGGTGGTGTCCAAACAATATTCGTAAGAAACTGCTCCATGGGCGGTCGCCCATGAAATGATTGGCGTTGTGGATTGGTTGGTGGCGTTGTTTGCCGGGGCGCCTTTGTTGAAGGCCGCCGGCGCACCGGTTTCCGTAGTAAAGGACCACCAGAGTGCACCGTTGGCGGGAGACGCACCGTTGACATTTAGCGCCCGCACCTGCCAGTAGTAAGTCGTGTTGAGTGCCAGTCCATTCAATGCATTGGATGTGCTTGCGCCGTTGCTGACCCATGATGTGTCGCATACGTTGTTGTTGCTGGTGTCAATGCAGTACTCATACGAAGTCGCACCATTTGCGGCCGCCCAAGAAATGATTGGCGTTGTGGACTGGTTCATGGCGTTGTTTGCCGGGATGCTCTTGCTAAAAGTTGCCGGGGTGCCGGTCTCTGTAGTAAAAGACCACCAAGTCCCGCTATTGGCGACTGTATCTCCAAGCACATTCACAGCGCGTACTTGCCAGTAATAGGTCGTGTTGAGCGCCAAGCCGTTCAGTAGTTTGGATGTGTTTGTTGAGGTGTTTTCCCATTGACCATCACAGGCACTGTTATTGGTGGTGTCAATACAAAACTCGTAGGATGTGGCAGCGGTTGCGGCGCTCCACGAGATGGTGCTGGAAGCAAGCGCCAGGCCGATCGCGTTGTTGGCCGGGCCGAGCTTGTTAAATGCGCCTGGTGCGCCGGATTCAGTAGTGAACGTCCACCAAGCTGTGCCATTAGCGGTGGTATTGCCGCCAGCATTCAGAGCTCGCACCTGCCAGTAATACTTGGTGCTGGGGGAAAGGCCGAACAAAGCCCAAGAAGTGCTTGTGCCTGCAGAAAGCCACTGGTCGTCGCACACATTGTTATTAATGGTGTCAATGCAATACTCGTAGGACGTGGCCCCACTGGCCGGACCCCATGAAATAGTAGGGGCTTGCGATTGATTGACGCCATTGTTTGCCGGCCCGCTTTTGTTAAAGGCGCCCGGGGGCGAGGCACTGACAAGTGTAAAGCGCATGGCGCTGAAAGATACTGTGCCGGTTGAATCCGCCTTGCTATTTAAGTCGGTCAACCTGACGAAGCCGGTTGTGCCAGCATTAAATGTATAGTTACCTAGATTAACCCAATTCCCGGGGTTCGCATTTTGATTAATCTTGACAGTCTTTGTTTGGTTTCCAGCATAAGTGATTGCATATACTGCCTCAGTCGTATCACTTAGGGTTTTAACTGGACACTGCCAGGCGATAGCAGGGTGATTGGGAATGTACGCTTCCACCGTATAACTGCCTGCTATAGGAATGCTCGGTGTCCATTTGCCCGAGTTGGAGGAGTTGCTGGGATTCTTGGTGTTTAGGGTCACAAAGGCCTTTGCATCCACATATCCAGCAATTTCAACCCAGTATGTTTGCGTGCCACAGTAGTTGCCTTGGTATCCAGGTGTGATATCTGGCCGGTTCACCATGACTACGCCAACAGGAAGCCGATAGCCTACATTGCGGGTACTGTAGTCGCTGCATTTTGTGCTATTGCATGCTTTGACCCAGTAAGAATACAACTTGCCCGGAGTGACGTTCGTGTCGTTAAAGGCTGTTGTAGTAAGTGTGGCCACTTTGATTTCGCCGCTGTGAGAATTGCTAGTATTTCTGTAAAGCTCATAGGAGGTGGCGCCTGAAACTGAGGCCCAAGTGAGACGAATATGGCCAGTGTGTAAACCGTCAGTGGCATCAATGTTAGCGGGGGCAGAGATTCCACCGTTAGCATTTTGGGATTTATAATAAATACCAGTTTTTAAAGAGTTCCAGGCTACTTCGTAGAAGTTAACTTGCACAAGGCTTCCATTAGGAGGCCAGGGCGCTTGAGCAGGCGCGCTTAACTTTTGCAGGTTTGCCGGCGTATCTGGCAGTTTATTACTAACATGAAAATGCAGGTGCGGACCAGTAGCCCTGCCATTAAAACCTTGGTCACCAATTTTAGTGCCGTAATCAACGCTTGGGTAAATCCACACTCCGTTTTGAAGTTTTGGTTTAAGGTTGCTTGGGATGCTGCCATAAGCTATATGAAAATACCAAGAATATTCGTTCGAATTGTGCTGAATTATGACGATGTTTGCTTCTTTCCAGTTGCACTCTCGACAACCAGGGTTTGGGTTGTTGTCTTTGGCATATACAATTACGCCTGGTTTGGAAGCAACAACATCTTTTACATTTGAAAGGACCCAATCTAACTGAGTTTCATGGTCTGGGATTGTTCCTCCAACATTTACAGTATTTAACGTTGTCAGACGCGCCTGCTCATTATTTCTCCAGGGAAGGCGATGATTGTTAACAGCTAGTGCAGAAACTTCCGATGAAGCCTCGGACTGTACAGGAAGCGAATAATAGTATTTATCGTACTTGTCAAGTAAAGCATCTGGAAAACTGGACAATAGAGCATTGAATTCTTCAGCTGCTAGCATTCCTGGGGCAAATCCATGCCAATAGCCATCTAAATCTACAATCGCTAAAAGAATAATGTAGTCAACGTGCTCAGAGCTATGATCATGTTGTGCAACGGATACTGAATAGGCAAAACCTCTAAGTTCAAAGACTTCACCAAGTGAATACATCTCATCGGAAAGGAATTGCACTTGGAATTGCTCGAGGGCTGTTGCTAAAGCCTCTTTTGCGGTAACAGTCCTCTCAGAGAAACCTCCAAAGTCAGTGTTTTCAGCTGATGCTGGAATGCTGGTCGCCGTCGGGCTCACCTCAGGGACAGCTGTGGGCTCCAGCGTTGCCGTTGGCTCCTCCGTGGCTGTAGGCTCTTCTGTCGGAGTCGATGTAGGCGTTGGGCTATCTTCCAGCGTGGGCGTGGCGGTTTGCTCGCCCTGAGCAAGCGCTGGAGTGGGGCCGGCTGCAAACAACAAGCTTGCCACCAAGCCAAAGCAAACCAGCGAGTGAATGAGAACAGGTGCTTTTCTGGAGAAATGCCTAAGTGCCTGTGAAATTTTTTTGCGCATGCTTCAATGACCCTCCACCACGCAAAGCTTACAAAATAGTAAGCTATATTGGGCAACTAATCAAGGTTATTCATATATGAAAGGGAATTTATTCACTGCCCGTGCGCTTACGCCGCCAGCTCATGAAGCCGGTCAGCGCGGCGCCCAGCAGAATGGCGCCCAGGTCGTCTGCCGGGCCTAGGATCAGGTCTGGCAGCACGGCGTACAGGCCGCCGGCCACGGCCGGCAGCCAGGCCCAGTCACGTACTTTAATGAAGTGATAGGCTGCCAAGGCGGCGAAGACCACAAAAGTCCCCAGCCCCAGTAGGGCGCCGATGCGGTATTCGCCGGCGCTCCAGCCGATGATGTTCACCACTGCTGCCCCCAAGAGCGCCACCAGCAGGAACACCAGACCCAACAGAATGCGTTTGCGATCGCTCATGCTTATTGATTGAAGGGCGATGCGCCCTCTGCGGTTTGCGGCGCATAATAGGGGCTTTCGCCCTCGTCGTGGTCGGTCACGTCAATGATCTGGCGCACGGCCGGCACGGCTTCCATGATGGCTTTTTCGATGCCGGCCCGCAAGGTCACCGCCGCCATGCCGCAGCCCTGGCAGCCGCCGCCCATTTCTACGTAAATGTCTTCGCCCTTGACGTCCTTCAGCAGTACCCAGCCGCCGTGGCCGGCCACACCGGGGTTGATGAAGTCAGTGATCACTTGCTGCACCTGCTGGGCGAGCGGGTCCTCCCAATCGGTGCGGGCTTCCAGGCCCGGCGGCAGAATGCTGCGCGGCGGGTATTCGATGTTGAACCCGGCCGAGTAGCGCTCTTCGTCAAAGTCAACCTTGGCGCCTTGTACCTTTTCGGCCACGTCGGGTTCAAAGAGCAGTTCAAAGGCGCCCACGCTCTGCACCAGATCATTATCGGTGGCTTCGCTGCGCTCTTGGAACTTGAATTCAGTTTGATAACCGCCACCGGGCAGCACGCCGCGGATGGCGACGCGCACGGCCAAGCCGGGCTTGCCGCGCGTTTCGATCAGCTCGCTGATCTTGCTGGCCGCCGCAGGGCTGATGTTCAAAATGTCTTGGCTGGAGAGGGCTTCGCTCATAGTGTTTAGATTGTTCTTTCAGGCGCAATCTTACCCGAAAGCGCGCCAAGCGGTAAGCAAGCTTTTATAAAGAAACTCAGGATTTGCGAATATGGGATTTGGAAAATGCGGTTAAGATTAGCCCCGCCAAAGTCATGGAAAACACGCAAACTCCCCCGCCGCCACCGCCCATCCTGCCCCAGCCGACCGGTTTCCTGGCCCGCGTGCTGAAGCTGCGCCGCCCGGTGACGGTGCTGGGTCTGCTGCTGGCGATCTCGCTGTTCCTGACCTGGCTGCCGCCGGAGCAGCGCGGCGAGATTGGCCGGGCGGTGCTGGCCCGCCGCAGCCTGATGGTGGCGTTGGGCTTGTTCACCCTGATCAGCCTCTCGCTGCTGTGGGCGCGCGGGCAGGCGATCGACAATCACGTCTTTCTGCTCTTCAACCTGTGGGGCTTCCGGCCGCGCTGGCTGGATATCCTGATGTGGATCGTGACCCAGATCGGCGCCGGCCTGGTGGCGATTGGCCTGGCGATCTACCTGTACTTCTTCAAAGCGGACCCCATGCCGGCTTTGCAGTTGGCCCTGGGCACCATGACCCTGGCCCTGCTGGTCGAAGGCTTGAAAGAGATCATGAACCGGGCCCGCCCATACCTGATCAACACGCAGGCCCGCGTGATCGGCTGGAAGGCGCCCGGGCGCTCCTTCCCCAGTGGGCACACCGCCCATGCCTTCTTCCTGGTTACCCTGCTCAACTTTCTGTGGGAGCCGCCGTTGATCGGCACCATCGGCCTGTTCGCCGTAGCCGCTGCGGTGGGTATTACGCGCATGTATGTGGGCGCCCATTTCCCGCGCGATGTGGTCGCCGGCAGCATCCTGGGTTTCGCCTGGGGCATCTTCATGATCCTGATCGATCCCTTTTGGCCGTTGTGGTTTCCTTTCTAGGCCTTGTTGACATGGGCGGCGCCCATCCTATACACTAGTCCTACGATGATGCCTTTCCTTTTATATGTTGCAATTTCCGTTGTGCTCATGCTGTTAATGCGCCCCACAACCGCCCGGGTCGCCGTGCCTTTGCGCCAGTCGCCGCTGCGCCGCAAGCGCTGATCGCCAGCATCCAGACCCGGGCCGCCGCAAGGCGGCCTTTTTTGTTGGCATTACAATGGAACAGATTCTGGAGAAGACATGACCCAACACATCCTCGTCGCCGTCGCCTGGCCCTATTCCAACTCCGACATTCACGTGGGCAACCTGGCCGGTTCCTACCTGCCGGCTGACATCTTCGCCCGCTACCAGCGCCTCAAGGGCAACCAGGTGCTGATGGTCTCCGGTTCGGACGCCCACGGCACGCCGATCACGGTCAAAGCCGACGCCGACGGCGTGACCCCGGAGGAGATCTACCAGCGCTACCAGCCGCGCTTTCTCGACCTTTTCCAGCGCCTGGGCCTGAACTACGACCTGTTCACCACCACCCACACCGAGAACCACTTCAAGGTCTCGCAGGCACTCTTTTTGGCGCTCAAAGAAAATCAGCTGCTGTATACCGAAGAGCAGCAGCAATGGTTCTCGCCGGCGCTCAACCGCTTTTTGCCCGACCGCTATGTGGAGGGCACCTGCTACATTTGCGGCTACGACAACGCCCGCGGCGACCAGTGCGACAACTGCGGCAACGTGCTGGACGCTACTCAGCTGGTCAGCCCGCGGGCCAAGATCGACGGCTCGGTGCCCGAGCTGCGCAAGACCACGCACTTCTTCTTGGACCTGGCCAAGCTGCAGCCGCAGGTGATCGAATTCCTGGAGAGCCGCAAGGATTACTGGCGGCCCAACGTGGTCACCCGTTCGCTGGGCTGGATCCGCAGCCAGGGGCTGCACGGCCGGCCGATCACCCGCGACCTGGATTGGGGCATCCCCGTGCCCGTGGAGGGTTGGGAGGCCAAGCGCCTCTACGTCTGGTTCGAGGCGGTCATCGGCTACCTCTCGGCGGCCATCGAGTGGGGCAAGATCAGCGGGCAGCCGGATGCCTGGCATCGTTGGTGGACCGACCCGGCAGCGCGCGCCTATTACTTTTTGGGCAAGGATAACATTGACTTCCATGCCATCCTGTGGCCGGCTGAATTGATCGGCGCAGCCGATCAATTCAGCTTGATCTTTGAGGGCAGCGAGGGCAAGCCGCTCAACCTGCCCTACGACGTCCCGGCCAACGAATTTTTGAATATCCAGGACCGCAAGCTGTCCGGCAGCCGCAACTGGGCGGTGTGGGCGCTGGACTTTCTGGAGCGCTACGACCCCGACCCGCTGCGTTATTACCTGACCGCCATCATGCCGGAGACCAGCGACAGCAACTGGGACTGGGACGACTTCGTGGCGCGCAACAACAACGAACTGGTGGCCACTTGGGGCAACCTGGCCAACCGGGTGCTGTCCTTCGCCCACCGCCACTGGGACGGCCGCGTTCCGTCATTGCGAGGAGTGTCCGATGAAATCGGACAGGACGAAGCAATCCCCAAGTTGGAAGAGCTGCGCCCGCAAGACCGCCAGCTTTTGGAAACCATCGAGGCCGGCTTCGAGAGCGTGGGCGCGCATTTGGAGGCCGTCAAGCTGCGCGCCGCGCTGGGCGAAGCGATCCGCCTGGCCAGCGAGGTCAACGCCTACTTGGACGCGCAGGCGCCCTGGTCGGCGGTGAAGACAGACAAGGCCGCGGCGGGGGCGACGATCTACACCGCCATCCGGGCCATTGACAACCTCAAGATCCTGCTGTCGCCCTTCCTGCCGCACACCTGCGAGCAGCTGCACCAGACCCTGGGCTACGACGCGCCGTTGTTCGGCGAGCAGTACACCGAGACCCAGAGCGACGCGCTGGGCGAGCACCTGGTGCTGCGCTACCGGGACGCCGGGGCCAGCGGCCGCTGGGCGCCCAGCACCCTGCAGCCGGGCCGCTCCCTGCGCCAGCCGGCGCCGCTGTTCAAGAAGCTGGAGCCGAGTGTGGCGGATGAGGAACGGGCGCGGATGGGGTGAAGAGGCGATGGACGAAGTTACAATCTACATAGCAGTTTATGGGGCAATTGTTGCGACTTTAAGTTTTGTCCTCTCTTTGGTTCTTGGTGTTCATAAGCTAAATCAAAATAAGCCAAAGATTCGGATGTCATTTGATGTCGCCCGTCTAACTAGCCCTTCGGGTAAGCAGAGCGAGCCTTTAATTAATGTGAAAATTGTCAACAAAGGCTCTGCAAAGGTAATTGTCAACTCCTGTGGTTGGCTCAGGAAGGATAAAAGCAATGCTTTTGTCCTTAATCCTTATCGGGTGGACTTTCCATGTACATTGGAGCCAGGCAATTCACTTTCCATTCGCCTGCCTATAAGAGACTTCATTGAAGACCTTAAAACATATCGGGCATTTTTCAATAAACAGTGCAATCGGAGAATCTTGGGAAACGGTGCTGTCGGCTAAACAGATAACGGTGTATGAAGAAGCAGACATAAAAGGCTGGAAATTAGTCTGGAATGATAAGCAAAAGAAGTATGTTGAAGAGTACATCACCGGTTCCCTTGTTGGCTTTGTATAAGTGGGGATAGTCAATCAGCACTCTTTAAAAGACGTTTGGCAAATTGGTAGGGGCGAGGCATACCTCGCCCCTACGCGAAAAGTTAAAAATCCCACTGTGTTCGGCCCGGCGGCTTCAAAACATTCAGCCCGGTGATAACAAGCAGCACGACCAAGCCACCGATTGAGTGCAGCAAAGTATGGTTTTGTAGATGACCCTGGCTGATGTGGCTGGCTTGCTGCAGTAGGACGGCGGTGGCGAACAGGGTCAGCAGCAGAGAGATCAGCACCCACCAGTGCCGCGCCAGCCCCCAGGGCGTGCCCAGCGATTGGATGACGCCGCCTACCAGCGTCGCCAGGGCCAGCGGCACGATCAGGTAGCTGACCAGCAGCCCCATCCCGGTCAGGGCCGCCTGCACGGTGGCAGTATCCTGGCTGGCGGCGACCGTCAGGTCGAGCACTAGATAGGCCGCCACCGCCCCCAGCCAGCCGACCGAGGCGGCGATGTGCAGCGCCAGCATCAGCTTGCGCAGGGTCGGGGGCATTAACATGTCGCGACGAGGACCTGATCCAGCCCGCCGCCATGAAGGCCGGGGCCGTGTTCGGTGCCGCTGAGCATGGATAGGATGACCAGCACTGCCATGGCGGCGATCGCAATCCAGGCGAAAATCTTTACCCAGCGAGGCGTGGGGGGCTTCTGTTTGGTTTCAGAGTCTGATTGTGGCATGTGAACCTCCTGCGCCATTTTACTGTACATTATGTCTATATGAATGACATTGTGTCCATGCCGTGGGCACCTGTATACTTGGGATATGCCAAAACTCTGGCGACACACAGTGGATGGCCACCGCCAGGAAGTTCGGGAGAGGATTCTTTCCAGCGCAGCTTCACTGGCGGCGGCCAATGGTCTGCGCGGCGTCAGCATGGCGCAAATTGCCGAGCAGGTCGGCATCACCCGCACTACCTTGTACAAGTATTTCCCCAGTGTCGAGGCCATCCTGGATGCCTGGCATGCCGGCCAAATCGATGCCCATCTGGATCATTTGGCCGCGGCGGCTGCAGGCGAAGCGGATCCCGGCGAGCGTTTGCGCGCTGTGCTGGAGGCTTATGCACTGGTTTTACAAAGCACGAGCCGCCACGCTAGCGACCTGTCCGCTTTGCTGCATGCCGGCAGCTCGTTCGTCGAAGGCCGTAAGAAACTGCGCGGCTTATTGGAACCCCTGCTGAAGGCGACGGCAGCGGCTGATCAGGTGCGCGCGGACATTCCAGTGGACGAGTTGGTCAGCTACTGTCTGAATGCCCTGGGTGCGGCCGCCGAGCTGCGCTCGGAAGCCGCCGCGCGTCGGTTGGCCGCGATGGTGAATGACGCTCTGGTTCGATGAACTGCATATTGCAGTGATACCACTGCATTGTGCAGTGGTATAATCTCCCCGTGTTACAGCCCATCCTTCGCACCCGTGAAGCCGAGTGGATCCTGCTGTTTATCGCCGCGCGCGGCTCTGGATACGCTCAAGAGATTGCCGACTTTTTTGAAGCCAACTTGCGCAGCGTGCAGCGCCAGTTGGAGCGCCTGGAGGCCGGCGGCGTGCTGGCCAGCCGCCTGGTGGGGCGCACGCGAGTGTTTGCTTTCAACCCGCGCTACCCCTTCCGTGAGCAACTCGTCGCGCTGGTTAATGAGGCTAAACGTTTCTATCCCTCAGAGCTTGTTGAGCGGCTGGACTATGAACGTCAGCGGCCGCGGCGCGCGGGGAAGCCCTTATGATGCAAATCACGGAAATGTCCCAGGGGGAGCTGGCTGCTTACATCCAGACAGAGTTGCGCAAGCAGTCTATTGATCTCGTCCTCACTGGGGGTTCTGTGGTCAGTCTCTACTCGGATGGCAGATACATCTCAATGGATTTGGATTTCGTTGAGATGAGCTTTTCCAGCAGCCAGAAGATTGGGAAAGCCATGTTGGTATTAGGGTTCACCCAAAAGGGTCGCCATTACGTTCACCCAGGGACCAAATATTTTGTAGAGTTTGTCGCGCCGCCTCTGTCCGTAGGGAATGAGCCGGTGAGGCGGATTGACAGTCTGAAATTGGAAACAGGCGTGCTTAAGGTTATTTCCCCCACTGACTGTGTCAAGGATCGTCTGGCTGGCTTCTACCACTGGAACGACCAGCAAAGCTTGCAACAAGCTTTGCTGGTAGCTACGTCTCAACCAGTCGACCTGCCAGAAATTGAGCGCTGGTCGGCCGCCGAGGGCATGCAAACCAAATACCTGGAGTTCTCCAAACAAATCCGCTGATCACGGTGCCCCGTGTCATTCTGAGCAAGCGGCGCAGCCGCGCCGCGAAGAATTCATCGATGCCAATCCCACTTTTGGCGTTTGTCTTGTTCGTTGTCTGCGCCTTGAGTGGATTGCCCTATGGGGCACAGCCTCATCGCTTGACAGCAACCATCATTTGCTCATCAGCAGCTGTTGCGCATGGATAATGGCAGCGTGTTCGCTCCCTCGTCTCTCATTCAACGCAGTGTGCACAAAGCCCGGCGCGGTCTTGTCAAGCCGGCACAAACAGCACAAAAACGGCACAGCTCACAAACTTTCAACAAACACAAACGCCAGCCAGCGCGCCGCCTCGCCGAAGTGGCTGGTGTCCAATCTGCAATCAGCATTCAGCAGTTAGCTTTTCGCCAGCCAGCGCGCCCGCTCGGCCTTGTCCAGCTTCTCGATGGCGGCGAGAAGGGCCGGCCGCGGCAGGCGGGCGGCGTGCTGCGCCAGGAAGGCGAGCAGCCGCTGCCGGTCGGCGTCGCCGACGGTGCGCAGCAGCCAGCCAACCGCTTTCTGCACGTATTCCTCCGGGTCTTCGGCAAGCATCCCGGCTAGCTTGAGCGCGTCGTCCAGCTCGCCGCGGCGGACGAAGGCGAAGCAGGCCACCAGCGCGGTGCGCCGCTCGGGCCAGGAGTCCGAGGCGGCCAACTGGTAGAGGACGTCGCGCGGCTTGTCAACCAGCCAGGCGCCGACGATGTGCTGCGCGCCCAGGTCCACCAGGTCCCAGGTGTTGATGCGCGCGTGGCGGCGCAGATAGAGTTCGTAGAGCGCCTTGCGCCGCGCCTCATCCGTCTTCTTGCCGCGGGCCGACTTTTCCATGATGCTGACCGCGCCGACGCGGGCCTCACGGATGTTGCTGTCCAGCAGCTTCTCGATCTCTGCCAGGGGCATGTCGCCGTGTGCCTTGGCCAGCGCGAAGACCTGGCCCATGCGCACGCCGATGAACTCCTTTGCCTGGCCCGGGAAGTAGCGCTCGTAGGCTTGCTGCTGGGCGGGCGAGGCGTGACTTTTCAGCTGCATCAGGAAGCCGGCGGCGCTTAGTTCGCTTTGGTTCTCGTCCTTGAAACCCAGGCCGCGTTCGGCCAGCGCTTCTTTGAGGATGCGCAGTGCCTTGGGCCCCATGCCGTGCAGCTGGGCGATCTCTGCTTCGCTGTGCTGTGTCAACTGCTCCAGGCTGGAGATGCCGGCGGCTTCCAGCGCGCTTTGCACCGGGTTGGAGGTTTTGGGGAGCGGCGTGTGAGTCATGAATTAATTGTAGCTGGTTGCCATCTGGTAGTTGGCTTGGAGTGCTTCGTCGTACTTGCTTCGCAAGTACTTCTCGCAATGACGAAGGGTGCGTCAGAGCGCGGCGGCTTTGGCGCGCAGCACTGCACGCTGGTGCTGGTTGGTCGCCAGGCCGGCGGCGGTGAGCAGCTCGGAGCGAGCCTCTTCGGTGCGGCCGAGCCGGGCCAGCAGTTCGCCGCGCACGCTCGGCAGCAGGTACGACCCACGCAGCTGTCCTTCCGCCGACAGCCGGTCGACGATGCGCAGCGCATGCGCGGGGCCGCTCGCCATCGAGACTGCCACAGCCCGGTTCAGCTCGACCACGGGGCTGGGGGCCAGCTGGCCGAGCGCCTCGTAGAGCAGCACGATGCGTTCCCAATCGGTCTCTTCGATGCTGGGCGCGATGGCGTGGCATTCGGCGATGGCCGCCTGCAGCGCATAGTTTCCGCGGCCGCGACCCGCGGCATCCGCCCGCTTGAGCGCCGCGCGTCCGCGCTCGATCTGGGCGCGGTCCCAGCGCGATCGATCCTGGTCGCTGAGCAGGATCGGGGCGCCGTCCCGGGCGACTCGCGCCGCGAAGCGGGAGGCTTGGAACTCCATCAGCGCGACCAGGCCGTGCACTTCCGGTTCGCTCGGCAGCAGGCCGGCCAGCACGCGTCCCAGGCGCAGCGCCTCGTTGGCGATCTCACTGCGCATCCAGCGGTCGCCCGAGGTGGCCGCGTAGCCCTCGGTGAAGAGCAGGTACACCACACCGAGCACGGCGCCGAGCCGAGAGGCCCACTCGCTCGGGTCGGGCGCCTCGAAGGGCACCTGCGCCGCGGAGAGGGTCTTCTTGGCTCGGACGATGCGCTGCTGCACGGTGGCGATCGGCACCAGGAGCAGGCGGGCGATCTCCCCGGTGGTCAGGCCCGCCACGACGCGCAGGGTCAGGGCGACCTGCGATTCAGGCGAGAGCACGGGGTGGCAGGCGGTGAACACGAGTCGTACGACGTCATCATCGATCGGCTGCCATTCGTCTTCGCTGGTCTGCGACAGGTCGTGGGCGATGGCGCGGTAGCGCTGGTCAAGACCTTCCCGCCGGCGCCAGCCGTCGATCGCCTTGCGTTTGGCGACGGCCGTGAGCCAGGCGCCCGCGTTCCGCGGGACGCCTGACCCCGGCCATTGGGTCAGCGCAGCGACGAGCGCCTCTTGAGCGAGGTCCTCGGCCAGGCCCACGTCGCCGGTCATCTTGGCGAGCGTCGCCACGATGCGGGCGCTCTCGATGCGCCAGACGGCGTCGACCGTGCGCTGTATGTGAGTCACGATGTCACCGGGTAGCGGCCGTCTCAGCCGCCGTCGCCACGGCGCTCCGCTCCCTTTTTGACGTATTCGTTGTCGGCGTGGTCGGCGAAGGCCTCCTCATGGCTTGGGATGCGGCGCACCTCGAGCTTGGAGCCCGGCCCAAGGGGAGCGCGACTGGCCCACTCGATGGCTTCCTCTTTGCTCGAGACCTCGAGGATCCAGAACCCGTTGAACAGCTCGTGCGTCTCGCCGTAGGGGCCGTCGGTCACGATCGGCTTCTCGCCGGCGAAATCGACGACGAACCCCTCGGTTGCCGGTGCCAGGCCTTCTGCGCTGGCGAACACGCCCGCCTTGATCAGCGCCTCGTTGTAGGCGCCCATGGCGTTGATGATCTCTTCAAAGTCAACCTTCTGGCTGGCTTCGAAGGCCTCCTGGGTGTCGCGCATGATCAGCATGTACTTCATAGTAGTTCTCCTTTCGTGCGAGGCCGCCCGTTGCGTCCTCCTACTATGACGTCGAACGGGATCGCCTCGAATCGACATCGTAGCCCGGAATTCTTTTTCAGGGCACGGCGGCCTTCAGCGCGCTTTGCGCCGGGTTGGAGGTTTTGGGGATTGATTGTAGCGGGTGCGATCGAGTGACTTTGGTAGTGGGGGCGAGGCATGCCTCGCCCCTACGCGTGGCCTGTAGATTACTTCGTCGCACTTGCTTCGCAAGTATTTCTCGCAATGACGAAGGCATGCTCAGCGCGTGGCCGCCAGCCAGGCACGGGCCAGCTGGGTCAGGGCCGCCTCGGCAGCCTGGGCCTCGGCCAGGCTGTGGAAGACGACCAGGCCGCGTTCGTTGTTGACCCACTCCAGCAGGCCGCTGGGGTCGCTGAACTGAAAACCGGCGTCGCCCTCAGCTTTAGCGCCGCGGTGGAAGATGATGCGCACTTTGTCGGCGTCGCGCAGCATCAGGGTGATGCGGTCTTCGTCGCCCGGGCCAAAGCTGGGCGCGTTCCACTTGATGCGCTCGTTGAGCGCCGGGTCGGCTGCCAGTAGGGTGCTGCGCAGCCATTCCACCACTGGCTTGAGCGGGTGGTCCAGCTCGGCCAGGTAGTCGGCCACGCTGGGCGGTTTAGCCACCGGTGTAAGCCGCGTCCAAATCGGCGATGATGATCTTCTTCATCTTGAGCATGGCGTCGATGGCAGCTTGTTTCCCGGGGCTGTGCGGCTCGGACATCAGCTCGCCCAGGCGGGCGGGGATGATCTGCCAGGAGAAGCCGAACCTGTCTTTCAGCCAGCCACAGGGCTGCTCTTCACCGCCGTCGGCGGTCAGCGCGGCCCACAGGCGGTCGGTCTCGGCTTGGTCGGTGGTCTCGACGAAGATGGAGAAAGCCTCGCCGCCAGCGAACCCATTGAGCACATCCATGGCGCGGAAAGGCTGGCCGTCCAGCTCGAAATGGGCGTTGATCACCTGGCCCTCGGGCACCGGGCCGCCGGGACCCCAGCGATCGATGCTATGGACCTTGGAGTTCTTGACCAGCGAGGTGTACAACTCGACGGCCTCGGCGGCCCGGCCGTCAAAAGTGAGGAAGGGGATGACTTTGGACATCGTGGCTCCTTATTGGGTCATTGGTAAAAGTACTTACCGGTTACTAGCGAATGCCATCGCTCAACTTATCGAGCGACTGGTGCATGCCGGCGTACGAGAACACCGCTTGGATTCCCACGTCCCAGTCGTATTCGGTGATGGTGATCTCGGTCACATCGGGGCGCAAGGCTTTGAACTCGATGCGAGTGCGGATGACGGCGGGGAAATCCGCCGGCATGCCCACGGAGGTCGGGTCCACGGGATTGCCCTCGGCGTCGGAGAGGCTCATGGTGAATTCCAGCTCCTGGTGCGGCACGATCTTCTGGTAGCTGCCGCTGGTGTAGTGGACCATGCCGCCGTCTTCCGGCGGGGCCTGCATGGCGAAGACGAAGCGGCCGCCCTCGCGCAGGTCCACCTGGGCGGAGGGCGCCGTGTAGCGGCTTGGCCCCCACCAGCGCACGACGAAGTTGGGGTCGGTCCAGGCCTGCCAGACCAGTTCCACCGGCGCGGCGAAGATGCGGCGCACGATGATGTCGGCCTTGGGCGGTTTGGCTTGCGGGTCTTGGCTCATGGCTTGTCCTTGGGTTTGGCTTGGATTTCGTTGAGCAGGGCGTCGAGCACGTCGAGGCGTTCGCCCCAGCTGGGCCGCAGGCGCTGCAGCCAGCTTTCCAGCTGGCGCAGCGGCTCGGCCTGCAGGTAATAGAGCCGCTGCTGGGCGGCGGGGCGGCGGTCCACCAGGCCGGCTTCGGCCAGCACGCGCAGGTGTTTGGAGACCTGCGGCTGGCGCAGGCGCAGCCGGGCGGCGATCTCGCCCACTGGCTGCGGGCGTTCGCTGAGTAGCTCAACGATGCGCAGGCGGTTGGGTTCTGCCAAGGCGCTGAATGTTTTGTACATGGGTCGAATATACCCTAAAGGGAATATTCCTGTCAAGGAATATTTATGCGTTGGGTTCGAGGACGATCACCGGGATAGTACGCTGCGTTTTGGCCTGGTAGTTCTCGTATTCGGGCCAGATGCTGACCATCAGCGCCCAGAGCCGCTCGCGCTCGGCGCTTTGCGCTTCGCGGGCGGTGGCGCTGAACTGCTCGGCGCCGACCTGCACCTGCACGGCCGGGTCGCGGCGCAGGTTGAGATACCAGTTGGGGTGCTGCGGGTGCCCGCCGCGCGAGGCGACGATCACATAGCGCTCCGCATCTTCGCCGTAGATCAGGGCGGTGCGAAAGAGCTTGCCGGACACTCGGCCGCGGGTGGTCAGCAGCAGCGTGTTGGCGCCGCTCCAGCGATGGCCTTTGCGCCCGCCGCTCTCGACATAGTCGCGCACATGCTTGTTGACCCAAGGGGTCGGGCTGTCGTGGATGGGTTCAGATCTGCTCATGCACACCTCGCCGTCCAGTATACAGAATTATCTCCCTGATTGTATGTAAAGATAACTTGACAAAATGTAAAGTTATCTGTATTATGTCCGAAAGGAGATTGCTGTGATGAATGCAAGACAAAAGTTGACTTTGGCCTTTGTGGCCTACATTGTGCTAGTGGTGTTGGCGGTCAGTCTGCGTGATAGCGGGCTGAGCCAGCCGTTGCTGCTGGGTCTGGCCCTACTGCCGCTGTTGCCGGGGATCTTTGTGGTTCTGGCGGTGCGTGACCAGATCTTGGGCATGGACGAATTGGAGCGCACGATCCAGCTGGAGGCCCTTTCCCTGGCGTTTGGCGGCATGTTCCTGCTGCTGTTGGCCAGCTCATTGTTGGGTATTGCCGGCCTGGCGCCGATTGACCTGGGCACGGCCCTGATCTGCATGGGCGCCCTGTGGGGCGGTGGGCAACTGCTGGCCCGCCGGCGCTACCAATGAAGAACCGCCTGAAGGTGCTGCGCGCTGAGCGCGACTGGTCGCAGGAAGAGCTGGCCCTAAAAGCAGGCGTCTCGCGGCAGACGATCAATGCCATCGAGACCGGCAAGTACAACCCCAGCCTGGACCTGGCCTTTGCCTTGGCGGCGCTGTTTGAGCTCAAGATCGAAGAGATCTTCTTCCCCCACGCCGCCGAATAGCTCAGTGCACAAGGCCAAATCAGACCCCGCAGGGGTCTGATTTGGCCCGTTAAGCAAAACGAGTATCATGTGGGGCGGAGAAGAACATGTCTTTTGATCAACTCGGAATTCACCTGGGTCCCCTGTATATTCGCTACTATGGCCTGATCGTGATGGGGGCGGTGGTTGCCGGCGCGGCGCTGGCGGAGTGGCACGCCAAACAGCGCAAGCTGCGCAGTGAGTTTATCTGGGAAAGCTTGCTGTGGGTGGTCCTGGCTGGGGTGCTGGGCGCCCGCCTATGGCACATTTTCACCCCCTCACCCTCGCTGATCGCCGCCGGCGTGACCACGCAGTATTACCTCACCCATCCGCTCGACGCGCTGGCCATTTGGCGCGGCGGCTTGGGCATCCCCGGGGCGGTAATCGGCGGTGTGCTGGCCCTCTATATCCAAGCCCGCCGTCGCGGCGAGCACTTCCCCGCCTGGCTGGACGTGTTCGCCCCGGCCATCGCCCTGGGGCAAGGCTTGGGCCGTTGGGCCAACTTCGTCAACCAGGAGCTGTACGGCGCGCCCAGCGACCTGCCCTGGGCCATCACCATCGACCCGCCGTACCGTTTGCCCGAATTCGCTGACGTGGCCCGTTACCACCCCATCTTCCTCTATGAGTCCTTGTGGAGCCTGGCCACGGCGGCTTTACTCATCTGGCTGGGCCGCAAATTCGGTAAGCGCCTGATGGCGGGCGACATTTTCCTGGTCTATCTGATTACCTATCCCACCATCCGCATCTTGCTGGACTTCATCCGTCTCGACGCGGCCGAGATCGCTGGCTTCAACGCCAACCAGAGCTTTATGTCCGTGGTGCTGCTGCTGGCGGCCGGGTGGCTGGCGTGGAGGCATCGCGCGACTGTTTAACAGGCCCCTTCTAACCACAAGAATAGCTTTAAGCCGTAAGCTCTAAGCTCTAAGCAAGATTCTCTCCGATCGAGCAGTCACGATTGGAGTCGGCCCCACGGGCAATGATCACCCGCTAAGCTTCGTGAAGATCGATACGGTCGCGTGTTTTTAGCGCTATGAAAGCCCTTCGCTTCGCTCAGGGTGACACGTGGAAGCGTAAAGTCTTTGCTTACAGCTTATGGCCTACGGCTTACAGCTAGAGAACAATATTCACCAACTTGCCCTGCACCACGATCACTTGCCTGGGCGGCTTGCCTTCCAAGGCCTTGATCACCGCTTCGCTGGCCAGGGCCTGAGCTTTGGCGTCCTCGTCACTGGTGCCAGCTGGGATGGTGATGCGGTCGCGCAGCTTGCCATTGACCTGCACGATCAGGGTCACTTCATCTTCCTTGGCGGCTTGCGGGTCGGCTTGCGGCCAGGCCTGCAGATGCACGGAGTAGGGCTTGCCCAGTTTAGCCCACAGCTCCTCGGCGATGTGGGGGGTGACCGGCGCCATCAGGCGCAGCAGGATGTCCTGGGCCTCGGCCCACTCCGGGCTGCCGGCCGCGCCAGAGTCGTAGGCTTCCTGCATGGTGTTGGTCAGTTCCATCAGCGCAGAGACGATCGTGTTGAACTCGAAGTTCTCCATATCGCGGCTGACGCGCTGGATGGTTTGGTGCGCCTTGCGGCGCAGTCGTTTGGTGATGTCAGGGCCTGCGCTGTTCTGGGTGCCTGGTTCAAACAGCCCCCAGACGCGGAACAGCCAGCGCACCACGCCCTGGATGTTGTCGTCGCTCCACGGGCCGCCTTCAGACCAGCGGTAGCCGAACATCAGATAGGCGCGCACTGTGTCGGCGCCGTACAGCGCCACCTGCGCATCTGGGTCGACCACGTTGCCGCGTGACTTGCTCATGCGCTGCCCGTCCGGCCCCAGGATCTGGCCCTGGTTGCGCAGCTGCATGATGGGCTCGTTGCCTTCCACCAGGCCCATGTCGCGCAGCGCTTTGTGGAAGAAGCGCACATACAGCAGGTGCATCACGGCATGTTCGGCGCCGCCGGTGTAGGTATCCACCGGCGCCCAATAGTTGTACTCATTCTCGTCAAAGGGGGCCTTGTCGTCCTGCGGGCTCAGGTAGCGCAGGAAGTACCACGAGGAGCACATGAAGGTGTCCATCGTGTCGGTGTCGCGTTCCGCCGGGCCGCCGCAGTTGGGACAGGTGGTGTGCTTCCAGGTGGGGTGCAGCTTTAGCGGGCTTTCCCCGGTGGGAGTCCATTCCACATCGTCCGGCAGCTCGACCGGCAGCTGGTCTTCCGGCACGGGCTGCACGCCACAGTCCTGGCAGTAGACCATCGGGATGGGCGCGCCCCAATAGCGCTGGCGGGAGATCAACCAGTCGCGCAGGCGATAGCCTACGGCGGCCTGGCCCAGTTTTTCGGCGCTCAGGTAGGCGATGGTCTTGGCAATGGCCTGCTCAGCAGGCGTGCCGCTCAGCGGCCCGCTGTTGACCATCACGCCCTCGTGGACGGCGGCTTCGGTCATTGTGGCGCCGTCCAGCGTCTCGCCCTCCGGCTGGATCACCGGGCGCACTTCCAGGCCGTATTGGCGGGCGAACTCGAAGTCGCGCGGGTCGTGGGCGGGGACGGCCATGATGGCGCCGGTGCCGTAGGTCATCAGCACGTAGTCGGCCACCCAAATCGGGATGCGCTCGCCAGTGACCGGGTTGATGGCGTAGCCGCCGGTGAAGACGCCGCTCTTTTCTTTTTCGGTGGACTCGCGCTCGATCTCCGTCTGGCGGATGGCTTCGGCCACATAAGTCTCCACTTCGGCGCGCTGCTCGTCGCTGGTCACCTCGGCCAGCAGCGGGTGCTCTGGGGCCAGCACCATGAAGGTGGCGCCCCACAGCGTGTCGGGCCGGGTGGTGAAGATGGTGAACTCGTGGCCGGCCTCGGTCTTGAAGGTCACGTTGGCGCCTTCAGAGCGGCCGATCCAGTTGCGCTGCAGGGTCTGGATCTGCCCCGGCCAGTCGATGCCGTCAAAGTGCAGCAGCTCATCGGCGTAGTTGGTGATGCGGAAGAACCACTGCTCCAGTTCTTTCTTGATCACCGGCGTGCCGCAGCGTTCACAAACGCGTTTCTCGCCCACCACCTGCTCGCGGGCCAGGGTGGTGTTGTCCTTGGGGCACCAGTCCACTGCGGCCAGCTTGCGGTAGGCCAGGCCTTGCTTATACAGCTTCTGGAAGAACCACTGCGTCCATTTGTAGTATTCCGGGTCGGAGGAGACTGCCTGGCGGCGCCAGTCGAACATGGCGCCCATGCTGCGCAGCTGGCCGCGCATGCGCTCGATGTTGGCGTAGGTCCATTGCTTGGGATGGATGTTGCGTTGGATGGCAGCGTTTTCGGCCGGCAGGCCGAAGGCGTCGAAGCCCATGGGGAAGACCACGTTGTGGCCGCGCATGCGCATGTAGCGGGCGCGGGCGTCGGAAGGCGTCATGGCATACCAATGGCCGATGTGCAGGTCGCCGGAGGGGTAAGGCAGCATGGTCAAGGCGTAGTGTTTGGGGCGCTTGGGGTCAATGTCGGCATGGTACAGACCGTCCGCTTCCCACTTCTGCTGCCATTTGGCCTCGATCTCGGCCGGAGTGTATTTCTCTGCCATGCTTCTCCTTGTTCGCTAATAGCTGTTAGCGGTTAGATAAAACAAAAAATCTCCCGTCCCGTTAATTGCGTTTTTTCGCAATTAACGGGACGGGAGATAAGACTCCCGCGGTACCACCCGCGTTACCTGCAGTGCAGGTCGCTCGACCGTGGATAACGGGGCGTCCCCCGCCACAGCTTACTGGGCTTCGGCTGTGGACCGCGCTCAGACTTCGTCTGAGCCTGCAGGCGAGTTGGGCTTTTTGGCGTCCGGGTCGCCGCGCGGGACTTGCACCACTGCGTCCTGCTCTCTGCCGGATAGCTTATTACTCCTGCTCGGCGCTTGCGGCATGCTGCCGCTATGCATTTCCGGTGATTCTACAAGATGCTGGCAGGGGTGTCAAGAAAACAGGCGTCAGGCCAGCCAATAGGCCAGGCCAGCCAGCAGCGCGGCGGCGATTGCGAGCCCCGGCAGCGCTTTGAGGTGGGCGCGGCCGTGAAAGCCATAATCCTTGTAGCCGGCAAAGCCTTCCGTGCCCGGGAACACCGCCCATTGGGGCGTGATCGTGTTCAGCACGAGCCAGTCGATGACCACCAGGTCGAAGAGGGAGATGGCCAGCACCAGGATCGCCGCATGCAGGAAGAGCGTCCCGAAGCTGGCGCCACTTTGCAGGGCGAAGGTGTAGGTGGAATAGAAGACACCGCCAACCATGATCAGCAAGAGCGGGATGGCGAGCAGTTTTGCCTCGCGTTTTTCCGTTTCGGTTTGCGGCGGCACGGCCGCCAGGATATCTGCCGGCGTGTCCTGCTTGGTGAGGAAGAGGCGCGGCTTGTAGAGGCCGACATAAAACACCAGGGCGGTGAAAGCAGCAATCAGAATGCTGCCATCGATGAGCAATTTTTGAACGTCTAACATGGAATACCTCTATAATTTAGGTGTACCTAAATTGTAGGGCGATATGCTGATTTGTCAAGGATTGCCGTTAAAAACGAAAGCACCCTCGTGATTGTGAGGGTGCTTTCCAGTGGACCCAGAGGGATTCGAACCCTCGACCTTCTCAATGCCATTGAGACGCGCTCCCAGCTGCGCCATGGGCCCGTCGCAGAGCAAGCTCTGCGGGTTGCCTTACGAAGGATGGCCTGTGCAGCTTCAGGCAAGTTCCCTTCGTAAGGACTGCTGCACAGTGGACCTGGAGGGATTCGAACCCTCGACCTCCTCAGTGCGATTGAGGCGCGCTCCCAACTGCGCTACAGGCCCGGTTGTTAAGGTCGCCGGATTGTACTGTACGGCACAGAGACTGTCAAGAAATGGCGGGCGACTGGCCGGGTTTTTGGGTGGTGTGGAAGGTAGAATCACGCTCGGCCCGAGTGGGCCCAAGGAGCCTTATGACGGAAAATGCCGTGCAGTCTCCGCAGAACATGCGGACTTTTTATACGATTTGGATTGGCCAGTTGGTGTCTTTGCTGGGCTCGGCGTTGACCGGTTTTGCGCTGGGCGTGCATGTCTACCAAACTACGGGCTCAGCCACGTCTTTTGCGATGACGATTTTGGCCTTCACGCTGCCGGCGGTGTTCTTCTCTCCGGTGGCCGGGGCGCTGGTGGACCGCTTTCCGCGGCGCTGGATGATGATTTTCAGCGATGCCGGGGCGGCGTTGACCACCGTGTTGGTGCTCGTCTTGCTGCTGGCCGACAATTTGCAGTTGTGGCACATTTACGCGGCAACCTTTGTGGCGGCGTTGTTCAGTACCTTTCAGTGGCCGGCTTATTCGGCGGCTACGACGATGCTGGTGCCGCAAGAGCAACTGGGGCGGGCCAGCGGGATGGTGCAGATGGCCGATGCGGTGGCGCAGCTGCTCTCACCGGCGATTGCCGGAGCGATCTTTGTCAGCTTTGGCCTGGAGAGCGTGATCTTCATTGATTTGGTTACCTGCTTGTTTGCGATTGGTACGCTGCTGCTGGTGCGCATCCCTGAACCGCAGCGCACGGACGAGGAGGCGGCCAGCCGGCCTTCGATTTTGACCAGCATTCGCCTGGGGTTGGAATTCATTCGCAACCGGCCGGGGTTGTTTCAGCTGATGATGTACTTTGCCGGGATTAACCTGCTGTTTGGCATGCTGCAACCGCTATGGACGCCGTTGATGCTGAGCCTGGGCGAACCAGACCAGGTGGGCGTGGTGGCCTCGATGGTGGGGGCGGGCATGTTGGTGGGCACGTTGGTGATGAGCGCCTGGGGCGGGCCGAAGCGGCGCGTGTTTGGCGTGATTGGCTCGGCGATTTGGATGGGGGTGATGCTGCTGTTCTTGTTGCTGCCGGCCAGCCTGATGCTGATTGGGGTGATGGGCTTCCTCTCCATGCTGGTGCTGCCGATTATGAACGGCAGCAGCCAGGCCCTGTGGCAGAGCAAGACCGAGCCTGATTTGCAGGGCCGCGTGTTCGCCGTGCGGCGCATGCTGGGCCAGTTCACTGTGCCGGTGGCGATTTTGCTGGCCGGGCCGCTGGTGGACCAAGTCTTTGGCCCGAGCTTGCTGCCGGGCGGCTTGCTGGCCGATACGCTGGTGGGCGACCTGGTAGGGGTAGGTCCGGGCCGCGGCCTGGCCTTGTTCTTTGCCGTGATTGGCACACTGACCCTACTGATTTCGGCGATTGCGCTGGGCAGCAGGCGCCTGGTGAACGTGCAAGAAGAGCTGCCGAATGTGGTCATCCGCACGCAGGATGAAGCGGCGGCGGCCAAGGAAGCGCTGGGCGAAGCCTAGCGCGGTTTGGGATGTCAATGAAAAAAGCCCCGGAACCTCCGGGGCTTTTTGTTTAGGTGAGCAGGCTGACCAGGCCGGCGATCAGCAGGGCGCCGAGCACTTGCATGGGCAGCAGTTTGAGGTGGGCGCGCCCGTGGAAGCCGTAGTCTTTGTAGCCGGCCAAGCCCTGGGTGCCGGGGAAGACTGACCAGGCGGGGGTGAGCGTGTTGAGGATGAACCAGTCGATGAAGAGCAGGTCAAAGGTGCTGATGGCCAGGACCGCCAGAAAGGCGTATAGCCAGAGGGTCGGCCAGCTGGCTGCGCTTTGCTGGGCGAAGGTGAGGGTGGAGTAGAAGGGGCCGCCAATCAGAATCAGCATCAGCAGGCTGAGGACGATTTTGTAGCGGCGCGTCTCTGCCTCAGTTTTGGGCGGCACGGCAGCCAGAATGTCCGGCGGCACGTCTTCTTTGTTGAGGAACAAGCGCGGTTGGCGGATGGCGACGTAGAGCACGATGGCGGTGAAGAGGGTGATGAACAGGCTGCTGTCACTGAGGAGTTTGCTCCAATCAAGCATGGCTTGGTCTACCTTTCTGAGCCCTCAGTATGCCGGTATTGCCAGGGCTTGACAAGTCCCGGCTTTCGGCTATTATGTGCGGGTTGAAACCCGACTAAATCTATCGTGTTAACTTGTTTTATTGAGCAAGTTTAAGGGTAACAGCTCTTTTTCTGGCTGCGTTTGCGAGGGCAGAGCTCCCCTCAAGAAACGAAGCTGGCCACGATGGATAATTTTGGCCTGCGGGTTTTTGAACAGGAGATACCTATGAAACAAACTTCATTGCGACTGCTGCTTTTGCTGGCCCTGGTGTTGGCTGCGTGTGCGGCACCCGCTGGCGACGCTGGCTCAGCTGCGGCTGGCGAAGAAATCACCTATGCGCTGTCTGGCGCGTTTGCGCTCTACCCGATGATGGTGCGCTTTGCCGAGGAGTACCAGGCCACGCACCCGGGGGTCAACTTTGACATCACCGGTGGCGGGGCGGGCAAGGGTGTCTCTGACGTGCTGGCCGGCGCCACTGACCTGGGCATGGTCTCGCGCGAACTGAACGAAGACGAAATCGCGCAGGGCGCCTTCCCGGTGGCGGTGACCCGCGACGCGGTCTTCTTTGTGGTCAATGCGCAGAACCCGCACATTGAGCTGATTTTGGAGAAGGGCGTGACCACCGAAGGCCTGGGCAAAGTGTGGCTGACCGGTGAATACACGACCTGGGGCGACCTGCTGGGCGACCCGAGCATCACCGATGAGATCCACGTCTACACACGCTCCGACTCTGCCGGTGCGGCTGAAATGTTCTCCAAGTTCATTGGCGGCAATGCCCAGGAAGACCTGCAGGGCATTGGTGTGGATGCTGACCCGGGCTTGCTGCAGGCTGTGCTCAACGACCCGTTGGGCGTGGGCTACAACAACTTGGGCTACATCTACAGCCTGGCGACTGGTGTGGTGGTGGAAGGCGCGGTGGTGCCGCCGATCGACATCAATACCAATGGCGTCATCGAGGAGCACGAATACCTGGAGACCCGCAGCGAAGCCATAGAGGCCATTCTGAGCGGCGACTACCCCTCTCCGCCGGCGCGCTTGCTGTATCTGGTGAGCAAAGGCAAACCGGAAGGCGCCGTGCTGGATTTGCTGTTGTGGATCCTGCAGGACGGTCAGGCGTTTGTGGCTGAGGCGGGGTATGTCCCCATGACCGAGGCTGAACTGCAGTCAGAGATTGACAATCTGCGCTAACCTAGTAGTCTAGGAGCATTATGAAGTTATCCCTAGCTGGTTCGCGCTCAGCGTTGCGCCGCATCTTTAGCGATAAGCTGGCTGCCAGGAGCTTTCTCCTGGCAGCCAGCTTGCCTTTGTTGCTGCTGTTGTTAATGGCCGCTGCGCTGCTGTTTCGCACACTCCCCATCTTCCAGTTTGTCTCACCTTGGGAATTCCTGACCGGCGATTTGTGGCGGCCAAGCCAGGGCGAATTTGGGCTGAGCACCTTTATCAGCGGCACGCTGTGGGTTACCTTGCTGGCCCTGATCCTGGCCGTGCCGCCCTGCATTTTTGCGTCGATCTTCCTGGTGGAGTACGCCCGCCGGGGCACTCTGCGCGGCATCCTGCCGGCGATTGACCTGCTGGCGGGCATCCCCTCTGTGGTGTACGGCGTTTGGGGTTTGCTGGTGGTGGTGCCATTGGTGCCGCGGCTAGGCCAGTTCCTGCGTGGCGTGTTTGGTGATCTGCCCTTCCTGACCTCCAGCAACCCCACCGGCTTCAGTATTTTGGCCGGCGGCATTGTTTTGGCGGTGATGATCTCGCCGATTATTGTTTCGATCACGGTGGAGGTGCTGCGCACTGTGCCGCAGGGCGTGCGTGAGGCCGCCCTGGCGGTGGGCGCCACGCGCTGGCAGGCGATCAAACATGCCGTGCTGCCGAATGCACTGCCTGGCATCATCGCCGCGGCGGTGATGGGCCTGTCACGCGCCTTTGGTGAAACCCTGGCGGTGATGATGGTGGTGGGCAACACGCCTGCCATTCCGCGCTCGGTGTTTGACCCTGGCTATCCGCTGACGGCGCTGATTGCCAATAACTATGGCGAGATGATGTCCATTCCGCGCTATGACGCGGCTTTGATGGGCGCTGCGCTGCTTTTGTTGGTGGTGGTGATCATTTTTAATGTCCTCTCGGCAATGGTCTTGGCGCGTTTGGGGCAAGAGGTGAGCTCATGAGCATGCAGAAACGCTGGTGGCGGCGCGCCCACCTGGAAGAGAGTTTGTTTGGCGTGTTGATGCGCCTGTCTGCGGTGGTCCTGGTGCTGGCCCTGGCGGGCATCCTGGGGTCCGTGCTGGTGCGCGGCCTGCCGGCGATGAGCTGGGACATGATCACCAAGGCGCCCGAGGGCGGCTTTTACCTGGGCGGCGGCGGCGGCCTGCTGAACGCAATTTTAGGCTCCCTCTATCTGGCCGGCGGCGGCACGGTACTGGCCTTCCTGGTCAGTCTGCCGATTGCGCTGGGTCTGAATGTGTATGCACCCAGTTCGCGCTGGGCTACATTCACCCGCCTGACCCTGGACGTGCTGTGGGGGGTGCCCTCGCTGGTCTATGGCGCCTTTGGTTTCCTGATCATGATCTCGATGGGGATGCGGGCTTCACTGGGCGCCGGTATTTTGGTGGTGAGCTTGCTGCAAATCCCCATTATGGTGCGGGGCATGGATGAAGTTATGCGCTTGATCCCCAGCGGACAGAAAGAAGCCGCCTTTGGTTTGGGCGCCACCAAGTTGGAGATGGCCCGGGCCGTGGTGCTGCGCCAAAGCTTGCCCGGCATCTTTACCGCCGTGCTGCTGGCCTTTGGCCGCGGTATTGGCGATGCCGCTTCCGTGTTGTTCACTGCCGGCTTCACCGACCGCATTCCGACATCGCTGGCCGGGCCGGCAGCTTCCCTGCCCTTGGCGGTCTTCTTCCAGCTCAGCTCGCCGTTCCCGGAAGTGCGCGCCCGCGGTTATGCGGCAGCACTGATCTTAACCGTATTGATTTTGATTGTGAGCGGCCTGTCGCGCGCCCTGGCGCGCCGCCTGAGCCGCAACGTAGTGAATTAGAGGATAGTTGATGGATAGCCATATCTCGATCAAAGATTTGAATGTGTATTACGGGGCCAATCAGGCACTTAAATCTGTGGACCTGGAAATTCCGCGCAACCAGATCACGGCCATCATCGGGCCCTCCGGTTGCGGTAAGTCGACCCTGCTGAAGACGCTCAACCGCTTCCATGACCTGGTGGATAACACGCGGGTGGAAGGCGAAGTTAAATTCGACGATATTGACATTTACGCTCCGGATGTGGACGTGACCGAGGTGCGCACCAAGATCGGCCTGATCGCCCAGCGCCCTTACCTGCTCCCAATGTCTATCTTCGACAATGTAGCCTTCGGCTTGCGCATTCACGATATGACCAACCGCCGCGAGGTCAAAGGCCATGTGGAGAAATACTTGAAGCTGGCCGGCTTGTGGGATGAGGTCAAGGACCGCCTGACCCAGCCAGCCACCAGCCTCTCGATCGGCCAGCAGCAGCGCCTGTGCCTGGCGCGCGGCCTGGCGGTGGAGCCTGAGGTCTTGCTGGGCGATGAACCCACCTCGGCGCTGGACCCCATTTCCGCCAAGAACATTGAAGGCAGCCTGAAAGAGCTGAAGAGCCAATACACGATCGTGATCGTGACGCATGTGCTGCGCCAGGCCCGCCGCCTGGCAGACTATGTGGTCTTCATGTACCTGGGCGAGCTGGTGGAAGCTGGCCCGGCCAGCAAAGTGCTCAGCTCGCCCAAGGACCCCCGCACCAAAGCCTATCTGAGCGGCGAAATGTAGTAAGTCCTGCGAGTTTCCGTCGCAAGACATTAGACTGTTGCGGACCGCACCAAAGCCTATCTGAGCGGCGAAATGTAAGTCCTGCGAGTTGCCTTGGGGGAGTGCGGCAAGCTTCCTGGCAGTGACGAAATGCAAACACGGCAGGACTATAATGGGCCGTGGAGGTCTGTTATGGCCCAACTACACTCAGTGGAAAATCTAAACAAGCGACAGGCCAAGGCGCTGGCTTTGCTGGCCGAGCGCGGCCTGGACGCCTTGGCGGTGAACGCCACCCCCAGCCAGTTTTACCTGGCAGGCAGCCATTTTCATTTGATGGAGCGCCCCACGCTGCTGTTCCTGACCCCCGGACGCAAGCCGCTGTTTGTGCTGCCCGGCTTTGAAGTGGGCAAGACACACAACCTGGGCTATCCGCTGGATACAGTGCCCTTTGGTGAGGACCCGGCCCTGTGGCAGGCCAGCTTTGACCTGGCCGCCAGCCAACTGGGCGCGCCCAAACGGATCGGGATAGAGAACCTGCATTTGCGCGTGATGGAACTGCGCTATCTGGAACGCGCCTTCCCGGACGCCAGCTTTGAAGACGCGGGCGACCTGATCGCCGAGCTGCGCATGACCAAGGATGAAAGCGAGCAAGCCGCCATGCAAGCGGCTGTGGTGATCGCCGAGGCGGCCTTGGAGGCCACGCTGGCCAAGCTGCGCGTGGGCATGACCGAGATCCAGATCGCCGGCGAATTGATTCAGCAGCTGTACGCCTATGGCAGCGATCCCGAGCTGCCCTTCCAGCCGATCGTGGCCTCCGGCCCGAACAGCGCCAACCCACATGCCACGGTCAGCGAGCGAGCGCTGCAAGCCGGCGACTTGCTCTTGTTTGACTGGGGCGCCAGCAAGGATGGCTACTTCTCAGACCTGACGCGCACGGTCGCGGTGGGCGAGGTTGAGCCGGAGTTCAAGAAGATCTACGAGACAGTGCGCCTGGCCAATGCGGCCGCCCGCGAGGCGGCCCAACCCGGTGCGGCCTGCGGCGATGTGGACGCCGCCGCCCGCGAGGTGATCGAGGACAGCGGCTATGGCGCCCAATTCACGCATCGCACCGGCCATGGCCTGGGCATCGAGGCCCATGAGGAACCGTACATGCGGGCGGGCAACCCGATGGTGCTGGAACCCGGCATGACCTTTACCGTTGAACCGGGCATTTATCTGGACGGCCGCGGCGGGGTGCGCATTGAAGACAACGTGGTCATTACCGAGGATGGCCACAAATCCTTTTCCAGCTTCCCGCGTGAACTGCGCGTGATTGGGTAGCGATGCTTGAATGGTTGATCGATAGCGGCGTCGCGTTCATCCTGGCGGTGCAGGGCTGGGCAGGGGGCTTGGCGGAATTTTGGCAGGGGCTTTCCTTTCTCGGCACTACCGAGTTCTATCTGGTCCTTCTTCCATTAATCTATTGGTGTTTCGATAAGGCTTTGGCTGTGCGGCTTACTTTTTTGCTGCTGACCGGCTCCGCGCTCAATGTGGTGCTTAAACTGGCCTGGCGTTTGCCGCGTCCCTTCTGGGTCTCTGCGGATATCCACGCCTCACATTTTGAACCCACCTTTGGCGCGCCCTCCGGCCATTCGCAGACACCGTTCAGCTTATGGGGCCTGGCCGCGGCGACCCTGCGCCGGCCCTGGTTCAGCTGGCTGGCCGCCGCGCTGGTGGCGCTGATCGGCTTCTCCCGCATCGCGCTGGGCCTGCACTTCCACTTTGATGTGCTCTCCGGCTGGCTGCTGGGCGGCCTGGCCTTGTGGGCCTTCCTGCGTTTTGAGAAACCTGTGACCACCTGGCTGCTGCGCCTGTCATTGACCCGCCAGGTCCTGGTTGCGTTGGCCACTTCGCTGCTGCTGATCGCCCTCGGCGCCTTGGCGATCGCTTCGGCGGGCGACTTTGCCATGCCGGCCGACTGGGAACGCAATTCGCTGGCGGTGGTGGGCACTTCTTTGGACGGCGTTTTTAGCCTGAGCGAGCTGATCACCCCGGCCGCCACCCTGTTTGGCTTTGGCGCCGGGCTGGCCTGGTTGGAGAGCCGGGGTGGCTTCCGTATCCATGGCAGCCTCGGGCAGAAAGCGCTGCGCTATCTGCTGGGGGCAGCGGTGCTGCTGGCGCTTTGGGCGGGTTTGGGCGCGGTCTTCCCGCGCCAGGCCGACCTGCTCAGCTATGCGTTGCGCTACCTGCGTTATAGCTTGGTGGGCTTTTGGGCGGCTGGCCTGGCCCCGGAGGCCTTCGTGCGGCTTGGGCTGGCACAAAGGCAGTAATCAGGAACAGTAATCAGGGATCAGGGAACGCAATTTTGGCAGACCCTCCTCGTTGGGGCGCACGGCCGTGCGCCCTAGGGATGTGAAAACAAAAAAGCGGCCCACTGGCCGCTTTTTTTGTTTGTTGCTTTCAGTCTTCCTCTTCGCCCACGTCCTTGTGGGCGGCGATGATGCTGTCCGCCAAGTGGGCGGGCACTTGCTCGTATTGCGCCGGCTCCATGCTGAAGGCGCCGCGGCCGCCGCTGATCGAGCGCAGGTCGCTGGTGTAGCGCAGCATCTCGGCTAACGGCACCAGGGCGTTCACCACGGCCCGGCCGCCGTCCTGCTCCATGCCCTGCACCTGGGCCCGGCGAGAGTTGAGGTCGCCGATCACATCGCCCATCTTGTCCTCCGGCACGCTGATGCGCACCTGCATCACTGGCTCTAGCAGCACAGGTTTGGCCTGGCGAAAGGCTTCTTTGAACGCCTGCCGTCCGGCGATCTCAAATGCCACCGGCTTGGAGTCCACTGGGTGTTCTTTGCCATCAAAGACGACGGCTTTGACATTCTTGACCGGGTAGCCGGCCACGGCGCCGCTGGCGAGCACGCTGCGGATGCCTTTCTCGATGGCCGGGAAGTAATTGCTGGAGATGGCCCCGCCAAAAACCTCACTGGCGAACTCGAACTCATCGCTGGGCAGCGGCTCCAGACGCAGATGCACTTCAGCGAACTGGCCGGAACCACCGCTTTGCTTCTTATGGCGGTAAACGGCCTGGCCCTGGCCCTGGATCGTCTCGAGGTACGGCACTTTGGGCTCATGCACTTCAATGCCCACCTGGAACTTGTCCTGCGCCTTGCGGATGGCCACGTCGATATGCTGGTCGCCCATGCCTTGCAGGATGGTCTGCTTGGTGGCCGGCTCGTTGTGCCAGGAGAGGGTCATGTCCTCTTCGGCCAGGCGGGTCAGGGTGGGGCCCATCTTGGCCGAGTCGGCCTGGGTCTTAGGTGAGACCGCCACCTGGTAGAGCGCCTTGGGGAATTCCGGCATGGCCAATTCCAGCGGCTGGCTCTTGTCGCACAGCGTGTCGCCCGTGGCCGTTTCCCCCAGCTTGGCGACCACGAAGATGTCACCGGCGTGGATGTGTTTGACCGGCAACTGTTCTTTGCCGCGCAGCACGGCCAGCGAAGTCAGACGTTCTTCCTGTTCGCGTTTGGGGTTCCAGGCGCGGCTTTCGCTGCTGAGTTGGCCGGAGTACAGGCGGCCGTAAGTGATCTTGCCCACGTAAGGGTCGGCAGTGGTCTTCCAGATATAGGCGGCCAGCGGGCCGCCGTCTTTGGCGGTCAGGGTTTCTTCGCCGGCCGGGCCTGCGGCCTTGGCCGGGTGGGCCTGAGCTGGCGAAGGGATCAGCGTGATGAAGGCTTGCAGCAGCTGCGAGATGCCGACCTGGTCGCTGGCGTCTGCGGCGAAGACCGGCACGAACAGGCCGCGGCGCACCACGCCCTGCAGGCCGAGCATGATCTCCTCAGCGCTCAGTTCACCGCTCTCCAGATACTTCTCCAGCAGCTCGTCCGAGCCTTCGGCGGCCGCTTCAACCAATTGCTGGCGGGCGGTCTGGGCGGCCTCGACCAGTTCGGCGGGGATCTCCACCGCCGGGCCGCCGCCGATGGGATAGGCCTTCATGATCAGCAAGTCCACCAGGCCCTGGAAGTTGGGTCCCTGGCCCCAGGGGAGCTGCACCGGGATCAGGCGTTTGTCGGTGAGCTGGGCTACGGAGTTCTTGGCTTTCTCGAAGTCGGCCGATTCGCGATGCATGCGGTTGACCAGCACGAAGCGCGGCAGGTCGAACCGGTCACAGGTCTGCCAGGCCAGCTCGGTGCCGACCTGCACGCCAGCCACCGAATCGACCACCACCAGGGCGGCATCGCTGACGCTGAGGGCCGAGATCATCTCGCCGACGAAGTCCGGCGCGCCGGGCGTGTCCAGCAGGTTGAGCTTGTGCTGCTGGTATTCGATAGGCAGCAGCGCCGTACTCAGCGAGAGGCCGCGGCGCTGTTCTTCTTCTTCGAAGTCGGCCACGGTATTGGCGTCTTCCACCTGGCCCATACGGTTGATGGCCTTGGTAAAAAACAAAAAGGCCTCACTCAGCATTGTCTTTCCGGCGCCGCTGTGTGAGACCATCGCAATATTACGAAGATATTCAGTTGTGTACTCTTGCATGAGGAGCCCTCGCTGAAAGAGAAGTGTGTTGGGGATTGTAAGAGGAATGGGAGGTTCTGTCAAAGGGCGGCTTTATCCACCGCAAACACAAGTGGGGCGCAGCATGCTGCGCCCCAACGGCGAAGCCATGGATAACTGGGAGTACAATCTCTCGATGCACTTCCTCTTCTTGTTCATGGATGGCTTGCGTCGGCAAAAAGCGCAGACGCGTTGGAGTTCCTACTCGGCTGACGCCGAGCACAGAACTCCACAGGATTGCCTCGGATGAAATTCCTCTTCCTTTTCATGGACGGCATAGGGCTGGCCCCGGCCGACGCGGAGCGCAATCCTTTCGCCGCGGCGAAGATGCCCATCCTCAGCAGCTTGCTGGGCGACGCGGCGCTTACCGCTGAGAATGCTCCGCGGGAGAGCGAACGGGCCACGCTATTGGCCCTGGACGCCAACCTGGGCGTGGAAGGCTTGCCGCAGTCGGCCACCGGGCAGGCGGCGCTGGTGACCGGCAAAAACGTCTCGCAGTTGATCGGCGAGCACTACGGCCCCAAGCCGACACGGGAGATCGCCGCAATTATCAAGGAAGACAATTTGTTCATACAGATGCAGCAGCGCGGCTATCGCAGCACTCTGCTGAATGCTTACCCTGAGCGCTATTTCGCCGGCATTGAAAGCGGCAAGCGTTTGCTGTCCGCCATCCCGCTGGCGGTGACCAGCGCCGGCATCCCGTTGATGACGGTCGAGGACTATTATGCGGGGCGAGCCTTCTCGGTGGATTTCACCGGGCAGGGCTGGCGTGAGCAGTTGGGCTATCATGATGCGCCGCTGCTGGGGCCGCACGCCGCCGGGGCCAAGCTGGCCGAAGTCACGCGGGAGTACGACCTGGCCTTCTTCGAATTCTGGCCCAGCGACTACGCCGGTCACCATCAGGACCATGCCGGGGCGATTGCTCTGTTGGAGAACTTTGACGCGGTGCTCGGCGGGCTGCTGGAGACCTGGAACGACGAAGAAGGCCTGATCCTGGTCACTTCCGACCACGGCAATATGGAAGACCTCTCCGTGCGCCAGCACACCAGCAACCCGGTGCCCGGACTGGTCATCGGCGCGGCAACGCTGCGCCAGAAGTTCTGCACGGGGTTGAACGACATTAGCCAGATCGCACCGGCGATTTTGCAGTTCTATCCGCCTGGATAGCCATGCCGGCCGCCCACGTTTTCCTCCCCGGACGCGACGCTGCCCCCACTCCCCTGGAACGATATCTGCCGCCCCTGCCTGCCGGGGTGGTCTCCGCCTGGCTGAACGCCCGGCTGCAGCCCGGCGACTGGGTGCTGGACCCGTTTGGGGCCGCGCCGCTGGTGGCTCTGGAGGCGGCGCGAGCCGGCTACCGCGTGGCGGTGGCCGCCGGTAACCCGGTGGCCCAATTCCTGCTGGAGTTCCGGGCGCGGGCCGTCAGCGCCGATGAGCTGCGCGGCGCCCTGGCGGAACTGGCCGCCGCCCGCCGCGGCGACGAACGGCTGGAAACTGCGCTACTGGAGCTGTACAGTACCAGCTGCCCCGCTTGCGGTGCCCAGCAGCCGGCCGAGGCTTTTATCTGGGCGCGCGAGGCAGAGGCGCCGCACGCCAAGCTGCTGGATTGCAAGGCCTGCGGCGCGGCCGGCGAGTACGAGACCGACGCGACGGACCAGCAGCGCGCCCGGGGGTACCAGCGCTCGGGACCGCATTTGGCGCGGGCTTTGCAGCGTATTGCCCCGCCCGGCGACCCGGACCGCCAGCATGCTGAGGACGCCTTGCAAGGCTATTTGCCGCGGGCGGTGTATGCCCTGGTGATGGTGATTAACCGCGTGGAGGGTATGCAGCTCAGCGCGCAGGAGCACGACCTGGTGACCGCCTTGCTGCTCTCCGCCTGCGACCGCGCCACCAGCTTGTGGGCGCACCCCGGCGGCCGGCTGAGGCCCCGACAACTGAGCGCCCCGGCGCAGTTCCGTGAGTACAACCTGTGGCATGAGATGGAGCGCTCGATCGCGCTGTGGGCTGAGGATGGGCCGGCCGTGCCGGTCATGCGCTGGCCTGAACCCCCGCCCGCCGGCGGCATCTCGTTGTTCGAAGGCCCATTGCGCGAAATGCAGGGCCTAAAGAAGGCGCCGATCAAAGCCGCCCTGGCCGCCTTGCCCCGGCCCAACCAGGCTTTTTGGACGCTGTGCGCCCTATGGGCTGGTTGGCTGTGGGGCGCCGAGGCGATCGGCCCGTTTGCCGCCGTGCTGCGCCGCAAACGATACGACTGGGCCTGGCACACCGAAGCGCTGCACGCCGCGATGTCGGTGCTGGAAGGCAGCTTGGCGGCGGACACGCCATTTTTTGGCATGGTGTGTGAGGTGGAGGAAGGCTTCAATGCCGCGGCGATGGCGGCCGCCAACCTGGCCGGTTTCCGGCTGGAAGGCATGGCCATGCGCCGCGACCAGGGCCAACTGCAACTGGACTGGCGCAAAGGCGCCGCGCCCGCCAGGGCCGCCGATACCGGGCCGCAGGCCGTGGCGCGGGCCGGCCGGGCGCTGCTGGCGGCGCGCGGGGAGCCCAGCCATTTCCTGCATTTGCAAGCCGCCGGCCTGGGCGAACTGAGCCGCCGCCTGCACCTGGGCGGGGCAGCTAAGGTCCCTGGCGAATTGTTCGCGGAGGCGCGCCAGATGATCGAAGCTGGCCTGCAAGACCAAGCCTTTGCCCGCCTGGGCGGCACTCCCCAATCGCAGGAGACCGGCGCCTGGTGGCTGCACGACCCGGGTCAAACCCGTTCGCCGCTGGCGGACCGGGTGGAGATCGCCGTGGTGCGCCATTTGCTGCGCCGGCCCGGGGCGGATCTGGAGACGATCGACCGCACGCTCTGCGGGGTGTTCCCTGGGCTGTTGACGCCGCCGGTGACGCTGGTGGAAGCTGCACTGCATTCGTATGGCGAGCAGCAGGATGGGTTGTGGCGGATCTCTGCGGCGGACAGCCCGGCCGCACGGCGCGACGATTTGCAGGAGATGCGCCAGTTACTGGCCCGCTTGGGCGGCCGCTTAGGCTACAGTGTGCAAGGCGAGACCCCGCTGGAATGGCGTGATGCGGCCGGTGAACTGGTGCTGGCCTTTTACCCGATCGCGTCCGCTGTGCTGGGGGAACTGCTGCTGGCGGCCGGCACACCGCCAGCGCACAGCGCGGTGGTGCTGCCTGGCCGCCGCAGCCGCCTGGCGCTGGAGAAGCTGGGGCGCGACCCGCGCCTGACCGCGTCACAGGAAGCTGGCTGGCGCTTCCTCAAGTTCCGGCATGTGCGCCGGCTGGCGGGTACGCAGAAGCTGGATGCCCAGACTTTTGGCGATCTGATCGATCTGGATCCCCTGACTTTGGAAGAGGCGCAGACTCCATTGTTATAGTGATTGCTGGTGTAAGGCCCAGCGTGCTGCGCCCTAGGGTATTGGAGATCCTTCGCTGCGCTCAGGATGATGCGATATGGCAGGGGCGAGGCATGCCTCGCCCCATGCGTTTGCCTATCGCCTTATTACTCCGCGGGACTGATAGAAGTCACCGCGCCCAGGCTGTTCACCTCCAGCAGCCAGCGACTGCCGACTTGGCAGCGCTGAAATTCGCTGTAGGAACTGGTGTCGTAGCTGTAGGTTTGGCCGCCGGCCTGGAAGGTGCAGACGTATTGCTCACGCTGTTCGCCCAGGCGCATTTCACTGCTGATCTGGGGGTCCGGCCAGCGGGCGGAGAGCCCGCTGCCTTCGGAGACGACCGTTGTGTAAGGCGCCCAGGCGTAGCCGGTGTAGCTGCAATAGTCGTCATAGACCTCGTAATAGCAATCCTGCACGACTTCGCCGGCGCCGGTGCCGGTGTCCACAATATATTCAGTACCGCAAACCTCACGATAGCTGCCGCGCAAGGGCGGGCTGCTCTGCTGGCCGCGCACCGCCTCGCGGCAGCTGAGGTTCTCAGCATCAAAGGGTACATCGTCATACCAGTCTTCCAGGCGCACTTGAGTGAAGGCCTCCACGACGATGGACCGATTCCAGCCCGCTGATATGACCTGGCCCTCGATCGATTCGGTGTGCAGGAAGAGGAAGTAGACCAGCGAGCAGATCAAGAGCAGAGCCACTGAGCAGCCCAGCAGCCAACCCTTGCCGATCTTCGGCGGGCCGGCCGGTGGCGCGGCGGGTGCCTTGGGCTGCTGGCGTTGGCTGAGCGCTGTGCCGCAGCTACCGCATTTGCGGCGGTTGCCGGCATTCATGGTGCTGCAGTTAGGGCAGGCGATGGGCTGCAGCGCTCCCTGGGCGAAGGCGCCGACGACCTGGCCAGCCCTGCGTTTGGCGCCGGCGGTCAGGTCTGCGCCGCACTGGCTGCACTTGGCGGCGCCGGCCGCGTTGCGTGTGCCGCAGAAGCCACAGTGAATGTCTGCGCCGGCCTTGGCGCGCTGGATCTGTTCTGCATCGGTGAGCAGTTGCTGTTTGGCGGCGGCATGAAATTCCACATCTTGCGGTTGGGGTGTGCCGCAGGATGTGCAGTAGGCGTGGGAGCCCAGGTTCTCGCCCCCGCAAGCCGGGCACTGCCAATAGAGTTCGACGTAACCAATGACTTTTCTGCGCATACTTTCACCTAGGGTGTTGGAGTGGGCGTCTCGCTGGGGATGAGCGTTTCGGTGGCGGTGGGGGCCGGCAGGGTGGCAGTGGGCGTTGCGCTGGGCTCCTGGGTAGGCGTAGGCGTGACCGTCGGCTCCGGCAAGTCGTTGTAGACGACGATGTCCTTGCGGGCCTGACCGCCCGAGGTGCTGTAGATCGTCAGGCGTAGCACAATGGGGCCGCGCGGCAGTTCTTGCAGGTTGAGGGTGTGCACTACCTGCGCGTTGGGTACAGGATTGCGCTTGTTTTCCAACTCATGCCAGGTGGCGCCGCCATCGGCGCGTCGCCATTCCAGCACCCATTCCTCGAAGCTGGCGCTGGCGTTGGCGATCAGATGGATCTCGATCAAGGGATTGCTGAGACGGTCGCCGTCACGCGGACCGGTGAACTCCAGAGTAGGGCGGGGGTCATTCTCGTCGCATTCACGGCTGGGAGAGAAGACGATCGGGTCGTCGAAGCCCAGGTTGCGGGCCCAGTTGCGCCCGTCATTGGTTTGGGTGATCCAGCGGATGGCCCAGACATCGTCCACGTTGAGGCTGAAGACCTCGTCCACAAATTGATTGCAGGCGGCTGAGGCTTCCAGCTGGGTCCAGGTGTCAATGCGTGCGTCCTGCCAGAGGTCATTGTCGGCGTCGGCGGGCGGCTGGTCAGCGGCGAAGTATTCACGACGCTGCTCGTCGCAGTATTGCGACGGCTCTGCGCCGGAGACGGTGCAGATGATCTTCTCCACAACGCCGGCGGGCTGCAGGAAGGGCGCCGGGTTGCCGCCCGCCAGAGTGCCGATGGCCTGCTGCATGAATTCGGCCCAGATCGGCGCGGCGCCGGAAAGGCCGCTGCTGCCGTCCATCTCGGTGTTGTCGGGGTTGCCCACCCAGACGCCCACGGCCAGGTCTGGCGTGTAGCCCAGGGTCCAGTTGTCGCGAAAATCGTCGGTGGTGCCGGTCTTGGCGGCGGCACGGAAGGGCAGGTTGAGCACGGAGTTGGCGCCGAACATCGGCCGGCGGGCATCGTTGTCTGACAGGATCGAGGAGATCAGGAAAGCGTGCTCCTCGCGGATGACCTGCTGGTTGCTGGGCTCGGGCACCTCAAAGATGACATTGCCCTGGTAGTCGGTGATGCGTGTGATGGCCACTGGGCTGACCTGGCGGCCCTGGTTGGCGAAGATTGCATAGGCATTGGTCAGGTCGAGCAGCTTGACTTCGCCGCCGCCCAAGGTCAGCGCCAGGCCGTATTGGTCGCTTTGCAGGTCGCTGATGCCCAGGCGATGGGCGAAGGCCACCAGGCCTTCTTCCTCCGCTGTGTTAGGGTCGTCATAGACGCCCACGAAGTCCAGGGCCTTAACTGCCGGAATATTGTAGGAATTGGCCAGCGCCGAGCGCACGGTGACCGGCCCGTGGAAGCGGTTGTCGTAGTTCTTAGGGATGTAAGGCGGGCGCGGGTCGCCGGGCACGCCGGAAGGCGGGAACTCGCTCTCTACATCCCAGATCAGGGTGGAGGCGGTCCAGCCCTTTTCAAAGGCGGCCACGTAGGTCAGCGGCTTGATCGAAGAACCCGGTTGGCGGGGCGAGACGGCCATGTTGATCTGCCCGTCAATATCCTCGTTGTAGAAGTCAGCCGAGCCGACCATGGCCAGGATGTGGCCGTCTGAAGGGCGCAGGGCGACCAAGGCGCCGCTGCCCACCTGCAAGTGGGCCAGGTCGGCCACCTGGTCGGCCACGATCTGCTGGGCCGTGTCTTGCAGCTGCGGTAGCAGCGTGGTGTGCACGGTGAAGCCGGAGCGGTAGATGGTTTGCGGGTCGTATTGCTGCTCCAGCAGGAAGCGGATGTAGTGCACCCAGTGCGGATAACGGATCTGCACGTCGGGCGAGCGGAAGGCATAGTCGAGCATGTCCAGGCCGGCATTGGCGGCTTCGTCCACCGTGACGCAGACGCGCTGCGGGCTATTGCTGACGTAGATGCAGCCGTCCTCGGCGCTGACGCGCACCATCAGCGAGAGCACGCTTTGCTGGCGGAGCAGGACGGCCTCACGGTTGGTGTAGACGTCGTAGACCGAGGGAGCCTGAGGCAGCCCGGCCAGCAGCGAAGCCTGGCTGAGGCTGAGCTGCCCGGCGGTGGCGCCGAAGTAAGTTTGGGCAGCGGCCTCGATGCCGTAGGCCAGGTTGCCGTAATAAATCTCGTTGAGATACAGCTCCAAGATCTCGTCCTTGGAATAACGGCGTGTGATTTCCGAAGCCAGGATGGCCTCGCGTACTTTGCGCATATAGCTTTGCTCGCCGGCTTCTTCGGGGCTGAAGAGCAGAATGCGGGCCAGCTGCTGGGTAATGGTGGAGGCGCCGGAGACCACCTCGCCGCTGGAGTAGTTTTGGGTGAAGGCGCGGAAGATGGCGGTCACGTTGAAGCCGGGGTGGTTGTAGAACTCCTTGTCCTCGGTGGCGATGGTGGCGGCCACCAGAGTGGGAGAAATGTCCTCCAGCGGCACATAGGTGCGGCGGCCGGCGCTGGGGTCCAGGATCTCGTAGAGCAGGTTGCCCTCGGCATCGAGGATGCGGGTGGTCTCGAACTGCGAGGCATGGGCGCGCAGGTCGTCTACGCTGGGCAGGCTGGCGGCGATGACGGCGTATTCGTAGAGGGCAAAGGCCACGCCGGCTGTGAGCAGGAAGATAATGGCGAAAGCGCTGAGAATAAACGCGCGCGGCAGGCAGCCCATGCGGCTGATGCGCCTCCACAGCTGGCTGAACTTGCTGCCGCCAGCCTGCCCAGGCTGCGCGGCGGGTCGCTGCGGGCGGCTTGGGCGGCTGACGGGGCCTGTGCTGCCTGAGGCCGGCTGGCGCGGCTCGCTTGCCGCGCTGCGCCGGGGCAAGGGCATGCCCGATTCGTCGGTGGGGGGCAATCCGGAGGCGGGCGTGTGCCCCAATGATGGGGGCGGGGGCGCTTCGCTGGGCTGGGCGGGCTGCAGGATGGTGGGGGCTTCGTCCGGCGGGACTGCGCCTGCGTGAGGGAACTCCCCAGGCGGCATCTGGCTGATGCGGATGGGCTGGCTGGGCTGGGTATCCCCGGCTGCCGGCGCGTCGCCTTTCAGCCTGAGCGGGCGGCTGGGCTGGGTGTCGCCGGCGGCTGGCTTGGGCGCCTCGCCCTCCGAGCCCGCCAGGCGCTTGAAGCGGTCGCTGGCGCCTTCGGCCTGCTCTGGAGTGTGTCCCTGGTCTTGCGACATGCCTACTGGGGACGGCCGGCGATGAGGGCCGTCCAACTGCCCTTCATCAGCGTTTCGCCATTCTGGTTCTGGACATCAAGAAGAATGTTGATGGAACCGCCGCCGATGCGCGGAATGGCCTTGGTTTCCTTGACCTCGGCTTCGACATGGATGGTGTCGCCAATGAAGATGGGCTTAATGAACTTCCATTCGTTGATCTCACGGAAGGCCATAATGGTGCCCTCCATAAAGCCGGTTTGCACCAGCAAACCGGAGGCGATGGAGAAGCCCAGCAGGCCGTGGGCCACGCGGGCGCCGAAGGGCGTGTTCTTGCTGTATTCGGCGTCAGTGTGGATCTGGTTGAAATCGCCGGAAAGCCCGGCAAAAATGACGATATCGGTCTCGGTGACCGTGCGGGCAGCGCTGATGATGCGCTGGCCAACTTCAAATTCTTCAAAGTACATGCCGCGTTTGGCAGAGGTTTGGGACGTCATCGGCTTCTCCTGAGGATGCATGCGTATTGACGCGATTCTAGCATATCGCCTCTGAAGTCAGCCGGAGTGCGCTTTGTGGGTTGTTACGCTTTGTGGTACACATCATGTATGCCGTTCCTGATAAGCAAGACGAATCTAAAGTGGATTGTGTTCCGTCTGGGTTTGGTGAGCTGCACACTGGCCCTGGTAGGATGCAACTTCCCCACCCAGGTGCAAGATGATTTGGTGGCGACTGCAGTGGCGGCCACATTGGCGCCATCCCCGGAAACGGCTGTGCCTGAGCCGGGCGTGCTGCCGGCGGCGCTGCTCTTCCTCAGCGAGCGCGGCGGGTCCGCGCAAATCTGGCAGCTGGCGCCGGATGGCGAGACGCAACGGCAGCTGACCGAGGAAGCCGCCGGGGTGGATGGCTTTGCTGTGTCGCCTCTGGATGGCAGCCTGGCGTACGTCAGCGGCAACCAACTGTATATGCGTGATGCGGATGGCAGCAATCGCCGCTTGATGGTGGACAATGCTGCGGCCGACCGCGCCGCGCCGCAGTATTTTGGTACACAGCGCATCAGCGATCCGCGTTTTTCACCGGACGGGCGTTACCTGGCCTATGCTTATGATGGCTTGTGGATCCTGGACCTGGGCAGCAACCAGGCTGTGCATTTGCTTAATAATGAAATAGACGCCGAATCCGAGGCGCTGCAAACTTATTCTGTGCCCCTGGCCTGGGCTCCCAACAGCCAACAATTGGTATTGGCTGCGGGAATACGGGCTGGCGGCGTACAGGCCAGTCGACTGGTGTTTGTGAACCCTGGCGCCGAAACCCTGACCACTACGGCGCAGACCGGCGCCGGCCCTGCCTGCTGCCATGCGGCCTGGACGCCGGACAGCCAGGCTTTGCTGCTGGCCAGTCCCTATGCCGGGCTGCTGGAACCCGGCCTGTGGCGCTATGACCCGCTCAGCGGGGAGCGCAGCAGCCTGCTGGGTGGGGAGGAGGGCTTGCTGGAGCTGGCTGGCTGGCCGCTGCAAACCGCAGAAGGAGACCTGTACTTCTTCTATGCCAGCACGGCGGAACTGCCGGCGGGCGACCTGCCGCTGTTTATGGTGCGCAGCGCCCCGGACCAGCCCGCTGAGCGCGAGCTGCTGCGGGCGGAAGCCTTCACCAATATAGGCGAGGCGCTGTGGGCACGGGACGGCTCATTGGCCCTGGTGGTGCAGCTGCGTCCCGAGGGCGGCCGCGGCGGGGCGGTACTGCTCGCCTACAGCGACGGCCAGCAGCCCCAGCGCCTGCTGGAGGACGGCTACGGACTGCAGTGGGGGCGCTGAATTTCTGCTGGTAATCATTTCTGCAAAAATGCAATATTTCAAGCACGAATGCGTCTTCATGCTAGATGAAAGACGCCGCCCATTCACTGGCCATGCCGGAACGCACAGCGCACAGCCCCGTTGAGGTTTTGGAACGCGAGGGTTCGCGCCTGCGCAACTTCATCCGGGCGCGGGTGCCGGATGTGCTGGATGCCGAAGACATTCTGCAGGATGTCTTCTCCGAGTTGGTCGAAGCCAACCAACTGTTGGTGCCGATCGAGCATCTGAGCGGCTGGCTATTCCAGGTGGCGCGTAACCGCATCGTCGATCTGTTCCGCAGAAAGCGACCGGAGCTTTTCAGCGATATGGTTGGGGATGAAGAGGGCGAGGAACGATTGCTGGAGAGTCTGTTGTCTTCAGCAGAGGAAGCGCCGGATGCACAGCTCGCCCGCAAGACGTTGCTGGCCGAGTTGGAGGCCGCGCTGGCGGAACTACCGGCGGAGCAGCGCCAGGTGTTCCTGGCCCATGAGGTGGAAGGCTTGTCTTTCAACGACATTGCAGCGCAGACAGGCGTGGGTCTGAGTACGCTGCTTTCACGCAAACGCTATGCAGTCCAGCAACTGCGCAAGCGTTTGCAGCATTTGAATGATCACAAGGAAGAGGACTAACAATGGAAGACAAAGGTCACAAGATCACACGATGGATCGGCATTGGCATTTTGGCCGTGCTGGGTATGCTCCTTTTTGTCAGCATCGGTGGGTTTGTGGTGCAGGCTTTATGGAATTGGCTGGTGCCGGAGCTGTTCGGCCTGCCGCTGATCAGTTTTTGGCAGGGCCTGGGCCTGCTGGTGTTGACCCGCATCCTGTTCGGCGGTGTGAGCGGCCCGGGTGGGCGCGGCAAACACCGCAAGCACAAGAACCGGGGCAAACACTGGAAGCTGAGCTCTGAAGAAAAGGAACATTTGGAGCAGGCGGCAGCCGAAGAAGAGCAAAACGAGAGCCAGGAAAGCTAAGCCAGCCAAGTTAAATACAAAGACGACCCTCACGGGTCGCCTTTTGTTTGGCTTGCCGTCGCAGCTTCGTCACCGCTGCCGCATTCCTGCTTAGGCCGAGTTGTTTCCTGTGGGGAGGTTTTGGTCGGCCAAGGCATGTTCAGGCAGCGATCATGAAAGCTCTTCGCTTCGCTCAGAGCGACACGGATTTGTGAAGGTTAGGTGCCAGAGCGGATACAGGTTGGTCAGGGACTATCAATCCCGCGGTAAGCCCGGTTGAAATAGACCAGCGGGGGAGCGTCCTCCGCGGCTTCGAACAGGCCGCAAGCCAGCACGTCGCTGAGGAAGACGGTGTGGGTGCCCGCGTCGTGACAGGCGGCCACTTTGCAGTCAAAGTAGGCCAGGCCGCTTGACAGGATCGGGCTGCCGCTTTGCAGGCTGAAGGTGTCCAGGCCGTCGAAGCGGTTGGACTGCTCGCTGTCGCGGCCGGCAAAGCGGTCAGAGACCTCGTGCTGGTCGGCGCGCAGCACGGTGACGGCGAAGGCCTGGGTGGCCATCACCAACTGGTGGGTGCGGGTGGCCTTCTCCAGCGAGATGGAGACCAGCGGCGGGTCCAGCGAGAGTGAAGTAAAAGAATTGACTGTCATGCCGTGGGTGGCGCCTTGGTGGGCAGCGGCCACGATGGTGACGCCGGTGGTCCAGAAGCGCAGCGCATTGCGCAGATCTTCCGGGGTTGGAGAGTGGGATGCGTGCATAGATAGGGGATTGTAACCCCGTCCGACCTGCGTCTGTTGCAACCCTTGTGCCAGGCAGTTTGCGCTATTGGATTCGGCGGCGGGTTAAGGTACGATGTGCCTCCGATGGACCCGTTCGAGCACGAGCATTTCCAGCCTGAAGCGCGGCCCAGCCGCATGGCCAGCATGAATGTGCTGGGGCAAATGCTGCGCGTGTTTGTCGTTGCGGCCTTTTTGGCGACGATGTTCACGGCCTGGACGCCGCTGGGCCTGGTGCCCAGTGACCTGGCGGGCCAGCTGGTCAATATCTTCTGGGGCGGCGGACAGGCGGCCCCCAGCCTGCCGCAGCCCACGCCGCGCCCGCGCCCGCTGATCGGCATTGTGGCCGGGCACAGCGGCGGGGCTGACCCCGGCGCGGTGTGCCCAGACGGTCTGACCGAAGTGAGCATCAATTTGGATGTGGCCACGCGGGTCAAGGAGAAGCTGACCGCGGCAGGCTTTGATGTGGACCTTTTGGAAGAATTTGACGATCGCTTGGACGGCTATCAGGCTTTGGCGCTGGTTTCGATCCACGCCGACAGCTGCGTGTATATTGACGACAACGCCAGCGGCTTCAAGATCGCCGTGGCGCCCAACATTGATCCTTCACAGGCCACGCGTCTCTCGGCCTGTCTGAGCAACCGGTATAGCCGGGTGACCGGGCTGCGCTTCCACGCCGGCAGCGTCAGCGCCCACATGACCGGCTATCACGTCTTCAGTCGCATTGACCTGCTGACCTCAGCGGCGATCGTGGAAGTGGGTTTCATGAACCTGGATCGCCAGATCCTGACCCAGCAGCCCGATCTGCTGGCGGAGGGTCTGGCGCAGGGCGTGCTGTGCTATATCTACAACGAAGACGCCTCGGGAGGCAGGTAATGGCTGTCGAGGGTAGCTGGGAAACGCTGTGTACCCGGGCGCAAGACGCCCAGGAAGCAGGACAGCACGCCCATGCCCGCCGCCTGGCGCGGGCGGCAGCCCAGCTGGCCCCTGACCAGGCGCTGCCGCGCCAGCTGCTGGCGGAGCTGACCGGCCCCGAGGCGGCGGTTAAAGAGGACCACTTACGGCGTCCGTTTGGGCGGTTGGCTACGCGTTGGGCTGTGTTGGCCATGCTGGCACTGACCTTGGCCACGGCCGCCTTCGCCTGGCTGCGTCCCCCTAGCGTGGACGACGGGCTGAAGCTGGCCGGCGCAGCGGCCGCAGGCCAGCTGGGCAGCCTGCTATACCAAGCTGAGGAACCTACCCCCAGCGTTGAACTCACCCCGACGCATACGCCGTTCGCCGACATGAGCCGGCTGCCGACCAGCACGCCCACCGCGCTGCCTCCCACGCCGGAACCCAGCCCGACGCCGACCGAGTTCCCCGAAGTGCAGGTGGAGTTGGACAAATACGATCTGCGGCTGCCGGGCGGGATCGGCCCGACGGAACGCTGGATCGAGGTCAACCTGACCACGCAGACCCTGGTGGCCTATGAGGGTCGCAACCAAGTGCGCACTTTTATTATTTCCAGCGGGCGGGCCGGCCGGCTTACGGTGACGGGGGAGTTCCGGGTGTGGATCAAGGTGCCGATGCAGGACATGTCTGGGCCGGGCTACTACATTCGCAATGTGCCCTGGGTGATGTTCTTTTATGAAGACTACGGCATCCACGGTACTTGGTGGCACACCAACTTCGGCACGCCAATGAGCTCAGGCTGTGTGAATATGAGCGAAGAAGACGCCAAGTGGTTGTACGACTGGGCCAGCGTGGGCACCATCGTGCAAGTGCATTATTAACTGGCGCGCGAGAGTTGCCCCGTCCCAGTATGTTGAGTTATAGCCTCACATAGCAAACCAAAGTGTAACTTTCGTGTCTTTCTGAGCGGCATGCAGATGTGCTGCATGCCTGCGAAGAGTATCGCCGTGCGTAAGAGGCGATAGGCTTATGGACTAGATCTCATCAGCCAGCATCATCGATTAACCAACGTTTTGAAAGCTCTTCGCTTCGCTCAGAGCGACATGCGGTGATGAAGCCTTAGGGCAGCGCAGCGATTACGGCGGCCTGGTCTAGAGCGTAGTCTTTACTTCCCCAAACGATACACGCGCACATATTCCTGCCCGCCGATCCAGATGCTGTGCGCTGGGTCCAGGGGAGTCAGCGCATCCAGCAGGTTTTGGGGCGTGCCGCGCTGCCACTGGTGTACGTAGATCACCAGATAATCCATACTAAGCAGATCTGCCAGGCTGGCTTCTGAAAGCTGGCTGACGATGGGGATGTCTTCCAGTGGATAACTGTACATCCATTGGAAACTGACGCTGTACCAGCTGGCGACCCCCGCCCCGGCGATGCCTGGCTGACGGCTGAGGTATTGGGCGGCCTGGTCCAAGCCTTCGCCCCAGCCAATCATCATCACCTTATCGGCCCGGCCGATGAGCGGGTTGTAGTAGTTGAGGTAATAGGGCTGGTTGGGGAGGATGGTAAGCAGGGCGGCCAGCAGCAGTCCTGCTGCTGTTGCGACCTGGCGCCTGCGCAAAGCAATGCTTTGCAGGGCTGCAGCCCAACCCCAACCAGCGATGAGGATCAAAAAGGGCAGGGCGGGCAACCCGTAGCGGTCCATTTTCTTGCTGGCGATGGTCATCAGCAGCAGGAACCCCAGGCCGCTCAGCGCCAGCCAGCTGGCCGTGGCCCGGCCCGGCGTGCCGCTTTGGCGCACACCGAACCAGGCCGCCAGGGCCAGGCCGAGCAGGACCAGCGGCGTGCTGCGCGCTATGAAACTGACCAGGTAGAAGGACCAGCCAGCATAACCGAGTTCGCCATCTGGATAGACCTGGCCCAGGAAGAACAGCGGGCCGCTGTGCTCGCCTTCGGCGGTGCCCAGGGTGTAGCTGGCCATGCTTTGCAAACTGCCCAATGGGTTGGCCCACATGGCGGGAAAGAGCGCCCAAAAGAGCAGCACGCCCAGCAGCAGGGCCACCCCGGCGGCCAGCAGGGTGGAACGCCGCCAACCGGCCGGGCGGCTGCGCAGGTCTGCCAGCAGGCCCAGGCCCAGCAGGGCCGGGAGCAGAAAGATGGCGGGTGTTTTGGTGAGCCAGGCCAAACCGGTGGCCAGGCCTGCTGCCAGCAGTGACCCGGCTTGCCGGGTCTGCAGGAAATCCAAAAAAGCCAATACAGCCAGCGGTATCAGCGAAGCCAGCAGCCCATCCAGATGCAGCAGGCGTTGGTGCCCGGCCAGGAAGGGGTCCAGGGCCAGCAGCCCGCCGCCCACTGCCGCGGCCCAAGGGCCGAGCAGGCGGGTGGCGAAGACGCAGACCGCCACCAGGGCAGCGGCGTGCAGCGCCAGCAACAGGCCCCGGCCCACCGCCAGGATGCGCATGGGGTTCACGCCGCGGTTTTCCAGCAGACGCAACAGGTCCGGGTCTCGAATGTCTGGTGTGCCCAGCCGGGCATAGTCAGGGAAGACGATCTGGTAGGCGGCCGCCCCGGCCCACTGGGTCAGCGCGCCGGGGTGCGGGCTTTGAAAGGCGCTGGGCCAGTCCTGCTGGTGGAGGGCCAGGCGAAAGTTGGCCGAGCGACGCAACCACAGCGCTTCGTCTGTGGTGATGAAGCGCCCCAGGCCCGGCAGGCGCACAGCCAAGAAGGCCAGCAGCACCAGAAGCACGGGGAACCAATTCAGGAAGCGGGACCGCAGGGAGGGCATACCGTGATTATACGGGCAGCAAGGTTGAGATGGCTTGACAATCCATGCCGGGCCTTGAAAAAGGGCTGCTTATGGATAGAATATAGAACAATAGTTCTATATTCTATCAGAGGTAGAGCCTTGATCAAAACCACATTGTCAAACCGCAGGGCGGTAGCGCAGATCGTGCGAGAGTACCGCATCCTGGCTGGGAGTGCGGCGCGGCCGGCGACCTTGCGCGCGTTTGCCGCCGCACTCAGCCAGGCTGTGGCCCGGCTGGGGCGCGGCGTCTCATACCAGAGTGTCAAGAACTGGCAGGACGGACGCTATCTGCCGGACACCTATGGCATGCTGCGCCTGGCCCAGGCGGCGCGCCTGGATTGGCGCGGCGACTTTGCCAGTGACGTGCTGGCGGCCTTGTACCCGGAGAGCCACCAGCCGGCCACGGAGATTGGCCGGCTGGCAGTGGAGCAGCATCGTGAAGCGGGTCTACTACGGGGGAAACATGCAAGAGGACGCAACACGCCAAAGCGCGCTTATCCGTCGCCTGGTCACGCGGCGTGAGCGACGCCAGTATGCCTGTGGCTGCAGCACGACGCGTATCGAAAGCTACTGGCAGTCGGCGGAGGGGGCAGCTGACTGCGCAGCGCATGGTGTAGCGCAGTCATGCGCAGCGCATGGTGTAGCGCAGTCATGCGCAGCGCACGGCGGCGATTTGCTGGCAGCGAGGTGCGTTATTCCTACCCAGGCCCACAAGCCCGGCCGCAGGCCGCCTAAAGCGAGTAAGATGGGGGTATGGACCAGATTGCCTTTCAAGACCAGTACCTGGAGGCCCGGGCGGATTGTTGGGGCTGTGGCCGCAACAATCCGGACGGCCTGTATATCAAGAGCTATTGGGACGGCGAAGAAGCCGTGGCGCACTTTGCGCCCCAGCCACAGCACACCGGGCACAAAGGGGTGCTGAACGGCGGCGTGATCGCCACGCTGATGGACTGTCACTGCATGGGTTTGGCGATGGCCCACGCCCACCGGCTGGAGGGGCGCCAGATCGGCAGCCAACCGCTGATCACCTATGTGACGGGCTCGCTGAAGGTGGATTATTTGAAGCCGACGCCGCTAGGCGGGCAGCCCGTGGAGCTGCGCGCCCGGGTGACTGAAGTGGACGGGCGCAAGACTTGGATGGAGTGCAGCTTGCTGGCGGATGGGCAGCTGACCGCCCGCGGGCAGGTGCTGGGCGTGCGCATTGCTGAAGTGCCGGAGGTAAGCCCCTGATGAAAGTGAGTTACATCCCTAATTTTGATGAGTTCGCCGACAATTATCTGTCGACCTATTACAGCGGCGGGGTGCGCACCTTGCAGCGCGCGGCAGGTGGGCCGCTGATGATCTTGCTGGGGGCACTGGGCGCACTGTGGGTGGCGGAGCGCGTGGGTTTTTGGCTGCTACGTTACCCCTTGATGTGGGCGGGCATAGGGCTGGGATTGTATGGCTTGTATTTCACCTTGCGGCCACTGATCAACTTGTTGCTGGTTTGGCTGCGGCGCGCCGAGCTCTTTGACAATGATGCGGTCAAGATCTCTTTGGAGTTGAAGGGCGATGAACTGCACATCCGCCAGGGCCAGGACGATGTACGCCTGAGCATGGCGCAGATCCTGTCTGTGCTGCATCGCTCCCACAACACTTGGATCATCACCAGCAGTGATACGCTGGTATATGTGCCGCGTGCCGGCCTGCTGACTGGCGACCACGATAAGTTCGTCAATGCGCTGGTCAAGAAACTGACCCCGGAAGACGAAGAAGAAGACTAGGCTCCGTAGGGGCGGGTTTTTTGCAGAAAATTCTTTTGATCAACTTATCGTCATAAGCATACGCCAGGGGGCAAGCAGGCAATGAGTGAGCGTCCGAGCGACGACCCGCAGGGTTTCGCGCGCTTCTACCAAATGATCTTTGAGCGGCCCTTGCCGCGCCACGCCCAGCGTGAATGGCTGGAACCTCTCTACGCGGCCCGCCGGGAAGGTAAAGGCCTGGTGGTGGAGGCCTTCCGCGGCTCATCCAAGACCAGCACTTTGAGCGTGGCCTTCAGCGCGTTCCGCCTGGGCCTGGAGCCGCACAAAAGTATCCTGCTGGTGCAGGCCGGTCAGCAGGCGGCGCAAAGCACCAGCCAGCAAATCGCCGACTTGATCGAGCACAACCAGGGCTGGCAGCAGGCCTTCCCGGAAATTCGGCCTGACCGAAAGGTCAGCTGGGGCAGCAAGGGCTATGAGGTGGTGCATGCGGATATGGAGTATCCGGCCTGGCGGGCGCTGTGCGCACGGGAGAAGGGTCGCGACCCCAGCTTTGTCGGCCTGGGGTACCGCTCGCGAGCACTGATCGGCAAGCACCCCAGCGGACTGCTGCTGCTGGATGATATGCATGATGAGAACAATACGCGGCCGGGACGTGACCTGGAGAAGGCGCTGACGATCCTGCGCGGCACGATTTTGCCGACGGTCACGCCGTATACCTGGCAGATCTTCGTCGGCACACCGTGGACAGCCAATGATGCCCTGGCCTACCTCAAGGCGACTGGGCGCTTCATCTCAGTGGCTACGCCGATCTATCGGGCGGACAAGACGCCGGTCTGGCCGGAGCGCTTCCCCGCGGAAGAGATCTACAAGGCCCGTCAGCTCTCCGGCGAAGCGGAGTTTGCGCGCATGTACCTGTTGGACCTGAGCGCGGCGGAAGGCATGCACTTGAAGCGCGAGTGGCTGCATGAATACCCGCATAAGGACATCCAGCCTGAGTGGCCAGTGGTGATTGGCGTGGACTATGCCTCGGCGGCGGATAAACTGCGCGGCGGGCGGCGCGACTATTTTGCGGCGGCGGTGGGCCGCGTGCTGCCCGGCGGCGGCGTAGTGCTGGTGGACGGCATCCGCGCCCGGGTGAGCCAGGGCGAGGCCGAGCAGCACATCAAGGCGCTGGTGGCGCGTTACCCCACGCTGCAATCGGTGGCGGTGGAAGCGGTGGGCAAAGGCGAGGAGTTCTACTTTTTGCTGCTGCGCCAGGCGCTGCTGCCGCTGCTGCCCATGTATCCCGGGCGCAGCAGCAAAGGCGAGCGCTTTGAGCGCGGCATGGCCCCGCTGTTCCAGTGGGGACATGCCTGGCTGACCAATGCTGAGACGCCGTTCCTGCGCGCCTTCCGCGAGGAGTGGCTGCGCTGGCCGGACGGCGAGCATGACGATACGCTGGATGCGGTCTACTGGATGCTGATGGCCGCCCGCCACCAGCTGGCCGGCCCGGCGCGGCGCCCCCGGCGCGAGAACCCTTTTGCGACGCTGGGGCGCGCATAGCCTTGTGGTGCGCCTGTTTAGTAGTACACTACGCGCATGGACATGAAAAGGGGTTTCTTTCCTATCCTTGTTTTGTTGGGAGCAATCTTGGCCTGCCGCCTGCCTTCTGCGGAGAATCCGATTATAGGCACACCTCGCCAGAGCGACCTTGGGACGCAAACGGTTGTGGTTGCCCCCGTTACCACCGCGGCAAGCCGGGCAACCAGCACGACTGTCAGCCAGCCTACCGACACATCTTGGCAACCAGCCCCACTAAACAATGCGGATGTGGATTCCATCTTGGATTGGTTCCAGTACTCGCTGGAGTCTGGTAATACCAGCTTTTTCTCGCGAATTGTCCAGAATAATTTTGGGTATGCCTTCTATATCGAAGGTGGGCAATCCGTGACCAAGCAAGAATTCCTCAATCAATTGGGCGCGCGCTTGGGATCCAACCATAGCTGCACGGGCTATCGCCTGGGCACTTACTCTCTGGAAATATGGACCAGTGGCTGGAGTCCCAATTGGCAGATGACCGAGAGTTGTTATATCGACTGCCAGCGATTGAACCCCCCACATTCGACGGACACTGCTGGTTTTTTATTCAGTCTCAATGAAAATCAAACTTGGTCCTTGACTGCTTTGTATTTGAATACACCGGATCGTTTCTACTTTGAAGATGTGCCCTTGAACTCCTGCAGCAGACGCGATCTGTCTGTGCCCACCCTGGAAGTTTTTGCACCTCAGCAGGATAGTTGCCCGGGTGCACCCCCACAACAATTGCGAGTAGGTGATCAGGCGCATGTGTGCACCCGGCGCGACAGTGTCTATATGCGCGAGGGGCCGGGACGCAGCGCCAGTCGCCTACGTTCGTATTCGCCTGGCAGCACCTTGAGTGTGATTGGCGGGCCTGTATGCTCTGACAATTGGTCGTGGTGGCAGGTTCGGGATAGCGCCGGGCGGGAAGGCTGGATGGCGGAGGGTGGTGATGACACTGACCGCTACTTCCTTTGCCCCGGCCGATGACTTGCTGTTGCCGACTTGAGTTCGTGTGATCGTTTTTATGAGTGTGCATGTGAGCCTGCGCGAAATCGAGGACGGCGATTTGCCCATTTTGTACGAGCAGCAGCGCGATACGCAAGCCGTGCGCATGGCCGCCTTCCCGGCCCGTGAAGAGGCTGACTTCATGGCGCACTGGGCCAGGGTGCGCAGCAACCCAGACAACATCTTGCTGGCCATCCTGGCGGATGGCGAAGTGGCCGGCAGCATCATGTCCTGGGAGATGGAGGGCCAGCGCGAGGTGGGTTATGGCGTAGGGCGGGCTTTCTGGGGACGCGGCATCGCCACCCAGGCACTGCGCCAGTTATTGACGCAGTTGCCGCAGCGCCCACTGTTCGGCTATACGGCGGTGCACAATACGGCTTCCATGCGGGTGCTGGAAAAATGCGGCTTTGTGCGAGTTGGCCAGTCCCAAGGCGTGCTGAACGTGGATGGCGAACTGGTGGATGAGCTTGTCTTTCGCCTGGATTGATGGCGTGTGGGGCGGACTACGCATATAATGCGGAACATGAATACACCTAGCCGCCTTGCGTACATCCGGCTGTTCTTCGGCTGGTTGACCTTGTTCGCCATCTTCACCCAGTTTGGCATCTCCATGTCGCTTGGCTTCAGCCCGGTGAGTTTCTTTAGCTATTTCACCAATATCAGCAATATTCTGGTGTCGCTGATCTTGATCATTTCGGCCTATCGTCTGTGGCTGGGCCGTGAACCTTCGCTGCAGGATGACCTGATCCGCGGCGCCGGCGTGGTCTACATCAGCGTGGTCGGCTTGGTTTATCTTGTGTTGCTGCGCGGCCAGGACCTGGGGGCGTTGCTGCCCTGGGTGAACACCCAAACGCACATTGTGATGCCCTTGGTGGTCATCGCCGACTGGCTGTGGCAGCCGCCCAGGCACTCGTTGGAGTTGCGCCATGCGCTGTACTGGCTGGTGTTCCCGCTGCTCTATCTGGTCTATTCACTGGTGCGCGGCGCCTTGATCGGCTGGTACCCCTACGAGTTCTTAAACCCCGCTGAAGTGGGCGGCTACGGCGGTGTGGCGCTGTACTGCCTGGGTATTCTGGCGGCTTTCTTCATTATTAGCTGGCTGTGGATCACGCTGGCCAACTGGCGGCGCGGCAAGCAGGTCTAAAACAAGACCAAGTTTGCTATAATTGCTTAGTGAATTTTCGCCCCGCCAAGGCGGGGCGTTTTTGTGGATGGATTTAATACAAATGAAGCAAGTTCGTAACGACCTAAGAAACATCGCCATTATTGCCCATGTAGACCATGGCAAGACCACCCTGGTGGACGGATTGCTGCGCCAGGCCAGTGTCTTCCGGGACAATCAGCAGGTGCAGGAACGCGTGATGGACTCCAATGCCCTGGAGCGTGAGCGCGGCATCACCATCCTGGCCAAGAACACTGCCATCCGGATCCAGGACCCGGCCAGCGGGCAGGAGGTCAAGATCAATATTGTGGACACACCCGGCCACGCCGACTTCGGCGGGGAAGTGGAGCGAGTGCTCAATATGGTGGACGGCGTGCTGCTGCTGGTGGACGCCGCCGAAGGCCCGCGTCCGCAGACGCGCTTTGTGCTGAAGAAGGCGTTGGAGCTGGGCCACCGCGCCATTGTGGTGATCAACAAAGTGGACCGCAAGGATGCCGACACCACCCGAGTGCTGAACGAGACCTTTGACCTGTTCATTGAACTGGGTGCCAGCGATGAGCAGGCCGAATTCCCAGTAGTGTACGCCGTGGGTACCCAGCAGCGTGCCGGGTTGACCCCCGACCTGGGGCCGGACCTGCAACCGCTGTATGAGACCATCCTGAAGGAAGTCCCTGCGCCCCAGGTGGATCCGGATGCGCCATTGCAGATGCTAGTGACCACCCTGGACTATGACAATTACCGCGGCCAGATCGCCATGGGCCGCATTTTCGCCGGCCGCATGCGCGGCGGGCAAAACGTGGCGCGCCTGACCCATGACGGCGGGGCGGTGTCTGAGAAGATCCCTTACCTGTATGTACAGGAGGGTCTGCAACGGGTCGAAGTGGCCGAGGCCAGCGCCGGCGATATTGTGGCTGTGGCCGGCATGGAGCACGTGGCGATCGGTGAGACCCTGGCAGACCCTGAGAACCCGGTGGCGCTGCCCGGCATCCGCGTGGAAGAGCCCACGGTGCGCATGACCCTGGGCGTCAACACCTCACCCTTCTCCGGCAAAGAGGGCACCTGGGGCACCAGTCGCAAACTGCGCGAGCGTTTGCTGAATGAGCTGCGCAGCAATCTCTCGCTGCGCGTGGAGGACACCGACAGCGCCGACACCTTTGTAGTCTCCGGCCGCGGTGAGCTGCACCTGGCGATCCTGGTGGAGACCATGCGCCGGGAAGGCTATGAGTTCCAACTGGGCCGCCCGGAAGTGATCTTGAAGAAGGACGCTGAGGGCAACACCCTGGAACCTTTTGAGGAAGTGCATATCGAGACCAGCCAGGAAACCTCTGGCTCGGTGGTGGAGATGATGGGCCGCCGTCGCGGCGAGATGCAAGAGATGAACGAAACCAGCAGCGGCACTGTGCAGCTGCACTATATTGCGCCGACGCGCGGTCTGCTGGGCTTCCGCCAGCAGTTCCTGACCGCGACGCGCGGCACCGGCATCCTCAACACCATCTTCCACGGCTACCTGCCCATGGCGGGCACGATCACCTCGCGGGCGCGCGGCTCGCTGATCGCCTTCGAGAACGGCGTGGCCAGCACCTACGGCCTGCGCGCCGCTGAAGAACGCGGCGTGCTGTTCATCCCGGCGGGCACGCCGGTGTATGCCGGCATGGTGGTGGGGGAGCAGCCGCGCGACATGGACATGGAAGTCAACGTGTGCAAGACCAAGAAGCTGACCGGCATGCGCGCCGACACCAAGGGCGAGATCGAGCAGCGCCTCAGCCCACCGCGTGTGATGAGCCTGGACGAAGCCATCGAATATCTGGGCGAGGATGAGCTGTTGGAAGTGACCCCCCAGAGTCTGCGCATTCGCAAGCGCATTCTGGACATGAATGAGCGCTACCGCGTGGCGAAGAAACGCCAGCAACTGGCGGAAGAGAGCCAATAAGAAAAAAGCCGCACCCAACGGGTGCGGCTTTTTGTTGTAGGAGTGGTACAGGCCTGTGTGCCGCGTAAACCCGCGGGTTACGCTTCGCCCTCTTCCAGGGTGCCCAGCTGGGCGGCTGGCAGCAGGCGGCTGTCGGCCGGGTCGTAGGTCAGGCGCACCCTATCGCCTGGCTTGAACTCGATCTCCATATTGCGCACCAGCACGGCCAGCTCCGGCCCGCTCTTGAGCGCCACATACACGCGGTTGTCCGTGCCGACGAAGACCTCGTCGGTGACTTTGGCGTTCATCAGGGCGCGGTGGGGGCTGCTGCCGTTGCTCAGGGCCGCTTCCTGGGGTTGCGCTTCGCCTTTGTCGTGGGTGATGTTGAGCTTCTCGGGGCGGATGACCATGGTGACCTTGTCGCCGGGGGCCAGGCGCACCTTGCTGGCGCCGGCGATGACCTGTTCACGACCCACCTGCAGCACAGTGTGCTTCTCATGCAGCGAAACCACCTGGCCCTCGATGAAGTTGGTGTCGCCAATGAAGTCAGCCACAAAGTGGTTGGCGGGGTAGTTGTAAATATCCTCAGGCGTGCCCAACTGCTGCACACGACCTTCGCTCATCACGGCGATGCGGTCGCTCATCGTCAGGGCTTCTTCCTGGTCATGGGTGACATAGATGAAGGTGATGCCCACCCGCTTTTGGAGTTGCTTGAGCTCATGCTGCATCTGTTCGCGCAGTTTCAGGTCCAGGGCGCCTAGGGGTTCGTCCAGCAGCAGCACCGCTGGGCGGTTGACCAAGGCGCGGGCCAGGGCCACACGCTGCTGTTGGCCGCCGGAGAGCTGGTTGGGGTAGCGGCCGCCCAGGTCGCCCAAGCGGATCAGCTCCAGGGCTTCGCGCACGCGGGCATCCCGCTCGGGGCCGGGGACGCGCTTGATGGTCAGGCCGAAAGCTACGTTCTGCGCCACAGTCAGGTGCGGGAACAGGGCATAGTTCTGGAAGACGGTGTTGACCGGGCGTTTGTAGGGCGGCAGGTTGTTGGAGAGCTCACCGTTCAGGTACACCTCGCCGCTGCTGGGGAACTCAAAGCCGGCGATGATGCGCAAGGTAGTGGTTTTGCCACAGCCGCTGGGGCCAAGCAGGGTAAAGAACTCGCCCTGGCGAATTTGCAGATCCACATTATTGACCGCGGCCATGTTCTTTTCGCCGCGCAACAAACCGGAGAAGACTTTGCTTACTTGCTTGAGTTCAACAGCGTAGGGTTTCATTCTTGTGGGTTAGCGCTCCTGAAGGATGATATTTTAGCCGCCCCGCCGAATTTTGCGTTCTGTGCCCACTTTGCGCAGCCATTCGGAGACCAGCAAGATGACTGCTGAGACCAGAATGACCACGGCGGCCGTGGTGATGGCCAGCGGCAGACGGTTGGGGAAGCGCAGTTGGGAGTAAAGATAGACGGGCAGAGTGTTATCGGTGCCGGCCAGGAAGAAGGCCAGCGAGAACTCATCGAAAGACAAAGTGAAGGAAGACAAGAAAGCGGCCACCAGGGCCGGGGCTGAGATGGGCAGGGTGATGCGCATAAGGGTGCCCCAGTAAGTGGCGCCCAGGTCCATGGCGGCTTCTTCCAGGTTGTTGGCGAAGCCGGAAAGGCGCGCCGAAACGATCAGCATCACATAGGGGATGTTGATCACGGCGTGGCCGATGGTGATGGTCCACAGGCTGAGGCCGATGTTGAGCGCCTGGAATAAGATCAGCATGGCGACGCCCAGCACCACATAAGGAATGACCAGGGGCAGGGTGGCAATGTTGAGAAAGATCTCCCGGCCCGGGAAGTTGTAGCGCGAAATGGCGATGCCTGCCATGGTGCCCAGGGCGGTCGCCACACCTGAGGAGATCAGGCCGATGACCAGGCTGTTGCGGGCGGCATTGAGCAGCTCACGCGCTCCCAGCAGTTGGCGGTACCACTCGAGGGTGAAGCCCTTGAGCGGGAAGGTCAGCAGCACTGAATCATTGAAGGAGAACACGATCAGCAGCAGGATGGGCAGCTGCAGGAAGAGCAATAACAGGAGATAGTAGCTCCAGCCCAGCCATTTGCCGATATTGCGCTTGATCATGTGGACACCGGCACTTCAGTGATGGGGATGAAGCGATTGAAGACGTAGCTGAAGACCGCCACCAGCACCAGCAAGACCACGCTGAGCAGGGCACCCAGCGGCCAGTTGAGCGCCCGGGCGAACTGGTCCTGGATCAGGTTGCCGTACATGATGCCGCTGACCCCGCCCACCAGGGTCGGCGTGACCCACTCGCCCAGGGTGGGGATGAAGACGAAGAAGAAGGCTGAGGCCATGCCAGGCAGGGTGAGGGGCAGGGTCACGCGCCAGAAGGTCTGTGCGGGCGAGGCGCCCAGATCTTGGGCGGCCTCGTGCAGGCGCGGGTCAATGCGCTCCATGGCGGCGAAGAGCGGCAGGGCGGCGAAGGGGATCCAGACGTAGACCAGCGTGATCAGCACGGCGGACTGGCTGTAGAGCAGGATCGGGGCGCCTTCGCTGATCAGGCCGGCTGAGATGAGCAGCTGGTTGAGCAGCCCGTTGGAGCCGAGAATCACCTTCCAGGCCAGCACGCGCAGCAAGAAGCTGGTCCAGGCGGGCAGGATCAGTAAGGTGAGCAGAATGACGCGCCGCGCCCCGGTATAAAAGACCAGGAAGTAGGCCACCGGAAAGGCCATGAGGATGGAGAGCGCCGCGGTGAGGAATGAGAGCTTGCTGGAATCCAGCAGCAGCCGGAAGAAAGACGGCGTTTGCAGGAAATTCATGTAGTGCTTGACGCTCAGCGGCAGCATGGGGCCAAAGGTGCTGTCCTTGAAGCTGTACAGTAGCATGATCACCAGAGGTGCCAAGAAGAAAATCGCCAGCACAATGGCGGGCGGGGCGATCAGAACAAGCAGGCGGCGTTTGTTTTCCATAAATGCCTATCGGAGCCGGCGGATTTTCCGCCGGCCCCGAGGGGGTGGCGGATTACTGCTCGGACTTGACTTCGTTCCAGATGCGCGTCATCTTCTCGCGCTGCTCTTGAGTGAGCGGGTGCTGGAAGTTGGTCTGATCCAGGATGGAGAGATCGTCGTAGCCGAACTTGGTCACTAAGGCTGGGTCCAACAGGGCGACCGAGTCACGGTTGGCGGCGCCGTAGTAGAAATCATTGGCCATGTTAGCGTTCGACTCGGCATCGATCAGGGCATTGATGTAATCGTAGGCCAGGTCGACGTTCTGGCTGTTGGTCGAGATGCCGAAGCCGCAGGCGTAGCTGATGCGGCCTTCCAGCGGGTCGATGTACTCGATCTCATAGCCTTCTTCGGCCAGGGTGGACCAGGCATCGTTCCAGGTGTTGGCGCCCACGGCGACGTCACCCGTGGAGAGCAACTGGATGATCTCGGTGTAGTCCGACCAGTAGGTGAGCAGGTTGGGCTTCAGCTCGATAAGCTTCTGCTTGATCTGCTCGTCCTGTTCGGGGGTGGTGTTGTAAGGGTCCAGACCCAGAGCCAGGGCAGCGGTGTAGAAGGTGGACTCACCCGAGTCGAAGATGGAGATCTGGCCCGCATACTGCGGATCCCACAGGTCGGCCCAGGAGGTGGGCACTTCATCCACCAGGTCGGTGCGCACCGTGATCGATTCGAAGGCCCAGTCCCAGGGGATGAAATACTGCTGGCCGTTGATCACGCCGTGCTGGGTCAGCTCGGGGAAGAGCTTGTCGAAGTTGGACAGGCGCGAGACGTCCAGAGGCTGTACCAAACCGGCCTCCACGTAGAGCCCCCACCAACTGCCGCAGGGATGCACCACGTCGAAGTAAAAGCCACTCTGGGCTTTGGCCAAGGCCTCGGCGTCTTCGCTGAAGAAGGCGTAGTCCGGCTGAATGTCCGGGTATTTCTCAGCAAAAGGGCCCCAGTAGGTCTCAGACTCGTAGCCAGACCATTCCAGCACGGTCAGGCTGTCGTTCTTTTGCTCGGCGGGGCCAGAAGGCCCCCCAGCGCAGGCGGAGAGCAGCAGCGCCGCGCCAACCAGCAGAGCAAACAAGATGCGGGTGTTCTTCATTCTTTCTCCTTATTTGACCAGCAGGCAACAAAAAAACTGTAAACAGCGACCCTTTTGTCGCCCTTTACAGTTCTCAGCCGTTGGTGGGTGCGCGCTGGGGTAGCTAACGCATCCATGGCAGAGCGGTGCCCTGTCCTGCTTTCATGGCTACTATTTTATATCCTCGCGTCCAAAAAGCAATATATGGAACTTAAAGATTTGCATAGAGCCTCCGGACTTCCAGCGGCCTTGTGAACGCATTGACGCAGCTGCAAGGCCTGCGATATGCTGTGGCAGCTAACAGTTAAAACGCAAAAACGCCCAGGGGGTTATGGCCTGCTGATCACCCTTACATTGGGCTGAGAAAGAGATACTGAGATGCCGATCGAATATAAGATCAATCTGCCGCTGGATTTAGAAGCCTTCATTGGCGTGTACCAGGCCTCCAGCCTGGGAGAGCGCCGGCCGGTTGCCGAACCGCAACGCATGCAGCGCATGCTGGAGGAGGCCGACCTGACGGTGAGCGCCTGGGACGGGGACAAGCTGGTGGGCCTGGCGCGTTCGCTGACCGACTGGGCTTATTGCTGTTATCTGGCGGATCTGACCGTGGCCGACAGCCACCAGCGCCTGGGCATCGGCAAAGAGCTGATCCGCCAGACCCAGGCGGCGCTGGAGCCGGGCGCCATGCTGGTGCTGCTGGCCGCCCCGGCGGCCGCCGACTATTACCCGCGCATCGGCATGGAAAAGCACCCTAGCGCCTGGATATTACGCCCAGGAGAAAAGATATAACAGAAGCCTGAGAGGTGGCAGCTAGCTTAGGCGGCCTTTTGCTGTGCGGCGCGCTTGGCGGCGGTAATGTTCATTGAGAGGATCAGGATGCCGTCTTCCCAGGGCTGGATGCTGAGCTCGAACCAGCCCTGCCCGCCGTCCGGGTAGGTGAATTCATTTTCCATGCGGGCGGGTTGGCGAGACTTCATTACCTCTTGCAGGGTGGCGAACATCTCGGTGTTTTCGATACCCGGATAGGCCTCCATCATGGTGCGTCCCAGCAGCTCTTCCCAGGACTTGCGGGCGTGCTTGAGCACGGTGTCATTGACGAATAGATATTTCCAGTCAAAGCTGATGATCTGCACGCCTTCCAGCAGGGCGTTGAAAAGCGTGTAGTCTTGCAGATGTCCCTGTTTCTCCGGCATGGCGCCTCCCTTGTATCTCGTGTGGCCTACATTATAAGTAGGGCCCTGCTCACCTTGCAGACTTGTAAGGCGCTTTTGGAGTAGAATGGCGGTATGAAAGTTACCGTGATCCAGTTCCCCGATGCCGCCGTCGAAATGGAAGCCGCCTTTGAGGCGCTGGCGGCGCATGTGGCCGCCGAGGGCAGCGACCTGGTGCTGCTGCCAGAGATGCCTTTCCACCCCTGGATGTTCTACGAGAAACAGCCGGACCCGGCGCTGTGGCAGGCCAGCGCCGAGGCCCACGCCGAGTGGCTGCCGCGTCTCGCTGCCCTGGGGGCGTCGTTGGTGCTGGGCAGCCAGGCGGTGAGCCAGGCTGGCGGGCGCTACAACGACGGCTTTGTGTGGCACAACGGCCAGGCGAACTTTGCCCACCGCAAGTACTACCTGCCGGACGAGCCCGGTTTCTGGGAGGGCAGTTGGTATGGGCGCAATGCCCAGCCGCGCTTTGAGGCCGCCGCGGCCGGCGGGCTGAAGGTGGGCTTCATGATCTGTTCCGACCTGTGGTTTGGCGAACACGCCCGCGGCTATGCGCGGCAGGGCGTCCACTTGCTGGTCAACCCGCGCGCCACGGAGCGCCGCAGTGTGGACAAGTGGCTGGCCGCCGGCCGGGTGATGGGCGTGATGGCTGGGGCCTACTGCCTGTCCTCCAACCGCAGCGGCACCTGCGTGGGCTTTGACTGGGGCGGGGCCGGCTGGGTCAGCGACCCGGACGGCGAGCTGCTGGCAGTCACCAGCGCTGAACAGCCCTTCGTGACGGTGGAGATCGACCCGGCCCGGGCCGAGGCGGCCAAGGCGAGCTACCCGCGGGATGTGCGGGAGTGAGCTATCGTCGAGATTGCTTCGTCGCTTCGCTGGCTGTGCCGCTCCGCTCCTCGCAATGACGGAATGGTTAATTGGCTTGACGAACAGGGCCAGCCGTCCCAGGCTGGCCCTGTTCGTGCATTAATGCAGGTTCTTTCCATAATAAAGGGGGATGCATGCAAAGCCTGTTTCATTTCCAGAACCTGGCCGAAGAGCTGGTGGCCGCCGATGCGGAGCGCGACCGGATGCTAAGGGCCATGGACGCCATGTGGCGCAACCAGTGGAGCCTGCCGCCCAACGTGGCCGGGCTGAAGTGGATCCACAAGGTGGTCAGCAGCGACCCGCACGACGCCGTGCGGGCCGGCACACGCCTGCTTAGCTCGGTGGCGCCGCAGCTCAGCGTGCAGCCGCTGGGTGCCGGGCCGGCGACGCGCACCCGCGCTGAGCAGATCGAGCGCGCCCTGGCCTGGCATTTCCGCAACGCCGGCCGCCGCCGGCAGGCCGGCGTGCTGCGCGATGTGGTGTTGAGCGCGCTGCTCTACGATGAGGTGGTGGCCCAGGTGGTCTATTTGCCGGAGCAGCAGGGCGCGGCGGGCCTGCTGGGCGGGCGCCGTGGGGCCGCCCGCGGTCGCGCCGCAGACCGCTTCGGCCCCTTCGCCATCCTGGTGCGCAACCCGCAGCAGGTGCATGTGCGCTATTCCGACTGGATGCCCGAGGCGGTGCTGATGAAGACCGTGCTGCGCATGCAGGACGTGGCCGACTTTTGGGGGGTGCGGGCCAAGGCCCTGACCGCGGCGCCCAAGCGCGGCCGCGGCGGAAACAAACCGGCCCAGCTGACCCACTGCACGCTGTACGACTATATGGACCTGGAGCAGCGCGTCGTGTGGGCTGTGCCGCAGGCCGGCGGCCTGGGGTTGGCCGCCCCCGGCGGTGAGGCTGAGGCGGACGCCGTCGAGATCTTGCGCGAGCCGCACGGCCTGGGTTTCCTGCCCTGGGCAGCCAAGGTGGGCGGCACCACCCTGGCTGAGAGCGGCGGGCCGCAGCGCATTCCGCTACTGTACTCCATTTACACGTCGGGCCAGTGGGACACCCAGAATATCGTTGAGACCCTGCTGACCTCTGAAGTGATCGCTTACGCCGCCGCGCCGCGCATGAAGATTGAGGGGCCCAGTGACGGCGTGGATGTGGACTACGGCGAGCCCGGCCGCCCCGCCTACGTGCCGCCCGGTCACAAGCTGGACGCGCTGCAGCCACCGGGCATGGACCTGGGCCTGGCGGCGCTGGCCCAGCGCGCCGCAGAGCGCATCAGCAAGAGCACTGTGCCGCGCGTGCTGCAAAGCGGCGACTATCCTAGCGGCACGGGTTATGCCACGCTCAACCTGGCGACCCAAAGCGGCATGAAGACCCTGGCCCCTTACAAGGAGCTAGCCGAGGAGGCGCTGGGCGAGGTGTTTGGCTTGATGCTGGCCTGGCTGCAGCACAGCGGCCAGCCCTTGGAAGGCCGTGACGGGCGGCGCGGCCGCGGCGAGCCGATCCGCATTGAGCCGGGTGAACTGGCCGGCCTGGCGGTGGATGTGGAGCTGACCGCCGACGTGCCCACCGACCGCATGGCGCGCATCAATGCCGCCAGCCTGGCGGTGCGCGACCTGGGCTACAGCCGCCAACGCGCCCTGGAGCAGATCGGCGAGAGCGACCCGCACGAGGTGCTGCGCCAGGCTGCCGCGGAGCAGCTGGCGGCGGTGGAACTGGAGATCGAGAAGGCCCGCCTGCTGGCTCTGGCCGGCTTGGCGCCTGGCACAGCTGGGCCGCGGCCGGCTCAGGGCGGCCAGGGTTTTAACCCTGCGCTGGGTGGCGAGCCGGCCGTGACGGCCGACCCCGGCCTGGCCCTGCGCGAGGACTAAGTAAAAACCCCGGCATTGTCAAACAATGCCGGGGTTTCTTATACGAGCGGGTCGATCTTGAAGGCTTTTTGCACGAAGGCTGGTGGAAAGTATGCCCAATAGATGGCCAGCAGGGCCAGCTGGCCTAAGAGACGGGTGCCAAACTGCCAAAGCGGTGTGTTGGTCTGGATGTTAAACGGCAGAAAGAGCACCGGCAGAATGTAAGCCACCCCGAAAAGGAACATAAGGCCCAGCGAGACAACCCGGGCGCGCAGCTTGGGGCTGTGCTCTTTGACCCGCATAGACAGGACAAAGAAGCCGGCTGCAGCCAGGAAGGGCGGCAAGCCGAGCAGCAGGGTTAGACTGAGAGAGTAGATCAGCAGCACATTCGGGGCCAGCGTGTTCTGGAAATTGATGGCCGTCCCCCAGGGGTCCAGGCGCACACTCACCGGGCCCAGCCAGAAGGTGATGTAGAGCACGCTGAGGATCATGGCGGCGTACATCACCGCCAGGGCGGCGCCCAGGCGATGGCGGCCGCTATAGATGTACAGCAAGTAGGAGAGCAGGCCCCACAGCGCCACCAGCACGAAAATGGACCCGCCGGTGCTCAGAAACAGGTGCAGCCACAGATTGTCCACGCCCAGGGCCAGCAGGGCGATCGCCAGCAGGCCCACCAAGGCCCCGGCGGCGGTCAGCAGCCACCACAGCCGGTAGTGCCACCAGGCGCGCCCATCTGCTGCGTCGGGGTAAGTCTTTTCTCCCAGGCGCATGCCGATCAGCAGGCACAAAAACACAGAAATGGACGGGATGACCAGGGCGGGGATCAGATTGTCAGTCATAGCATGCGCGTGGCGCGCTGCGCCACCGACTCTCGCTTTTCTTGGGGGGTGGGGGCGGCCTTCTTCTTGGGCGCCGGTTTGATCTTCGAGGCTTTGTCTGCCATGCCTTGCTCCCTGCGCAATCCTAGCAGAGAGATTTCTGTTGCGCTGATGAAAATAACGGCCAGTTGCTTGATAGCCGCGCCGGTTTTCACCCAGGTTTCTTACCGCCTGCTATATGTAGGCTTGCCCGAGGAGGGGCCAGACATGAACGACCACGAGGAGAGCGGCGGCATTTTGGGGGAGCACGACGAGCCAGTTTCTGAGAAACAGCTTGCAAGGGAGATTGGTTTGGCGGGGGTTTCGCCGGAAGAGCCGCGCCAGCCGGCTTCACGCGGCCGTAGTGCCGGCGAGCTTGAGCGCCTGGAACGACAGATCGAAGACGCCATCGAACGACGCTGGCAGAGCGCCAAGGACCGCCGTCTGGGCCGGCTGGAGGAGGAGCTGCGCGAACTGAAGCTGCGGCTGGCCGGCGACCAGGAGCCGGCTGAGGCGGCGCGACCGGCGCCGCGGGCCAGCCACATCGTGCAGCCGGGTGGCGGCGGCTTGCCGCCGGCCCCGGACCTGCGCGGCGAGTACGAGGCGCAGGTGGCCCAGCTGCGCCCGGGCGACCTGGCCGGCCTGTTGGAGCTCAAGCGGCGCTTCCGGGCCCGCGGGCTGGAGGTGTACTAGGCATTGCTGATTGTTGACGGTTGATTTTCGATTTAAGAAACCTAAGGAGGGGGAATGACAATATACGATGGACCCAAGACGACACACTCTGATCTGACCACGCAGGCGCGCCTGATCAGCGATGTGATCCAGATGGTGGACCCGCGCGATACGCCGCTGCTCTCACGCCTGGGGCTGGACGGGGCGCGCGGCAAGTTCAACCTCAAGCTGAACGGCTACAAGCTGGAACTGCTGGAGGATGAGTTGGACCCGCTGGAGACCACCGCCAACAACGGCGACCCGATCGCGGTGGACGACACCAGCTTCGTGGTAACGGACGCTTCGGTGTTTCAGGACGGCCATGTGATCCTGATCGGGGCGGAGTACCTGGTGGTCAAGTCTGCCAACCCGCAGACCAACCTGATCGAGGTGTACTCGCGGGCCTATGGCGGCGCCAACGCCCAGCACGCCGCCAACGCGCCGATCCAGATCGTCGGCATGGCTCGGCTGGAGGGGGACGACGCCGACTTTGGCCCGCTGACCGACATCCAGGCGCCCTACAACTACACCAGCATCTTCCAGAAGGCTGTGCAGGTCTCGGGGACGCTGCAGGCCATCACGCAGCACGGCATTGATGACGAGTTCATGTACCAGGCCAACAAGGCCGTGCCGCACCTGCTGCGCCTGGTGGAGCGGGCCGCCTTCCACGGGGTGCGTTCGGCCGGGGCGGCCGGCCAGCCGCGCAGCCTGGGCGGGCTGGGCACCTTCATCACGGACAACGTGCAGCCGGCCGACGGGCCGATCAGCAAAGCGGATGTGGACACGCTGATGGAAGAGATCATCATGGATGGCGGGCACCCGGACCTGCTGGTGATGAACCCGCGCGTAGCCAATGACCTGCGCGGCTTGCTGGACAACAGCAGCTATGTACGCGTCAGCCAGGACGAGAGCAAGTTCGGCATGAGCGCCATCGAACGCGTGATCACCCAGTACGGCGAAATGGAGCTGGTGATGGACCGCTGGTGCCCGGCCCACACCGCCTATGTCCTGGAAAGCGGCAAAGTTGGCTTTTACAGCCTGCGCGGTTTTGAGCTGAAGGAGCTGGCCCGCTCAGGCGACAGCTTGAAGGGCGAGGTGGTGGGGGAGTTCTCGCTGCTGGTGGCCAACAACAAGGCTCACGGCAAGATCACCGGCATCACGACGTAATGCATCGCGTGTCACTCTGAGCCTGCGGCGGCCGTAAAGAGCGACCGTAGGGGCGAGGCATGCCTCGCCCCTACGCCCACCTGTCATTCTGAGCCAGCGGCGCAGCCGCGCCGCGAAGAAGTTTTGCAGCCAAGAACAGCACTGCTGCGGGTGGCAGGTCTCCACCCCGCCAGCGTGAAGGCAACCATCCACAGGCGGCAGCCCCTAAGGCTGCCGCCCATCTTTTTTGTCAAGCATTTGTGGCGATAATCTCTTGCATTAACCCTTGTTGCACTTATACTGGGTTTTGACCTTTGGGGGAAATGCATGCCGGTTGACGCCACCCGAGTAACAGCCAAACCATCGGAACCCAAGCCCTGGAGCGGGCCATTGCGCCTGTTGCTGGCCGTGTCGCTGCTGGCGGGCGGGTGGCTGCCAGCCGGGCTGGCTGGGGCGCAGGCCGCGCAAGCGCCGGGGCAAGGGGCCGCCCTGCTGGCGGTGCCTGAGATCCGCTATCCCCTATACCAAGACATCCCACAGGCGCAGGCCGAGGGCAGCCAGTATCCCGAGACGGTCATTCCGGCGCGCCAAGCGGGGGATGCCGGGGTCGAATTGCGTGTGCTGGCCGAGCCCAGCGTGCTGGCGGCCGACGGCGTCTTGCGCCTGCGGGTTCAGGTCAGCAATAGCCACAGCCAGGCGCAGCGCGACCTGGTCTACACGGACGTGCTGGCGCCGGGGATGGAATTTGTTGGAGGCGATGTCGAATACGCCGCCAGAGAGAACCGGGTGCGCTTTGCGATCGCCGAGCTGGCGGCCGGCGAGACGCTCGAATTTGAATACAGCCTGCGCATCACTGCGGCGCCGGGGGCGGGGCGCGCCGAAGGCGAGATCTGGGTGCATCCGGTGCAGCTGGCGCGGCCCGACCAAGAGCCGATCGTGGTCGAAGTGGCCTTTTGGGTTGGGCAGCCGGCCAAAACGGAGGGTACCCAGATAGCGGCGCTAGGTAGGGACGGCGGCTGGGCTGCGGCCGACCTGGCGGCGGTGTATGTGCCCGAAGGCGCCCTGCAGCAGAGCGCCATCCTGGAGGTGACCCGCCTGCCGCAGGGCCGGCCGGGGCCGGAACTGCAGTTCCAGATCGAACTACGCGCCGCGCCCGGGCTGGCCGCCGGCCCGGGAGACGAAACCCAGCGGCTGGAGCCCGGCGCGGTCGTGGAAGAGGCCTTTGCGCAGCCGGTCTTTCTGGAAGTCGACTTCTCCTCCGTGGTGGACCTGAAAGACGTGCCGGCTGGCCAGGAGCCGTATGTGGCCCTGTACGATGAAGCTTTGGCTATTTGGGTCAAGCAGCCGATCGTGGCGCTGGACCCCGAAGCCAACACCGTCACGGTGGAAGCCGCCCACTTCTCCACCTGGGGCGGCGGCCTGGGGGACAGCCTGCCGCAGAACGGGGCCAACGTGCTGCTGTTCGACCAGCCCTATGCAGCCCTGTTCACCGGCGGGGCGCAGTACAGCATCCCGATCTGGACGCCGGCCGGGCGCGGCGGCCTGGCGCCCGACATCCGCCTGAGCTACAGCAGCAAGACCGTGGACGGCGTGCTGGGCGACGTGCAGGCGCCCTGGGTGGGCGTGGGCTGGAACATTGACGCGGTGGAGATCGTGCGCCAGATCACCACCAGCAGCAGCGGCTATGGCTACCAGGACAAATTTGCGCTGACCTTCAATGGCGAAGAGCACAAGCTGTTGAAAGACCCAGCCCACCCCAACCGCTACTACACCGAGCGGGCGTCGTTTTTGTATATTGAGCGCCACAACCACGCCCTGGGCAATGCCGGGGCGGTGGCCAATGTGACCGGGGAGTGGTGGGAGATCGTGGCCACCGACGGCACGCGCTACCGCCTGGGCTGGAATGAGGATTCTGAGCAGCGCACCCTGATGTATGGCTACAAGTGCCAGACCGGCACGCCGTGCACCACGCCGGATGCGCCGTATACCGCGCTGGGCTATGCCGGGCTGGGGACGGATGTGGTCGCCAGCCGCTGGCGGGTGGACCGGGTGGTGGATGTGCACGGCAACTTTATTGAGTACCGCTATGCCGAGGAGCAGCCGCCGGCGGCCGCGCAGATCCCGGCCTTTGACCGGGCCAGCTACCTGGAGAGCATCCGCTTCACCGGTTGGCTGACGGGCGGGCTGCATGGGGCCGAGGTCGAGGCGCCGGGCTACGAAGTGCGCTTTGTGACCGCCGGGCGCGGCGGGGTGGGCGACACGGCCCCGCTCAACTTCGGCATTTGGGACCAGTGGGACGAGCAGCTGCTGGCTGAGATCCAGGTCCTGCATGGCGAGACCGTCGTGCGGCGCTACCAGTTCGACTACGCTGCCGAAGCGGCGCCCAACGCCAACGGCACGTTGACCCTGAGCGGCCTGCGGGTCAGCGGCGGCGGGTATAGCGAGGGCGGGGTCAGCATCCCCTACACCGAGGCGGCGACGGTCAGCTTCGGCTACGAGAACCTGCCCAACCGGGCGGTGAGCGGCGGGCAGAACGTGTGGACCTACCCGCGGCTGGTCAGCATCCACAATGGTTACGGCGGGCAGCTGAGCTACAGCTACCAGCACGATGGGCGGGCGGCCAGCTCCTGGTACAACTACCGGGTTATCGAAGCGCAAGTCCACAGCGGGCTGGGGCTGGCCGCCGTGCAGAAATACAGCTACGGCACGCCGGTGTACACCAACCAGCCCAGCAACGGCCTGGGGGCGCTGGTGGGCCACCCGACGGTGACCGAGACCAGCTACCAACTGGACGGCGAAACCAAGATCCTGGATACCCAGCACAGCTTCGGCACGAGCGGGTTGGACATCGGCCGCCCGCTGACCACGGACTGGAAGAACCCAAGCAATGGCGAGGTGCTGCGCCGGACCCGCCACACTTATGTGACCGACAACAGCCAGGCGCCCTTTGCGGGCCTGAACTACCGTTATCTGCTGCAGACCGAGCATTTTGAGCTGTTGAGCGGCGGGCTGAGCCTGGTCAACAAGACCGTAACCCAGCGCCACCCGGGCACCGGCAACCTGCTCTCGCAGAGTGAGTACCTGGGCGGCAGCCTGTATCGCCGCCAGGAGTTCAGCTACGCGGTAAACAGCGACCCGGCCGTGTACATTCTGGACCGGC